>JBAVTE010000040.1:0-9378 GCA_049695975.1 Minisyncoccia bacterium | reverse complement strand
CCTCGAGAGATTCTCTCGAGGAATTTTAATTTTGTGCCGAGACCCAGGGTCGAACTGGGGACATCTTCCTCTTCAGGGAAGCGCTCTACCAACTGAGCTATCTCGGCATATATTCTACATTTTAGATATTACACTATTTAAGAAAATTTTTCCAGAGGCAAATTATCTTAGTAAGTCACCTATAGAAGAGGGTATTTTTGAGGTAACATTTTTTACATTATTTATATCACTTTGTATTCCACTATATGTTTCCATTAATGAATTAAAATAAGGTTGTATAAACCAATATGCACCTATGGAAAGTGTAATTATTATACCCCAATAACAAACACGAAAGACATTTCCCCAAAAAGAGGCTCTCCTCATCTTTTTCAAAATTATATTATTTTCCTCAACTTTTTCTAAAATTTTATCTAATTTTTCGTTGTCCATGGATATATTATAACAAATTAATTTAACTTGTGCCTCCAGCAGGAATTGAACCTACATCCTTCCCTTAGGACGGGAATGTTCTATCCGTTGAACTATGGGGGCAATAAAAAGAGTTTAGCATAAAAATTTAGATAGGAGTAGCAAACAGAAGCAGAGGTCTTTTTGAACGATTTAGCGTAGCAATCAGAAAATCAACGAAATTTTTAGAAAAATTCATTTGGCTGCCGGAGCGAAGCGACTCATGAATTTTTCGTTAAAAAAATTTTGTATGATTTTCTAGATTGCGTAGCTATTAGTGAGAAAAGATTTCTGCTTTTGTTTGCTAAAAAAAGCTATGTCGTCTTTATTTTCAACTTAGTTTGTCTATTTTTGTCTAGCTTAGGAAGTTTGATTAAAAGCATTCCGTTTTTGTTTAGAGCCTCTGCTTCGTCAACATTTATTTCAGTTGGCAAAATAACAGTTCTGGAAAAAGCTCCCCAATATAACTCTTTGTGAAAATAATCTTCACCTATTATATCGTGGCTTTCTTCTCTTTTGCCTTTGATTGTCACCATGTCACGAGAAATAGATATATCTATATCTTCCGGTCTTATACCAGCGACAATAGTCTTTAGAATAATATCATTTGGTGTTTGATGTAAATCTATAGCAAGCTCACCTTCTTCTTCCTCTTCTGATAAAATACCTCTTACTTCCTCAACTTCATCTTTTTCTTCTTCCTCGACTTCAAATTCATCTTCATCTTTTGAAGAACCTGTTAATTTTTGCCATAAAGATTTTTTATTTTTCTTCATTCTTTTGATATTTAAGTGTTATGAATTTGCACTTATATCTTGATTAATTATTGATAATTATATTTTATTAAGCTTAATATTTTTGATTCTTTCAAAAAGTAAGAGGAGAATAACGACAGCAATCCAAACACATTCCATTGCGATCATTGCATTATTTCCACCTTTCATAATTATAGAAAAATTGAATGCAGAATGCAAGAGGATAGCGGTGACAATTCCTAGTATTGTGTATAAAATTCTTTCTGTTTTTGTTTTGAAATAGGAAAAGCCCATAAACATTCCGATGACAGCTGAGGAAATAGTATGTAGAACTGAAGCTCCGATGAATCTCATATTTCCTGTGAGTATGCTAAAAATAAGAGTGTTTTTGGAAATAGGATCAATTAGAAATAAGATGTTTTCAACAGCGGCAAAACCCAAAGCAACTGTTATCATATAAATGACTGGGTCAATAGGTTCATCATTTGCTTTATTTTTTATTGCAATGAAGTATCCGGCGAAGAATTTAATAAGTTCTTCTATAATAGGAGCAAAAACGGTAACCATCAGAATTTTTTCAATTGTATAATTTGACTGAACAAAGTTTTGCAAAAAGTTTCCGATTTGATATAAGTACCCAACTTCAAAAATAGAAATTAAACCTGAAGTATATATAAGTTTTTCAAAAAATAGGGCAACAATAGTACCAATCATACCGCCGAGGAATGTAAAAAATAACAAAATCTTTGGCTCAGGTTGAACCTTGTCTTCGTGAAGCCAAAAACAAAGCCATAAGTATATCGGAACAATTCCTCCAATAACTGCAAACAATATGGTTATAATCAATGGTGTGTTCATTTTATATTGGCCATTTCTCTACCATAAGTAATTTTTTGTTTTCTATTGGCATTTCGGACCAGATTTCTTCGGTGAGAAATGGCATAAATGGGTGAAGAGCGTGCAATACTTCGTCCAGAGTTTTCAATAGGAATTGTTTTCTTGAAATTATTTCGTCTTCTTTTTTGTTTTCAAATATTTTTTTACTTTCTTCTAAAATGATATCTGCAAATCTGTGCCAGATGTAGTGATAAAGCTTTTCGCTAGCTAGATAAATCTTATCGTCGTTTATTTCTTGTGTAATTTCTTCAAGCACATCTTGCTTTTCTGCTAGGAGATCCTTGTCTGAAATAGAATAATCAGAAAATGTTGGATCGTATTTTATATCTTCAGTGTTTGAAAAAACAAACCTTGCAACATTCCAAACTTTGTTTGCAAAGTTTTTGTATCCTTTTATTTTATCTTCGGAAATCTTGCTATCTGTTCCAGGAGCAACTCCTATGATGAGAGCCATTCTCCCAGCGTCCATCCCGAATTTTTTTGCTACTTCTATCGGATCTATTCCATTATTTAGAGACTTAGACATTTTTCTTCCTTTCGCATCTCTGACGGTTCCATGAAAATAGACTTTTTTGAAAGGAATTGTACCTAAGGTATATCCTGTCATCATTATCATTCTTGCTACCCAAAAGAAAATTATTTCATAGCCAGTTTCAAGCATATCTGTCGGATGATAAAGTTCTAAGTCTTTTGTTTTTTCTGGCCATCCAAGAGTTGAGAAAGTCCATAAGGCAGATGAAAACCAGGTATCAAGTGTGTCTTCATCTTGTATCCAACCATCTTCTTTTGGAGCTTCTATATCAGAGTATATTTCTGCATCTTTATACCAAACCGGAATACGATGTCCATACCAGATCTGTCTTGAAATGCACCAGTCACCGAGCTTATCTATCCAATGAAAATATGTTTTATTAAAATATTCAGGAACGATTTTAATCTGATCCATTTCTACTGCATTTTTCATTATTTCCTTCAAAGTTGTTTCCTGACCGCTTTTTATACCGTTTATTTCTGAATGGGGAAGAGTAAATTTTTTATTTACGGCTACAAACCACTGAAGTTTTGGAATTGGTTCTACAATTCCGCCGGTCCTCTCTGCGGTGGAAACATTTTGCTTAATATTTTCTTCTTTTTCCAAAAGTCCTTCGGATCTGAGCCATTCTACTATTACTTCTCTAGCTTCAGTAACTTTTTTACCTTTGATATTATCTCCACCCACCATCATTTTTGACCTTTCGTCTATCACTTGTATTACAGGGAGATTATTTTTTAATCCCATTTCCCAGTCTACAATGCTGTGAGCTGGGGTGACACCAAGTGCACCAGTACCAAAATCTTTTTCTACATTTTTGTCTGTAATTATTTTTATATGAATAGGAACTCCACAGAAAATAGCATCATATTCTTTCCCAACATATTCTTTGTATCTTTCGTCCTCGGGATGTACTGCTACTGCAGTATCTCCAACTTTTGTTTCTGGTCTTGTAGTAGAGATAGAAATAGGAAAATCTTTTGAGTATTTGAAAGTGTACATTTTTGCGTCGCGTTCTTCATACACAATTTCATCATCAGAAATAGTGGTCTGACCTTTTGGATCCCAGTTTACGATTCTGTTTCCACGATAGATTAGTCCATCATCATACATTTTTTTGAAAACTGTGCGGACAGCAAGGCTCCTTTTTTCATCTAGAGTAAAGGCTTCACGTGACCAGTCACAAGAAGCACCTAGAATTTTTGTTTGTGAAGTGATGGTGCTACGGCTATTTTGGACAAACTCATCAATTCTTTTTAATAATTCTTCTCTACCGATATCATATCTGTTTTTACCTTCTTTTTTATAAATATCTTTTTCAACTCTTGCTTGGGTGGCGATAGATGCATGATCTGTACCTGGAAGCCAAAGTGTCTTTTTACCTAGCATTCTTTGGTAGCGGATCATCACATCTTCTACTGTAAGCATCATGGCGTGTCCCATATGAAGGATACCTGTTGCGTTTGGTGGAGGCATCATAATAGTATAGGGGACCTTGTGTCTTTCTGGAAGGTTATCAGGGTTAAAAAAACCGCTATCCTGCCATATTTTATATATTTTTGGCTCAGTTTCTTGGGGATTGTATGGTTTTAAAAATTTGTCGTTCATCTCGTAAATAATACCAAAAAAAAGATTATTAGGGAAATTAAAAAATTATTTTTTAATTTAACTTTAAATTACCATCAGCTTTGAGTATTTCTCCAAAATATGGCTTTTGGTTTGAATAATTGAACAATCCCGCAACTGCTATCATAAGAGAATTATCTGTGGAAGCACTTATTTCTGGAACAAAAAAAGTAACATTTATTTCTTCCGCAAGCTTGGCAAGCTTTGTGCGGATTTCTTTGTTGGCGCTTACTCCACCACCTAGAACTAGAGTCTTTGCTCCAAATTGTTCCACTGCAGATCTTGTTTTTGATGAAAGCACTTCCACTACAGCATCTTCAAATTCTCTGGCGATTTCTTGTTTTATTTTTTCTGTGAGTTCAGGGATTTTTTTAACAGTATAAAGTACGGAAGTCTTTAATCCAGAAAATGAAAAATCTAAATCTTTTGAATGAATCATTGGGCGAGGCAAGTTCCATTTTTTTTCTGCGTTTAAACCAGATTCAGTTCTTTCTTTATCGGCAAGTTTTGAAATTTGAGGACCACCAGGATAGGGAAGTCCGATAATTCTGGCTACTTTGTCAAAAGCTTCACCCACGGCGTCGTCTCTTGTTTCGCCGATAACCTCGTATTCCTGGAGGGATTTTGAAAGAACGAGTTGCGTATGACCTCCGCTTATTAAAAGAGCAATAGTTGGCATTTCTGGTGTAATTATTTCATAATCATTGTTAACTTTTTTCATCAATCCAGCAAAAATATGTCCTTCCATATGGTTTGTGGGGATGAGTGGAATATTCCAAAGATATGAAATCGCTTTTGCAAAATTGAGTCCTACCCAGAGAGCTGGTTCAAGTCCAGGACCTTGTGTTACAGCTATCGCATCTATTTTTGGTGTAGAAATATCTTTTGCCAAATCTAAAAGTTTTTCTGCAAGTTCAAATTCTCTCTCAAGGATTGTTTTTATTGTCGATTTTTTTTCTTCTGAAAGTTCTTTTTCTTCTTCGTAAAAAAGCTTGGCTTCTTTTAGACATTCTAGAAAGAGGGGAATCATATTTTCTGCGTGAGACCTTTTTGCCATCATTGGAAAAACCCCACCATATTGTGCATGTATGGCTATTTGTGAAAAAAGTTGATTTCCAAGAACTTTAATCAAAGTTTTTTCTCCATTTTTTTCGGAATTTATAATACTAATAGCCGTTTCGTCACAGGAAGTTTCAATACCTAATATAATCATATACTAGAACAATAATCTAAAATAGATATTAAATCAAACAAATCGTGTGATTATAAAAATAAAAGTTAGACCCAAAACAGTGAGTGCAATAGTTTTGAGAGAACTGTCTCTGCTGTGAGCCTCTGGTAATATGTCGCTTGCGCCGATATAAAGTAAGAATCCAGCGAAAAATCCGAGATATAAAATAAGAAAACTTTCTGATACTTGGAAAAATAGAGTGGAAATTGCTCCGAGTATAGGTGCAAGAGCATCTAAAAGTAAAAACCATTTTGCTTTTTCGACACTATTTTTATGAGTTAGCATCAAGGTAACGGTATTCATGCCATCAGTAAAATCGTGAGCAATGACTGCAACGGTAACTAAAATTCCAACCTCATTGCTTACTTGAAAACCAAGACCAATACCAACACCATCCATAAAACTATGTACAGCGAGGGCAATAGCCGACCAAACACCGACTTGGGGATGTTTGTGATCTGCGTATTCTTCTTCGTGAGAGTGGTGTATTAAAATTGTTTTTTCTAAAATATGAAAAATTAAAAAACCAAGAACGAGTGCAATCATTACCTTTGTTGTACTAAAATTATTTTTTATTATTAAATTAATAATTTCCGGAAAAACATCAAAAAATACAACGCCGAGAAGTATACCAGCAGTGAAGCCCATTATTCTGTGGAGATTATCTTTGTGTTTGATCGAAAAAAGACCACCAAGGGCAGTAGAAAAGAAAGTTACTATTGATAATAATATTACTTGCATATTTTATTGATTGTTTATATAAATTATGTTTAATCTTTAATACCAAAAGGACTGTAGCTTATATTACGGTCATATGTATCCACGCCCTCAGCTTGTTTGAGTTTTTTGATTAAATAATAAGTAACTGGGGTTAATATTATTTCATATATAACTTTTCCAAAGTATTGGACAGCAATCATGGTAAGTAATATATGTGTAGGAATGGTAGCAAAGAAGGCAATTACTGTAAATAAAACACTATCAAGAAGCTGTCCCACGATGGTTGATCCTATTGTTCTTACCCAGAGTAATTTACCTTCAGTTTTGATTTTGATTTTTGACATTATATAGGAATTTGCAAATTCACCACAGAAATAACCAATCATTGAGGCTATCGCTATTCTGGGTACTACACCTAAAATAACATTGTAAGATGCTTGATTGGTCCAGACACTTGCGGCAGGCATTATTTGTACTAGTGAATAGCAAAATACCATCAAAAATTGAGTAAAGAAACCAGCCCAAATGATATTTCTTGTAGCTTTGTAGCCATACACTTCAGTCAAAATATCTCCAAAAATATAGCTAATAGGAAAGATTAAAAATGCACCAGTAAAAACGATATGACCTATACCGATGAGCTTGACAGCTACTGTGTTTGAAATAATTAGGATAGCAACAAATGAGACGGCAATATATAAATAATATTTACTATTATTGACGAAATCTTTTACTGGTTCTGTTTGCATTTTTATCTTGCTTAATTAATAATGTTATAATTGTACCACAGATAAAAATATTTGAAAAAATAGACATTCAAAAATTCATATAAACTATAAAATAATCTAGTATTTATTTTAAGAATGGTTTGTAGATAACTTTTATTGATGTCACTGTATACTATTAAGTCAAAGAGTGCATGAACATTTGTGACAAAGATAACTTATTTAGTAGGTATTAATATTCCTAGAATAATATTTAAAAGTGAAGCAACTATTCCAATAACGGCAATCGTTTTATATTTTTTACGATCATTTGGAAAATGATTTCCAAATTCTAGTGCAGCAAAACCAGTGATAATTCCTATTATCGGGAATAACCAAGTAATAACATTTGACCATACAATCCATTTAACTAGATTTATATTTATTTTATTTCGTTTCAGATACCATTTAGGAAACCATTGACCCAAAATCCCTCCTCCTAAAAAAAATAAAAAACCTGCACCGATATATTTAGCAATGATAAAACCAAAAAAAAGAGCACAAAAACTAACAACTTGATCAAAAGTTTTTTTGTCATTTACTTTTTTTCCTTCAATAATGATATCATTCGCTACTTCATTTTTCGAGGTATTTACTTTAACTTCAGTTCCACATGATGGACAAATTTTTGTGTTTAATGGAAGAGGATTTTTACATTTTTCACAGTTCATAAAATTACTTTATATATAGTTAATATTTTTTATTTATAATTTTTACAAAATTTTTAGTTCGACAACCTCAATCTTTTGTTAACTCGATTTGAGTCAATTCAGTTTCTTCAATAATCTTTCGTAATTTTTAACGAAATATTTTTTCTGTCTTGACTTTAATATATAATAACATTAATAATATATTATTCAAATATTTTAATAAAGTTCATTTTGTATGGTTTTCAGAACTTGTTGACAAGAGAGAAGGAATTAAAATATGCATATATGAACTTAAGATGGAGGATGTTAAGTAAAAGAAAACCCACCGACAAGTGTCTGATGGGTTTCATGTTGGTAGTCTTATAACATTTTTCTAGCATTTTTCTTTCTAGTTTTAATGCTTTGGAGTTTCCTTTTGTCAGGGCGACCAACATGCCAACCGCCACAAAACTGACAACAGTAAGATAAATATCCAAATCCTAGACTTTTGGCATGGTTAAATGCCAAACATTCGCTATTGTGTCTAATTTTTGACTCACAGGAACGTTTCCGTAAATGTCTTTTACTTGACATCCTTTTTCTCCTTTCTAAGTAACTATCTAATGTGACAATAACATGTGTTGTGTATATAAGTCAATTTGCTATGGTAATGTCTAAACACATTTGGCACTTTTAGTAGCACTAATAAATGTGTATCAGGTATTATATACTATTTTGAGATATTGTGCTATATTTAAAATATGAAGAAAAGAATAGAAAAAGGCCTGATTGTCGACTTTAATCCACCTGCTAAAAAAGGTCTGTCTTTTGTTGAACTCAAAAAGATGTTGGGTTTTTGGCAAAAGAAACTCAAAATGAGAGATTGGAAATTCAAATTAATAATTGTGGATTTTCAAAAAGACAATGGTTATCGCCAAAGTGGCCATTTTATAGCCAACACAAAGAAAAAAACCGCTACAATACTTTTAACGTGGAACCCATGGAGAGGTGACGAGGAGTATTCGCTGGTACACGAGATGCTCCATGTTTTATTGTACGATTTTGATAAATACAGTGAAAATAAGATTAAAACTTTATCTAAAAATAATACAAAAATAATTGACTCATATTTTGAAAAGTTAGAAGAAACAGTACATCATCTAACAAGAGCTATTTTAGGAAGAACCGATAGATAAAAAGGTGTCCAGCTTCCTTAAGCTGGGCACGTAACACAGTCGGGAAGTTCAACTTCCACGACAGCAACTGGCTCCGCTTGCGCGGGGCATCCGAATCCTGACAGCAACCGCCGTCTTAATCCGTTTCATGCTGACCTCCTTTCCGTAATTTAATATACCACCTTTTCTACTTAATTGCCAGACGCTCGTTAAGTACCAGCAATTGTAGAAACTTCTTGGTATTTTTCATCCAATCAAGACAGTAATCGTCTTTACTCCTCATCCTCCTCAACCTGCAACCACCCATGCAAAGCGGTAGAAAAGCACATCGCGTGCATTTTTCGTCACTAAGGGGATCGCTGTTTATCCAACTGTCATTGGACGCATCGTTGAATGCGACCGTTCCAGACAGAGAAACTTTCCCCACGTTGCTTTCCTTATCCGCTTGGCTACAACGAAAGACTGAACCGTCTGTAAGGTACCCCTTTTTTAAGACAAACATTACACCAATTACTCTCATTGTATCCTAGGGCGATTTTTTTCGCAAATTTTGGTAAATTCCCTCGGCGACATTTTCAATTTAGTATTAATCCTTTTGG
>JBAVTE010000039.1:0-2247 GCA_049695975.1 Minisyncoccia bacterium | reverse complement strand
AATTCTAATTTTTGTAATTCTTCTTCTTTCAGGTCTTTCTTATTTTTTAATAATAACCACTTTGCTCCCTTTATTTTTACACTAAATTTAATCTGTTTACGAATTTTATTTAATTCTTCATTCACCGCTTTCATTACATGAAATCTATCCGTCACAATTACTGCATTGGGAAACACTTTTTCTATTACCTTTGGAAATCCTCCCCACATATCTACACTCACTTCTTCTACCCCTTCTCTTACCTCTAATGGTTGCTCCATCAGTACTTCAATTATTTCATCTTGTTGATGACTATCAATTACTTCTATTAATTCTCCTTTCTCCAAGTCTCCTACTACTGTTGCGAAATTTTGATGACCTTTTCGTTTTGATATTTCATCTATTCCTAGATGTTTCACTCCTTGCCAATCTTTTTTTTTACTTTCACATTGACGCTGATAAATTCCATGAACTTGATCCCAAGATAGAGACTCCTCTCTTTTTACTTGTTCTACACTGCTCACATTCACTCTTTCATAAATATATTCTTCATACCGTACTGTATATTTTCTACGGGCTTCCATAAATTCCAGATTTTCTGTAAAATATTTTTGACATTGTTTACAATAAAATTTACGACGAGGTACTTTCAGGTATACTGTTTGACCCGATATCGGTAAATCTCTTACTAGTATGTTGTTTGTTTGATGTAATTCATCGCTTAACTTTCCACAGTAGTTACATTTGACTTCTTCCTCTTGACAACTCAGTATTAAGAAAACTTCTGTTCCTTCTTGAACAACATTTCTTATGCTTACTTTTGGTAATTTCAGGAGATTTTCTAGAAAAAATAACATTTATGTCATCCTCATACAACGTATTCTATTATACAGTTTTTGCCGTAAATCCAGACGAGCCAAGGCGCAAAATAACTTAACAAGAAAAGTGAATACTAGGAGGCAAAGATAGTAAGAAAATAAGACTAATTGAAAACAAAAAGGAGTCAACGATGTCATCAAGTCCTACAGCGTTAATTGAAATGCATTTTAGCTCTTTAAAAGACCCCAGAGCTATCCACAGTATTGACCATAAACTACTCGACATTCTGATCATTACAATTTGTGCAACGATTAGCGGAGCGGATAATTTTGTAGAAATAGCACAATACGGTAGAGCAAAAGAAGAGTGGTTGAAAACTTTTTTGGAGCTAAAGAATGGAATTCCATCAGTAGACACATTCGAGCGAGTATTTGCTCGACTTAAACCAGAGGAATTACAAAAATGTTTTATAGGATGGATGGAAGCTGTACATCAAGTAAGTGAAGGAGAGTTAGTAAACATTGATGGAAAAACCTTAAGAGGGGCAAAGGAAAGAGGAAATTCTCGTAGTCTAATTCATATGGTAAGTGTCTGGTCAGCATCTCAACGTTTGGTATTAGGACAAAAAAAAGTCAATGAAAAATCGAATGAAATAACAGCAATCCCTCCTTTATTAAAGATGTTAGCCTTACGGGGTTGTTTGGTTAGTATTGACGCAATGGGATGTCAGACAGAGATAGCAAAAACAATAATCGAAGAAGGTGCAGACTATGTATTAGCTCTTAAAGGGAATCAAGGTAATCTCTATGAAGACGTGAAGCAATTGTTTACAGTAGCACGCTGTCAAAACTTCAAAAATATTAGCCATCAATTTTACGAATCGGTAGAAAAGGGACATGGACGAACAGAAATTCGACGCTACTGGACAATGGGAAACACAGATTTTTTACTCGGCTCCGAAAAATGGGTTGGATTAAAAAGCATAGGAATGGTCGAATCAGAGCGTCAAGTTAAGGGAATGGTTTCCACAGAACAGCGATACTATATCCTGAGTCTAGAAACTAACGTCCAGAAATTTGCCGAAGCGGTGAGGAGCCATTGGAGCATAGAAAATCAATTGCATTGGATGCTTGATGTCAGTTTTAAGGAAGATGCTTCTCAAGCTTGTCGGGGAAATAGTGCAGAAAACTTAGCTGTTATCCGTCATGTTGGCTTAAATTTACTGTCACGAGACAAAAAAACAAAAGTGGGAATTAAGGGCAAACGTTTGAAATCTGGTTGGAATAATGACTATCTCCAAGAGGTTCTCTCCGCCTTAAATATACTTGTTATCTAGTTTTCGTCAATTGTTAAGAATTGTATGCGGTTGCCCTGAATGGTTTCCACAGAACAGCGATACTATATCCTGAGTCTAGAAACTAACGTCCAGAAATTTGCCGAAGCGGTGAG
>JBAVTE010000038.1:0-9038 GCA_049695975.1 Minisyncoccia bacterium | reverse complement strand
GCCGAGGGGAAGTGAAATGCTTCACTTCGTGTCAAGCTCAAAAGGCTTTTCTATGTTTGTGAAAATTTCTTAATTTAAACAAACATAGAAAGCACCATGCTATGTAATAGCCGAACCCTCATACTTTCCTTTCTATATCTCCATCTTCTCCCTCACCTTTTCTTCATCAAACCCCACCACTACTTCATCATCAATGAGAATCACCGGTACTCCCATCTGTCCAGATCTATCTATCATCTCTTTTCTTTTTTCCAAATCAGCAGAAACATTATAAACTTCATATTTGATCTTATTTTCATCAAAAAAATCTTTTGCTAAATTGCAGAAGTGACAAGTCGGCGTTGAATACATTATTACTTTTTTCATACCCTTATTATATCACTATAAAGTAAAAGGAAAAGACCTTCTAAACGTTTCAGTAAAGCAAGCAGAAAATCAGCAAAATTTTCGTAACAAAGTGCTTTTTAACATCCTTGGGAGTCGCGACTGGCGACGGACAGAAAAAATTTTTTGCAAAAAATTTTCGTGATGGGCAAAAGCATTTTGTGGAGGGAGTTTTGCTTTTTGTGCGAGTGGCGAGAATCGGACTCGCGCCCTATGCTTGGGAAGCACATGTACTACCACTATACTACACTCGCAAACCTATTTTAACCAATTTAAAAAACTGCCCCAAAAACCACTACCTGAACCACCTTTGTTCGTCGTATTTGTTGCATCCTTGTCCACAATTACTATACTTACTTCACCACTTTTCGCAACACTATATTTGCTTCTTATTTCTGCTTCAATCCCCTCTTCCGTTTTTAATCTAGCAATATTTCCCGTTAACATATTTTCCCTTGTTTCCAAATCCGTGTATTCCTTATTTGTCTCCGCCAAACTATTCCTACTACTTTGAGCTTTTATATAAATCCCCCACGCACCTTTTGCTAAAAAAATAAAAATAATTAGTAAAATAAACAAAGTCACCTTTGAATACATTACACTCTTTATTTTTCTCTTTTGTTGAAAATCCATAAGTATAATGGTAACATAATCTTATAAAAACATTAATCAAATTACAATGCTTTTTGATAAAAAAACAAAAAAAATAATAAAGAAAACTTGGATTGTAGTTGGAGCACTTCTTATCTTGAGTATGGTTTTGCTTTACGCCCCTATTTTTTAGGTAAAACTAATCACTCTTTACCATCTTCAAAAACACATCTTGAGGTATGTTTACTTTACCTCTCGCCTTCATTCTTTTCTTTCCCTTTTTCTGCTTTTCTCGAAGTTTCATCTTTCTAGTAATATCTCCTCCATACAAATAATCGGTAACATCCTTTTGCATTGCAGACATCGATCTTGATGATAAAATCCTCCCCATAGCAACCCCTTGAATTTTGAAACTAAACATTTGTCTTGGAAGAACAGAATGAAGTTTCTCTACAAGAACTTCAGCTTCCTCCTGGGCTCTTTTTCTCGAAACCACTCTCGCAAAAGCCTGCACAGGCTCATCTGCAACCAAAATATCAAGACGCACGACATCCGCTTCCTTTAGCTCTGTCATTGTGTAAGAAATAGAAGCATAACCAGAAGTAATACTTTTCAATTCATTAAAAAAATTCCTCATAAGTTCACGAAGTGGCATATTTATAGTAAGAGATGTCCTGTTATCTCCAAAAGTTTCTGTCGTCTCTACACTAGCCTCGTGCTCAAAAAGATTTTGAATAATACTTCCGATATATTGATTTGGTGTAATAATCTTCACAGAAACCCATGGCTCAAAAATTTTTGAAATCAAATAATCATCTGGAAAAAGCGAAGGTGAATAAACAATATCTCTTTTGCCGTTTTTATATTCAATTTCATAAGTAATACTTGGTAAAGTAACTACGAGATGCAAATTAAATTCTCTCCTAAGTCTCTCAACAATAATTTCCAAATGGAGCATACCAAGGAAACCACATCGGAATCCTCTACCAAGAGTACCGGAAGACTCTTCTTCATAAGCAAAAGATGAATCAGACAATCTGAGACGTCCCAGTGCTTGCTTTAGCTCGTTAAAATCATCTTGGCCCTCAGGATAAACAGAGGCCCAGACCACAGGACTCGGAGTAAAATAACCAGAAAGAGCTGGTGTAGGATCTTTTGCAAAAGAAACAGTATCTCCGACAGACGCAATACCTGGCTGTTTAATACCAGTTACAATATAACCGATCTCTCCACTAGAAAGTGACTCCATCGGCACATCAGACGGAGAAAAAATTCCAACTTCAATAGCATTGAATGTTTCACTGGCGATTTTAAAAATCAAAGGTGTGTTTTTGCGAACCTCTCCATTAAAAACTCTCACATAAACTATAACTCCCCGATGATTTGAATACTGAAAATCAAAAACCAATGATCTAAAAATTTTGGAATCTAAAAGTTCAGACTTGGGTGGAGGAACTCTTTTTATAACTTCGTTTAAAAGATTTTCTACACCGTCACCTGTCTTTCCAGACACTTGTAATATCTCGCTTTCTTCAATTTCCAAAAGCTTTGCAATCTCCCTTTTTACATCTTCAATCCTCGCAAGAGGAGAATCAGTCTTACTAATAACCGGGATTATTTTGAGCCCCTGTTCGCGTGCCATATTGAGTGTAGTCAATGTCTGAGCTTGCACACCTTGAGTCGCATCTACAAGCAAAATTGAGCCCTCCACGGCCTTTAGAGCCCTAGAAACCTCATAGGAGAAGTCGATATGCCCCGGAGTATCTATAAGATTTAAAATATATTCATCCCCCCCATGAGTCCATTTCATACGCACAGGTTGCATTTTAATAGTAATTCCACGCTCCCTCTCTAAATCCATACTGTCCAAAACCTGCTCGCGCATTTTTCGCTTTTCAATGGTATGGGTGATCTCAAGCATTCTATCCGCGAGGGTAGATTTGCCGTGGTCAATGTGAGCTATGATACTAAAATTCCTAATATTCTTCATGTAAGCTACATACTATCAGAAAATTTGAAAAAACCCAGTTAAATATAAAATCTTTTAATAAGAGGATTAATTCTCGTCAAAAATTCATAAGTAGAAGCGTCCAATAAGCCAGAAAGATAATCGGCGGAAATTTCTGATTTTTTATCCTTTCCTATCAAAGTTACTTCATCACCCACTTTCACATTTTTGACATCTGTTACATCTATAATAATAATATCCATACAAACTCTGCCGAGAATTTTGCACTCTTTATCATTTACTAAAACTTTCCCAATTCCTGAAAGTGCCCGTGGATAACCGTGCCAATACCCTACAGGAATCACAGCAATTTTAGACTCTCTTAAAAGTGTTTCGGTGCAATCATATCCAACCTTAGTTCCCTTTGGCATTTTTTTAACTTCCGCAATAATAGTCTTCCAAGACAAAATCGGTTTCAAAGAAAAACTCTTTTCACAAATAACTTGCAACTCCTTTGATGGCCAAATTCCGTATAAACCGATACCGATTCTTACCATATCAAAATGTGCATCATTATAGAGCAAAGTTCCAGATGTCGCGGAAGCATGACAAACAGGCTTGAAACCAGCTTCCTTAAAAGCTTTTTTCCATTTATTAAATTTTTCTATTTGATAATTTGTGTAGGAAGGAAAAGCAGGATTTTTGGACATCGCAAAATGTGTAAAGAGTCCCTCAACCGAAATATTTTTATTATTTTTAATTTCTTTCAAAACTTTGTACACTTCATTTTCTAAAAAACCATGCCGACTCATACCAGTATCCGCTTTTATATGAATTTTTATTTTTCTTTTATTTAAATTTAGTTTTTTTATTTCTGAAAGCATCACAAAATTTGAGACCGTAATACTAATATCTTTTTCTGAAGCAATTTCTAGCATTTCAGGTAATGTGTAACCGAGAACGAGAATTGGAATTTTAATTCCCTCCTTTCGCAAAGCCAGCGCTTCTACCACGGAATCAACCCCCAGATACTCCACACCAAGCTTTTCAAGTTCCTTTGAAAATTCAGTAAGATTGTGTCCGTAAGCATTGGACTTCACCACGCTCATCATTTTGCATTTCGGAGAAATAAGCGAACGAAAAATCTCATAATTGTGCTTTATGGCTTTTTTGTCTATTTCTATCCAGGTGCGAAGACCTTTTCTTTCAGTTGGTTTCATATAAAGATAATAGCGTAAAAATAAGAAAAAAGAAAACCGCTTCACAAACAATTTGGGTTAATAAAGTAAGGCTATTTCACCCCATGCTCTTACAAAACTAAATATCTCTCATCATTTCGTACCCCAATATCCAAATAGATACCCAGTTGTATAATCTGAATTTTGCATAAAATCATTTGTATTTAAAATAGTGATGTCGTCTGTGTCACGAGCTTTCTTTTCGTTCATTACCTCCATAAATACTGCTAGAGAAGCTGGGGAGTCCGCAATCACAAGAGGTAAATCTTTAAGATCAAGACTCCGCAATACTTCTCCAGAGATTTGGTCGATGGAAATAGCTTGATCAGTTGTAAGATAATGAGAGAAGTCAACGCTCGCAATAATTACTGTTTCCTCATCCATAGATGTGGCTAACATTTTCCCTAAAGATTCTGCTTGGTATTTAGTTGTATCTGATCGAAGAATAATAGGAGTCACTTTTGCGTTTGGAAAAATCTTACTGATAACTAACATTTGAGAACCAACCGAGTGCTCCAAATCAAACGGAGACTCAGCAATATTTGCCAATTTCGCGTTCTGCAACTTCACAGCCATACCATCAATTGGTCTAACTTCACCATAGACAGTAAAAAAAACGTCATTTGATGCTGTTATTGGTGCTTTGCCCGCATTAGTATGATCTGGACCAATAATGATAAAGTTTTTAACAGACTGCGTTTGCTTGAGGCGACTATAAAACTGAACCAATCGCGGTATAGTAGTAGGGATATGATGGGAGACGACACCACCATAAATGTGTTCGAGATTAATCGGCTGTTTTAACATTTCTGTCTTAATCGCCCTGTCTATTTCAGGAGCATATTCATTCCACAAAGATATGTGGTATGAATTTTCAGATCGATTGCTTTTTACAGATGTGGACATCAAAATAACTCCAAAAACGATAAGAATCAGGAGAAGGAATAATAATGCGATTTTTATTTTTACATTATTTAACAGTGATTTTATCTTCATTTGATATCGTTATGCTGTCAAAACTTTTTAATGATTGAAGTATTGCAGGTTCTGCTTTATATGTTCCTTTTGATACTACTCGAGCAAAATAGTAAATCGGTATAGTCATATTTTTATCAATCACAAAAGTTACTTTTTGATCATTGATTTCCATTGGATAAACTCGAGAGTCATAATTGCCATTATAGTATCTGTTTGATTCTTGATCTATTGGACGGAGTCCACTTGGTAAATAATCCACAATTTGATAAGCCCCTGTAAGTGCATTCTGCAAAAAAGTAGGAAATAGTTGTACTTTCACTAAATCTCCTTCATTTAAGTCTAGAGTAGCCTCTCCATTTACTTGATAAGCTCGGTAAAGATTGAGATTTGTATCTTTAGAAATAAATTCTGGGTCCGCCTCTTGTTCATAAGAAGAAACTACACCAAGCTTACCTTTAACATTAGAAAGTTTGAATATAGCTAGATCCTGAGGAGAAAGGGTGAGCTCGAATGATTCGCCATTTTTCAAAGTCTTACTTCCCTCTTTTGACCCAGCCTTATAAGCGAAACTCACTTCCTCTGAATTAAGTTTAGGTAGAGCTGACTTTATATATAGAAGTTGCTCAAAATTACTCAATGTCTCATGTGGAGGATTTTGATCCGCATATAGTGCAAGCTCAACAGATTCCGGTTCTTCAATGCTAGCAGTGAGTGCTGCAACTAAAATTGTGGTTATAATTGTATCATCGCCCCTAAGACCAGTGACATAAGCGTAAGAAGACTTGCTCGAAACTGAGGGCTTTATCATCTCTTTGTAATAGGCGCGTGCTTCTTCTTTTGCTCCGATTGAATCAAGGGCAAGCGCTACGAACACCTTATCTTTAAGCGTAAGAGATTTATCGTTCTTAATTTTTTGAATTTTAGTAAGCACTGGTTCGTCGAAAGAAGTCAAACCATAAAGAGCACGAACTATTCTTGATGAATCAGATTTTTTATCATTCAAGGCTTGAGATAAATAATTCTTGAGCGAAGCTCGGTCAAAAGTTGAATCCTCAAATAGATGTGCTGAGATTGCAGACAACTCAAGATCGTCACTACTATATGGCAATAATTGTATACCTCCTGAGTAAGCTTGATATTTATCAGCATTAAAATCTTGTTTTTCATTCTTCTCTCCAAAATAACTGTTAAGAAAATCTGCTGATATTTTTTGTGTTCCTTTTTGATCAAGTCTGACACCGCATAGAGAACATAGTGATTTCAGCTCATTGTATAATTGCCCGCGACCATATGAACTAAAAGTAAGCGTCGTGTATCCAGAGGCATTATTTTTAATTTTTAATCCTGCTTCCCCCTCATAGAATTCGGATGTATTTTTTGTAAAATAGCTGCTTAAAACTTTTATTGTTCGCGTAAGAGCATCTGAAAACGCTCCGCTACTCACTCTTGCTGTGAGATTGTGGCTTCCGAGAGTTAATATTCCGAGTGGAATTTCTATACTACTTCCATTTGCCACTTCAATCTTTTTAAATGGCAAGGTAGGACTCTCAATTGTATAATTTACATTTCCTTGACTAGCGGATATTCCAAACGTTCGCAGTCGAAGTATAAGTAAATCTCCAGCAAGATAAGTATTATTTATCGTCACATCAACAAATAGAGGCAAAGTAACCGGTATGAAAGATACATCTTTTCCTGCAAACAAATCCTTAGTGACAGCCTGACTTGTCAGACGCCATGAAGTAATATTATCAGGTAATTTGAATTGAACATTGGCGTGCCCACCCGCATCTGTTGTAACTGATTTAAAGATAGCCATTTCTTGAATATTTGATCGTGGACTATCGCCATCCCCTCCACCTTTTTCAGCACCTCCTCCGCCATAAGGAGGCATATTTGATGTACGAATAACAACTTGAGAATAAATATCTCTGTAAAGATCATTGGTAATGTCTTTTTCATCTGGTCTGATTGAAAATACAGCTTCATCCAAAGCAGAAAGATTCACTTCAGCTTTAACTGGATTATTATTTTTATCTGTTACTTTTATTTCTATATTTACATCATCTCCTGGATTATAGATTGCTTTGTCTTTGGTAATTGCAATATTTAAGCGACGTTCGTTCGCATCGAAGGAAATATTTTGCAGATATGAATTGTGGAAGCGCCCACCCGAAAACCAGCCAGACCAAATACCTACGTTTGGAATATCTTTACTTTGGAAATTTGCATTGTATTTAGGCGAATCTGCTATTTGATAATCTATCGTGCCATTATTTACTTTCATGAATAAGTAATTGCTCTGACCATCTGGAGGAGTGATTCCTTGATTAGTTTGCAATTGAAGATTGACAGGATCTCCGATTTTATAATTTTTACCATTATCTTGATTGTAAAGATAATAAGACGAATCTTGCGAATCATAATCAAAATCACCGATTCCCCCATAAACGTATCTTGAGTCTTTGACTACTCGGCCAGTATTGTCATAAGTCGTAAAAATGAATTTATATGTTTTTTTATTTTCTGGAGCAAAAGAAAACTGTGCAGACCCATTTTGATCTGAATAAATAGTCTGTGAAAACATAGGGTGATCTTCTGTTCGATAATTATAAATCGGATAAGCTATTTTATTTATTGGATCATAGCCTGTTCCTGTCTGGTCTTTTAGATAAACAACCTCTGATACATCTATATTTGTCGGCGCACCTACTACCGGAGAGCCCAAATACTCTTCAGTATTAAAATACGGTTCACCTCGAGAACTATTATCGAAAACGACAGAGCGTGTTTTTACTGTAAAGTTTACATCTGAACCTGTCTGTTTCTGACTAATTGAATTATTTATATGTGGACCAAATACAAATACTGAAGAATTCGTTTCTATCTGTCCTTCCTCAGCTTTTAATGGCCGCACATTTACACTTAAATACGATGGCCAATATGTTTGGTCGCTTGTGTATTCAGGAGTAATAGTAAACGATCCTTCCCCTTGAGAATCGAGGGTTATCTCTCCTTGATAGTTTGATCTTGAATATGCAGAGTAAGAAAGAATAGTGTTTGTAACAGGAGTCCCATCAAAAAATTCTGCCTTTACTTTAAAAGTGACGTTGTCTCCAGCAAAAAGAGCGGCTTTGTCTGGAATAGCAGTAATTTTGTAAGCCGGTTTTATATAGGCACTTACGGTAACTCCCTGGCTTGCGATAACATCGGATCCTTTACGAAAGGTTAAAGTATAAACACCCGGCTTAAGATTGGTAAAAGATAATTCTCCAGTAACAGTATTGTATTCTGAAAGTTTTACATTTGTCTCTGCATAAATTACGATGTTGTCTTGATTTTCACTCCAATAAGTATTTGTAAGCCTAACGTTTATTTCATCACCTGATGCTTCTCCACTTCGAGGTTTCTCTATCGCCCAAAAATGAAGAGTATCGGTTGGTAGATAAATATTTTTATTAAGAGAAGTATAATCCCACCAACTATCATTTTGACTAAGAAGCGACGCATATCCATATTCACCTTCCATTGGGATGACCAGATCGCCAGTGGGAATCTGAGCAACAAAAAACTTTCGATCGCTTGTATAGTAGGGATCAGTTGGTTTTCTGATAAGCTCTGAGGGCGTGTCAAAGAGAGCTACTCCATCAACACCTGACTGCCCCACCTTTTTATTATCAAAAAAGATCGGCACATTTGCAATATTTTTACCGTCTTCAATACCCTTTAGCCACAGCAAAGATTTTGATCCCGCAAACGCAGCAAAACTTGCAGCAGAACTTACTTGAAACCATGAGATATCATTACTCTTTCCAGATGTAATAACCGTCGCATAGTATCCATTCTGCAATGCCTGTGGCATTCTTATAAAGGAAGAATAATTGAGGGTCTCTAAAGGA
>JBAVTE010000037.1:0-1725 GCA_049695975.1 Minisyncoccia bacterium | reverse complement strand
ATTATTAGAAGTGTTAGACCAACTCACAGAAAAAGATAGCGGGGAATTTTTCTCCTGGGATGGTAGTCGGCTGCCTTGGTAAATGAATGTTAAAAAGGATTAAAAAAAGTTGGCTCATTTTCCATAGGGCCAACTTCTGACAAAAAATAACTTTATAAAAATTTTCCACCTGTAAATAATTAGTTGATGATTAACAAGATTGAGCAGGAAACCAAAGAGAAGTCCAGCAATGATTAAGTTCAGCTATCTTGAGCAAGCTTAAAGCCTTGCTACCGTTAATACTCCAACTGACACCCTTTTTTTTCTGACGATGACCAACGACTAAATCTACTCCTTTTTCAATGCGACCACTACCAATACTTTTACCGACTTTTCGCCGACCTTCGTAGTTGATGATTTCTGAGTGATGTTTCTCTAAATAACCAATGAGTTCTAACAGTACCTTGTTATTGCGTGCAACAACCTGATGTTTTAAGTAGTTGAGAGCAATGTCAGTCTGACCATGCCATAGTTGTGAGAGTAAAAACTTGACATGATTGGATTTTTCTTCTTTATTGAGAGCAATCATGGACATCAGATTGCGCACTTTTTGGCATAGGTGATACCAGTCTAAAATCACAACAGGTAAAACACCAAAGATAGCTAAGAGGCGATGGCGAATAACTTTTGCCCCATCGGTGATAGCAACAATATTCAACGGCTTTGATTCCTTTTGATAGAGGTCGAGAATTCTCGCTCTAACGACTGTCGCAAGACTTATCGCTTCTTCTTCCTCAGTATCAAGAGGAGAAACAAGATATTCAAATCCCCCTTTGGGTGTTTGCAACATTGCTACATCGGTAATGACGGCGGGAGTCTTATCCTTGGTGGTATCTGGACTTAGAGTATGGGCAGTAGATTGATTACGCAAATTACGCTCAGGCTTTTGTCCTTTGACTTGAATACCATCGTCAAATAGGAGGATTTCTGACTCCTCTACGTTATAAATTTCTACGTTTTGCTTTATCTGAATCTGCTTAGATGTGGTCGATTCTAACGATTCTTGTACAGTTTGTCGGATTTGCTGACTATAGGTTTCGGCTTTCCCTTTCACTATTCCCCAAATAGTCTGGTCACTCAATAAGTTTTCTCCTGTTACTCGCTCCACTAATCCAGCCAAATTCTCATAACTGAGCCGATTGGCGTAATAACCGCATAATTCCTCTAATCTCTGACTCACAAATCTTTCCTGCAATTGCTCCGATAACTGAAAATAGTTAACTTCTTTTTTATTCGTTTGATACTTTTGTAAGTAAAACTCAAACTGACCGTGTAATGTTTTTATACAGATTTTTCTTGTACCATTACACCACAAGTTTAGTTTTTTTTTACTTTTTCCGTGAACTCGTTTTGTGCCTGCGCCAGTAAGGTTGCCTCTATTTCAGGCAATACTTTCTGTTTCATCTGTTCTACACCTCCTTCTATGTCATGTAAGCTTTGGGTTCCTATTTCCATTGAAAATGGGCTGTTTTGGCTGAGAATATTTCCCATTTCGTTACGAATCACGAATTCTACCGTCACTTTCATTCTTTTTACTCCTTTTTTTAAGACAATCTGATTTTTTGCTTTCTCTTCATTTTACCTAATCATCAACTAATTATTTACAGGTAGATTTATTTTGGTCAAATCGATTTAGTCATTATTTTGTTATTATGTGGAGGGGATAAACAAACCCAGGCACAAGAT
>JBAVTE010000036.1:0-12218 GCA_049695975.1 Minisyncoccia bacterium | reverse complement strand
TTCAGCTTTTGACCGCTGTTTTCGACCATTTGGACCCACCTTAGACGCTCTTCTTGTGTGTTTTTTGGCATTTTTGTACACATTAATTAATACTACTAAAAAGTGCCAAATGTGTGTGCACATTACCTTTTTTCATTGACTTATCTTCACTTTTCGTGAATAATGGGGCTTCATTTATGACAAATACAAAAGAAAGATTAAAAGAGTATTGGGACGCGTAATTTTGAAGAAAATTCCACCCCACGCCCATTTTCACAAGGTAGAAGAGGAGATAAAAGAGCATTACTCTTTGCTTGTTTGGGCTTGGAAGGTTTTTCTACTTCCACTTATTGCTTTATATTTTATACTGGGTATAACTTTTCATAATCATATACTTGGTTCACTTTTCCTTTCCTTACTTATTTTTTTCTATAGCAATTTCTTGCCAGATACTGAGGGGGAAAGGGGAAAGGTGTCGGGAACCTTTGTTTAGGAAAAATTGCATGTTAATATGGATTAATGGGAAGACCATTAAGAACTGATGTTGGTGGATATGTATACCATATATTAAATCGAGCAAATGCTAGGGCCACTATTTTTAATACCGATAAAGAATATCAAGATTTTGAGAACATAATATTTGATGCTGTAGAAAGATTTAGTATGAGATTAATTGCTTATACTATAATGCCCAACCATTTTCATTTTGTACTATACCCTGAAGCTGAGGGTGAAATAAAGAAGTTTATGCATTGGGTGACACTTACTCATACACAAAGATGGCACGCTATGAATAAAACTATTGGCTACGGTCATCTTTATCAAGGTCGATACAAATCATTTCTTGTAGAAGCTGATGCACACCTCTGGACACTTTTAGCTTATGTAGAAAGAAATCCATTACGAGCTAAATTAGTAAAATCATTAAAAGATTGGAAATGGTCCAGTTATTATAAAAGATCATTTGGTACACAAACACAGAAAAAACTATTAGCCACTAAAAGTATCACTTGGCCAAGAAATTACGAGCAAACTCTCATTCTGACTGAAGATGCAGAAAGATTAAAATCTATCAGGAATTCAGTAAATAGGGGTAAGCCATATGGTAGTGATAAATGGATAGGTAGGGTAATGAAGGAATTTGGATTAGAAATAACAGAAAGAAAGAGGGGGAGACCAATAAAAGGTTCCTGACACCTTTTTCCTGCTGACACCTTTTTCCTGACACCTTTTTCCCCACCAAAAAAACAGCTCTATAATAGGGGCTATTTTTGAGATAAAATGGATGTATTTCAAAGAAAGTAATTATTTACAAAATCATTAATTATAGTAAGCACTTTTTTTTGTTTTTCATTAGCAACTTTTTTGGTGTTCTCGATTATTTTTCTTAATGTATTAATGTCCTGTTTTTCATTATCAAGTAACTCAACATTGATCTTATAATTAGTATGTAAATTTTTATATTCACGCAAAACAGCTTCAAGAGGATTTTGTTCGCATCTCGCAATTTTTTTTATTGTATTAAATATAAAACCTATAAAGAAGTCTATACGATAATCTGTATCTACTTGTACCTTTTTTTGATTATAACCCGTTGTATTTATTATAGGTAAATCAACACCAAACAACTTTTTTCCTTCACTTGATATATAGGATGTTGATAGAGGACATAAATAAATATCTACCATCGTTATTGCTTTGTTAGATTGTATTAATAATGCATTATATACGCCGTTTATTGGAGCATTTTGAGGTGGTTCACATGAGTGTATTATTTCACCAATAAGTCCATAATATTTAAAACGGTTTTTGTATACTTCATCAAAATCCTCATCTTTAAATGTAAACCAAATATCGATATCGCTGTGTGCATCTGTTTGTTGTCGTGCAATTGATCCAAATACATGAGCTTCAATTGCCTTATCTATAAATATGGTTTCCAATTTCTTAAAGATATTTTCTCGAGCCAAAACAAGTTGAGTTTCTAATTCTAATTGATTGACTGTTTTCATGATTAGAATTATATCATCTATTAAAGAGTGTTGCTTTTTAAATATTAAAATATTGCTATAATACAAATACTAAGCATTTTTTAGTTAATAGAATAATTATGTCTGAACATACTAAAATTAAAAATAAAAATAATGAGACTATAAAAGCAGGTTGCGTTGTTTTGAATGAAAATAACGAAGTGTTACTTGTAAGTAGTGATGGCGGAAAAATATGGACTTTCCCAAAAGGACACGCTGAAAATGGGGAAACTCTTGAGGAGGTTGCATTGCGTGAAGTAAAAGAAGAAACAGGTTATGGAGTTGAAATTTCGAAAAGATTATCTGACCTAACATACACGCACGGACAAACTGGTGAACTTATTCGAGTAGCTATGTTTAAATCAAAACCTGTAAAAAAGATAAATGATGGAGAAAAAGATATTCAGTCTAAGTGGTTCTCTTTAAAAAAAGCAGAGGAAGCTCTGTATTCTAATTTAGCTTTCCTTTTGAAAGAATTAAATTAGTCAAAATAAAGACGGGTTTATTCTCACCCTCTCTATTTTGTGTTATTATCAAGCCTATGAAAAAAATAATCAAATCAATGATGAAAACTCGACAGATGGGGACTATTCCTTACACCTATTATGAAGATACTGATCCAATGCAAGGGTTGGATGATAAAATTCTTCAAGGTGTGCATGCTTATTGTTTTTGTGATGGTAAACTGGCTATTGTTTACGATGGAGAAAAGAAATCTTGGACTCCAGCAGGAGGACATATAGAAAAAGGAGAAACTATTGAAGAAGCTGTGGTCCGCGAGGTGAAAGAAGAGACGAACATGAAAGTCTTGCATCAAGAACTTATCGGATTTATTGATGTTGAAGAATCAAAGGACAGGACCGTCAGACAAACTCGTTCTTTTTGTATCGTGGAACCTTTCGGACCATTCGTTTGCGATCCTGACGGCGACGTCACCGAAATTAAACTTATTGATCCAAAAGATTATAAAAAATATTTTGATTGGGGAATAATTGGAGATAGAATAATGGAGAGGGCATTGGAATTTTTAAAAGAATTAAAATAAAAATGAACCAATCCTGCAATAAAATAATCATTATCGGTGATGCGGGGCGAGGAAAATCAACATTAGCGGAGAAACTTTCCAAAAAGCTCGAGATTAAAAATTATTCGACCGATGATTTTTACTATGAAGTAAAATTTACAAAACCAAGAAATAGTGAAGAAAGCCTAAATAAAATTTCAAAGATATTTCATGATGATAAATGGATAGTGGAGGGGACAACTCAGTGGCTATTGAGTCCGGGTTTTGATTCTGCTGATATCATCATTTATCTTAGATATAACAGTATATTTTATCAATGGTTCAGTCTTATCAGAAGACATTTTATAAGAGGGGATGAAAGTATTTACCAAACTTTTTTACTTATGCGACATGTATTTTATAAAAGATACGGTCTCAGTTACAAAAAAGGAAAGCCAACTAACGTTGAAATTATTGCTCCATATAAGAATAAAGTCATTATGTTATCGTCATTTAAGGATATAGACGATTTCGTGGATAAAATTTAACCCATTTGTAAACGGTTCAATTAATTCTGGTAAAAGTAGGGGAAAATAGGGTCAGGAGCCTTTTTACCACTACATTAGCGAGGTGTGTATGTATAAGAAAATTTAATTGTATCTGATATACTTAAAGACATGGATATAAAAAATTTTGACCAATATGATTTTTCTAAAAAAGAAATTGATGGAGTGCCAATTTATTATAAAAATTTACCATGGGCTCCGTGTATTCATATTCGTGTGGTTTTTAATACTGGTGCTTTTGATGATCCTGTTGGAAAAGAGGGGATGTCACATTTTTTGGAACATATGATTTTTGATGGTTCTCCGACATTACCAGATAAGAAATCAAT
Source organism: Minisyncoccia bacterium (assembly GCA_049695975.1). Classification (GTDB taxonomy): domain Bacteria; phylum Patescibacteriota; class Minisyncoccia; order Phycocordibacterales; family GWA1-40-21; genus CAILDB01. The sequence goes on along the minus strand of JBAVTE010000036.1, from coordinate 8,311 downwards.
AAGAGAATGGGGAAAATTGCATGCATTAGGATCGTGGAATGCTGGAACAGGATTTTATAGGACATGCTACAAACTTAAATGTTTGCCAGAAGAATATAATATAGTACTTTCTGGTATGAAAGATATGATTTTTAATTCATATCTGCGTCCTGAAGATATTGAGCACGAAAGAAAAATTATCACTCAAGAGGCATGGAACAGATTTCTAAACGAAAAATTTCTAAAATATAATAAAGAATTTGTGGAAAATTTATTTCACGGTCACGAGCATTCGCGAACCTATAGTCCTTTAGGTTGGCCAGACACGATAGCCAAGATATCACAAAAAGATATTGCGTCTTGGCATAAAGATAATTATGGTATAGGCAATCTTTTTATCGTTCTTACCGGTGCAGTAGAAGAAAAACATATTGAAGGCCTAAAAAGTTTTTTGAAAGATTTGCCAAAAGTAAATGAGGTCATTAAAAGTAATGATAAACTCGGTAAACCAAAACAAAATAGATTTGTGAAAACTGCCGATGAAATAGGCGAAATAAAAGAGCAGGTAGAAATCTCTTTATTTAGGATAGCCGAAAAAAGATCTCGTTTAGAAAATGAAATATGCAATGTGTCTAGTAAATTAATTCGCGATCTCTTAAATGAGCGTTTGAGAATAGAACACAGTCTTTGTTATGGAGTTGATAGCAGTATATCAAAACAAAAAACTTTTTTCCAAATGTTTGTGAATATAAAAACTGAAGAGAAAAATGTAGAATTGGTTGAAAAAGAGTTTAAAAATATTGTAAATGAAATCATAGATGAAAAATTTATTGATAGATTTAACACGATTAAGAAATTATTCATAGAACAAATAAGATCAGCCGAATTGTTATCTGATAATATAGCTGATAATTCTATAGACGATATATTAAAATTTGATGGTAATATTATTACACAAGCAGAACAACTTAAGGCCGTTGAAAAAGTAACTTATGATGATATAGTTAAATTTACCAAATGGGCATTTGACCCTGAATATATTTATATCGAAATCATTCTGCCATCAAAAAAGTAAAAAACATCTAAGAGATATGGAACAACAACCTAATAAAGAAGTAATTAAAGAATCATCGTTAGAGTATTATTATGATCTAGAAAGAGAGGTCAATTTGTTTTCCTATAATATCTTTAATAATAGAAGGAAAAGTCATCGGGACCTCATATATAGATTTTTTCCAGAACTTACTGACATGCATGTAGATTCTGAAAGTTTAACTGAACAAGAAATTCATTCTAAAATAAAGAAAGCAATTTTAGATTTTAGAGAGAAATATGCCGATAATATTAAACAAGCTGAAGCAAATATTGTGGCTGACTTACCAGAAATAGACATGGGTATTAAAACTTTAGAAGATTTAATGGGAGAAACCGAGCATTTTAAATATTTAGTGATGCCATCAGTCTATCCGACATGTCCATTTGATGTTAAAAGGAATTTATTTTATTTTTCTATTACTCAAGTAAATAGTGGTCAGACAAAATTTGATAGATTGTCGTCCACTGCACCGCATGAAATTTCTCATTTTATTTTCTTCCGCCAAATTAAATCTATCCCTAATAAACTATCTGACATTGGGATTCATCATCTAAAAGAAGTTTTAACCCCAGTACTTTTACAGCATCCAGATATACTTAAACACAGGCAAAGTAATTTTGTATGGGGAAACACAGAGTCAATTGATTACAAAGTTGAAGTAAATGGGGAAGTTGTGAGAATATTTGATTATGTAAACAGTGAATATCTTAAAAATCCTACATCCGAAGGATATATGCCTTTTTTACTCTGGCTTATTCGTCTTTTTGAACAAACGGAACCTGAAATCATAAAACGGGATGAACTCTTTTCGGAAAATGGTAGAAAAACCTTTTCTGATCCAGAGCTTAAGGCTAAATTTATGGAACCAATTAAAATATAATACCCAACATGATGACAATAAAGAAATTACCTGAGGTTATTTTCAAACAAATGCCGATAGAACTTGAATCTGAAATGATTCTTGAATTTTTGGATACAAATTGGAGTGGAAAAATTACAAAGAAATTTCCCGAGTTTTTGAAAATTAGTAAAATTTCTGACAAGAGAGAAAAGAAAAAAGCTATCAAGAATTTAATCGTTCAGATAAGGGAAAAACTCAAAGAAAAAATGAGTCGGGGATTAAAAGTTATAAAGTTCGATTGGCAAAAGATGGAAAAAAATTGTTTAGAAAAATTATCAGAAATAATACAGACGAATTGGCTGGAAAAAGAAATTACCGCCTACATATCAATCAATCCAATATGTCCGAGATTCCTTGATACATGGAGTTTTTCTGTGTCTCCAGATAATAAAAATTCAAATATCATAATAGCTCACGAAATATCCCACTTTTTATATTTCAAAAAACTTAAAGAGGTTTTTCCTAAAATTAAGAAAGATAAATATGAGTTTCCAAATAAAGAATGGTTGCTTAGTGAGTTAGTAACGCCAATTATATTAAATGATCCAAGAATGCAAAAAATTCTTGGCGTAAAAGATGGATATTATAGAGAACACAAGAATTTGAAAATAGGTAATGAATTAGCTACAAGAGTCATAGAAGACCTTTATAAAAATTTTGTTATTGAGAAAAAAGATTTTTCTAGTTTTATCAAAAAGAGTTCGAAGATAATAAACAAAGTAAGATTATAATAATCACTAAATCAAAAAACATGAGAATATCAAAATTTTTTTTTGGAATTATAATATTCGGAGTTTTTATTTATTTGTTTCTTGCTATTTTTAATGGAGAAAAAGGCAAAATTTTGTGTGGAGATAGGGGACTTATATCAAATTTTAATTTATCGGGAATAGTATCAGATGATTTTTGCAATACACCTACTACAGAAAGTCAGACAAGAAATATTTTGGTGGCGAGTTCTACTATTTCTGTCGAGATAGCTAGTAGTTCGGAAGATATGATGAGAGGTCTTTCTAATAGGGCAAGTTTGGAAGATGGAAAAGGAATGCTTTTTATTTTTAATAATACAGGGAGTCATGGATTTTGGATGAAAGATATGCTTATTCCTATTGATATTATTTTTATTGATGAAAATTTATTGGTGGTAGGTATTGAAAAAAGTTTATTGCCGAGTACTTACCCGGAAATTTTTGGTGGGGAATATGTTTCAAAATATGTTTTAGAAGTGCCGGCTGGTTTCTCAGATAAAAATGAAATAAAAATTGGTGATGTTGTGGGTTTATAAAATTTTGTATAAAAAAGAGGCATTTTTTGTCCATTATAAATGGACAAAAAATGCCTCTTTTTTAAAACCCAAAACTTTACCTACAAGATTTCCCATATTACTAGTCATTTTTTGGATTTGAAGCATTTTTTTCTTTACACTTCCTCTTTTTCATTTTTCTCTTATAAAAATATTGATTTTTGCTTTTTTTAATATGGGAATTGTTGTAGAATTAATGTCTATCAACAATTTTTTATTAAATAAATTTAATTCGTTATGGCAAAGACAAAAACTGCAAAAATGGGTACTAGCAAGATTGTGAGAAGTATAAAAAAAAGAGATGGACTGGTTGTTCCGTTTGATGTTACAAAGATCACCGTCGCGATAAACAAAGCGATGACTATCACAAATGAAGGAAGTTTTGAAGAGGCACAGCTTGTAGCCAACAAAGTTTTTGCAGAACTTGTTCGGATTACCAAAAAGTTTAAAGATTTTATTCCCACAGTCGAAGGAGTTCAAGATATTGTCGAAAAGGAGCTTATTTTGAGTGAATATGTTAAGACCGCAAAAGAATATATCATTTATAGGCAAGAAAGAAACAAATTACGAGAAATTGGAGTAAATGTCGTTCCACAAAAAGTCAAAGATCTTGCAAAAGAAAGTAAAAAATATTTTAGTAATCAACTTGGAGAATTTGTTTATTATCGTACTTATTCAAAATGGATAGATGAAGAAGGAAGAAGAGAAACATGGATAGAGACTGTGGATAGATATATTAATTTTATGAAAGGCAAACTCGGTAAGTCCTTGAAAGATTCTGAATACAAAGAAATCCGAGAGGCAATTTTGAAACAAGAAATTATGCCTTCGATGCGATTGCTTCAGTTTGCAGGGCCTGCAGTGGATAGATCCAATGTCTGTGCTTACAACTGTTCATTTATTGCACCCTCATGTATTCAGGACTTTGCGGAGATAATGTATCTGTCTATGTGTGGAACAGGAGTAGGATTTTCTGTTGAAAGTCAAAATGCTCAATCACTTCCGCAAATTAAATTTCAAAGTGGAAAAAAGCTTCCGACTTTTGTAATTCCAGATAGCAAAGAGGGATGGGCAGATTCACTAGCTTTTGGTTTGAAGGCTTGGTATGAAGGAAATGACGTGGAATTTGATTATTCACTGCTTCGACCTGCAGGAGCAAGACTCAAAACAATGGGTGGAAAGTCATCTGGTCCTGATCCTCTTATCAGACTACTTGCTGTAGCTAAAAAGAAAGTTTTGGCAAGACAAGGGAAAAGGCTGACGAACTTAGATGTACACGATATTGTCTGCTGTATTGGTGATTGTGTGGTTTCTGGTGGTGTGAGAAGAAGTGCTCTCATATCTCTCTCAGATCTTGATGATGATGCAATGCGTGATGCTAAAAAGGGGCAGTTTTATCTTATGGAACCACAGAGAAGTATTGCAAATAATTCTGCTGTTTATTTACATAAACCATCTTCTGCCGAATTTATGGATGAATGGGTCGCCCTTATGAAAAGTGGTTCAGGTGAAAGAGGTATTTTTAATAGAGCAGGCCTAGCTACTACTTTACCAGAAAGGCGAATGAAAGTGCTCGGTGGATATATCGGTAACCTAGGTGCAAATCCTTGTGGAGAAGTTATTTTACAATCAAAACAATTTTGTAATCTTTCGGAAGTAGTGGCGAGATCTGAAGACAACGAAGAGAAACTTTTGAAAAAGATTAGACTTGCGACAATTTTGGGAACATATCAGTCAACTCTGACCAATCTCGGTTATTTATCAAAAGAATGGAAAGAAAATTGTGAGAAAGAAAGGTTGCTAGGAGTTTCTATTACAGGACAGTGGGATTGTCCAGTGGTTCGTGATGCAAAAGTTTTGGAAAAGTTGAAAAAAGAAGTTTTGAAAACAAATGTAATTTATGCAAAGAGATTTAAGATCAATCCTTCTACTTGTGCAACCAGCGTAAAACCTTCTGGAACAGTATCACAGACAGTAGACTGTGCTTCTGGAATGCATCCTAGATATGCTCCATATTACATTAGAAGAATTAGAATTACCGCTACGGATTCACTTTTTAAAATGTTGAGAGACCAAGGAATTCCTTATTATCCAGAGGTTGGACAATCAAAAGAAAATGCGACAACCTATGTCTTTGAATTTCCTATCAAGGCGCCAAAGAATTCTGTTTTCAAGGATGATTTGACTGCGATAGAACAACTTGAATATTGGAAGACAGTGAAAGTGCATTATACCGAACACAATCCTTCTGTTACTATTTATGTTGGTGAAAATGAATGGATAGAAGTCGCAAATTGGATTTTTAACAACTGGGATATTATTGGAGGGCTCGCATTTCTTCCACGAAATGATCATATTTATCAGATGGCTCCATATGAAGAAATAGACGAGAAGAGATATCATGAAATGGTAAGGAAACTTGGAACAATAGATTTTTCAAAAATTATGACTTATGAAATGCAAGATGAGAGTGATGCTAAGAAAGAGCTCGCATGTGTGGGCGGGGTGTGTGAGATAATATAAGGAAATAGTTTAAATCAGAAAGCCGTTTTGCGAAGCAAAAACGGCTTTAAGGTTGTGTCCTTATTGTACCAAGTTAGAACCTATTTTCAAAGCAAAAGATAATTTCACGCGCCACGCGCGTGGTAATTTGAAACTAAATCATACGCTCGGAGAACGCCTCGCCAACCCGCCTCGGACTACCTCGCGGACACCAGAAACAAAAAATTTTCTTTACATTTTCCGATTTGGCGCGCGGAAGAATTTCTCTTAAATGGAAAAGAAAATTTTGTTTCTGGTGTTCTGCCCTCAAGGTCTCGGGCAGTTTGGCGGGGCTTCAGAAATTCGGACAGAAAATTAAAAAGTGGCTGGGGTTGGGGGGAATGACACTTTTTATTTTCTGACTATTTGATTTTTAATTTCAAAAATTTGGGCAGGGCTTAAAACTCAGAAAAACAAAAGGATTGGAAACCAATTTTTATTTTATGTAAAAAAGTGGTATAATACAGGGTATAATAATTTTATTAATTTAATTCACATGAAAAATAAACAAAAAGGTTTCGTTATTCCGCTCCTCATTGGTATAATTGCTGTCTTAATAATTGGTGGTGGTGTGTATATTTATACAAATAAGAAAGTAGCCGAGACTCCAGTTGCTGTTCAGAACACCGCCACGACAACCAGTGCAATAAAAGACTGGAAAACATATACAAATAAAAAATTCGGTTATCAAATTAAATATCCTAACGATTGGATTTACGATGTAAATTTATTCGATGAAAGTAATTTTGGTGAAGGCGGTATTGTTTTTTGTCCACCAGAATTTCAAGACTTGAATTCAACTAATGGTTTAACTGGTTTGAAAGGTGGATGTAAAGTTGGTAAAACCAACGGAGGATCAATAAGTCCAGAAGCACCAATCGCACTATTTCAATATAATAGTGCTCAAAATTATGATTGCTCTCATGCTGACCTTGGAAGTGATAAAGAAGGAAAATATTGTTATAATTTAGTTTTAACTGACAAAAAGTACTCATCAGTATATAGCCAAATATTTACAACCTTTAAATTTACCTCTACATCAACTCAACCGTCTATAACTGTTCTTTCGCCAAACGGTGGAGAAGCTTATAAAGTAGGTTCCCAGCAGGTAGTTACTTGGAATGCTCCAACTTCTACAAAAACAGTAAGAATTTTTCTTGAATCCATTTCCACTCATTATGCTGGAGGAGGTGTGGGTGGTTATATACCAGATGTGCATATAATCCTTGCTCAGGACGCCCTAAATTCTGGTTCTTATACGACAAACATTCCTGATGTTACTACTGGAAAATACTCAGTTCTTATTGAAGGTATAGATAATTCTGGAAAACCAGTTGTTCTAAGTGATTCAAGTGATAATTATTTTACTATTACTTCTGCTAATTCAAATCAGACTCTAACAACTATAGAATTATCTGTTTGGCTAGACGTAAATAGTTTTAACTTAACTAGTCAAACATTTCAAGCTGTTAATATTTTTGACTTTAATGCTTGTAATAATCCAAAAAATCCAGATCCGAATGCTTGTGACCGAGTAAAAAATGGAGTAAAAAATATTAAAACCAATAATTCCACAATATATTACAGACAGTCGGACTCAATAAAGGAATACCATGATTTTAATTGGCTATATTCAACGATGAAAAATTGGATTGGTCCATCCTGGTCCTTTACCATAAAAGGAGTAACACAAAGTGACGGTTCTATATTAGCAAGTGAAATTTATTATAAAACTCAATAATTTATTAAATTATGAAAAAATATATAAACAACACACTCTCTTTATTTCTATTTCTTGAAGGGTTATATTTCCTATATAGCTTTGTACTTATTTTTACCAAAGTTATAAATACATTTGATTCTAGTAATATCGCATCGTTTTATGCCATTATTGTTTATATTGCCACAATGCTACTATTTATCGTTGCAGGTATTGGATTATGGAAAAATAAAAACTGGGCAATTATTTGTGGGTGGATAGCTATTTTATTACCACAATTATTAAAATTTGTTGTCCCACTGGCTCGTATTCCATTACAAAATAATTATACAATTTTAGTGATAAATATCTTAATTCTTGTTTATCTTTCAACCCAGTGGAACAAATTAAAAAATATCTAAATGAAAATCGTAGTCTATTCATCAGATAACGAGCTAGACGCTTCAATAACCAAAGGATATTTAGAAGCAAACGGTATTTTAGCGTCTATTGCCACAGGTGCAGACAGTCTAGGATTAAACCCACGGGTATTAAGAGGTCCTAACGTGCCATATTCTGTTTTTGTAGAAGAAGATAAATTGATTGAAGCAAAAGAAATATTAAACAAGAGGACTTTGAATAATTAAACCAATGATATTTTTTGTTATTTTCCTGAAGCCCTGCCCAAATTTTTGAAATTAAAAATCAAATAGTCAGAAAATAAAAAGTGTCATTCCCCCCAACCCCAGCCACTTTTTAATTTTCTGTCCGAATTTCTGAAGCCCCGCCAAA
>JBAVTE010000035.1:0-2965 GCA_049695975.1 Minisyncoccia bacterium | reverse complement strand
GTCTTTGTTTGTGCCATGTGGATGACAGGTTTTGATGTTCCGAGTTGTTCAACGATTTATCTTGATAAGCCGATGAAAAATCATACTCTGATGCAAACTATCGCTAGAGCCAATCGAGTCTTTACGGATAAAAATAACGGTTTAATTGTGGATTAGGGGTAAAGCCGACATACGGGTAAAATTTATCACGAAGTAAAGTTATGTAACAAACTTATTCAAAAAGCTAAGCTTAAGTCGTCATTTAAAGCTTGTGGCAGCACCTCAAAATCAATAGACCTCTTGCATAAACATTATATGTTACAATGAAGGGTTGACTAAAATACGTTTCATAGAGACAGTGACATGAATTTACCGTATAAAAATAGAAAATGCTATGGTGAAAGTGGAAGCTAAAATCACTTATCGTAATTTAACTATGGAATATAGTAAGGCAAGAAAACTATCAGCAAATCGATTCAAAAGACTGACAGGGGTTCAAAAAAGGACATTTAAGCAAATGGTAGAGTTAGTCAAAAATGAGGAGAAAAAGAAAAAGAAACCTGGTTGTCCGTGTAAACTAAGAATAGAAGATCAAGTTTTAATGACCCTTCAGTATTTAAGAGAATACAGAACACAGTACCATATTGGAACAGACTGGGGAGTATCAGAATCAACAGTCTGTCGTATAACTCAGAAAATCGAAAATATCTTAATTCGCTCAGGAGTGTTCAGTCTACCTGGAAAAAAAGAGTTACGTCAGAAAGAAATAGAAGAAAAAGTAGTAGCAATGGATGTAACAGAGAGTCCGATAGAAAAACCAAAAGAAAATCAGAAAAATTATTATAGTGGAAAGCAAAAAGAACATACATTAAAGACGCAACTAATTATTGACTTAAAAAGCAAGAAAATCATCTGTCTAGCGAGTGGAAAAGGAAGAGTACATGACTTCAAGCTATTCCAAAATAGTGGAGTAAGAGTAGGAGATTTGATAAAAATCATAGCGGATAAGGGATACCAAGGGATCGCCAAAATTCATAAATTAAGTGAAACACCGATTAAGAGAAAAAAGGGTAAAAAATTAAGCAAAGAGGAAAAGCAATATAACCGGTTGTTAAACCGTCTTCGAGTAGTAGTAGAACACGTCAATCGACGATTAAAAATTTTCAGAATATTATCTTCAACCTATAGAAATAGGCATCGTAGGTTCGGTTTAAGAGCAAATTTAATAGCTGGTATTTATAACTACGAGTTAGAAACAAAAGAGTTAGAAGCAAAGGTGGAGGTGAAACCAGAATAATTTATTCAAGATAATTTATTCTTCAAGTTCAGCTTTTGGAGACAAGCTGAGCGGATTGAGTGTGCCAATTTTTTGTTATTCTACTTTAAGAGATGATTTTCGATCAGTTTTAAACCGTTTTTAACAGTCGATACAAATTTTCTAGAATGAAATTTATTTTTCATATTAACCGTTAAAACACTTTTGCAAGAGGTCTAGTCATCTAATAAGCTTTATTCTATTTCAATAATTCGATCTCTATTCCAAATATAATCAGCAATTTTTGCCACCAGTTCAGTTCTTTCATCTATTTCTTGTATTCCAAATTTATGATAGGGCTTAAAATCAAAATTATGCTGGTTAATAAAATCTTTAAAGCCCGTTTCATGAACATAGGGTAATTCGCAAAGACTACTTGCAAAGAAATTTGAACTAAGAGAACGTTTGAAAAGGGTCACAGGTAGTGTAGTGCGTTTACGCCAATCGTCGCAACATCAGACGAGTCATCCCGATATAAATGAATGCCTCAGAAGTTTCAGGTAACACCTCATAATCTTTACTTAAACGTCGCCAATAATTAAACCATCCAAAGGTTCGTTCCACTACCCAACGTTTAGGTAAAACGACAAAACCTTCCATCTTATCCGACCGTAAAACTGCTTCCAGAATAAAACCAAAAGTATCCATTACTAGACGCATAAAATCTTTACCCGAAAACCCTTTATCTACAAAGATTCTGATTAATCGGGGATATTTCTCTGGATTTTCTTTCATTTTTTCAAAGACTTTTTTAGCCCCTTCCCTTTCAGGGACACTGGCGGCCATCACCTTGACCATCATTAACAGTCCGAAGGTATCTACCAAAGCAAAGCGTTTTCTTCCCTTTATTTGCTTTCCGCCATCATATCCCACTTCTTTACTAACCATTGTTCCTACTTTCACTGTCTGACTATCTAAAACTCCTGCACTGGCATCGGGATGACGACCCTCTGTTATTCTTACCAATGCTCTTAATTGATCATGTATTTTTACCCACGTTCCATCTTTTGTCCACTTTTGAAAATAATAATAGACCGTCCCTTTTGGAGGGTAATCATGAGGAAGCCATGCCCAAGGACAACCTGTACACAACACATAAAATATTGCGTTGATAACCATTCGTATATCTACTGTTCTTGGACGACCTCCTGGTTTTGCTGGGGGAACCAAACTTAGCAATAATTCAGCTTGAGCGTCTGTCATATCTCCTGGATAACTTTTTTGATTGCTCATCTTTATAACCTCCTTTGATTTATCGAGCATCTATGCTATCACACTACCTATGGTGGTCTGTTGACTTTTCAAACGTTCTCTGAGGCGCATAAAAATCGAAAAGTCGTGTATCGCAGATCACAAAAAAACTTGAAAAATATTCATGAGAGTCTATAATGTGAAGAATCTATACACAAATATTTTTCTATAGATCAGCTTGTATGCAGTTCAGTGCGTGAAAAAAATCAACGAACTTATTAAGTCTCTAGCTTTGCTAGGCTAATTTTTCGTCAGTTTATTTAGTGGTTTAGGTGTGAGGCACTAGTGACAATGAAAAAACAATTATGGCAGCTCGTTAAAGCAATGCCTGCGGTTCTGGGGACTTCCTTTTTGGTTGCCCAAGGCGCGATCGCGGCTCCCGATTCAACAACAGAAGCAAAAACCCCTGCGGCGGATCAA
>JBAVTE010000034.1:0-2019 GCA_049695975.1 Minisyncoccia bacterium | reverse complement strand
AATGGGCAGCCCAAGAATTACAGTATGCAGACCTAGGGGACACCAGAAGAAAGAAAAGGTTAACAGGGCAATCGCACACGTTTCTTAACATTTTTGGACTTTGGACAAAGAAAAAAGAGATTTGCGTAAGATTTACGCAAATCTAATTGGAGACAATATCTCCTCTGTCTCAGCGCGTAAAAAAGCTGAAAAATAGCGGTTCTTAAGGGCGTTTTGCCATAACCAATATTGATGGGTTTATTGCCTTTGATAGTATTAGGTTGATATATAGCAATTCTCTGACTTATGAGGTACAGTAGCAACAGTGAGTAAACCAATTGCGAATATCTTTTTGAGTAACTTCTAACATAGCCAATTCAATCCCTTCTATTAAGTCTTTGTAAGTTCTCGCCTTCAGTTTTCTTAACGTCGCTTTCACTTTTGACCAAAAGTTTTCAATAGGAGAGAATTCGGGAGAATAAGGAGGTAAATAGATGAGTCTAGCTTTTTCTTGTTCGATTATTTCTCTGACCATTTCTCCGAGATGAATCTTGGCGTTATCCATGAGCAGACAGTCTCCTTCTTTAATTTTTGGCAGCACTTCCTTTAGAATAAATCCTTCAAATGTTACCGCATCCACTGCACCGTATATGTTGACTGATGCGACAACTTTTTCTAAGCTTATAGCACTAATTATTGAAATATTTTTCCCTCTTTTTTGTGGTTTTCTTCCCCGAGCTCTTCGGCCAATTAAGGCTCTAGCATAGAGTCTCAAAAGGGCTAAATTTACCCCCGATTCATCGATGAAAATTAGTTTTGATGCCTCAATTTCCCGAACTTCTGACCAGTATTCCACTCTTTTTTGCTGTACCCTGTCACTTTCTTTTTCCGCCGCGTGTAGTGTTTTTTTTTGAAACTGTAATTGAGTTTTTGCGTAAGCCGCCCCAGGGTGGCTCTACTGACTTTCACCTGTGTCTTTTCATACAGTAAGTCCGATAATTCTTCGAGAGTTGCATCATTGTTAGCTTCGATGATTTCTATTAAAATTATCAGTTGTTCACTATTTAACTTGGTTGGCGGACTTCCCCCTTGCGGACGAGGACGGATATCTCCTGTTTCTTTATGTTGCTTCAATAACTTCTGAATAAAGCTTTTAGCCACGTCAAATCTCTGGGCTAGTCCTCGAATGGAAATTTTTTCTTTCTTCCAGACATCGATAATTTTTTGGCGAAAATCTACGGAATAGGGTCTCATAGGAAGCTGGTAAGTTCTATTATTTGTCTATTTGCTTTCTATTGTACCTCATAGCTCCAAGAATTGCTATAGTATTATCAACTACAAATCTTCTTTCTGTCAGAGGACTATACCAAATTTCATGATCTCCTTTACCTTGACGTTCAAAATAACATCCAGCTGCTGAGAGCAGTTTTTTTAATGCAGGTGTTAAAGAAGTAGCCATCTAAACAGCGCACTCAATTGATTCTTGACGATGACTAATTAGTTCAAAAGTTATCGGTGCTTGAGGTTCAAGAGTAATTAGATGATTGAGTTGTAATAATTCTGGAATCATCTGTCGTAATTTAGCTGTTAAAGCTTCGATGGTATCAGCTTCGGTGACTAATCCAGGAATATCTTCACTCTCTGCTACCCAAACTTGCGCCTCTCGATCCCAAAATGCTTCTACTTGGTACGGTTTTTGATTCATGATGATTTAGTTCAAGTGAGTAGAATTAGCTTATATATTAATCAAGATTATACAGTGCGATCGCTTTTCTGACAATCTTACCACCAATCCCCAACTCTTGATGATTGCCGATGAATCGCTTATAACTGAATTAACCGCCACCATCCGCCACGCCATGAATGAACCCCAAAAACATCGACAATCTATTCGCTTAAAAGGCTATGATTATAGACTTAATGGAGCTTATTATATAACAATTTGTTCTTATCAGAAGCAGTATTTATTTGGTGAAATTGTTGAAGGAAATATAGAGCGAAATTTACTTGGTGATACTGTTGAAGCGGTATGGTATAGAC
>JBAVTE010000033.1:0-2509 GCA_049695975.1 Minisyncoccia bacterium | reverse complement strand
TTGTTACATATTTCGGCGGGCCTCTGACAAGAGAGTGTAGAATGTGGGGTGTGGCAATGATGAATTATGAATTGGGGAGTGGGGAGAATAAATAAAAGCTGTCTCCTGTCAGAAGTGTTGAACGGGGAAAAAAGTCGTACAAAATTTGATATTATAGATAAGAAAACAAAGTAAATATACACCAATAAATGTGAATAAGCCATGCTAACAATTTTCCCAAAACTAATGAAAGAGCTTCTCAAGCCACTCCCCAAAAATGACTATCCCGCATTAAGTACATTTACTTTTGTGTCCTGTTGGATAGGTTTTGCACTGGATAAAAGTATCGTCAGCATGAGAGACTTAAGCGCACGCCTGAAAATGCAAGGAATTAATGTCAATACGTCAACGTTTTCTAAGGCGAGTAAAATCCGAGAGACAGAACCATTTGAGAAAATAATCAATAAATTAAATAAAAGTTTAGTAAACAAAAAAGGAAAAGAAGCAGCTCAAGCTTTATTTCCAATTGACTCGACAATAATCTCACTGACAAGTAAACTGTTGTGGACAAAAGGATGGCATCAAGTAAAATTATTTTGTGGACTAAATAGTATCACCACAGAAGTGGGGGGGATTGTCATCAATTTTGGTCAAGGACATGACTCTAAAGAAGGGAAAAAAACTATAGAAGAAATTCCTGTAAATGGAGTTGGGGTAATGGACAGAGGCTTTTCTTCTAATGAAAGAATCAGAAAATTATTAGAGAAAAAAGACAAGCACTTTGTTTTAAGGGTAAAAAATGATATGAAGCTAGAAATGCTGGAAAATGGTCAGAGCAAGCTAGGAGCAGAAAAAAGAGAAGTAGAGGTAAGAATCGTTGAGTTTTGTGATCTAGAAAGTCAAAGTGAATTTCGGATAGCGACGGACTTACCCTTAGAAGGAGAAGGGGGGGTAAGTAATGAGGAAATTGCCGAAATGTATCGACAAAGATGGCAAATAGAACTTCTTTGGAAGTTCTTAAAAATGCACCTCAAGCTTGACCGTTTAATCACAAAAAACGAGAGAGGAATTCGGATACAAATTTATAGCTGTATCATCGCTTATTTAATTTTACAGCTAATAGATATTGAAGAAGTATTTGGCAAAAGCTTATTAGATAAATTGCGCTATTTACAGAGTTTTATGTGTCAACATATCAGCTATGTACACTGGTTTAGGAAAATTGTCTATTCAATCTGAAAAATGGCGTTCTGGGGTTGTCATGTTCTTAAATGTAAAGTTTTGTTACGAGATTCAACATTTCTGAAACCTAAGCGAAAAAGACTTTGGCTAGGACGACCATGTTTTTTGAGCCGAATCGGATCAAGTTGATGAAGCCACAAGCCAGTCTTGAGAGACCAGACCAAAGCTAAAGTCAACAGAGCAAAAAGTTTACGCAGGCGTTCGGGGTCAGTAAAATGAGTCGATTCCAAACAAAAACCACGAGTCTTGAAAATGCCAAAAAGGGTTTCAATGCCCCAGCGCAGAGCGTAATCGCTTACCAGTCCGACTGTATGTGGGGGAGCAATGACTATTAAGAGGTCTCCATCCTCCAAACGCAAGGCTTAGAGGGAGACCCGATGGCCCCAAACCCGACAATCGCCTTGCAATTGCTGAGATTCTCCGATAGCCAGATGGGCGAAGACGACTTTGGCTGGCAAGGCTTTTCCATTTCGCTCAATCTTGTCGGTAGCCCGAATCCTTAACCGGAAAGACAGAGACGGTTCGAGCAGAAGATAGCGCAGCCAAGCTTGACCAATAAACTCTCGGTCAGCACACAGACAACGAATTCTCGCGGTGGGAAAAATTTTGAATATCGCCTCAATGAACCGCATACGCTCATCACTGTTGGAGTTTCCCTTTTTCTTGAGCAGCCACCACAAGATGGGAATGGCTACTCCTTCGTGGACTATGCCTACAGTCAGGATGTTGTAGCAATGCTCGCCCAACTCCCAGGTAGTCCGGTCAAGACTCAATAGCCAAGGTTGGGGGATATTCACCCAACCCAGGACAATTTTCGCAATTTCAGAATAATCAAGCTCGAAGTTGCGGAAAAAGCGTTGTAATCTTTTGTAGTTGGATTCTTTGAGGGCTTTACCTCCAAATCCTACTGCTAACTCGCTCAGATTGACGGTTTTGACTTTAATTAAGGCTAGTAGGAACAGTGCTAGAAACGAGAGCCTGGCTCCATGCCATGCCAGATGGGGTTTAAGGGCTTGCTTTAAGGCGCTATACTGGTTCCTAGGGTTTTAGAGATTGGTTCTATTTCTCATAAAACCCTACTCTCGCCTACTTTTCCAGCTTTTTGTCCTGTACTGAGCAAGAAGTTAACTTTACTCTATTACTTAGCACACAGAGTTAATTTTGTCAAGCAAAATTCTGACCGCATCGATCATCACATCCGGTTGATCCATCCAGACAAAATGACCACTTTTATCCGCTTGTATTTGCAGAAAATCTCTGGATAATTTGCCTAATTCTAGGTGCATCT
>JBAVTE010000032.1:0-1801 GCA_049695975.1 Minisyncoccia bacterium | reverse complement strand
GGATATTGTCCTTTAAATCAATAATTTTAAGCATAAAATAAAAAACAAATGAGTCCAAAGATACGTAGGGCTTGCTGAAAAAGTCAAAAAACAGGGAGAGGGGATTAATTTATGAATTTAAGGCGAGTAAAACATAAGGGTTAAATGAATTGTCAACACAAAGCATAAGCTGGGCTAATAAGAAAACAGAAAAATAACCTCTTCTTCCGAAAAAGACAAAAAAACGTAAAACCTGCCGAAGCAGGGCAGAAAGATTGATGACTAAAAAGGTGATAGCAATGGCGGTTTCAGAGGTATCAGGAAGTTTTGTCATAACTCGATTGAGGCTAAATCGTCTTTTTGCTTGACCAAATTTGCCTTCAATAGCATTACGGTCTCTTTCATCTTGAAGAGCTTCTTTCTTTTTTTCTGGACTAATATTTGTGGATCGTCTTCCCAAGGGTGGGCCACTCAATCGAATTCCCCTCTCCTTACAAAAAGCCCGATTTTCTCTTGTGCGATAGATTGCATCAGCATGAACAGACTGGGGATAGTAGCCTGTCTCACGTTTAAACTCTTCTATTTGTCCTTTGAAGTCGCCTGATTCATTATAATTATCCCAACTTAATCGGTATAAATAAACATATCCATTCACATAACTCGCTGATAACTTTGCACCAAACTCTACTGGCGTTCCTGCTTTTCCTCTAACAATAGGACGAACATGAGGTTGAGTTAAACTCACAATTCTATTTTCTACCTTATTTTCTTTATTTTCATACATTTCTACTTGTTGCTCATAGGCTTTTTGTATTATCGACAGTATCTTTTCGTCTTTTTTACTTAATTTTGTGACCTCTTTATCTTCTCTTAATTTTTCTATATGGGAAAGGTTTCTTTGGATATATTGGATTTGTTTTTTTATGCCCTTTCTCCTTTCTTTTCTCGACGGACGGCGTTTTTTAGACAATTTTAAGTAATCTTTTCTGGCTCTTATTCTATAGGTTCTTGGTTTTTTCCCTTTTTTGTTAGTTTTTTTATACAAGTTGTCTATTATTTTTTCGGTTTTTTCTCTTGCCTCATTCAAGATTCCTATATCTGTTGGATATTTGATGTCTGCTGGTGCACAGGTTGCATCTATTAATAGCTTTCCTCTATTTTGATTTTTTCCTTCTTCTTCTCCTTCATCTTTTTCTTCTACTTCTGCTAATATTTCTTCTTCTGCTTCTTTCACCATTTTTTTATTTATTTGATTCACTAAATCCATTCCTATTCTTTGACGGAAATGCACTAACATTGACGCATCAAATGGCTCCTTATTTTCATATACTTCTAGTCCTATAAAATATTGTAAGTAAGGGTTTTCTTTTATTTGTTCTACTGTTTCTCTGTCACTTATTCCTAATATCTCTTTTATTATTAATGACCCTAATGCCATCCTAAATGGTTTGGCGGGTGCTCCTTTATTCTCTGAAAAATTTTTGGCATATTCTTCTTCAAATTCCTCCCACGGAATGATTTTTGACATAATTACCCAACGATTTTCTTCTTTTGGCTTCCACTCATTTGGTATTTTGAAGTTTTCAACAGTCGATTTTTCGGATTCTTTTTTGGGGTACATCGTTTAATGTCTTGGAAAGAGAGGGGTGCAAGCCTTTTTACTCATTTTAGACCTTTTTTTTGCACTTTTTTTCTCTCTAAATCCCCTCATCTTTTTTCTCATAAGGCTTTCAGCTTTTTTCAGCAAGCCCTAGATAAGATTAATAATAAAACCAAAGACTTGTGTGTACACAATAGCCTTGATAAGGGGGATGCCGTAGGC
>JBAVTE010000031.1:0-2078 GCA_049695975.1 Minisyncoccia bacterium | reverse complement strand
GGACAGTTCACCACCAAGACACGAAGAGCACGAAGGGGTTGGACGTGTTTTAGTGCCTTAGGGGAAAGGAAAAACAAGAACCACCACGGATGGCACGGATAGCACTGATGCAAAATGTGTTGTGGAGGACTTCCGGACATCTCCATCCGTGTTATCAGTGTAATCAGTGGTTGATTCCGGGTTGTGGGCGTTAGCCCGCATTAGACAGAATTAAACGGCGGTTCCTGCTCACGTTCCTTCCGTGGTTAATCCGAACGTTCTCCTCCTCTCCCATCAATCCTGTGAATCCCGTTAATCCTGTCAAAATATTATCCGCACATCGCATCAATGTGTTAAACGTGTTTTAGACAGGATTTGAGCGCGTTCTTCGTAAAATGTTGGTTTTTCAGAGGTTGTAAACGTCGGAGGCTGGATTTACACCGTTTAACCCTCGATTTACACACCCGAACGGGAGATTTACACGTCCGAACCCTCGATTTACATGCCAGAACGCGAGATTTACACGACGGAATGCGAGATTTACACGGGTGAACGGGAGGTTTACCAGACTGAATGGGAGATTTACACGCCAGAATGGGCGTTTGACCAGACCGAATGCGAGGTTGACACCGCAGTATCGGAGTTTGACCACGCTGAAATCGAGATTTACCAAAGAGAATTGGAGTTTGACCAAACAAAATGCGAGGTTGACCAAGCCGGATTCGAAATTTACCAGACCGAATGTGAGATTTACACGGGCGAACGGGAGGTTTACCAGGCCGAACGGAAGGTTTACACGAACGAAAGTGTGTCTCAACATAGCGAACGGAAGGTTTACACGGACGAATGCCCTGCTCACACGCCTGAAAGTTCGATTTACACGGCAGAATGGTCGGCTGATATGACTTCAGCGAGGATTTACACGGGAGAAAGGGCGTCTGACACAAGCGCAGCGAAGGGTTACACGGGAAAAAGTGACGTTGATCGGGAAAAATGTGGGGTGCCTTCCGCTACTGCGCACACTGTTTATGCCGTGGGTGTGGATTAGCACATCCTGATTTTGGACTGCGGTAACCAGCGGTCTGGTTCATAAGCTTGGATTGATCAAAAATAATCCGACCCGCGCAGGGCGGTGTTGGGCGCGACCGGTTCATCGCGCCAGGCGGCGAGTTGGGCAAGTACCCCGTTGCACAACGTCAGGAGATCGTCGCCGCCTTTGCGGTCTTTGGCCAGCAGTCGCCTGGCGATGGCGTTCAACATCAGTTGCCGGGCCACGCCCGTCGGAACACCGGTGCGTTGCAGCGTCCACGCCAGCACCGTGCCTTTGACCTCGAACCGGCCGGCCTGATCGTAGGTGGTCATGTGCGGCACTTCGCCGGACAGACAGTTGATTTCGCCAACCACGCCACCGCTGAGCATGGTTTCGGCAATGACCGGGATTTCGGCGCCGTGCCGCAGCACGTCCAGGCCGGGCGCCACCTCGGCGGCTTGTTGCATGGCGTGCAACAACCGCTCCGCCGTCAGGCGTGTGTAGCATTTGAAGCCGCTCTGCATATCCGGCGTCATGTCGTAGGCGGACCAGTACTGTGTGTTCACCGTCTGGGCCTGTCGTGCCAGCGCGTATGTAATGGCGGCCATCGCCACCTCATCCATCATCCACTCGAATTCGCCGCGGATAAATCCCAGCGCGCGGTGGATGCTGTGCCGCCGGCCGATGGTCATGACGTTATCACCGGCCAATTGCCGGCGCATGTGCGCGGTGAGCCGCACGAGGTTGGGGGTGTCGTTAATCAGGTGATCGTTGTCATGGTCGCGGGTGACGATGTATTGGATGTGCGGATTGTTCAGCAGCCGCTCGATACCGGCCGCCACGGCGCCGCCTTTGCCTTGGTTGCGTGCGGGGACAAGGATTTCGAAGCCGCCGATTTGGTTGCGTACGATCTGGGCGGCGCGGTGGGTGTGGTCCGAGCCGTCTGCCACCAGCAGGACGTTGCCGGGCTGTGCGAGCAGGTCCGAATCCTGTAGGCAGGCGGTCAGGATGGGCACAATCGTGTCCACGGGCATGGTGTCCGGATGCCAGGAGGGAATGATGATGCCGG
>JBAVTE010000030.1:0-10362 GCA_049695975.1 Minisyncoccia bacterium | reverse complement strand
CAGCTGTCGTGCGTTATTTGTGACGGAGTCAAAACCTGTCCGAAACCACCTGATGAGCTCAATCTGATCAATCCAAGGCAACATAGATCATTCCGAGGTAACCTGCAGTGCTGACACTTCCCCCCCTGGAAACACGACAACGAGAGTGTTTCCACACCCACACATGCATATCGTTTCAAGAGATCATGCTCCATGCGGCAATGACTGCAAACACCTCCCTGGACTTTCTGCTGACACGACGCAATTGCGTGTGGCCTTAGGGGTGGACCAAGCCCCTATATATAGGCCGGCCTATCAACCCAGCGTGGGCGATAGGACGTTGTGCCCCGTACACGTCCCTTTGGTGAGTACAGCCACATACCCATGAAACACGCCCCCAAGAAAATCATGCCGTGTGACGCTGCTTCTTTTCCAAACTGCTCATGGCTTGCAACGGCACAAATGCAAGCCACACCTTGGCCTGTCATGCTGTCACGTGCACATACGCTGATTCCCTCATCCCTGAGCGGCCAACCCATGCCATTCCAAAACAAAACAGGAACCAAAACCAACATAGGCAACACACACGTATGCCCAAACACTCACACGCTAAGCAGCAGCTTCACACCACAGTGGATGTGCTGCCGCGAGCCAGGATGGCAGTAGCCAAACGGCCCAGGGAACAAAGCATATCTAACAGCCGCACACCACGGTGGATGTGCTGCCGTGAGACAGAATGTCAGTAGCCAAACTGCTCCTACAGCATGCATGCAAGAGCTACAGCAGCGCACCGCGGTGGGCGCGCCGCTGAGAGCTGGTGCGGCAGTAGCCGCTCCGCTCGAGGGCTATGATCAGCGGTGTTTCTCACAAGACAGTGGACCAGGGCCCTGACGCCCTGAGTGCTGACTTAGCTCCTGCTGGCGTCGTAAAAATCACCAGCCAGACACCTGAAGAAACTTCACGCTCCACCGCTGTAGGATCGCGGGGGTGCACAAAGAACAATCTACCGTCCGTCCTAAATTGTGCCAGCCACGCTCTCCTAACGGGATGAGCGTTACACACATAATCCAAAGGCACATGGCAGCAGACCATGCGGGTTGCATACCCGGCTGCCAAGGGCAAAGCTACATCTAAGAGAGGTGGCCACGGGGCTGTAACGATTGCCTCAATGGCCCCTTGCTGCTCTAGAACTTGCTGATAAAACGAGGGTGACAGTGCATTGTGCAAGTAGGGTTTGTCCCTCATACCCACACTGGTGCGCACCCCCAAGGCTGCTAGGGCCGTGGCTACCGCTAAGCCCTCCCCAAAGGGGTCGAGCACTGACAGGCAGCTGAACAGATCCACAGCTGCCGCTAAGGACTCTACTGCTTGAGACGTAACCTCAGATCGTGGTGCAAGATGGCGCAAGTACGCGGTTGAAGCGTCCAGGGCGCGCTGCTTGTCCCCAACCTGCCAGTCGCCCGGCATGCCGTCCTCCAGCAGTTCTGCGGGAGTGGAGCCAGACACCACACACGCGACAGCTGCCACCCCGCGAGCACGACGTGCGCTGCTGCGGGTCGCATGGCCAGACTCTGGCACCGGCCTGGCTGCCACAGGAATCTTAGTGCCAGGTGGCTGCAAAATTCTCTTGAGTGCAGCTAACGCCATAGTTTCAGAATCGCCGTCGGTGTATGTGACCTCAAAATAGTGAGGCCTGGCTAATATGCCTCTATAATGTACTGTGCCCCAGAACTTGGCCTTGCGCCCTGTGTCTGGGTCGTTAAACACTTTGCAGACTACCCTACCATCTAAGGCCTTGCACTGTTCCTGGTACCTGCGCTGTGCAGCACTAGGAAAAACCATTGTCTCTGGCAACCTAGGCTCTGGTGCTTCAGAGGCTCGCTGCGCAGCAGCTTGAGACGGGGTCAAGCCGCTGGCCTCGCACCCTGGGCAAATCCACACCTCCTCCTCGGGTGTGATGGCAGGAAGAGGCCTGGGAAGACACATGTTGTGCCAGGCATCCCCACACCCATCGCACAGGAGCATCTGGGCTGCCTGTCCCTTACTACCGCATTTCGTGCATGCTACATTCCGGCCGATGGTCCGAAGGGATGGGTTGATGACCGGATCTATGTTGGGCAGGCTGCAGCGAGCACAGTGGCTCACGTGCACCTTGATTGTGCCCCCACACTTGCCTATTAAGGTTACGACGCCATGCTCGCTTAACTTGTGCACCTTCAAGATCACAGGCATTGTGTCCATCTGCAGCGTGCTCTTGGGCTCGTGGTACTTCACGTACACATAATCCCCAACTTGCAGCGGCTTGGGCTTGGGAATGTACGTCCCGCTGCGCACATGGGCATAGCGCTGTGAGTCTCGCTGCTGAGCATTTGCTAGATTCTCATCTATGGTGGGGCACAGCCGGCGGCAAATGTCCGCTCGCTGCAGTACATCAGCTACAACTGCAATCTGGTCGTTACTATCAAAATCGACATGCGCCTTCATCAGCTCTCCTTGCAGTGAAGAGGGGATGGCAGGCACACGCCCGTACAAGATGTGGTAAGGGGCCAGTCGGGTGGAAGCCTGGGGGCTGCAGTTGTAGCCCAGGGCCAGCCAAGCACAGTGCTCATCCCAGTCATCTGCTGACTCATTAACCAAGCAGTACTTGGCCAGAGCTGACTTGAGGGTCTGCACTGCGCGCTCGGTCAGCCCGTTGGTTGAAGGGCGATTGGCACTGTTGCTGCGCAGATCTATGAAAGCATCGGTGCACAACTGCCTGAATTGAGCCTCCCACTCATTGCCCTGGTCAGCCAGCACCACCGCAGGTGCCCCAAACCTGGCCAGCACATGATGCAAAAAGGCGTAGGCAGTGGTGACCGCATCCTTGCTCTTGATGGGCACCACCACCACAGTCTTTGACCAATGCTCTATGGCTATCATGGCGTACTGGTTGCCGCGAGGTGTTTCCTTGAACGGCCCGGCCAGGTCTACCCCCCATCTATAGAATAACCCCATGATGGGCAGCGGCTGCAGCTCGGGCTGGCGCTGGTTGAATGCGACCTTCGCCCTGGCACAAGGCTCACAGGTTGAAACGCACTGCTCAACATCGGTCTGCAACCCCCGCCACCAGAACTTGAGCCGTAACAGCTGCTCAGTCCTCTTCTCCCCTAAGTGGCCTAGCTGGTCATGTGTCTCCTGCACCAGCTTCGCCCGCTGGTCCGGCGCTGGCACCACTCTAACGGTACCGTCGGCCATGCACCGATACAGCACATGTGACTGCAATTTATACCTCTCGGCGCACCGCTGGAGCCGTCGCTTCTCAGCATCTGAAACACCGGTCGGCATGATGCGGTGCTGCAGGTACTGCAATGCAGCCTGGTCTTCCCAAATCTCGCCTGCGCCAGCATCAGCTGCAGAGGTGGCTGCAGCCAGCATGTACTCCTGTGCCCATCCCTCCATGGACGCATTGAAGGGGACAGGGAGTTGCCCTGCTCCGCAGCTATTACAGGTGGCGGCTGCACAGCTCGCTGTGGCTGTGCAGGGTGCCCTGGCCTGGTGACGATCTAAGTACATGCTGATTGCAAGGATGGCTTTAAGAGTGTTGGCGTCCATGCAACCGCCGGTAATGCGGTGGCGCTGGGCGTCAGTGACCCCTGGGGCAGCTGTAGTGCCCGTTCTATACCCCAATGCCCTTTCACGCTCGTCAGGGTTCGGTTCTGAGGGCTCAGCGAGCAGCAAAGGGTCATCGCCCCTAAAAATGCTGCCTGGTTTGCCCGGCCGGAAGCTGTATGACCCTTCTGTGGCCATCAAAGTCGGCAAGACACAGCGCATCCCTGGGTTCGCATGGGTGCCCTTGTTGCAGACATACCAGCCTTCCCACCCACACCGTTCGGTCCTGTGGACAGGTGCTGTGACCCTGCCTTCATCTAATATGCTGTCAACGTGCAGGCCTGGTGTCCGTCGAACTGCCCTGCTAAAGACCTGGGCCAACAAGGTTGTGTCAGCCAGATTGGTCCAGAAACACCGCAGCCTGTGGGCGTATGAATCACACTGGGCTGCATCTATGGTGATCGGCTGTCCTATAGCTGTGCATATCCTTGGATAGTCACGTCGCAGCACCTTCCCCTTCTTGTGCTTCATATAGGTATTTTCTAACAAGTAAGCCGGGGGCTTGCGTGACTGCAGTTGTTGCAGTGACCCCACAATCCTCAACAGGTCGTAGAATGTGTTGGACCGTTTGCCTTGCAGGCCTTCTCCGCTGCCTGCTGCACTCAGGTCCTGACACTCCCACCCTGCCACCACGAGCCACTGAGAGCCGTCCAACGCACCCGCGTCTACCAGGTGCCTGGTCGTGATCTGCCTAACATCCTGTGGCAGGCAGAACATGCCCTCAGCTGCATCTATAGTGAACAAGCTAGGGTAACGGGCGGCCAACTGGGTGACGCGGTGTTGCGCAACCAACTGGCACGCCTTGCTAATATCACTATAAAGATAGCGCCTCACGGGGATGCCATTGGCCAGCACCATCTCCAGCCCTGCACACAGCCCTCCAAATGGCTCATACAGAGTGATGCCAGCGGGGGTGTTAGCGAAAAACTGGGGTGCTATCACTTGAGTGTCAAGTGCAGTTGTAGCCCTGACCCCAAAATGATCTGCCCCTTCACCTGCTAGTTTGATGGGGTGTTGTGGGGAGCCACCTGAGGGCCGGCCTTCAGGCGCTGCCATCGCGGTCCTGACCCACGTTGCTGCCTTACGGTGCAGCTTCTCTCTGGTAGTTGCTGATTCTGGTTCATCAGCCCAAAGCTCCTGCTCCCCATGGTCCAACAAGGCTGGATTGTGGCCCTGAAAGACACTAAAATTGGACGGTGCAAACCTGTCTATAAAAGATGCGTTGGCACGCAGCCTGGACTGCACTGTGGCAGCGGCTGCCCATGACTGCACGTATTCCGGATTGCTGCAGCTGGCCTCGTGCAGCGCGTCAGCCATGACTGCTAGTGCTGCATGCCCTCCCCCCCCGCGGATGCCCAAACTGTCGGTGGTGGGCCGCGAGGCGAGGATGGCGCTGCACGCATGCACGTGGGCTGAGTCATCATCCAACCGTGCACCTGTGGTGTCCTCGTCCGAAGGTAAGGGCTGGCGTGAGAGGGCATCCGCGTTCTGGTGTATTTGGCCAGCGCGGTGCACCACCTCAAAGTCATACTCCTGTAATATCATGGCCCACCTAGCATATTGCCCCCCGGTGTGCGGGGTGTCGATTAGCCACCGCAGCGCCGAGTGATCTGTGATTAAGTGAAATCTAACCCCATGCAGGTAGTGCCTGAAGGTTTTGATTGCCCAGACAGCTGCCAGCATCTCCCCCTTAGACGCCTCATAATTTTTCTCGGCCGTGTTGAGGGACCGGGAGATGCAGGCGCACATGTATTCCTTAGGTTTGCCATGTTCATCTAAGTCAGTCTCATCCAGCTGTCCTATCACTGCGCCAATGCCCCTTTTTGACCAGTCAGTGTGCAGAAAGATCGGCTTGGAGTAATCTAAGCGCCGAAGGGCTTTGCCTGGCTGGCAGAGTTCCCCCTTGAGGATGTCAAGGGCTGCCTGCTGCTCAGGGCCCCACTGCCAGTGAGCATTCTTCTTGGTCAACTCGGTCAACGGGGCTGCCTTCGCGCTGAAGTTCTCACAGTAGCACCTATAGTAGCTAAGCAGCCCGTGCACTGAGCGAACCTCCGACACGTTTGTTGGAGGGGGCATGTCCCTGATGGCTTTTGTCTTGGCCTCATGGGGCGACTGCCCGTACTTGCTGATAGTGTGCCCCAAATACTCCACGCTTTCAGCCCCGAACACACTCTTCTGGGGGTGCACCTTGAGCCCGTGGGCGTTGAGGGCAGCGAGCACCTGCTTGACGTGCTCGATATGCTGCTCAGCATCCTTGGAGTGGATGATGATGTCATCTATAAATCCAATGGCGAACTCACTGCACCCGCCTGCTGCCAAGCACTGGTCTACCACCCGCTGAAACACTATGGGAGCGCACTTGAGCCCAAAAGGCATGCGCTTGAAGCGGTACAGGACCCTGTCGCACCAAAATGCTGTCTTATCCCTGTCCTCCTCATCTATCCATAGCTGATAAAACCCCGACCGCAGGTCCAACTTGGTGAAGATGGTTGACCCCTGCAGTTGACTAAATACATCATCAGGGTGAGGCAGACCGTGCTCCTCGCGCTTCGTGTCCTTATTGACCTTCCTGTAATCCTGGCAGCAACGGATCTTGCACCACACACCATTCTCATCCTTCTTGGCAGCAATCACCATATTACATGCGTACTTGCCGTTGATAGGGCACACCTCTATAAACCCTGCATCTAGCAAATCTTTCACTGCCTTCTGAGCTTCCCTAAGTTCCAGAGGGGACAGCCTTCTAGGTTTCTCATAAATCGCCCGGTCGTGCGTGAGCTGTATCTTAAAGTTGCCACACGGCCCTGTGTAACCAGTGAGGTCTGAAAGTTCAAAAGCGAAGCAGTGCTTAAGAGATCGTACCGCCTCCTGCAGCCGTTGCTGCTGGTCAGCGCTAATATCCGGTGAGTTGCCGTACAACCAGTCAAACTCCTCATCCTTGGTGTATTTGAGGCCAGGAGCAGGTATATCAACCCCATGCGGCAGCAGGTTGATGACGGTGGTGCTCGCATTAAACCACAGACCCTCATGGCTGCCAAAGTGAGTGGTGCACGCCCAGTGATAGGAAGAAACGCTAGCAACTCCTGCTGCCATAACCATTGTGGGGCCCATCAGACTGCCTGCCACAACCGCAAAAATCATCGTGCCTATGTAAGTGACTACCGCGACAGCAGCACTCCACCGACTGGAGTGGGCGCTGCGTCCCTGCCTAGACGGTGATTTGACTGCCCTACCCCGGGGCCGCATGGCTAAGCGGGCCTTGTCGCGGTTATTTTTCACCCTGCCATGCTTGGGTAGCAGGCTGCGTGCTAGCTCCCGACGGTGGGAAACATGCACTGCGGTCAGGTACCCCTGGTGGAAGTAGGTGGTGTGCATGTCAGCTGGAAACCCTGTCTCCCACCACGCTGCTGCCTTTAGCCAGAGGCGCCGGCCCGAGATATACAGCCACGCCGAGTTGAAGGCGCACAAGGTGAAAAACAGCAGCAGACAATGCATACGCCATATCATGACGCCCCCCCTGCCACTGTCCCCTTTGCCACCCTCACTCGTGCCAGCTCCTAACAGCTGACACCCCTCTGATAAATTCATCGCGCCCCCGATGAGGCCTTCGAGGCCCCACCGTGAGTGGAGGGTTGGGCAGCCGAGAAGGCGAACAGGTCGCCCAGCAGCAATGCCTCAGCTTCTGCCGCTGCTGTGCCCCGCGCTGCGCTAGATGCTTTGCGAGCTGACACCATGGGCAGCGAGTGACGGTGACCTAGCTGGGTAGTGTAGTAATAGCGGTGATCCATACCATCAATGTGGCTCTGCAGCGGCCCGTATTTGGTGGGCTCCGTGCCGATGAGCACGTCGTACAGTTTGTCATTCTGCACCACATAAAACAGCTGCTTCTCAACCACCTGCTGGTGGGGGGTACCGGCTGCCACCACTATGTCTGCCCACACAGCCTCCGTGATGGGGCATGGCCCGCCCACAGCCCCGTTCAGGGCGCTGCGCACGGGAACCCTCTTGGCCCCAATCGACCGTGCATATTGGTCTGCCATCAGGTTGCACGCTGCGCCACCGTCATCCATAGCCCTGGGCGGCAGCACGCGATCAACTCCTCCCCCCCATGTCTCAACCACCAGCTGCACACCGTCAGCCTCCTGATCCTGCTTGTGGAAAAACAAGCCTGGTGCTGTCCTAATATGTCTCTCCAGATCTTGCAGCAGCTGTTCCGCCCTCTCCGCCGTGAGCATGACTGTCTCTCCCACGGTAGCTGCCTCGCCCGGGTCTATGGGCATGTCAAGCACCGCTGCTTCGCGGCTACGGCTCTGGCGCTTGGCTGGAACCGCTGCTGACACACCCTCCTCTTGCCTAGTCTCCCCCCCTGCCTCCTCGGTCAGCTGAGCTGGCGAAGGAGGCACGAAGTCGTAGAGGGGAGTCTTGGCCCACAGGTTGGGCACCCCCGTGCAATAATCCCGAAGTAAGAGGCGGACCCGCCCCGTGGCGAGCACGTCTAACAGCGTGGAGCCCTCGCTGCGCAGCAGGCGGGAAAAGGAGCTGCCCTCCATCTCGATTGTGGTGCCCTCCTCTGCTAGCTGCTGCAGTAGCGTGAGTGCCGCCGCCTCAGACATGCGAGCGCCCCCCATGGTGACTGTGCTGGTGGCGGCCGCGCCGCTGATGACTGCGCCACCGCCTACCATGCCGCTGCTGGCTGTGCCGCTGCCCGCTGTGCCGTTGGGACTGTCCGCTGCGCCTAGGCTAGCGCTGCTCACGCCTGTGGTGCCCTGGCGGGCAGCAGGGCGGCTAGTTGTGCCAAAAGACTCAGGGAGGCGCTGACCGTTGTAGGTCGCAAGCGCCACCTCTGTCCCATTGTCACATGTGGCGGCTGCTACCTCAGGCCCGCAGTCGAAGAACTCCCCGTCGTCTGACCCTAGATCTTGCACCCATGCCGCAGCTGAATGCTCCCCAGTGTATGCCATTGCAGGCGCAATCATGACCTCCCCAGCGGCTTCATCGCCGTCATCCTCAGCTGCGGCGGCATGGGCAAACTCCTCAGGCGTGGCGCACTTGGCTGCCATGTGCCCGTAGCCTTGACACCTATAACACCGTGGCCCTGGCGGCCGTTGCTGCCGTTGCTGCGGCTGCGGCTGCTGTGGCCGCGTGGGAGCGGTCAGTGCCGCTGCGGGGCCTGCGGGCTGCTGCTGAGGGTGCTGCGGTGCTGACGACGGCGGCTGCGGCTGCTGCACCGGCTGCCGTGCCCCGGCAGGGGCTGCAGCGTTCTGCTGCTGCTGCTGCAGGATAGCCTGCTTACGCTGGTTGCCTGCCAACGAGGCGGCAGCCACTGTTTGGTGCAGCACTTCCGTCGCGTCGCAGAGCTGCCCCACGCGCGCTGTAAGCGCGTCCAGCTTGTCCGCGACGTCCCCCTCTGCGTCGCTATCCGCCTCAACGGTGGCTGACGCCGCTGCAACCGCGGCCTGCTTGCCGGCCGCAAGGCCCCTGGCGAACCTGGGACGGCCGCCTGAGGGGCGTTGGTCAGCCGCCGGGGTTGCCGGCGGCGCTGTGCCACCCGTCTCCCGCAGGCGGGTGACGTAGCGGTCCCACTCGTCATCTAACACCTCAGCTTCCTCCCCTAGGCGCCGGAAGAACTTCTCATGGTCCCCCTCTGCGCTGACCTTAAGCAGCTTCCTGGAGGCCCTGCGGCCCGCCCAAACAGCTGCCACTGCCGAGTGGAAGCCCGCTGACAGGATATTGAGCATCTGCCGCACTGACAGCTGCTGCTTGACGTCCGCATCGCTGGCCAGCAGCACAAACCTGTCTATGAACTCCCCTGGTGTCTCCTCACTTGGGACAGCGCTGCAACCCTCGGTGCAGCAGCCCTGGCGCACGCTCATGACGATGGCCCGCTCATAATCCCGCTGCATCCTATACACCAGCCGCTTGACCGCCGAGACGGCCGTTTGTGCCGCGTCCCGGTGGAAGGCTGCTGGGATGGGTTGGACGCGAGAGATGAGGCCTAACTCGCTGCAAACGAGCCTCTCCAGCGGTTCCTGCACCTTCATGAAGCGCGCTGACAGCTCAGCGTCAAAGCAGCACTCAAGGTGCTGACTCACGCTGGCTACGGTGCTGTTGCTCCTGTTATTAGACAGCTGCGCTTTCAGGTACACCAGTGCCATCTGAAGTTGACGCACGCGCTGCATGCCGCGGTCAGTCACGCTCAGCTTAGGGGCCGCCACGTGAAACTCCTTCCTGACCTGGTTCCCGCTGCTGTTGGCTGCTGCGCTGTCACCATAGCTATACCAATCGCTACTGCTGCGCTGCGCGCGTGAGCGCACCCCATAGCGCTGAGGGCGGCGACTGTCGCGCCCCTGGTCACCAGAATCGTCACCACCGCCCCCTCCGCCAGCGTTTAGGTCATTCCCCGAATCATCACCGCTGCTAGGGCCCGAGGGGCCCCCCCCTCCCGATGGCCCCTGGCCTGCACCACCGCCGGGCGGCGCTGCACCGCTAGGCTGCGCGGCTGGGGGGCCCGATGGGTCCCCCCCTCCCGACGGCCCCTGGCCTAGACCACCACCGGGCGGAGCTATGCTACTAGGCGGCGCAGCCTGAGGGCCCAATGGTGTGCCAAACAGATGTGCCCCCTTCCCTAGGTGCTGGTGCAGTCCAGGGCTGATTGTGCGGCCACTGCGCTGCACCACGGGTGCTCCAGAGGACACTGCCGCGGAAGCTGCTACGGGGTGAACTGTTGGCGCCGCC
>JBAVTE010000029.1:0-1814 GCA_049695975.1 Minisyncoccia bacterium | reverse complement strand
AATCATTACCAGTTGCTAATTTATTACCATCGGCACTAAAACTAACATAGTGGATATTAGGATCATGTTCGGTAAAGGTACGGATTTCCTGACAGGGGGACAAGAAAGCTGAAAATCCTGTGTAGCCTAGGATACAGAAGATCGGCTCCCAAAAAAGATAGGTCATATATAGTAAATATGACCTAGAGAACAAAAATGATAAGTGAATTATACCAGAAAGTGTTAGAAAATGAACTGGGGCGAGCCAGATATCTAATGTTGTTAATGATAGTTGGAACCTTGCAAATACTAAAGCAAGCAAAGTTAGAGATATTAGCAGAAGCACTACCAATACCAATCCTGTTTGAGAGTCGGAGAAAAAAAATAAAAAGATTTTTAAAGCTGGAAATTCTGAATATTGAAAAAATCTGGTTTCCCTGCCTAAAAGAGATGTTAAAACAGCAGGAGAGATTCACAATAAAAGGATTAGTATATATTGCCATAGACCGGACGAGTTGGGGAGCAATAAATATCTTGATGGTGAGTTTAATTTATGACAAGAGAGCCATCCCAATCTATTGGGAGATATTAGATAAAAAAGGAAGTAGTAATCTCGAAGAACAGCAGCGAGTATTAGAAAAAACATTGACCGTGCTATCAGGTCATAAAATAGTGGTGTTAGGAGATAGAGAATTTTGCTCGGTCAGTCTTGGAAAGTGGCTCCGGGAGAAGAGTGTATACTTTTGTTTAAGACAAAAACAAAGCACAAATGTCAAGACAGAGGAAGGAGTTTATCAAGAAATGAGGGGATTAGGTTTAAGTCCAGGAACTCAACTATTTTTGAATGATGTAAATATTACAAAAGAGCAGGGATTTGGCCCGTTTAACTTAGCTGGTAAGTGGAAAAAAACTTACCGAGGTTTTCCCACGAAAGAACCTTGGTATATTTTGACTAACTTTGAAGATTTAGAAACGGCAATAATCGCCTATCAAAAAAGATTTGATATTGAGGAGATGTTTCGAGATTTTAAGTCTGGAGGCTATAGCTTAGAAGGTTCTCAATTAGCACCGCAATACCTATCAAAGCTGATAATTGTTATAGCTATCGCCTATACAAGTGCCACACTGCAAGGTAAAAAAATTAAGGATATGGGAATCCAAAAATATGTCACAAGACCTGAAAAAAGATATAAAGGTCAACGCAGACACAGCAGTTTTTATGTGGGTCAACATCTCTATCATTGGCTCCAGCTACATCAAATGTTCCAAAAAAATATAGAAGAGCTAATGCAAATTAGCCGCTATCGGTTGAAGGATTACATCAATGGACAAAGAGCTATATCGCTTGCCCTATCTACCTTCTAGCTCGCTTGTCCCCCTGTCAGCAATTCTGGCTTAACTCGCTTTGATGAAAATAGAGAAATATTTCACTAAAAAAGCGCGAGTAAAACCGTTCATCTTTTTGAAATTGTACCTCAACAAAGTAAATCGGATCATTAAGGTTATCGGGAAGAAAGACCCCATCTAAACGAAAAGCGAGTTGTTTAACTTCTAGGGAGGAAAATTGATAATGATTGACGGTTTCCGGGGGAAGATTGAGCAAATCAAAGAAACTTTCAGGAAAAGTCTTAAAGAGACGATAGAAAATACTGTCCGTTTTCACTCAATTTTGTCCCTCAATGACTTGTTGTACTCGTTCAATATCTAAGTCTAAAGCTTGGGCAATTTGTTCTACACTTAATCCTAAGACCGATAAACGGGGTATAGAGTTTAATTTAGCCGATAATTCTCCTTCTTCTAAAATAGCTTGATAGATGACTGATTCTCTCATGATG
>JBAVTE010000028.1:0-1973 GCA_049695975.1 Minisyncoccia bacterium | reverse complement strand
GGAATAGGTGGCTATTTTCTATCCACTAACACTGAAATATTTGCCCAAAAAACTAACAAAACCTCTGAAACATCATTAGTCAAGGAAAAATTAGTCGAGTTGTCGGAATGGACAACACTAAAGTATGAATATAGCAATGTAATCATAAGCCGCACGGATAAGACTATAACATTGCCTTTTATTAGTGATCACCACTTTACAACTTTTCACGTCCATGAGGGCATAAAAATACAAACAACCCCTTATTTTTTGTATGATTGATTTGGGAAAAAACCAACAAAAAAGGGGTTGTTTGTTATGAATCTATTATATCAAAAGGGCCTGACAATCAAAAGTTTGAGAGCTTATTTCGCACCTTATTTCGCCGAAATGACACACCCGACCGCGGATAAATTTTTCTTTTTCCTTCTGGCCATTATTTCGATACAAGGGATTCAATCAATCCGTTTTTTGTACACTTGGTTTTTGAAAAGGATAGACGCCTCTTGTTGTTTGAATTCGTATTACTATCTCTTATCCGAAGGAAAAATGTCTAGGTCTCTATTGAATCAGGTTACTGTCCGTATTGCATTGTCTTGCATTCCGAAGGAATGCAGTAACTATCCCATTTTTCTGATTATCGATGATACCCTTCAGCCTAAATATGGTACGCATTTTGAAGAATACCAGCTGATGTTTGATCACGCTTGCCATAACGGAAGCAACTTTCTGAAAGGACATTGTTTTGTTGGACTGGTAATCAGCGTCCCTGTGGAGGTGGATGGAAAACTGCGCTATCTAAGCGTTCCCGTAGGCTATAGCTTGCGTTCTAAAGATGAGAATAAGCTGGAGTCAGCTGCTAGGATGGTTGAACAGGCAATCCAAGCGTTTCCAGAGGAAACAAAAGCCATCTTGCTTTGCGATAGTTGGTATCCAAAAGGAGCTATCCGTATGCTTGTGTCTTCAGAGCCCCAATTGGAACTGATTGCCAATGTAAGGGTGGATACAACATTATACGACTTGCCTCCTGCACCAACCGGTAAGCGCGGTCGTCCTGCCAAGAGAGGTAGCGTTTTGAATTACCAAACAGACTTTGAATTGCATACTCAAGTTGGCGATTATATGGTGGGAACTCGAAAAGTGATGACCAATCTATTTCCAGATCCCATTTACGCAACGGTAACAACCTTCAATCCCGATAACTCTTCCAGTTATCGCATTTTCATTAGCACGATTATGCCCGAAGATATTCTTCTGGACAACCATGAACTGGAAACACTTTGTCCAGAACTTCCTGAAGCGGACAGAAACCGTCTTTTGCCTTATTGCCTATATGGATTTCGTTGGGCAATCGAGGTTGTCTTTTATGAACAGAAGACCTTCTGGTCTTTCGGAAAATATATGGTAAGGACCAAAAACGGAATCGAAAATTACGTCAATTTTTTAGCCATCGCCTATAGCTGCGTTCAGCTGCTTCCCTTCAAACAGGAAAAGTATGCCCATTTGAGAGGGGAAAGTTCTCAAGTGAAGAAACAACTTATTGGAATGGCGATTCAGCAAGAGTTATTTTTCTATACTTTCGTGCTTTCCATCGAAAATAGGATTAATTTACTGGCATTAATAAAAGCTTTTGAGCAATGGACTGAAAAGAAGCACAATTTTTTATAACTTGTAAAGTGGTGTTAGTGATTTAAATTATGCAGAAGCAATAAAGCTCATTGAATATTCTGGATATCTAAAAGCAGGAACAGATCTTTCGAAACTTCAAATATCAGATGATGAAGTATCCAAACAATTATTAGTTAGAGTCCCAAAATCTCAAATACTCGATAATGTTGTCGAGACTGAAAAAACGAAAGTAGAAGATGTTAAAGGCAATCTATTTTCAGATTATCCTACTCAGATAATCTTTGACGAAATAAACATTAATAAAAAGCAACTTGAAGAAGAAAAAATTAGCCAAGGCTTTTTGGATGAAGCAGACAAAAGAACAG
>JBAVTE010000027.1:0-126553 GCA_049695975.1 Minisyncoccia bacterium | reverse complement strand
AGATACAACTGCACTAGGGGTTTTGAGTCCCTGATCTTTCATATTTTTTAGAAGAAACTCTGACGGAACACTCACAAGGTTACATTTATTGTAGAAATTAATTACATGTTTTTTCAAAAAGGACTTAACGACTTTACTGTCTATCGGGCAGAATATTTCTACTGGAGTATGGTTTGTGCCCACAAGGGGGATTTTCTGGTGTTTTGATAGGGAACGAGCGTCAAATCCTGGTCCCCAGAAACTATGTGTATGAACAATATCAAATTTTGTTTTTTCAAAAATACTACGGAGAGGATTGGGAAACACAATTCTACCTTGGAGTGTTGGCATTGGAATCGGAAGGGAAGAGATTCTATGAACCACGATGTTTGGACCGAGGTCTTTCTCTTTCACAGGAACACCGACAAACTTATAATTTTTGGCAGGATGGAATGGAACAAAAAAATGAACAGAGTGGCCTCGTCTACCAAGCTCTTGACCTGTCAAAGATATAGAATCTGTTATTCCACTTATTTCAGGATAAAAATTGTCTGCAAAAATTGCTATCCTCATGTTATTATTTTTTCTTCTCTTTCTATTTCTTCAATTTCTTTTTTCGCGTATTTTGCAAAGATTACATAAAATATGATGACAATGATGAGTGTGACTGCCACGGCGACATAGCCAAGCTTAATATATTTTTCCGCAATAGCATATGAATATCCTAGATGATATCCGATAGCCAAGATGATAATATGTTGAAACAGAGTGATAGGAAGGCACAAACTCACGAATCTTTTCAAAGACATTTTTACGAGTCCAGCACTTATGATAAACGGAGTAGAGAGACCGTATGCGAGCTTGCTAAAAAACATAGTTTTTCTGCCGTGCTCGTCCCACATTTTTTTTAGGAGTTCTATTTTTGTAGAAATAAAAATAAATTTTTTTCCGTATTTTTCTATTAGTTTCTTTTTGTCACCGAAGACCCCGAAATAATAATAAATTACATCAGGAGTGAAGTCTCCGAGTACCATGGTGATATAAGTCGGAATAATACTCAAATACCCAGAAAAAACCATAAAACCAGCAAATAGACAGACTAGGGGTCCCTCGAAAAAGGCAATGACAAAAAGAGCTAAATATTTATAAGTAACGACATACTGAAAAATGGTTGATGCGTCCATATATTTTATTATACTATTTTAATGAAATCGATACTACTTTTCGAGATTATTTTTACCATAAAAATGTGATAGAATAATAGATAATGAGTGCTATAATTACAGTAATAATTTCATATTTATTTCTTTACAGATATTTTACGATTTTTGCCATTACTTTTTTGGCGGCCCTTATAGTTCCTTTGCCGTCAAATATTAGCATACTTGTCGCTGGGGCTTTTGCAGAGCAGGGATTTTTTAATATTTATTTTGTCATCATTGTCGGATTATTGGGCAATGTTTTGGGCGATTTGACTGGTTTTTGGGTGTCTAGAATATTTGGCAGAGAATTTTTAAATAAAATTGGGCTTAGAAAAGCTCTTGAATCAAAAAAATTTTTAAATCTTGAAAAGTTTTTTACTGATAGGGCTGGTAGGCTGATTATCATTACACGATTTATTACAGAACTTGGGCCTCTTACTAACATTTTAGCTGGCCTTTCTGATATAAAATTCAGCAGATATTTTTTTTATGAATTTTTAGGCGAATTTTTAGATGTTTTTGCTTTTGTAATTGTTGGATATATTTTAGGTACAAGTTGGCAAAATGCTTCAAACTTTATGGGGTTTGGTGGAACGGTAATAATCTTCGTTTCAGTTTCATATATATTTTCTAGAACATATTTTAAAGATTTTAAGGAAATAACCAAAGAAGCATAAAAAAAATGAAAGAGCAAGCAATTCTAAAAATAATTAAACTTGAAATTCGACAGTATTCAAGTAAAGCAAAAGCCGAGATTCTTCAAAGATTTTTTAAAACAGGAAAAGGACAGTATGGGGAAGGGGATATTTTTCTGGGAGTTTTGGTGCCAGATATTAGAGCGGTTGCTAAAAAGTTTTACGACAAAATCTGCCTTGATGACATTTCTCCATTAATTTCTAGTAAAATCCATGAAGAACGACTTCTTTCTCTATTAATTTTGGTAATAAAGTTTGAAAAGGGAAATGAAGAAAGTAGGCAAGAAATTTGCGATTTTTACTTTAAAAATACCAAATATATAAACAATTGGGATTTAGTTGACCTGTCTGCGCCAAAAATTGTTGGTGTATATCTTTTTGATAAAAATAGAAAAATACTTTTTAAATTTGCAAAATCAAAAAATCTTTGGGAAAAAAGAATTGCGATTCTTTCTACATTTTATTTTATTAAAAAAATGGATTTCTCCAATACATTAAAAATAGCAAGAATACTTTTGCTGGATAAACATGATCTGATACACAAAGCCGTCGGTTGGATGCTCCGTGAGGTAGGAAAAAGATCTTTTGTTGTTGAAGAAAAATTTTTGCTTGCTAATTACAAAAAAATGCCGAGGACTATGCTTCGATATGCGATAGAGAAGTTTCCAGAAATTGTTCGTAAAAAATTTTTAGATTGATTAAGTCACGAAACTATAGGTTTTATTTCATTTCCATTTATTTCAAAAGAAAGCACATTTCCAGCGGATATTTCTTTTTTGATGATAAGTTCGGCTATTTCTTTTTCTATTGTATCTTGAATAAATCTATTCATAGGTCTTGCACCAAAAGACTTATTTGCACCATTTATAGCGATAAAGTTTATAATCTCTGGAGTTATCTTCATTGTAATACCTTTTTCTAGTAATCTTGTATTAACTTTCTTTAACATTATTTCAGCTATTTTTTTGAGATCATCACTATTCAATGGGCTAAAGATTATGGTCCCATCAAATCTGTTTATAAGCTCCGGTTTAAATAATCCTCGAGAGATTATATCAGCAATTATTTCTTCTTGTTCGTCTTTCGGATTTCTGCCTTTTTCTTGCATATCAAAAATTTTGTCTGCACTAGCATTTGATGTAGCAATAAATATTATGTTTCTTGTGCTTACTTTTTTACCTTTTGCATCAGAAAATATTCCTTCATCAAGAATTTGTAAAAATAAATTCTGAACATCTTTATCTGTTTTTTCAAATTCATCAAGTAGCACCACTCCATAAGGTTTGTCACGAAGCATACTTGTAAAAATTCCAGGCTTATCGTCCCTGAATGATCCGATAAGTTTTTCAAGAGAATCGTTTGTTTGATATTCGGACATATCGAGTCTTATCGTATTGTCTTCATTATCAAAGAAGATTTGCGCGAGGGCTTTAGCTGTTTCTGTTTTTCCTACACCTGTTGGCCCCAAAAAGAGAAAAGAGCCGATAGGCTTTTTGGTATTTCTAATACCAGACCTTGATCGTCTTATGGCGTTGCTGATTGCTGTAATAGCATTTTTTTGTCCAATAACTCTTTGACCAAGTAATCTTTCTAAATCTAAGAGTTTTATTTTTTCGATTTCACTTATTCTTCCACCTGTTGGAATATTGGTTTTTTTCTCTATATATTCGAGGACTTCATCCTTGCCTATAATTTTGTAGTCATTTGATTTTGCCCAAGGTATAATTTCTTTTAAAATATTTATTGCTCTATCGTATGAGACTCCACCAGGAAAATAATATTCAGCACTTTCAGCGACCTCTTTTATTGCTTGATAGGTAAAAAATATTTTGAATATTTTTTCTGTTGCTAAACATGCACCAGAGATTATCTTTGTTATTTCCTCAGTGGAAAGAGGTAAGGCGTTTATTATTTCAAAACTAGATGTAAATCCTTTGTTTGGTTCTATTTTTTCATGATATTCGTTTGTGTCTGAAAGACCAACGATGTGTATTTCGGGACTTTTGAGAAAGGGATTAAGTAAATTAAAAATATCAACACCTAACTGCAAAGAAACATTAATAAGTTGAGGTAGATTATCTATAACTAAAATAACATTTCCAGAATCATGAGCTTCTGTCAGACATCTTACAATTTCATTTTCAAGATAATTTTTGTCTTTGCATATACTTAAAATAGATGTTACTAAAAGCAAAACGGGTCTTTTTTGTCCCATTATAAAAGAAGGGCCTTGGTTTATAATATTCCTCGCAAGTGACCAAACGATATGCATTTTCTGCTCTCCTGGCTCTCCGACAATGATAGCATTTGCCGAACTTGATTTTAATAAAGCGTTTTGTAATTGAAAAGTTTCTCTATCTCTTGCCGATAGACTGATGGCCTCTGAGGAGACTTCTTCATCATTTAAAATATCTCGGCTATATTTATCTAAGACAAATGTCTCACCAAAAGACCACCCCCTACCAATGTTTCCAGTTCTTCCTAGCGCTTCGGGTCTGGACCATTGTTTTTTGTATTCTTCTGATTCTATTTGATATACAACCCATTCTGTTGCCGCTATAAAACTTTCATTACTTATGCCTTTTGATTTTAGAAAAGTTCTCAAACTTTCATTGTTTAAAAACAAATAATTTACAATGTCAGAAATTTTTAAAATATTTTCTTTTGGTTTGGGGACTTCCTCGTCTATAATTACTTTTTGATTTTTAAAAAAATCAATTGCTTCTTTTTCATTGATACCCAATCTTTTTAAAATATGTTGTCCTATTTCGGAATAGAAAAATCCGTGTAGGATATCGGAATTTCTTCCTGCATAAAGTATTCTACCGGCAGAAAAAGTATATTGTTCGTCTTTTTTGTATTTATTTTGTGCAATGTGTTCAAAATAAAACATCGTTGAGTAATATAATTCGAGCATTCTCATAAAAATAAAAATTGCAATATTTATAAATACTATACCTATAAGTCTAGGATAAAGAGTGTCTGATATCTGAATAATAGAGCTTGATTTGGTAAATAGAGGAATAATAATGAGAATTAAAATAGAGATGATTATCCAACTAGTTATATTTTCTATTCTGTTACGACTCTTTTCTGATATGAGTGACTCGGTGGCGAGGACATTGTATAAAGTGCTTTGTTTTAAAAATATATTAATATTGGTCATATTATTTTATTGAAAAGAAAATTATTATTCCGTAAAATGCAATAAACAAAACTGTGGGAAAAACCAAAATCCAAGTGATGAGAGCGATAGGGAAAAACAAAATAAATAATATCCAAGAGATAATTCCCATCACAATAAATATACTTCTCACTATCATTCCAACTATTCTCATTATTGTATTTATAATGATTGATTCAAACCAATTCTCTATCCCCATACCTTTTTGATATGTCAAACCTTTTCTTTTCCATGGAGAGAAAAAATTAAGGAAGAGTGATTTTATTGAAAAAAAGTTGAACAAAAATACAGAAATGTTTTTCCAAGTAAAAAATAAAAAAATAATAGCATTAGTATAATGCCATTTTGTATAGCCAAAGAATACCCTCAAAAATTTCATGGGTTTATTATATCATATCTTTTATGGTAAAATGTAGATGTATGAACAAAAGGAAATTATTAATAATAGCTTCTGTTTTCTTTGCAGTTTTTTTGGTTTTGTTTCTTTCATATCTTGTTTTTTCAAAACCAATCAAAGAAAGTATATGTAAAGAATTTTACCCATCCTTA
The DNA here is from genome assembly GCA_049695975.1 of Minisyncoccia bacterium. Taxonomy (GTDB): domain Bacteria; phylum Patescibacteriota; class Minisyncoccia; order Phycocordibacterales; family GWA1-40-21; genus CAILDB01. The sequence continues at coordinate 120,944 of JBAVTE010000027.1, read as the reverse complement.
GACAACAAATTGCAAAATTATTATCTGTCTAATGCTTCATCTACAGTGTATGAAAAAACACCTGCCAATTTTGTGGCCATAGAAAATATAAATAAAATTTATCCGAAGACTATTGCCAACAATCCAACTACTTCTTATACATCATCAAAAGTAGGCATAAGTGCCACTGCAAGTGTCGACATAGTGCTAAGTGGGGGAATATCTGATTCTGATATTATTATTTTAACAAATATTGAACGACAAAAAATTGGTATAAAAAGTTTGAAAGAAAATAATTTACTCAATAAAATTGCACAGGAACGATTGGAAGATATGTTTAGCCAAGGATATTTTGAGCATGTATCTCCTCAAGGGACATCAGTCTCGGATGTGGCAAATACTAATGGCTATAGCTATCTTTTGATAGGAGAAAATATTGCTCTTGGTAATTTTAAGAGTAGTACAGATCTTGTAACTGCATGGATGGAAAGCACAGGACACAGAGAAAATATTTTGAAGTCATCATTTTTAGAAACAGGAGTATATGCGAGGAAAGGATCATATAATGATGCAAATATGATTATGGCTGTGCAAGTATTTGCCAACCCATCTTCTTCTTGTCCATATCCAGATTCAAATTTAAAAACAAAAATAAGTGGAGAAATTTCTCAAGTAAATGATCTTTCTGCAATAGGAAAAGTTTATATGGCAGACATAAAGACGATGGAATCTGATTCTGATATTGATTTTACAGCTTACAATAATAAAGTTTATGAATATAATAATCTAGTCAAAAAAATAGATGATCTTTATGCAGATATAAAAAACATTACCGATAGATATAATTCATTGGTTAGAGCCTATAATTCCTGTATAAGTTTATTTAAATAATTTATTCAATATGATTTTATTAACACACGCGCTTGTAGGTGCATCGGTGGCAAATATTTTATCTTTTAATCCAGTCGTTGCTTTTGGAGTGTCTTTGGCGAGTCATTATTTGATAGATGCCATACCCCATAGGGATTATGGACATTATTACTTTATAGATAAAAATTCAGAACCGACGCATTATATTTTTCATAACTATAAACTTTTTTCACAAATTTTTGCGATGTCTTTAGACATAATCGCCTCCATTATTTTGTGCTCAATAATATTTTTTACTAATCCTACAACAATTTTCATTACACTTGTAGGTATTGCTGGTGGAATCCTGCCGGATTTTCTTCAACTTATTTATCATTTATTTAAAAAGGAACCGATGGTGACTATACAAAAAATCCATCACAAAATTCATGCTTCCAAACCATCAAGTTATGTTTATGGTATTTTCACTCAAGTTTTCGTTGTTATAATCTTCATCGGTGCCTATCTCTTGCAAAGATTTATATAAAAAAAAGAAAATGGCCGAGCGTCAGAACGCGAGGTTCATAGTTATTATAAACCTAAACTTTTCAAAAAAATTTCTAGTTCTTCTCCAGTGATTTCTCTGTGTTCATTTGGCTTGAGATTTCCTAACAAAATATTCATAATCCTGATTCTTTTTAGAGATTCAATCGCAATACCATAAGCGTCAGTCATTCTTCTGATTTGGTGTTTCTTTCCTTCTTTCAGAATTATTCTGAAACCTCCTTTTTCTCCTTCCAAAAATATTTGGCAAGGTTTTGTGATGCAGTCGCCGATATCTATACCGATTTTTGCTTTTGCAACAAATAGTGGTTTAATAGCGTTTGTTGTCTTCACCACATACTCTTTTTCATGTTCCTTATCTGGAGAAAGAAGTCGGTCAGTAATTCTGCCGTCGTTTGTCAAAATCATTAGTCCCTCGGAATCTTTATCAAGTCGTCCAATAGGGAAAAGCCCTGGTACTCCAGAAATTTTATCAAGCTCTTTCTGACCTTTTTGCTGGGTAATGGTTTCTTTGGGTTTATAATATGCAAAATATTTGTATTGGTTTTTGTTTGGTTTTCCTGTCACTTCTACTTTATCAATTTCCAAAACCTTATCTCCCAAAACCGCCTTTCTACCATTGATAATAACCTTACCAGCTTCAATAAGCTTGTCCACACCTTTTCTCGTGGAAACGCCTTTTCCCGCAAGATATTTATTTATTCTCATCGGATATTCCGCCTTTTTTTCAATCATTACATTAGTCTACATTCTTGTGGACTAAAAGCAAATTATTTTATGTTATAATGTTTATACGGATGGATTATACATTTTTATTTGTATCACTTGTTGATCAGTTTGCTTATGGAGCAATTTTTTTGCTTTTACTCTGTTCAGGATATTTTTTTCCTATACCAGAAGAAGTCATTTTATTTATTACAGGATATATGGTAAGCGCCGGTCTTATAAAAGTTATGCCCTCCATTATTATTTCTATTTTTGCTATTATCATTGGAGACAATATTCTTTTTCATCTAGCAAAGGTTGGAAGCAAATTTGTAATTCGTTTTGTAAACAGATTCTTCATTAAGGGGTTTATGAGAGATAAAGATTATGTTAGCCACCATATAAGTAGAATAATATTCTTTTCAAGATTTATTCCATTTTTGAGAATGGCGGGACCTTCCATAGCTGGAACCCTAAATGTTCCATGGAAGAAATTTTTTATATTAAATACTCTTGCCGTAATGATCTATGTGCCTATCATCTTTTTTTTGGGCTACAATTTAGACAGCTACTTTAATTATTTATTTTTGAATCCAAAAAATCTATTTTTCTTAATTTTTATTTTAGTAATCTTGTTTATTCTTATATTTTATAGAAATAAAATTGCAAGGAAGTTTTTACAAAATAAAGATAAAAGTATATAATAGTGATATGGAAAAATTTAACATAAAAAGTACTCTACCATCTCTAATACTTGGTTTAAGTTTGATTTTAAGTTTTGTTATTGGTTCAGTAACATTTTATAAGGTCAGAAGTTTGGATAATTATCTTTCTGTGACAGGTTCTGCCACAAAGAATGTCATTTCCGATAGCGCAAAGTTTTCCGGAACTTTCTCTAGGGTAGTAAAGATTAGTAATATAAAAGGCGGATATAGCACTATTGCAAGTGATTTAGACCTTGTAAAAAAGTTTTTAAAGAGTCAGGGAATCGCCGAGTCCGATGCTATTTTCTCTACAGTTTCTATGATGCAGAACTATGACTATTACCAAAATGGACAGACAGAAAAAGAATATACTATAAGTCAGACTGTAGAAATTTCTTCTTCTGATGTAGCCAAAATATCTTCTGTTGCACAAAACATAAAACAACTTATTGATTTAGGGGTAATCTTTAGTACAAATCCAGTCGAGTATTATTATACAAAACTACCTGAGCTTAGAGTTGATTTGCTTTCAGATGCTATTAAAGATGCCAAAGCAAGAGCTGGGAAACTCGCAGAAAGTAGTGGTCAAGGTGTTGGTTCACTCAAATCTGCCTCAACAGGTGTGGTTCAGGTTTTGCCTTCAAATTCTTTAGAAATATCAGATTATGGTACTTATGATACCTCAAAAGTAAACAAAACTGTAATGATTACAGTGAAAGCCTCTTTCAATCTAAAATAATTAACAGTTTGAACACAGTTTATAAAGCTTTTCATCTTGCTTGTTTTTTCTTTTGCATGTTAAAATCAAAGTATGGCAGGAGAAATAAAAAAATATTCGCAAAGGATTCCACCCCAGAATACCGAATCAGAGAGGGCACTTCTCGGTTCTATAATGCTTCGCCCTGAAGCACTTTCTGAAATTATGGATATCTTGAGACCAGAAGCATTCTACATGGAAAGACACAAGACTATTTTTTCCACTATGCTTGATATTTTTTCTAAAAGCGATCCTATAGACCTTCTTACACTCTCTTCAAAATTAAAAGAAAATAGTAGATTGGATCAAGTGGGTGGAATGAGCTATCTTACTGAGCTTGTGAATGTGGTGCCTTCATCTGCAAATGCCGAACACTATGCGGAAATTGTTCAGAAAAAACATACGATGAGGCGACTGATAGAAGCTGCAGAACATATAGTAAATTTGGGTTATCAAGAAGAACATGACATCGAAGAGATTTTAGATAAAGCAGAAAAAAAAATTTATGATGTAACAAACACTTCCACTTCAAATAAATACGTTGAGATGAAAGATGTTCTCGGAGAAGCATGGGACCGACTTGATGCGCTTCACAAATCAAAGGGCGGGCTTAGAGGAGTTTCGACAGGGTTTAAAGATTTGGATGACAAACTTTCCGGTTTTCAGAAGTCCGACCTTATCATTCTTGCTGCGCGACCTTCTATGGGAAAGACCTCTTTAGCTCTTGATATTGCAAGACATGCAGCTATCCGAAACGGAATCCCTGTTGCGATATTTTCTCTTGAAATGAGCACACAACAGCTTGTTGATAGAATGCTAGCAGCAGAGTCGCGGGTGGATGCATGGAAACTTCGAACAGGAAAACTTACTTTAGATAGTGAGTTTGACAAGATCAGAAATTCTTTGGAACCACTTTCTAAAGCTCCTATTTTTGTTGATGATCAGCCAGCAAATAATATTATGAAAATGCGCTCTGTGGTTAGAAAATTAAAAAATGATAAAAAACTCGGATTAGTTATAATTGATTACTTACAACTGATGGTACCGACAAATAGTAGAAATTCTGACAATGTTGTTCAACAAGTCACAGAGATCTCTAGATCGTTGAAACAGCTGGCGAGAGAATTTGAAGTTCCTGTAGTAGCACTTTCTCAGCTTTCAAGAGCTGTGGAACAGAGAGGCGGTAAGCCTAGACTTTCGGACTTGAGAGATTCTGGTTCTATTGAGCAGGATGCTGATGTGGTCATATTTATTCATCGAGATGATAAATATAATGACAATTCTGAAAAGCCAAATGTAGCTGACATTATGATAGAAAAACACAGAAATGGTCCAACGGGTTCCGTGCAATTATTTTTTGATCAAAATAAATCGAGTTTTATAAGTATGGAAAAGAACGCAGGTGATTTTGGGGACTTCGGAAAACTTGAGTAAATAAAAACTTGTCCCGTTTGAAATCCATACATAGTAATAAATGAAAAATAATGAAATCAACGAATCAAAAAATATTAAAGGTCAATATCAAATACATGTATTAAATTTCTAATGGGATGGATCCAGCACAAAAATTAATAAAAATATTTGCGGAGTTTCCGGGGATAGGACCGAAGCAAGCGAAGAGGTTTGTTTACTTTTTACTTACGAGACCTAGGGGCTATGTGGAAGAAATTTCTAAACTTTTTTCTGATTTAAAGAGACAAATGAAAATTTGCAGTGAGTGTTACAGATATTTTAATTCTGAAGATGATTCTGTCACTGCCGAAAAAATTTGTAAAATTTGTGCAAATAAGAATAGAGATATTTCTACACTATTTGTGGTCAGTAGGGACGTGGATTTTGAAAATGTGGAGAGGAGCGGGGGATACAAGGGGAGGTACTTCATAGTCGGCGGAACGATACCTATTTTAGACAAAGAACCTGAAAAGAAAATTAGGATAAAAGAGCTTGTTTTTCAGGTAGAAAAGATGTCTCAAAATGGCCTAAAAGAGGTGATTTTGGGCCTAGATGCTAACACAGAGGGTCAATACACAGAAGATTATATTCGAGGCGTTTTAAGCCCATTATCGGCAAAATTTGGTTTCAAAATATCAACTCTTGGCAGAGGACTTTCTACCGGAACTGAACTCGAATATTCTGACTCAGATACTATCAAAAGTGCGATAGGTAACAGAAGATAAAATTCTCACAAAAAGCAAAAGACTTTTTTCACTAATAGCTACGCAATCTAGAAAATCATACAAAATTTTTTTAACGAAAAACTCAAAACTCCTCGGAAACCTCGTCAAACAGTTTCGTTTTTCTAAAAATTTTGTTGATTTTCTGCTTGCTACGCTAAATCGTTCAAAAAGTCTCTTGCTTTTTGTGAGAATTTTTTCCGACCTAGTTTTTAGAAATTTCGTATCCAGAAGAAGTGTCTTTTATTTCGTAACCCAAAGATAAAATTTTGTCTCTAAGTTCGTCTGACTTTTTCCAGTCTTTTGCTCCACGAACAAGTTTTCTTTCTTCTGCAATTTTAATAATTTCCTCTGGAATGATAGTAGGGGATTCAGATTTGTTTTGTAGATTCAATCCCAAAACTTTGTCAAAATCATAAATTGTTGCGAGTTTGTCTTCTTTTGGAATATCTGATCTAAGTATTTCATTGAGAAGTGCCATGGCCTGAGGCATATTTAAATCATCATTTATTGCATCATAAAATTTATTTTTCCATTCATTATTAACCTTACCTATATTATTTCCTAAATTAAGAATTTTTGTATGCAAATTGTCCAAGCCATTTTTTGCAGAAATTTTTACATCCTCGTTCCATTCCGTCGGTTTTCTATAATGAACAGAAAGATTAGAAAAACGGTAAGCAAGGGGATCAATTTTTTTATCAATAAACTCTGTGTTCACAGTCACTAGATCTCCAGAACTTTTGGACATTTTTCTGTCTCCTGACATATTTAGAAAAGCACCATGCATCCAAACATTCACCCAAGGTTTTTTTCCAGTAGCAGATTCCGTCTGAGCTATTTCGTTTGTATGATGAACATCTATATGATCTATTCCTCCACAGTGGATATCAAAATGTTCACCCAGATATTTAAGACTCATTGCAGAACACTCCAGATGCCATCCTGGAAAGCCTACGCCATAAGGGCTTTCCCATTCCATCTGTCTCTTGAAGTCTTTGGGAGAAAATTTCCATAAAGCAAAATCAGTCGGATTTTTCTTTTCTGGATTAGCTTCTACTCGGGCGCCTTCTTGCAAGTCTTCAATATTTTGATGCGAAAGTTTTGTATAGTCGGAAACCTTTGAAGTATCAAAATAAATTCCATCACTTGTTTTGTATGTGAAGCCTTTTTCTTCAAGTTTTTTTATTAAATTGATTTGTTCTTTTATATTGTCCGTTGCTTTACAAAAAATATCTGGGAAAATAATATTTAATTTTTTCAAATCATTTTTAAAGACGTTTGTATAAAAATCGGCAATCTCCCATGCAGTTTTTCCTTCTTTCTCGGCTTCCTTTTCCATCTTATCTTCTCCCAGGTCACGATCATTAGTAAGATGCCCTACGTCTGTAATGTTCATCACATGTTTAACCTTAAGATTATTATACTCTAAAACACGTTTGAGAATATCCTCAAATAAATATGCTCTCAAATTACCAAGATGAGGAAAACCATAGACAGTTGGTCCACAAGTATAAAGTCCAACTTTACCTCTTTTAATCGGCTTAAAAAGCTCTTTTTTTCTAGTAAGAGTGTTATAAAGAAAAATATTTTTTTGTGGTTTTGAGAAAAAAAACATAAAAGGGTGAATTAAAACCAATGTTTTCTTTTTGCAAAGAAAAATAATAAAATAGCTATCACAATTTCTACTCCGACAATTATTGGCCAGGCGTAAGTGTTGTCGACTAGGGGAGTGAGCTTTGTGTTCATTTGAAAGAAACCAGTGATAACAGAAAAGGGAAGTGCAAAACAGGTAAAAATAGTAAGTATTTTCATAATTTCATTTTGTTTTGTGGAAAGTAGGTTTGTGTTTGTCTCTCGAAGTTCTCTAATGGAATCAAAAGCATCAGTAAGTGTGTCTTTGATTTTTTTGTGTTCGTCAATAAGTTTTTGAATATTTTCTATAAAATCCTTGTCAAAAAACTTGGTATAGATATTTTTAAATTTTTCTAAAATTTCTTTGTGCGGTTTGATAGTATGTTCAAAATTCATCAGTTCTCTCGTAATTTGGGAGATAGTATTGACCATTTCTTTTTCTTTTCCAATAAAAATATTTTGTTCAGTTTCTTTTATCTGATCTCCGAGTGATTCAAGCTCATCATGCATAGAAGAATACAATCCTTTCATTATATAATAAAAGACATATCCAGCATGGTCCCTCATATTTTGACTTTTTAAAATACTATTCACTTCAAATTCCTTCGCAAATTTTTCTAGCTCATCTATGATTTCATATTTATTTGTAATAATAAAATTTTTACCTAAAACAAAATCAATTTCTTGTTGTTTTTCTTTTTTGTGAGAATGTCTGATAGCTGGGAAGTGCAAAATCATATAAATATAATCATCATATAGAGTGATCGTGTCTTTGTAGGTCGCCAAAAGCAAATCTCTCGCAACTTTTGGATTTAATCTGTATCCCTCCATAAGTGTTTCTATTTCCTCTGTTGTTGGACTTTGGGAATCAATCCAAGTGATATCTTTGTATTTGTATGTGTTTATCATCATTTGATTATAGCTATTTCTATAAAATGTTACAAGAATGATATTCTCAAAAATTTTGATTTGACCAGAAGCTTTCTTTTTGAGATAATTAACCAAATTATGAATAAGGAATTTATTTTGAAATACAAGATTTCGTTGATTATCGCTCTATTTTCATTTATTTTTTTTATTGGTGGATATTTTGTTGGCTTCGGAAATAGTATAAATTCTTTTCGAAGTGTCACTTTGATCGACACCACAAGTTCTGATATTAAAGTAGAAGATGTAAATATGGATGAATTTTGGCAAGTATGGAAACTTTTGGATTCAAAATTTGTTAGTAAAAAAGGTAAAGTAGTAACAACTGATGAAAAAATCTGGGGTGCAATATCAGGGCTGACCAATGCCTATGGTGACCCTTATACTGTCTTTATGCCACCGCAAGAAAGTAAAATTTTCAATAGTGATATTTCGGGAAATTTTGAAGGTGTTGGAATGGAAATTGGTATTAAAAATAGCCTACTTACCGTAGTTGCTCCATTAAAAGGTACACCAGCATTTAACGCTGGTATCAAAACTGGTGATGTGATCGTATCTATCAATGGCTCTTCTACCGATGTTATGAGTGTGGATGAAGCAGTTCGACTGATTAGGGGTAAAGCAGGCACAGAAGTAAATTTTAAAATATTCAGAGAGGGTATTAAAGATTATTTGAATATCAAAGTGGCAAGGGGAATAATAAATATTCCTACAATTGACACAGAAATGAAAGGGGATGTGTTTATTATCCGCCTATACAATTTTTATGCAAATTCTCCGGATTTATTTAGAGGAGCTTTGCGGGAGTTTGTGAGTTCTGGAAAAGCAAAGCTTATCATTGACTTGCGTGGAAATCCTGGAGGATATCTAGATGCTGCAGTAGATATGGCGAGCTATTTTTTACCTTTGGGCAAGACTATCGTCACTGAGGATTTTGCTGGAAAGGCCGACAATATTGTTTACAGAAGCAAAGGGTATGGATTATTTAATGAAAATTTAAAGCTTGTGATTTTGATAGATGGTGGTTCTGCCTCTGCTTCAGAAATTTTAGCTGGTGCACTCCAAGACAATAGTTTGTCCAAGCTTGTCGGAATGAAGTCTTTTGGTAAAGGTTCTGTCCAAGAACTTTTGAATATAACAGGCAATACTTCGCTTAAGGTTACTGTAGCAAAGTGGCTCACACCGAGTGGAAGATCAATTTCTGATGAAGGTTTAATACCAGATTATGAAATAGATAATACTAAAAATAATCCAAAGAATTTAGATTTACAAGAATTAAAAGCTCTAGAAATATTAAAATAAAATATGAAAATAATACTTTTAAAAGATGTGGCAAAAGTCGGAAGAAAGTTTGATGTAAAAAATGTGGCGGACGGACTCGCACTCAACAAACTCATTCCAAGAGGGGATGCACTTCAAGCGACTCCTGGTAATATTAAAATGATAGAAGATAAAAATAAAAACAGCTTGATGGAGGTTGCTCAAATACAAAACGCTTATGTGAAAGCTATTGCAGGACTCAAAGATGGAAAACTTGATATTTTAGGCAAGACCAATGAGCTGGGGCATCTTTTTGCTGGAATTCATAAGAAAGAAATAATTATGGAATTTAAAAAAGTTACTGGGCTTGAAATTTCTGAGGAATCTTTGGAGCTTGAAAAGCCTATAAAAGAGGTAGGTATTCACGAACTCAAAATTGCAGTTGGGAATAAGAGGTTTGAACTTGCGGTGGATATAAAAGGAATTAAATAATATTATATAAAAACAGGCCGTGCATCTATTGCGCAGCCTGTTTTTATATTTTTAAACAACTGCTGGATTTACATTTACAATACCTCTTCGTGTGATAGTGGAATCAAAATTTGTCTTTCTGGCAGTTTTGAATTCAACTACGCCGTCTTTTAAAGCAAAAAGTGTGTGGTCTCTACCTACGGAAACATTTTTACCGGCGAGTACATCTCTGCCTTTTTGTCTTAAAATTATTTGTCCAGTTTTGATAGATGTACCGTTACTTATCTTGACTCCAAGATATCGTGGTCCTGAATCTCTACCATTTTTTGAGGAACCTGCTGCTTTTTTATGTGCCATATTATTTTATTTATTCCGCTTTTTGGGCGGATTTGCTACAATGATTAAGTGAATATGAGTATAAATGATTTAAAAGAAAAAATCAAGTGGCAAAAGAAGTATTTTGTAGATAGGACAAAAAACTATATAAATATTGATAAAATACCGGAAGTTCTATTTGTTTTGATTATTTTTATATTGGCATCGACTTTGGCTTTTTCGCTTGGTAGATTGTCTACTTATGAAAAGAAGAAAACACCAATTTCAGTAATTAAAACTGAAGAATATTATAAATGGAATGGAATAGCTACGTCCTCTACTAATTCTGCGCAAGTAGGAATCAAGTCTGCTTCGAATTCGATAATTTTAGAGAAAGGAAATATAGTTGCTTCAAAATCAGGCACAAAATACTATTTTCCATGGTGCTCTGGTGTTACCCGCATCAAAGAAGAAAATAAAGTTTGGTTCAACAGTGTAGAAGAAGCTCGTGCAAAAGGTCTCACTCCAGCCTCTGGATGTGAAGGATTAAAATGATATATTAGAAAATAAGTGTTATTATAATTTTATGATTATAGTTGATGTAGAAGCTAGTGGAACAGACACAAATAAAAATTCAATATTATCAATTGGCGCTTTTGATTTTGATAATCCGAGAAATCAATTTTATGAAGAGTGTAGGGCTTGGCCTCTTGCTCATATAAATGATGACGCTCTTGTTGTAAATGGTTTTACTAAAGAACAGGCTGAAGACCCGAGGAAACAATCCGATGCAGAATTGGTCAAGAATTTTATTAGTTGGGCTCTAACATGCAAAGAACATACTTTTGCTGGGCAGAATCCTTCTTTTGATAGAGATTTTATACATAGTTCAGCTCTTCGTGCTCATCTCGATTGGCCTTTTGCATATAGAACAATAGACCAGCATTCCTTGTGTTTTATGCATATGATAAAGAGGGGAATTATGCCACCAGTTTCAAATAATAGATCAAACTTAAATTCTGATAGAATAATGGAGTATGTTGGAATACCAGTTGAATCTCATCCCCATAATGCTCTAAATGGAGCAAAAGTCGCGGGGGAAGCCATATCAAGACTGCTTTATAACAAGAATTTGTTACAAGAATTTGAGAAATACCCCATACCCTGGGTTGTGTAAAGGTCTGGTTCTAAAAAGGTCAAAAATTTAGAACATAAAAGGGAAGTAAAATCAAGTAAAAAATGGCTCAGTTGAGCCATTTTTATGTATTTGACGAAGGGTTTAATGTGTAGTTAGGTATTGACTTTTTAATTCAGGGGTGATAGTATATAAGAAATCAGGGGAAACTCTGATTTTCAATTATTTCGGCAAGCCTAGACATTTGTTTAGGTGAATCCGAAAAAATAAAATATATGATGGAACTTACAACTGCAGTTATCCTTCTTATGACATCGTTCTACAGCGGGCCAGCGATTTCTACAGATACAGTTGTGTCTGCTGAACCGCTAGTTAACAAAGTTGATACGATAAAAGAAATAACTTTAACAAAGGGGGAGATATTAGCTAGAGCAAAAGTTATTTTCAAGGAGGACCCTATTCTTCTCGATATAGCATTTTGTGAATCTAGTTTGAGACATTACAATACAGATGGTGAAGTTTTGAGGGGTAAAGTCAATAGTGCTGATATGGGTTTGATGCAAATCAATACAAAGTATCATGCAGAAAAGGCTTCGGAACTAGGATTTGATCTAGAGACGCCGGAAGGCAATATGCAATATGCTAAATGGCTCTACGATAAAGAGGGCGGTCAGCCTTGGATATCATCGTCGAAGTGTTGGAATCAAGCTATTACCCTTGAGAAAACTAAAGTATTGGCGGTTAATAAATAATAAAATAAGAAAAGCGTCTCAGAATATGATTTTTGAGGCGCTTTTCTTTTATCTCCTATGGCCCCATTTTACGATAGGGAGACGAGCTTTCTCCTTAGTATACCGTGTCCCACAATATATCTTGCGTCCACATTATATACTCTACACTGAGTTCTATACTTTGAATTACAAAACCTTCATGAAGTGTCATTGCGAGGAGGTTTCCGACGTGGCAATCTAGAACTTAATGTAATCACTCTGGATTGCTTCGGAATACCTCGCAAAGACGAACGGTGAGAGTTATGAGCGGAAGCTCATTATTTTAATAAGATTATTCCAAAATAATCCGATAACTATATTATTCCAAATCCACATTGCTGGAATGGCGAGAAAATTATTCCACGCCATCATCAATAAACCCCAAACATAACTTAAATTGATCTGAACCTTGTCTGAGTTTATTATGTCCTTTATATTGAAACCTAGGGCCCCAAGGACAATAAGTGTGATGACTATGACTACTATCATCTTAATAAAGCCTCTTTTGTTTGTAATCATAAAAAATTTATATAATTAATTTACTTCCCTACTATTATATCAAAAAATTAAAAATACAGTAGAGGATCAAGATACGCTTTTGTATCTGCTGCGGGTAATGTATAAGTGCCTTTACATACAATACTTTTTTTACTTATGACTTTTACTCCCTCATTAGCATAAACCGTAAAATGAAGATGAGGTCCAGTAGAAAATCCTGTCGATCCGGAATATCCTAGCAAATCTCCTGTTCTGACTTTACTACCAGCCGAAACAGTGATAAGTGAAAGATGAGCATAAAGAGTCGCCAGGCCGTTATCGTGTCGTATAAAGACCCATTTACCATATGAAGCACCAGGACACACAGCATCTGTATTCCCTATTGCTTCTACTGTTCCATTTAACGATGCTTTTATTTTTGTGCCAATAGACGCTCGAAAATCAACCCCATTATGAAAATCTCCAGCATATATACCTGAACTTTTTGCAAAACTTGTGTAGCCAAATTTTTGCGTTATATATACATTGTCGAGTGGCCAAAACAAGATCCCTTCTCCTGATTTTGGATAGCTACTTGGATCTATAATAAGCTTCAAATCTGATTCAAATTGGGCAAGTTCTTTGGCGAAAGCATCACTGAGAGCTTGTTTTTCAGCTATTATTTTTTTATAATTCGATTCTTTATTTTTAGTGTCAGCTAGTAGCTTATTTTTGTCATTCTTACTTATTTGAAGTATTTTCTTCTGATCAGTGAGGTCACTTTGATATGCTAATAGAGTCTTTTTACTGCTTTCTGTATCTTTTTTATCTAATTCAAGATCTTTTTTAATATTCTCTGCCTCTATAGTATTTTTTCTTAAACTATCTTGGAATTGAGAATCGTATTCTATTTTACTCCAAAGTTCTGATAGGTCATTATATTTTAGAATATTTTCTATAATTGATTCTGAATCGGAGTCGTTTATTCCATTTATCAATTCCCCTATTGCGTTTATATTTTTTTGTATGTTCACTTCTTTTCGTCCAATATCAAGACTTATTTTTTTGATTTCGAGTGTTTTTATTTCAATATTTTTATTGGTCAATTTTATATCTGCGTTTACTTTTGCTATACCTGTGTCCAATATTTTTATGGTATTTGCTAGAGTATTTGCTTGATTTCCAATATCCTTGATCTGTGCTTGATATAGAGCTATCTCATCTTCTAAGGCCTTTTTGCTGGCCGTGGTTTGATCTATTTGTTGTTTCAATTCGTCAACTGTGGCTGAAAATACAGTATTAACACAAATGAAAAATACAAAAAATGAAAAAAATACTAGTATGGTTTTTTTTGTAAATGCCATACTTACATTTTATCACATTTTATGAGAGATTATAAATCAGACGAAGTGTAGTTTTGTGATTTAGGATAATTTTTCGATAGCAGAGTCAATCCTTTTGATAGTTTCTGTTTTTCCTAGAATATTTATCAGTGTAAATGGATCTGGGGATTTTTCTTTGCCAGAAAGTGCCACCCTCGTCGGCCAAAGAACATTTCCCATACCCTTTTTTTCTGCCAGTCCCCATAATAGTTCTTTTGCTTTTTCTGAGCTTAGTTCCTCATCTTCGTTTTTGAGTAATTCCTTGACTGAAGTAAGATTTTCTTTAGCTTCTTCTTTTGTTCCTCCTTTTTTCCAGACAAGTATTTCAGTTGTATATTCTTGAATTACAAAATAATATTGAATATCTCCTGAAATAAGCATTTTCTCTACATCTGACCAAACGTTTATTCTTTCTGTAATCATTGGAGTTATTTTTTCTAAAATTCTTTCATCTTGCATATCAGCTGGCAACCTTTTTTTGATTTCACTTTTCACTTTTTCCTTTGGAAGTTTTTTGATGTATTCTTTGTTGAACCACAAAAGTTTTTCTAAGTTGAATATTCCGCCAGATTTTTGAACTTTTTTGATATCAAATTTTTCTATGAGTTCATCCATTGAGTAAATTTCCCTCTCCCCTCCTGGGTTCCAGCCAATAAATGCCAAAAAATTTATTAGTGCTTCTGGTAAGAAACCATTTTCTCGGTAATATTTTAGAGAAACAGATTCTCCCTGATTTCTTTTGGAGAGTTTTGATTTGTCTGCATTCAATATGAAAGGAATATGTGCGTAAATAGGTCTAGTAAATCCCAATGCTTCCTGTATCAAGATTTGCCTTGGAGTATTGTATATTCCATCTTCTCCACGCATTATATGAGTAATACCCATTTCAAAATCATCTATGACGACAGCTAAATGATAAATCGGCTCATCCATACTTTTTGCAATAACAAAATCTCCAAGTTCTGTAGTATCTACTTCCACTTCCCCACGGATTATATCTTCAAAAATTACCTTTTTACCTGGATTTTTTAATCTGATAACTTCACTTCTTTGCCCCTCTTCTTTTGGTTCTTCTTTAGAAATATATGCTTTTTCTTCTGTAATTAATTTTTCTAAATATTTTCTATAAGTGTTACTATGTTCTGATTGTTTATAAACATTATTAAAATCAATATCAATTTTTAGCCACTTTAAGCCCTCAATAATATCTAAACTATATTCTTCTTTTGATCTTTCTCTATCAGTATCTTCTAGTCTAAAAAGTAATTTTCCACCATTTTGTTTAGCATAAAAATAATTATATAGAGCTGTTCTTGTATTTCCTATATGAAAAGGACCTGTTGGACTTGGTGGAAATCTTAATACAATATTTTTGTTATCTTTCATGGCTTAATCCTATGTTTATTATTTCTTTGGCTATTATTTCTGCAGAATCGTTTTTTGAGAATGATTTGGCACCTTTAGACATTTTTTCTAGAAGATTTTGATTTTCTAGAAGTCTATTTATTTCCGAAAGAAGAATATTTGGTTCTAGATTTGCCTCTTCCATCACTATAGCACCACCACTTCTTGCATAATTGTAAGCATTTTCTCTCTGATGGTCTCCGTTTGAATTTGTGATTGGGATTATGATACTTGGAATTCCCCAATTCGCTATTTCAAATATGGTTGAACCGGCTCTAGAAATAATCAAGTTTGATGAGCTCGATGCAACACTTAAATTTAAATCATTCAGATAATCAAATGGTCGGTACCTATCCTTGAATTTTGAATCGGTAAGAATAACATCAGTTATTTTTATGACTTCACTAATATTTGATTTACCTGTTTGGTGAATAACATAATATTTTTCTACAAGTTTTGGTAAAATTTGTATGATTGCATCATTTATGATCTGTGCTCCGAGGGATCCCCCTAGTACTAAGATTGTCGGTATTTTTTCTGTGAGTCCAAGGATTTCTCTCGAACCTGCGACTGATACATTTTGGATACTTTCTCTTATTGGATTTCCAGTGTAGGCGGTTTTTGTTTTATCAAAATATTTTGCTGTTTCTGGATATGAAATCGCAATTTTTTTTGCAAATTTACCAGCCCAAAGATTGGTTTTGCCTGGGACACTATCTGACTCATGTATGACTAAAGGGATTCTTAGAATTTTAGCTGAAAACAGGACAGGAAAACTTGCACCTGCACCTTTACTAAAGATGACATCTGGATATAAGTTAAACACTTTTATAATGCAAGAAATCGTTCCCCATATAGTTTTAAAAAAATCAAAAAAATTCAGTATAGAAAAATATCTTCTTATTTTTCCAGCTGGATTTTGAATAAAAATAATATTATTTTGTGCGAGTGCCTCCGCATCATACGGAGAATCAGATATAAAAAATATTTCTGCTTCGATAAGATTTTCTTCTTTGACAACAGCATTGATCTCCTCCGCCACTGCAATAAGTGGATAAAAATGTCCCCCCGAACCTCCTCCTGTTAATAATATTTTCATTTTAATTTATTCGTTTTTTAAATTTTGATATGTTTAGGACTATTCCGACCATTATCATTGAAGCAATCATTGCCGAGCTTCCGTGACTAAAAAAAGTAAGTGGCAGACCAGAAAGCGGTATGATACCGGTCATTGACCCAATATTCACAAATGATTGTGATATTATTAGTATAACAATACCAAACGATAAAAGTCCACTAAAATAATCTTTTGAATTTAGGGAAATTTTTAATCCTCTAAACGCAAATAATATAAATAAAAGAATAAGAATAAAGGTTCCTATAAAACCAAATTCTTCGGCATACACGGCAAATATAGAATCGCTGATTGATTCTGGAAGATATTTAAACTTTTGTATACTTTGGCCAAATCCCCTACCTGTTATTTGTCCAGAACCTATTGCTATGAGAGATTGCTGGACTTGATATCCTGTGGTTTGACTATTTTCTTTCGGATGCAAAAATGTCGAAATTCTATCTCTCAAATACGGTTTTGTATAAATAAAACCCGCAATAAAAATCATACCCAAGAAAAGGAGAATTATAAAATCTTTAATTTTAATCCCTGCGATAACATACATAAGAAAAGCAGTTCCGATAATCAGGATAAAACCATCTGTGTCTGGTTGCAAAAGGGCTATCGTTCCGACAATTGCAGTCAAAACTACAAATGGAAGAAGACCGTATTTGATACTTGAAATTTTGTCTTTTACAAAAGAAAGCCATGTTGCCCAAAAAATTAAAATACCAATTTTGAAAAATTCTATTGGTTGTATTGAAAAGCCAAAAATATCTATCCATCTTCTTGCCCCATTTATGGATTGACCTATGCCAGGAATAAATACTAAACAAGCAAAAATTACTGAGAGAATAAAAATAGGTAATGCATACTTTCTCCAATATTTATAATTAATTTTTGAAGTGATGAAGCAAGCGATGGTTCCAGAAATAAGCCCAAAGAAAATTTGACTAAAAGCTAAGCGAGTAAACTTATTAGGATCACTCGAGTATATTCCCATTGAAGCAGAAAAAAATGCCAAAACTCCAAGCGCTAATAGTGCAACAAATATTCCAAGAAAAAATTTATCAACTTTTTCTCTTTCCATCTCAATTAGAAATTTAAGGTATTTACATGATATTGACCTTTATTTTGTTCAACATATATTAACATTACATTTTTTTATATTAGGCATGAATTTCTAACGGGACAAGTTTTATAAAAGCGCAAATATTACTCCAAAAAGTGTAAAAATAATTCCGACAATCCAGTATCTCATGGTTACTTTACTTGCTGGCCAGCCGATAGCCTCGAAATGATGATGTAGAGGCGCCACGAGAAAAACTTTTTTACCACGAAATTTTTTGGAAAGAAGTTGTATAATGACAGAAGCACTAGTAATGAGAAGAGGAAGTGCAATAATGGGAAGTGCCACTACTCCATGCCCATCTCCCACAACGTCTGTCATAAAAGCGATGACAACCAGAGTTATTGTGAGAGACATACTTCCAGTTTCAGACATATAAAATCTAGCCGGCGGGATATTGAACCAAAGAAATGCAAGTATACCTCCGACGATGACAGCACATAGAGCAGAAATATCTATTTGATTTTGGATAAACGCGATGACAGCATATCCGGAAAAAATAGATGCAAATATTCCTCCAGAAAGTCCATCTATACCGTCGATAACTCCTCCAGAATAAATAGCTATCATTACGATGATAAAGAAAGGAATAAAAAGCCATCCTAGCTCAAGGTTTGGAAATCCAAATGGCATTCCGATGGAAGAAACACTAAGTTTAAAATAAAACCAAAGAGAAACAAAAAATGCGATTATTGAAACAAGTAGGAGTCTTTTTCTTAATGAAAGTCCTCCTGCAAGATTTCCCCCCCTACCTTGTATTTCAAGGTAGTCATCCACGAGGCCGATGATTGCACCGAGAAGTAAAACGCCGATTGGAATCCATGTTTGACTTCGGCTGAGAAAGTCAATTTTACCTGCAAAATCAAAAGTATGAGCGAGTAACCAAAATATAATAGTCGTGACAATAATGGAAATCCAAATCAAAACTCCGCCCATCCTGGGAGTGTTTGTTTCTCTTTCGGCGTGCATTTGATTGAAAATAGGTGTTCCTGAGCCATCAAGAGCTATTGTTTTGGCTTTCTTTTTCCACATTTTGTTTTTGTAAAGAAAGTCAGATAAAATCGATGCCGAAAAAATACCTATGAAAAAAGCCATGATGGATGGCAAAAAAATTTTCAGTAATTCTAAAGATATCATGGAGTGATTATAGCAAACTAAATAGAAAACCAAAAGCCAAAAATTTTGCTAGGGGTGGCAATCCTATTCCTTTTGAAATACATTGGTTTTCTATTTCCAATTATATGAATTTATCACCCAGTTTGTGAGTGTTGTCATATCAGCAAAATGAGCTGATGAGTCGAGAATGACATTTATAATTATTCCTTTGCTTTCTGGTGCTTCTATAATCATTGCTAGGTTTTTCTGAGCACGAAGAGTATCACCTGTTTTTGCACCAATTATTTTGTAGGGAAAATCGGGAGAATTTAAAAGTTTATCAGTAGAAAGAAGTTCTCTACAATTGTTTCCGGAAGTATTACAAACATTTACTTTTTCTTTTGACATTATTGACAAAAGATCAGGATAATTATTTTTTATAAAAAGAATTGCGAGAGCTACATCTTCCGGCGTACTATAATTAAAATTAAATTCATATGGCTGGTAGTCCAACCCGGAAGGATTGGAAAAAAATGAATCATTCATACCTATTTGTAAAGCTTTTCTGTTCATAAGTGAAGCAAAATCTTCTTTCCCTACTTTTTCAGCAAATGCTCTCACGGCTACATTATCGGACGGTACAAGTACTGCCTTGATCAAATCTTTTGCAAAAAATTCTTCTTTTTCCTTAAAATTTCCAAAATTTGCAGCATCAGAAAGGTTACCCCTACTTATTGTAATAATGTCATCATCCTTCAAAATGTCTTTTATTACCATTGCTGATATAAGCTTGGTAATACTTGCAATTCTTTTTCTAGTATTTTCAAATCTTCCTGTAAGAATTTTGCTGTTTCCATTTTTTCCAATAAATACAGAAAAATAAGAAGTTGTAGTAGAAATTAAACTTAAACTTTCAATCGTTTGTTTTTGTATGGGATAAAATATCTCTTTTTTTTCTACTATTTTTATTATCTCTGAATCGTTATATTTAAATATAATAAAAACTGCACCGAGTACGATGCATGCAAACAAAAAAATAATAGTTAATTTTGTAATTCCTTTTTTATTCATTTACTATGTTTGTATTATTATCAATTTCTGATTTGATAGAGTTTATTTTTTCTGGTTCTCCATTATTTTCTGTTTCTTTTTGAACATTTTTAAATTTTTCAATTTCTTCTTTTGCTTGTAAAAATTCTGGCATATCTTCTATTTTTGAAATTCCTAAAAATGAAATGAGGTCAAATGTCGGTCTATAAAGGAAACTTCTCTGATCTTTTGGGTTTGAGATTTTTTCCACAAGTCCACGAACAGTGAGATTTCTCAAAATAAAGCTGGATTGCACTCCTCTTATAAGGTCTATTTCGGCTCGGGATATTGGTCCCATATATATGACGATAGATAGTGTTTCAAGCCCGGCCTTTCCAAGGTCTTTCACAAGCTCTTCTTTTCTTAATTTCTCGATAATTTCCGAGGAGTCCTGAGATGTTCCAAGAGCGACTTCATCATCTTTAAAAATTAACACTATTCCCCTATCGGCGATTTTTATTTCTAAGGATTTTAAACCAGTCAAAATTTCTTCTTCATTTTTTGCAAAAATCTGTTCAAGCTTCTTAATTTTCATTGGTTCACCTTTCCAAAAAAGGACCGCTTCTATTTTTTTTTCTAAATCATTATCCATAAATTGGTGTGTTTAAATTTTTATTTTCCATTTGTATATCAGAAAAATCTTTTTCTTGATTGGCATTTATTATACCTCTTTTTACGAGTTCTAGCATTGCGAGAAAGCTTACTATTACATCAACTTTTTCGACCTTTCCCATTCTTGAAAAATCCTTGAAGCTCATTTTCAGGCAACTTTGAACTCTTTTAGATAAATTTTCTATTACTTCCTCCAAGCTTATCACTCTTGCAACCCTGAGCTTTGGCACGAAGCTCGCCTTAGGTAAATTCTTGATTATTTCCTTCATTGCAAGAAAAAGACCTTCTTTTGTCATACTTTCATCTGGAGAAAAGATAGGTTCAAATTTCCTTTGCTCGGGTAGAAAAATAATTTTCTTTCCGAAAAGATTTTTTATATTTACACTTAATTCTTTTATCCTTTTATATATTTTTAGTCGTGCTTCAAGCTCATTTATATCTTGCTGTTCTTCTTCTGTAATATATAGTCCGGGCAAAAGGGATCTGGACTTGATCAGAAGTAGTGTTGTAGCGACAACGAGAAAATTTGCAGTATCTTTCATGGGGAAATTTTCCTGGCTCTGCAAATAAACAATATAATCATCAGCCACTTTCGCAAGTGCAAT
The DNA here is from genome assembly GCA_049695975.1 of Minisyncoccia bacterium. Classification (GTDB taxonomy): domain Bacteria; phylum Patescibacteriota; class Minisyncoccia; order Phycocordibacterales; family GWA1-40-21; genus CAILDB01. The sequence goes on along the minus strand of JBAVTE010000027.1, from coordinate 99,792 downwards.
GTCGTTTATCAAAAGTTTTCTTTTTTCAATAAGAGAAAGCAGGAGGTCAAGCGGACCTTCAAAAACTTCAGTTTTGATTTTAAAAGAATTTTCTGGCATTTATTGATTTTTTAATATTTTATCAGCAACTTCCTGTCTTTTTTCTAGCGAAAGTTCAGGACCAAGTTGTGTAGAAATATAACCATCATATCTGTCAAAATAAATTTTTTCTTTTGGCCACATCTCAACAAACTTTTCTTCTAATCCATGAATTGGATAAAGTTTGATGTGAACATGGTTTACTCCAAGACCTTCCGCGACTATTGCTACCCTTTTAACATGCAAGCCTTTTTCAAGCATTTTGACAACCTTTTTTACATACAACATCAATTCAGAGTATTCTTTATCTGGCATATCCGTTGTATCACTATCAAAATGTTTTTTAGTTAAAACTAAAGTCACACCCTCTGTATTTGGGTTAAGATCCATTATTGCTATGTGTTTTTTATCTTCACATAGTGTTACCTTTGGTAACTCTCCTTTTATTATTTTGCAAAAAATACAGTCTTTCATGTTTTTATGATTTCTTTTGTTTAATCTCAATTCTCAAATCTCTTAGTTGCTCAGCAGAAACTGGACCAGGAGCTTCTATCATAAGATCTTTTCCTTCACCATTTTTTGCAAAAGCGATAACCTCCCTTAGGTTTGGTTCATTCTCAAGTATCATCATAAATCTATCAAGTCCCCATGCAATACCTCCATGTGGTGGAACACCTGTCTCAAAAGCACTCAACATATGACCATATTCTCTTTGAATTTTTTCATCACTAAAGTCCATAATTTCAAGAACTTTTCTTAAAGCTTCTGGTCTATGATTTCTCAAACCTCCTCCAGCAGCTTCGTTTCCATTTAACGCAAGGTCATACTGTGCAGCCATAATCTTTTCTATGTTTGTCTTCGCCATCAAATCATTAATTGATTCAGACTTTACTGCAGAGAAAGGGTTGTGAGTGAATGTCCACTTTCCTTCTTCTGTTTTTTCAAACATTGGGAAATCTACAATCCAAGCAAAAGCCAAAAGATCTTTGTCTTCTTTGTCAGCTCTTAAGTCTGGCTTATCTGTTCCATACTTCTCCATAACATCCTTGTAAGATATTTTTGGGAAAGGAATTTCTTGGATCTTTTTGTGAGGATAAAGTTTTTGTACAAATTCAATTATAACTTTTTCATTTACTGCCATTACATCTTCTTCTTTTACAAAACTCATTTCCAAGTCCATTTGAGTAAATTCTGGTTGTCTGTCACCTCGTGAATCTTCATCTCTGTAACATCTTACTATTTGAAAATATTTTTCAAAACCTGCTGCCATCAAAAGTTGCTTATATTGTTGTGGAGATTGTGGAAGTGCATAAAAGCTACCTTGTTCAAGTCTTGAAGGTACGATAAAATCTCTTGAGCCTTCTGCGGTTGCTTTTGTAAGAGTTGGAGTTTCAATTTCACAAAAACCCTCCTTTTCAAATAAGGTTCTTACAAGTGTCATCACTTTACTTCTATTTCTTATATTTTTCTGAAGTCTTGGTCTTCTCAAATCCAAATATCTATTTTTTAAACGAGCCTCTTCTCCTATTTCTAATCCATCTGAACGAACATCTATAACTGGTGTTATAGCCTCATTCAAAACAGAAAGAGAAAGCATCTCTATTTCAACAGTTCCGTTTGTCTCATCTTTATTGATCATTCTTTCTGGACGATCATTTACTTTACCAGTAACTTCTACAACCCATTCAGAACGAACAGTATTGGCTATCTCATGGGCCTCTTTGTGACTAGGCAAGGCAACCATCTGTACTTTCCCAGACATATCGCGAAGATCAATAAAAATAAGCTTACCGTGATCTCGTCTCACATCTATCCAACCTTTCACGAGCACCTCTTCGCCTACCTTTTCTTTCAAATCTTTTATATATGTTCTTTGCATATTTTTTATTTAATTATTTTTTTTAATTTCGACTCTATTTCTTCAAAACATTTTTTATACAGATGATATTTTTTGACTTCATCTTTATTATTTGGAGGACTTAAAAGTATTCCACCAAATTCTTTTAGCTCTTCCTTACATTTATTACAAATTGGTTTGATTGACATATATTTATTAAGCTATTAAATTAAGGTTAAAGTTTTAGAATAGCTAGACAACAAACTCAAAATTTCCTCAGTCTGTCCAGAGAGGGCTTTCTTTTTGGAATTTTCTTGAATAAATGAAATTGCGTTTTGTAATTCTTTAAATTTGTTGTTTGCTTCTAATAGGCGATTTTCATTTATAGTATAGTCTTCAACAATGTGTTTTCTCAATACATTCGTTGCCCAGATACGGAAATTGGTAGCTTTTTGAGAATTTACTCGATAACCGATAGAAATAATTGCATCTAGATTGTAGAATTTAACCCTATAGTTCTTATTATCTTTAGCAGTATGTTCCAAAATGGAACATACTGATTTTTCTTCAAGCTCTTTATTATTAAATATATTATTTAGGTGTTTTGTAATGGCGGGTCTTCTTGTTCCGAATACCAAAGCTATTTGTTCTTGTGTAAGCCAAACACTCTCATTTTTTAGATGAGTTTCTAGTTTAATTCCAGTTTTCTTGTCCTCGTATATGATTATTGAATTTTCTTTTTTGTTTGTCATATAATTTTATTCAAAAATCGCCCTCGCAAAAATCAAAACAAATCTTTTGATTTTTGCGAGGGCGAACGAGTTCGCGGTGCCACCTCACTTTTTACTCATTATAGGGTTCTACTTGCCTCTCGACTTTCTTCCCCAAGCTCCACCGTGTTATCGGTTTCTTAGCTAGTGTTTACATAATACAACTTGCATAAAAATATGCAAATTCCTGACTGCAAGTGAGTTAAGTTCTGGCTTCTGAACGAGTTAGCGTAGTAAATCTGTTTACGAGCGAGTATTACAATTTTAAAAATTTTGTTAGGGGTGGCGATCCTGTTCCTTTTGAAATACATTACGCAGGCCGACGGGCCGAGTTGAAATTTGGGTAGGGACCCAAATGAAAGACCTTGAACATTTTGTATTCAAAATGTGAAAGGTGTACTGTTCCTGTAAGGAATAACAAATTTTCAGCAGAAAATTATGTGCGTATTTCAAATGGAATAGGTCGACAGGACCCCGAGAAATTTTTAAAATTGTAATAAGAGCGAGCTTTTTACTCAACAAAAGTAATCGCCTTTCCTTTCTTAGTACCACGGCCTGTTCTACCAATACGATGCACATAGTCGTCGTTTGTAGCAGGAATATCGTAGTTGATGACATGACTAATATCTGCAATATCAAGACCGCGAGCAGCTACATCGGTTGCCACGAGAATTTGAGAATGATTGTCTTTGAAAAGTCTGAGTGCTTGCTGTCTACTACCGTGAGTTTTGTCTCCGTGTATAGACTCGGCTTTAAAACCTTTTTGACAAAGAATTTTAGAAAGTTTTTCTACGCCATGTTTGGTGCGTCCGAAAATCAAAACCTTACTAAGTTCTTTATTGCCAAGCAATCCGCAAAGAATATCAGTTTTATTTTCACCTCTTTTAATATGTACAACATCTTGTTCAATATTTTTTGAAACATCTTGAGTTTTGATGGAAATCCTAATCGGATTTTTCAAAAATTCTGCAATCAATTTTTCAATGTCTGGGGAAATAGTAGCTGAAAAGAAAAGCGTGTGTCTTTCCTTTGGCATTCCTTTCATTATCGCTCGCATATCATGGACAAATCCCATATCAAGCATTCTATCCGCTTCATCGAGAACAAGACTTTTAAATTCATTGAGGAAAATCATCTTGCGGTCAATAAGGTCTTTGATTCTTCCTGGAGTTCCAATTATGAAATTGTATTGATATCTCAATTGTGAAATTTGTCTTCCTATCGGTGCACCACCCACGCAACAAACAGAAAATATTTTCATATTTTTAGTAAATAGTCTAAGTTCGTCATCTATTTGAATAGCGAGTTCGCGAGTAGGCACAATGATCATCACCTGTTCTTTTCTATTCAATAATATTTTATTTATAAGAGGAATAAGAAAAGCGGCAGTTTTTCCTGTACCGGTGTTTGCGACACCGACTAAATCATTTCCCATAAGTATTTGAGGGATTGTTCTATCTTGAATTGGAGTTGGTAATATATAACCTTTATTTCTAATAGAATCCTTTATTTCATCAACAACTTTAAAATCAGCGAATGTGTGTTCGGGCTTAAAAATTACAGCTTCTTCGGTCACTTGAACTTTATTTATAAATTTAGAAAAATTTATATTTTCTGTTTTCCCTCTATTTCCTCCACCGCGAGATCCTCCTCGGAATCCTCCACTTCTACAACCTTGAAAACCGCCACTTCTGTGGCTATTTCCAAATCTATTTGAGCCTACATGCGCAGGCGTGCCCGATTTTCGCGGACCATTTGAATTGCTTCTAAACATTTTATTAAAGCGTAAAAACTACGCGAATTCCGTTGTTATTTTTTAATTAAAACTCTTTAAACCTTGAACGGGGCTAATTATAAAGTAGTGTATAAACAATTCCCCGCTTCCATTACATAATCTAGAGACTCATTTACTTTGCAAGTATACACTATATCTATTTTTCTGTCAATTCGTAAATTTAGCAAGTAAAATCTTTTTCTTGTTGTTTATATAAGCAGGCATAAGTTCCGTTTAATTTCATTAATTCGGTGTGTGTTCCCTCCTCAAGTATCTTGCCGTGTTCTATAAGAATAATTCTATCAGCTAATTTGATTGTTGCAAAGTTATGTGATATGAGCAAAGCTGATTTTTCTTCAGGCATTTTTCTTATATTTTCAAATATTTTTGAAGCTGAAGCGGCATCCACAGAAGCTGTGGGCTCATCAAGGATTGTAAAATTTGAATTTCTATAAAATATTCTAGCTAAAGCCATTTTTTGCCTTTCCCCTTTTGATAGCTCCTCTCCGCCAAATTCTACTCCAATAGTGGTATCATAATTGTTTTTCCATCTTTCGATAAAATCATCAGAGGTGCTTAGTTTGGCTGACTCTTTTACTAAATCCATATCAAATTTATTATTTATATTTCCATAAGCAATAGTTTCCTTGGCGGCAAAATGAAAAGCAGAAAAATCCTGAGGTAAAACAGCAATTTTCTCCCACCAATCTTTTAAATCAAGATTTTTTAAGTTTATTCCATTTATTAGAATTTCTCCCTTGCTAGGGTCATGTATTCTAAGAAGCAATCTCACTATTGTTGTTTTTCCGGCTCCATTATGTCCTACCAGCCCAATTTTTTGTCCAGGTACTATTTTAAATGAGACATTTTCGAGAATCCAATTATCTTTTCCGGGATATTTAAAGTAGATATTCTTAAATTCAATTTCCGGAGTCGAATTTGTAATGATTAGTGGATTTTTAGAATTATGAATTGCAGGCTTGGTTTCAATTATATCTAAAATATCACTAACATATAAATTTCTCTCGCTTATTTTGGCACTACTAATCAGTAATTTTGATATAGCTGATTCCAAACTGCCAACTATGCTAAAAAGGAAAACAATAGAACCCACGCTGATAGCTCCGGATGTAGAACCCTTTATAGCTAATAAGATTGAAATCAAAATACCAACCGCAGATAGTATTTCGGTCAGAATACGGTTTTTAGTAATTTTCTTTTCTTCAGAAGTTTGTTTTTGGGTGAACTTCTCTAGTGTGTTTCTGATTATGTTTAAAAAATTATCCTGGATACTTAGAAGTTTTGCCTCTATAAGATAATATTTTGAAGTAAAAAATTGTCTCAAATGCTGATATTCCCTATTCTCCCTGCTATTTTCTTGGCCGACAAACCAAAGCCTTTGGCCATATTTTGATTCTACAATAAATGATGGGATAGAAAAAGCTAAAATAATAAAAAATATTTTCCAGTCAATAAAAATTATTGCAATGGAAGCAGTAATAATAAGAAAAATACTATTAATATTGCTTACTCCCATTTCAACCATGTTTAGGATTGGTGAATTTCCATTATTAAAGGCTCGCATCTGCTTGTCCTGAAAAACAGGGTCTTCTATATGAGCTACATCAAAAGCTCCTCTTTTGCCCAGTAAAAAAATTTCAAGTGAATTACTAAATTTTAAATACCAAAAACGAAAGGACATATTCCTGATGGTATCAATGATTGGTGGTATGGTTCTGATTACTATATAAGTAATCAAAGCTAACCAGATTGTTGAGTCGCTTTTAATTTGAATTGCTTTCACTATTTCATCTATTAATTTACCAAAGAATTTTGAAGAAATAACTGGCAAAATACCATCTAAAGCTGTTGAAACAATAAGTATTCCAAAAGCCCAAGGTGATTCTCTGAAGGATAATTTGCTGAAATACCAAAAATTTCTAATAGCACTCCTAGTTTCTGTTTTTTTATTTGACATTACTTTATAATAACAAAAAATAATTTTAAATAATCTTCACACCTACTGCTTCTCTTACTTTTTCCATTTTCTTTTAATTAATTATTGCAGGTTTTGATTACATATAATATCTATTAAGTAACTTTATAAAAATCAATATATTGTCCATTGATTTTTTTATAAGTTAAATCGAATTTAAAAACTTTCTTGAATAAACTATTGAAATTTTTTCTAAAATTTTCCTGATTTTTGATTAAGTTTTTATCGTCACTTGTTATATAATTCAATTTATTAATTCTATATAAAAATTGTATAAACTTTTCTTTGCCAAATTTCTGTATTAAAAATTTAACAAAATAACCTCCTTCATCATAAGATGATTTTTCTACAGTAAAATAGCTATGCAGAAACGATGAAAATTCTCCATTATTATCTTTAATTTCCTCTGAAAGGTATACAGCCAGTCCTTCACTTAACCATATCGGACATAAATATCTAGATATAGCTTCCTGAAAAAGATGGCATAATTCGTGTTTTATAAGTTGCTGATATTTTGAGTTTGAATATTGATGATTGCTATTTTTTTCAAAATTTATCTTATTTAATACGTATATGCTTTTATTGACTCCGTAGCCTATTAGCCAATCCTCAGTTTTACGCCCAAGCAAATTATCAAACTCTTCTCGGTTCGGAACTATAAAAATATTCGGGGTGTTTTCTACCCAATTTATACCAAAGAAGTCGTTTAATTCATTCATTGATACCCGACACGCTTCTTCTATGATATTATTTTTAGCAGTCTTTATTGAAAAAATCATACATTCAATTATATATTATATTAACAAAAAGGGGTAGTGACCTAAGCCACTAGAAAAAATATAGTCACGCCACTCGGTGATCATTTCCATACTTTCTGTATCCTCTTATCAATAACACTTCCGTATTTTTGATGAGAATGACCGCAAGCACGAACCTAACTATCTGGACATATTAGACCATCATAGACATTTACTCCAACTTTCTCTCTCACTTCCTTCATTTTAGCTTCAGCTCGAGAACGAGCTTTTTCGCCTCCTTTTTTGAGTATTTCTAATACAGAGCCCAGGTCTTTAGCCAGAGCTTCCCTCCTATCCCTCATAGGGCCTATGAAAGCCTTTAAATCGGCTATCAGAAGCTCTTTTGCCTCTTTGTAGCCCATTCCACCTTTCTCGTATTTAGCTCTCAAATCGGCCAATTTTTGACCTTCTAAAAGCAATTTGTGGATTTGAAATACATTGCATTCGTCTGGATTTTTTGACTCGTCCACACCCTTTGAATCAGTCGCAATACTCATCACGGCTTTTTTTATTTCTTCATCTGTGGCAAAAAGTGGAATTACATTTCCATGACTTTTGCTCATTTTTTTTCCGTCTGTTCCGGGAACTGTTTCAACGCCTGGAAGAATATATGGTTCAGGAATTCTAAATGTATCACCAAAAATTCTGTTGAACTTTTGTGCTGTGTCGCGAGCATATTCTACATGTTGTTTCTGATCCTGACCGACGGGCACGACATCTGCGTCTTGCATCAAAATATCGGAGGCCATCAGAATTGGATAGTCAAAAAGTCCGACATTTATTTCTTTGTTTTTTGCTTCGGCATCTTTGAAGGCGTGTGCACGCATGAGGTAAGGAACAGTAGTTATGCAATTGAACATCCAAGCTAATTCAGTGACTTGTGGGACGTCTGACTGTTTGAAAAGGCACACTTTTTTTGGATCAAGACCGATGGCAAAATAGTCCAGTGCAACTTCAATAATTTTCTGCGAAAGCTCTTCCTTGTTTTGCACTGTCGTCATCGCATGATAATCGGCAATAAAAATGTAGCTTTCAAACTTATCCTGCAAATCCAAAAACTGTTTCATCGCACCAAAATAATTTCCGATATGCACTCGGCCAGTGGGTTGTACGCCTGATAAAAGTATTTTTTTGTTTAGCATTTCTCTATAATAACAAAAAATAATACAAAAACAAACGGCCCCACGAAATTTGATTTCGTGGGGCCGTTTGTTTTTGTATTCCTAGATTCCTTCCTTCCTTAAATCCTCAAAAATCTTTTTGGCTTTGCCGGAAAGTCGACTAGGGGTTTTGACTTTAATATTTACAAGTATGTCTCCCCTATCGCCATTTCCTTTTGGCACACCTTTGCCACGGATTCGAAGAACATCTTCGGGATTTGTTCCTTCTGGAATTTTGAGTTCAATTTCTCCGTCAAGTGTAGCCATTTTATAATTTCCACCAAGTACAGCATCTGTCATTTTTATATTGAGTTCCGTAATAAGATTTTTTCCATCTTTCTCAAAAAGATTACTCTTTTCAATATGGAGTTTAATGTAGAGATCACCTGGAGTTCCTCCTTTCACAGATTCTCCTGCGCCAGAGAGTCTGATTGATTCCCCACTATTTACATCTGCCGGAATATTTACCTCAATTTCTTCTTCTTTTTGCAAGACACCGTGACCATGACACTTGACACATTTTTCTTTTGGTACTTTTCCAGAACCCTGACATTCATCACATACTCTTTCTGTAGCAAAAGTTCCAAAAATTGACCTCTTTACTTCTTTTATTTTTCCTCTACCATCACAAGCTCTACAGTTGACTTGATCGGTTCCTTTTTTAGAACCATTTCCACTGCATTCAGAACATTTTGAACTTTTGGTAATAAAGATTGTTTTTTTCACACCAAAAATTGATTCGGCAAAGGTAAGATTTAAATCCACAGAAATATCTCTACCTTTCTTTGTTTTTGTGCGACCCCTACTCCCACCACCAAAAAAGTCTCCAAAGATATCACCCAGGTCAAATTCAAATCCTTGACCGTTCTGAAAACCGCTAAAGTCAAAACCCTCTGCACCATTGAATCCACCAAAGCCACCTTGACCTTGATATTGTCCGCCAGCGTTTCCACCAGAATAACCACTTCCAAAATTGTCATACTGGGAGCGTTTTTGATCATTGGAAAGGACATTGTAAGCTTCGCTTACTTCTTTAAACTTAGCTTCATTTCCTCCCGCTTTATCAGGATGATGTTCATGAGCAAGTTTATAAAATGCCTTTTTTATGTCGTCTTTCGAGGCATTTTTATTAACTCCTAATGTTTTGTAATAATCTTTATTCATTGATTAATTGTTAGTGAGTGATATTTTGTCTTTATGGAAACTTGTAAGGTGCGATTGGAGCCGTACAGAGAAAGTCTATAGTAACAGATTTTTGTGTTCCACAACGACAAACCCAAGCGAGTCTCTATTTCTTATCTTCCGCACCCTTTTCCTTGAAGTCAGCATCCTTTACATTTTCTCCACCTTCTTTTTTTGGTTCAGTCTGGCCTTGTGGATTTTCTTTCTGGGCTTTTGCCATTGCTTCGCCTATTTTTTGCATTTCAGTTGAGAGAGCATCGGTGGCATTTTTGATTGAAAGAATGTCAGTCCCCTCTTTTGCTTTTTTAACATCCGCAATTTTATCCTCTACACCTTTTACAATTTCGGGTGGAATTTTTGAACCATTATCTTTTACTGCTTTTTCGGCAGTGTAAACCATTTGCTCTGCAATATTTTTTATTTCCACTTCTTCTTTCTTCTTTTTATCATCAACCTCGTGAGCGACAGCATCAGCTTGCATTTTCTTTATATCCTCATCAGTAAGTCCGGACTTTGCCTCAATTCTGATAGACTGCTCTTTTCCAGTGGCCTTATCCTTTGCTTTCACATTTAATATACCGTTTGCATCGACATCAAAACCTACTTCTACTTGTGGCATACCCCTAGGTGATGGTGGAATACCGTCCAAGATAAATTTACCTAAACTCTTATTATCGCTTGCCATTGATCTTTCGCCTTGAACAATATGAATTTCCACAGATGTTTGATTGTCGACTGCGGTAGAAAAAATCTGACTTTTTGATGTAGGAATTGTAGTATTTTTTTCTATGAGATGTGTCGCAACCCCACCCATTGTTTCAATACCGAGTGATAGTGGAATAACATCTAGCAAAAGAACATCTTTCACATCCCCACGAAGAATTCCTCCTTGCACAGCGGCTCCGAGAGCTACCACTTCATCAGGATTAACAGAAAGGTTAGGCTCTTTACCAAAATATTCTTTCACTGCTTTTAGAATTGCAGGCATTCTGGTTTGTCCTCCGACCATTATGATTTCATTTAATTCGCCAACCTTAAATGGTGAAGCGTCCATCGCTCTTTTTGTAATTTCCATTGAACGGTCAATTAAATCCTTCACGAGATTTTCTAAATTTGCTCTAGTAAATTTGATAAGCAAGTGTTTTGGTCCATCGCTTCCTGATGTAATGAATGGAATATTTACTTCTGTTTCCATCGCAGTTGAAAGTTCAATTTTTGCTTTTTCAGCAGATTCATCTAGGCGCTGAAGTGCAAGTGGGTCTTTCCTAACATCAATTCCATTTTCTTTTTGAAATTGTTCGGCAAGCCAATCCACAATTCTTTTATCAATATCACGACCACCAAGGTGGCTATCTCCGTCTGTTGATTTTACTTCTACTACACTGTCTCCAACTTCAAGAATGGAAATATCAAATGTTCCACCTCCAAAGTCGTAAACTGCAATCTTCTCGTTTTTATTTTTATTTAGTCCGTATGCAAGAGCTGCGGCTGTCGGCTCGTTTATAATCCTCAAAACATTTAGACCTGCAATCTGTCCTGCGTCCTTTGTAGCTTGCCTTTGTGAATCGTTGAAGTAGGCGGGCACTGTAATAACTGCATCAGTAATCTTTTCTCCAAGTCTTGCTTCTGAATCATTTTTCAACTTTTGCAAAATCATAGCAGAAACCTCTTCTGGTCTATAATTTTTACCTCCCATTGCGAGTTCAACTCCACCGTTTGCTGATTTGAGTACATCGAAGCCAACAGATGTTTTATCTTTTTGAACTCCAGCGTCATCAAAAAGGTGTCCCATAAATCTTTTGACTTGAAAGACAGTACTTTTTGGATTTGTAACTGCCTGTCGTCTTGCAAGGAGTCCTGCTAGTCGCTCACCAGTCTTTGAAGTGGCTACGATAGAAGGCGTAGTTCTCGCACCTTCTGCATTTTCAATGATCTTTGGTGAATTCCCCTCCATCACTGCGACGGCGGAAAATGTAGTTCCAAGATCTATTCCTATTACTTTACTCATATTTATTTTTTAATTAATATTTAATAAATTCTTTCCTCTGTCATTCTTTTATCAAGACTAAGTCTTGATATTCGTCACTTAGACATGTTATGTCTAAGTGACACTTCTTCTCTGTCATCCTCGTGAATGCGGGGATCCAGAATCATCCGTATTTGCGAAGGAGATATTCCGAATAAACAATCTAAAACATTACAAAAATCTGGATTGCTTCATTCTTTGCAATTGCAACAACAGAGATGTTAGATAATAGATGGAGCTCTAGTCCTTTGACTAGTAAAAAATAGTAAATCTTTTGCAAAAAAAGTTAAATAAGAAAACGGTGATTTAATAAGTGGTTTAAATGAGAAGCTTTCGTGAAAAACTGGTAAAGCAATAATTTCATATTTTTGTATTTCAGACTGTATCTCCTCGAAACGAACAGCTTTTGCGATAAGGTTGCCATTTCTTTCTATCAATTCAAAATAAACCAAAGCAGATAAGCCGTTTGGCATTGTCATCACTCTTGAAAAATATTTTATTTGTCTTTGTATGGATAACATACAGCTATTATAACACAATTTTGTAAAAGTCAAAAAAATATTTTTGACTTCAATTTTTTAGTTCTCCAACAGAAACTTTTGGGGCAATAATAATTTTTCCATTCATCATATATCCTTTCTTTTTTACAGATAAAATAATATTGTCTTCTTCTTTTTTTTCTGTAGAAATTGTTTCTTCAGCGATATGGAGTGTCGGGTTAAATGTATCGCCGACTTTTGGTATAAATTCCTTTAGACCATTCTCTTCTAAAATTTTGACTAATTGAGAATGAATGTATTCTACTCCTATTCGCCAATTTTCTGGGACAGAGTTCCATTGCTCTTTGTTCATAAATGCCATATCGAAACTTTCAAGAACAGTAAGCATTTCTTCGAGCAGATTTTCGTTTGCAAACTTTATGTATTCTTTCTTTTCTTCCTCGGAACGTTTTTTGAAGTTAATAAAATCAGCTCGCTCTCTTTGCCAACCATTCATGTATTCTTGCTTTTCCTTTTCACAAATCTTAAGTTTTTCTCGAAGTTTTTTTACAAGATTTTCTGTGGATTCATCTCCCTCGTCAGAAATCACATCAGAATCAATGTCACGAACATTTGATCCGTCTTTTAAGGCTTTTTCATCATAAACAATATCGTTTTTGTCTTTATCTTCTTTATTCATATTAATTATATTTATTTTAGCATATTAATATTTAAATTCAAAAATATTTATTTAAAAATATCCAGACAAAAAATGTCAGTGTTTTTTATTCCGACTAGTAAGGTGAGAATGAGAATACCTGAACACAAGGATAATACCTTATATTATCTTTTTGACCACTGTGGGGCTTTTCTTGCTTTCTTCAAACCGAATTTTCTTCTTTCTTTTGAGCGAGGGTCTCTTTTTAGAAAACCGGCTTTCTTGAGATCTTTTCTCATAGTAGCATCATATATAATGATAGCTCTTGCAAGACCGTGTCTCAAAGCTTCAGCCTGAGAATTTGATCCTCCACCTATAATCTTTGCTGTAATTGTAAAATCGGAAGTCAATGGGAATTTTTTGATTGCTTCTGTACCTATCATTTTTAATTTTTCTGTCTTGAAAAATTCATCGAGTGTCTTTCCGTTTACAGTAAAAGAACTCTTTGTGGATGGAGTAATTCTAACTCTGGCAATGGAGGTTTTTCTTCTTCCAACGGTTTCAATGTATCTTTTGCTTACCTTTTCAGTTTTTATTTCACTCATAAATATATTTATTCGCTAATTTTTAAATTTAACATTATTTTTGCTCGCAATCTATTCCCAGGAATCATTCTGTAAATAGCTCTTTTCAAAGCATCACCAAAACCTTTATCTGTAATCACTTTACTCATTTTTCTTTCAATAAGTCCTCCTGGATATCCAGAGTAAGAAGTGTAAATTTTTGTATCTATTTTTTTATCTAAAATAGACATTTTAGATGCATTTGTTATTTCTACTTTTACAGGAGCGATGGTGTTTTTGGCAAAGTCAGTTCTATTTTTCCCTAGAAGAATAGCAGCTGTCTTGCTTGCAAGACGTCCAAGTTTTTCTCCGCTAGCATCTATTTTGTAAATTTTGTTTTCCATATTTATAGTATTTATACAAATTCTATTTGGGCCATTCTTGCACTGTCACTCAATCTTGGGGCCATCTTAATAATCCTCAAATATCCTCCTTTTCTTTCTAGGTATTTTGGAGCTATTTCTTTGATGATTTTGTGGGCACTTACTTCTCCGATTGCTGAGGTTAACATTCTTTCAACAGAAATTGAAGGAACTTTTGCTTTTGTGATCATTTTTTCAACTCTTGGCTTGATGACTTTTGCCCTTGTCTCTGTGGTTTGAATCTTACCTTCAATAATAAGTGACCTAATCAAAGATCTGATCAAAGCATTTCTTTGATTTTTTTCTCTGCCTAATTCTTTTGTTTTATTGCTGTGGTTCATTAGTCTTTTAAGTTTATACCATAATTTCCTAAAATTTTCTTGATTTCTTGAATACCTTTATTTCCAAGGCCATCTATTTCAAGTAAATCCTCTTCTTTTTTTCTGGTAAGACCTCCGAGTGTTCTGATATTTGCATTTGAGAGAGCATTTGCGGTTCTTGAAGACAATTCAAGTGATTCTATTCTTGTCTTTAAAAATTCTGGATCAAGTTCTCCAGATTCTTTTTCTGTTTTTTTCTTTTCTATACTTTCTTCTGATTTTAAAATTGGTTTGATTTCTTCTTTTTCAACAAATCCCACAATTGCTTTGAGTTGATCAATCATTATTCTGATAGATTCTTCGATAGCTTCTCGAGGTAGTATAGTGCCATCTGTGGTTAGGGATATTCTAAGCTTGTTGAAATCTGTTCTATCACCAACACGCATATTTTCTACTTCGTAGCTCACTCTTCTTATAGGAGAAAAAATAGCATCGAGGGCGATCATACCGATCTCAACTCTGTCTTTTTGTAATTCTTCTTTTGGAACATATCCAAGTCCTGTCTCAACAATCATTTCTATTTTGAGTTCAGTGTTTTTGTCTGTAATAGTAGCAATATGTTGATCTCCGTTCAGTATTTCAACTTGTCCAGGTACGGTAATGTCACTAGCTGTAACATCTTTTATACCTTTTATTTTTAATTCAATTGTTTGAGCTTCACTTGTCAAAATTTTCACTCTGATTTTTTTCAAATTGAGAATAATACTTATGATACTTTCTTTGACTCCGTTTAGTGTGGAGAATTCGTGTTCTACTCCAGAAATCTTTACAGAAGTAATAGCAGAACCAGGCAATGATGACAAAATAATTCTTCTGAGTGAATTACCAAGCGTGTGCCCATATCCAGGATAAAGACCGTCTATTTCATAAACACCAGAAAAACCTTCTTCTTTGACGATTCTTGGTTTTGAAGGCAATAATATTTTATTTTTTTCGAACATAAAAAATTTTAAATTATTTATAAAAGCTAATAAAAGAAATAATTTTATCTACTATAATATTGAAAAATTGCGGAAATATCAAACTTTAATTCAGAGGGTGCAATTTTTGGTATACCCTGAATTTTGGCTTCTCTTTTTGGAATATCAAGACCAATCCATGATGGTAAAGTATGTGCTTTTATTTCTTCATCTAAATTTTTAAAAAGAGGTTTTGTTTTGCTTCTTTCTCTGATAGTAATGATATCACCAATAGAAACTTTGAAGGAAGGAACATTTACTCTTTTGCCGTTAACATTGATATGTCCATGTGATACCATTTGTCTTGATGCTTGTCTTGATTTTACAAATCCCATTCTGTAAATAACGTTGTCCAATCTCATTTCCAAATCTTGGACCAAAACATCATGATTGTTCTCTCCTTTTTTGGAAAGAATATTTTTAACATAATTGGAAAACTTTCTTTCACTTATTCCATATGTGACTTTTGCTTTTTGTTTTTCCAAAAGTTGTAATCCAAAATCGGATTTGGCTTTTGGTCTTGATTTTCCTTTTGACTTTTTCATATCTCTCATCTTTGCTTTCAAAGCAAATTTCTGTGTTTCTGTCTTGTCAAAAACATTTGGTCCGAGTCTTCTTGCTATTTTATATTTTGGTCCGAATTTCATTTTTTTATATTTAATTGTTGATTTTTATACTCTTCTTGGTTTAGGTGGTTTTGGACCATTGTGTGGCACAGGTGTAACATCTTTGATACTGGTAATGTTGATACCTTTTGATGTAAAACCCCTAACAGCTGACTCTCTACCAGAACCGACGCCATTTATAATAACAGAGATTTCCTTAAGTCCAAGTGCCATTGCTTTGTCTGCCAAAAGCTCTCCAACTTTTGCTGCTGCAAAAGGAGTACCCTTTTTGGCACCCTTGAATCCTAGAGAACCGCTTGAAGACCATAAGATGGCGTTGCCTTTTGTGTCGGCCACCATAACTTTTGTGTTGTTGTATGTGGATTGTACAAAAAGAATACCAACCTCAATTTTTTTCTTTGAGCTTGCTTTTGCAGCAGTTTCTTTTTTATCTGCTTCTTTTGTTCCAGTTGTTACTATTCTTTTTTTTCCCATTTTATTTAAAATTATTTCTTTTCAGCAACTTTTCTACCCGTACCCATTGTTTTTCTTGTATTTCCTCGGAGGGTTCTTGAATTTGTTTTTGTTCTTTGTCCTCTTCCTGGAAGCTTCTTAATATGTCTAGTCCCTCTGTAGCATTTAATATCTTTTAATCTTTTAATATTTGATCCTACTTCTCTTTTCAGGTCTCCTTCTATTTTGTGTTGCTCCAGTATCTTTTTAATTTTGTTTTCTTCTTCTGGAGTTATTTCGCTGGTCTTTTTATCAATGTCTATACCAGCCTTTTTCAAAATTTGAATGGCAAGTGGAAAACCAATTCCGTAAAGAACTGTGAGTCCTATCTTTAATTTCTTATTTTCCGGTATTGTTATTCCTACTATACGCATAAATTTGAAAACATTAGTTTGCTATGATAGCATTTTTATTAAAAAAAGCAAGTATTTAACCTTGTCTTTGCTTGTGTCGTGGATTGGCCTTACATACGATAAAAACACGACCTTTTCTTCGTACTGTTTGACATTTTGCACAAATTTTTTTTACTGATGCTTTTACTCTCATATAAAATTTAAAATCTTTTAATTATCTTACCTTTACCACCGTATGGATCTATCTCAACTTCTACTTTGTCTCCGATAAGAATCCTTATTCTATGCAATCTCATTTTTCCAGACAAAAAAGTAAGCATTTCTTCTTCACTATTTTCAGGTTTTACCTTGAAAAGAGTGTTCGGAAAGGCTTCTGTGACAATTCCAACTACGGAAGTTTTTTCTTTTTTATTTGATAACATTATTAACTGCAGACACTATAGTATCAAAAATAGATTATTAGTCAACCTTTATTTATCAACATTATTCTATTATTGTATTTTCGATCTTTATTTTGTCTATTTTGTCTGGAAAAGATGAATTCCATTCTGGTCTAATTGTAAATTTTACATTTGATATAGAATTAATAAATTTGTTTTTAATAATATCAGCTACATCTTTTTTGTTTAAACCTACCAATGTCTTTTTCAAATCATCAGCATCATAATTCCAGACAATTTGGGCAATCCCAGAAATATTCATACTTAGCGTCTGTTCTTCCCAAGGTTTAGAAGTCTTTCCTTTAATGGATACACTACTATTATCTCCCCATTTTATATATACATTATCTGTCTTTGAAAAACCTTTTATCTTTTGTGAAGCAATTAAGGTTGCTAAATTTGAATTTTTAAATAAAAATGCCCTTAGAATAGATTTTGTTTTTACTATATAGCTATCTACGGCAGTATTATCGTCGTCTTCGATTCGATCTTCAATAAAGTAAGATCCGGGCAAAAGATCAAAACCAAGTGGCTTGGTACTTTGTACCTTGCTTATTAAATCTATTTTTAATTTTTCTGATATTTGGGCCCGAGCTTTTGTAAGTTTGTCATTTGAAATAATTTTTTCTGTTCCGACAAACCCACCTACAATATCAGTATAAATTCTTCCATAATATGCATCATATTTCGGTGTTCCTTTAAAAGCATAAATTTTAAAATCACCTTTAAAATCAGATATTTTTATATTGTATTCTGCACCTACTGCATCTGCAACTACATCCGCTGACGCGCTTCCAGGAGTTCTGACTCCTTTTATTATTTTGTATCCCGGAATATCAACCGAATTTTTTATTCTGTAAATTTTGCCATCTGTAGATTCAAGACGGGTATTACTGATCAGTCTTTGTGTAACAGTAGTATAATTATTGTAGAGAATTACAGTTCCCTTTGCTTTTCTTTCTACATGTGCCTCGCTATCTGCAATAATTGTTTCCGACATTTCACTTTCTATTGTGACGAGCTGATAATTGAGACCGAGCTGTGGTGAACTTGATATGATTACTGTAGAAGAAGCTGAAGTCTCAAACGATTTCGGAGTCACTAGGACAGTAGCTGAAGAAAAATATGAGCTAGTGATAAATATCAAAATAACCACAAAAACTACTGTTAAAATCCACATAAACCTTTGACCATTTTTATGAATTTTTTCTGGTTCGTCATGGTGATGCACTCTTGTTTCAAATATTCTTACTTTTTCTATTATTTCAGCGTCTTTTTTTTCAAATTGAGAAATTCGAGGTTCTTGTATTCTAATAGGAATATTCACCATTGGTTCTTTTGTGAGATTTGTTTTCTTTATTTTTCTTACAATTATGTCTTGTATTATTTTTTTAGGCATTTTAATGATTTAAATTATTTAAAAATATAGAACAGACCTTCAATATAGCATCTTCTTCAAATGATTTCTTTTCGCTAATAAAACTAGATATTTTTTTATTATTAATTAAAGTTATATTAAAATCATTATTTATAATATTAAAAGATTTTAGTCCATCTTCTTTAATTTTTTTACCGATAAGATTAGTAATTTCATTGTCTGCAAAAAGGAAAATCTCTCTAGAAAAACTTTCCCTTGATATGGGAGATATGAAAATTTTATATAGACCATTTATCCAATCCGAAACACTCTTGTCAAAAGCATTTTCGTTTAATAACATTGTTTTTTCCTCAGATTTACCATCATTTTGCATATTTATGAAGGCCAAGGCCGTGTCGTAAGTGGTTTTTGTTTCTTCTGCAACTTTTCTGATTATAGAATTTTTCCCAAATGGATAAGTAAATACTTTGTAGATTGCATCGTCAGTAATAAAGCAAACCTCTGTCACTTCTGCCCCTATGTCGATAAAAATAAAATTACTAATTTGTGGCATGATATTCCTTATCACAGAAAAACCTACAAGTGCAAATGAATGTAAATAAACCGGTTTTTTTATAAATAATTTTCTAATTGTTTTTTTAATATTTTCGATAAACAAATTGTTTGATATTGATATGAAGAGATTTATATCAAGATTGTTTGTTCTTTTTTGAAAAATGGAGTTTATTTTGTATCCATTTAATTTTGATTGGATTATTTTTTCTTCTATTATTTTTATAATGGCTTCTTGTTTTACTTCTTTTTTTTCAAAAATTTCTGGCAATATAAGGCTATGCTCTTCATTCATAATGACATTTGAAAGGAGGTCTTGATTAATTTCAAAATATTTATCTTTTTTAATTTTTATATCTTTGATTTGAGACAATACCCAAGGAGAAGACAATATAACATGTATTTCAGAAATCTGATTATTTTTGTCAGAAATTTTTAGTATTTTCAAAATACCAACTTTGTATGTTTCTTCGGCTAGTTTATCCAATTCTTTTATTATAATTTGCGTATATCTCTCGGGGTTAATTTTTTCTCTTAAAGCTATAACTCTTTTATTAAAATAGAGGACTTCTGGTTTGTCATTTGTATGTGTTTTAATAATGGAAGATGCCACAGCATCACCCCTCAACTCAAAAAGTAAAGAAATTTTCTCTTTCTTTTTATTGAAATTAAAAAAAGACATAACTGTATTATAGTGGAGTAAAGGAATTATTGCAATTTTATATTTATTAAAATAATTCTAGTTTTCTACCTGTTTTATGTTAATATTTACTTATGGACAAATATTTTAATAGATTAAAAAAGATTAAGACACTGATGACAAAGTTTAATAAGGAAAACTTTTTACCAGTTTCTTCCGGTACACGTTTTAAAGTTTTTATTTCTGACAATTATGTTGTCCGTTTTAGAGACGACGAACCTGAATTATTACGAAGAGAAGCTAATCTTCTTCAAAAATTAAACGGGAACTTATTCCTCAAATAATTTGGCTGGGAGAAGTTGAAAATATTCCAGTTATGATAGAAAATCGTTTATCTGGGCAAACAATTGATTCAGTATGGAAATTTCTTAATAATCAAGACAAGGATAGTATTATTGATGACATTATCAAATTTTTAATTAATATTAAATCAATCAAAGAAAAGGAATTTTATTCTGTAAATAATGGAAATTCATACAATAAATATTGGCAATTCTTGATTGATGGTTTAGAAACAAAAATTTTAAAAATTAAAGAATTTACGGAAGTTGAGGATATAATTAAAGAAATATCCAGCATATTACTCGAAGATAATACTAAAAAAGTTTTTAGTGAAACAACACCTTCTCTTGTTCATGGTGATTTAATTATACATAATCTCCTTACTGACCAACACCATTTGACTGGAGTACTTGATTGGGAATTTGCTGAATGGGGTGATTCTGATTACGATCTCGCACGTATTTTCTATTATCATGAATGTGCAAAAGCATATGAACAAAGATATAGATGAAACATTTAGTCCAAAGAAAAACATAAAGGAGTTATTTAACCTATGGACACAAAAAAAAGAGGGTGCTGAGTACTGAACTCAACACCCTCCGTTGTTGTGCGTAGACACCTTTTAGATTGAGACGAGAAAATGAAAGCAGGAATATTATTATTTTAATAACTTGATTTTTGTTGTAATCATTCGATGATCAGATACATATTCATCACGACATTGAAAATCAATAAACTCATATTGTTTCGGTATCATAACATAATCATATGATACACCATCTTTCGGATATGAAAGATAAGAAAATTCGTCGCTCGATAGTCGATATGAATTCTCATACAGGGTTTTATACTGCCCAAAATTTTTGATATTAAAATCTCCTGCAAGAATTGGTTTTATGTTTCTTTTTTTATAAATCTCGAGTGTCTCTTTAAAATGTGCTTCTGACCAAGCATCAGAATTTGAGAAATGAACTCCAGAGATTGTATAATCTTCTCCGTCTATTTTCATATCACAATTCACTACAATTCTTTTCTCTTTATCATCTACTGCTTGTTTTAATTTTATTATTTCTGGTTTAAACGGAAATTTACTAAATATTCCGAGTCCATGATCCACTGGGTTTGGCAAAGGCACGCCTTTACGAGTCGTTTTCACACACGCTTGAGCAAAATATGTATGTGGATATTTTATAAATTCATTCAGTATTTCCACTTGATTTCTTTGATCTATGGAAATATTAAGCTGTGTTTCCTGAGTGAAAATAATATCTGGTTTAATTTCATTAATGATAGAAATTATATTTGGCAACCTCTTTTCCCAATCATAAAACCGCCATAAATTTAAGCTCATCAGGGTAATTATTTTAATTCTCACTTTGTAATTATATCAATTAGATCTACTCTTACAATTGACATTCTATGTTTTTAGTGTATTATTTACAAGTGTTCTTTAAACAAATCAAAAAAGAGGTGCACTGTGAATAATGGTTTTTTGTTCTTTCCACCATATAAACGATATCAATTGATAAGGAAAATGGTGGCTCTATTCAAAATGAATGCAAGAATGTTTTGTATAAATTTCTCTATTCTTGTATATGGAAGTTCATGTTACGGGTATAACCGAAAAAGGTGTGGAAAATTTGACGATATAGACTTAATGATTATAATTCCTCGAACTATCGATCTAGATAATTTTATTAATCAAGTCGAAAAAGTTTTTCTTACTAGACTTCAGATTGATAAAAATCATCTCTATGCCGTATTAGATGGAAGCTATGAAATTTGTCGCATGTATGGACAAGTAAATGGAGTCAAAATTGGATTTCGGGTAATGTGTAATGATGTTCTTGAAATTCTTTGTTCCAAACATGGTTCGGTAAAGCCGATACGAAACATTGCAGCTATTGGACAGTCTCGTATTATTAAGGATACTCAATGGTCATTTAAGCACCGAAAGTATGTAAAGATTATTTATCCACATATCTATGGTACAATCGCAAATTCAGATGTGTTAATTGTTGAAGCAAGAATTTTTTCAAAAAATAAGGACAAGTTGAGTGCCCTTGGTACAAAATTCCTTACTTCAGAAATACTTTTTGATTCTTGCAACACAAAATTAGCATTAAATGCGATATGGTCGATGTTTGTTGAACACTCATTAAAGCATAGTAAAAATCTTTCAAACGAACAAATGGTTAACTCCATTTTTCGCTCAGAGCGTTTTTCTGAAAGCTTTTGTAAGAAACTCGAACATCGAATTCAAGTTATCAGAAGATTGATGTAGTGGTATTCGGACATAATCTCACAACAACCTATTACATATACATGTAATAGGTTGTTTATTTTAATAAATTAATATTTTTTACTTTTATTGCTCCAAAACTGCTTTTATTCTTCGGACGCCGGCGCTGGATGCTTCTTCTTTTGTAATTTTAAAATGTCCGAGTTCACTGGTGTTTGCGACATGTGGTCCACCACAAAATTCGGTGCTGAAGTCGCCTATTTTATAAACTTTTACGACATCTCCGTATTTAGATAGGTCAAATGAAAGTGTGGTGACGATTTTCTTTGCCTCTTCTTTTGGAAGTTCAATCAGTTCCACCGGAATTTTCTCTTGAATTTTTTGATTGACCAAATCTTCTATTTCTTTCAGTTTGCTTGCAGGCACTTTTTCTGGCCAATTAAAATCAAAACGCATTCTTTCTGTAGTGATATTACTTCCCTTTTGTACAATTTCTCCGCCAAGCACTTTTCTGAGCGAAGCTAGTAGTAAGTGTGTCGCCGTGTGATATCGGGTCTCCATCTCGCCTGTTCCAGCTAGTCCCCCTTTGAATTTCTGTTCTGAACCAGCTTTGGAAATTTCTTGGTGTTTCTTCATTTTCTCATTAAAATCATTCATATCAATTTCAATCCCCTTTTCCTTTGCCAATTCTATTGTTATTTCAATGGGAAAACCATAAGTTTGAAACAGATTGAAGACATCGATACCTTTTTCAAATTCTTTTAGACCTTTTTCTAGCGTCAGTCTAAATTTTTCATTTTCATTTTTAATCACTTCCAAAATTTCTACCTCTTTATTTTTTAATTCAGGATAGGCATAAGAAAAATTATTGATGACTATTTTGGCTAAATCAAAAATTGATTCTCTAGAAAGATCAAGTATGTCTATGAACCTTATCGCCCTTCTCAAAATTCTTCGAAGGACATATCCTGCCTCAGTGTTTGAAGGAATGACTCCATCAGAAATTATAAAAACAGCAGAACGGATGTGGTCAGCTACTATCCGAGATGATTTTTCATCATATTTTTTGGCATTTGATTTTATATAAGAAATAATAGGTTCAAAAATATCTGTTTCATATACATTATTTTTTCCTTGTATTACCACAGTCGTTCTTTCGAGCCCCATTCCTGTATCTACATTTGGTTTTGCTAGTTTTTCATATTTTCCATCGGCAGTTTTGTTGAACTCCATGAAAACATTGTTCCAAATTTCAATAATTTTGCCGGATTTTACAAGATCATAAAAATTTCCTTCAAGTTTATCCTCTTCAGATCTCACATCATAAAACATCTCAGTGTCTCCGCCACAAGGACCGGTTTGACCAGCAATCCAAAAATTATCTTCTTTTCCGAGAGGAATAATTCTCACGTCTTTCTTTATAATTCCATCATTTTCAGCGACACCCGCGGTGATATCGTGTTTTATAAAATTTTCTTTCCAAAATTTAATAGAATCTTCATCTAGTGGTATTCCCTCCTCGCCTTTAAAAACTGTGACAAAAAGTCTTTTTGGATCAAGACCGAGGCCTTCATTTTTATCTGTCAGAAATTCCATACTCCACGCGATAGATTCTTTTTTAAAATAATCACCGAGTGACCAGTTTCCCATCATTTCAAAAAAAGTAAGGTGGCGATTGTCGCCTACATCGTCAATATCACCTGTTCTGACACACTTCTGAACATCGACAATCCTCGTGCCAGCCGGATGTTTCTCTCCGAGTAAATATGGAATGAGCGGTTGCATACCAGCAGTAGTAAAAAGAGATCCTTTGTCAGGTATTATATAGTTTTCTGGAATAAGAGAAGCAGAGGAAATTATTTTATGCCCCTTTTTTTCAAAAAATTTTAAATATTTTTCACGAATTTCTGATGATTTCATAAATAGAATATAACATATTTATATCTTTTTTAAAATTTTAAAATCTTTTTTTAGATCGTTTATTTTTGAATAATTGTACACAGCGACACATGGGTGATACAAGATGATAATTTTAATTTTTCCATAATTTGTTTCTGTATCATATGATTTACCATGTATTTTACCTATCGGCTCGATTTTTGAATGAAGTCCAAATTTTTTCATAATGTAACCCATAGAATATCTACCCAAAGCCACTATTGTGCTGGGTTGAATTATGTTTATTTGTCTATCTAAAAATGGCCCATAAATTTCTATTTCTTTAGGCGTTGGGTCTCTATTTTCCTGAGGCCTGTCTTTAACAATATTTGTAATATAAATATTTTCTCGTGGAATGTTTACAAAAGCCAGAAGTTCATCCAGTATTTTTCCTGCAGATCCGCAAAACGGTCTCCCAATTTTCGCTTCATTTCTTCCTGGTGCTTCACCGACAAACAATATTTTTGCATTGTGACTTCCCTCTCCTATTACCGGAAAGTATTTATTTTCAGTCCTGTATTTGTAAAGAGTAGATTTTTTTAAATTCAGGACTTCGTTTTCTATTCTTTTCATCAATTCTGTTTTTGTAGGCATATAAAAATTATATCATAATAAAAAAACGCGGGTATCATAGTATGATACCCGCGGTGACATCCTTTCTTATTATTTTGCACAAGAAATTTCGGAAAAATCTAAAATATTTTCCGGTACAATTCCAAGTTTTGCAACTTTGCAATCAGGACATCTTTTACAGATATCCTGAATTATAGAAAAAGGACAATTTTGATCGGAACAATCAAGCAGAACTTGTTTTGTTGTAATGAATTTTGATCTTCGGTTATCCCTAAACCAGTCATTGCCATGTTGTTCAATGAAGTAAGCAACGGCTATTTTGGGGTTTGCATCTAGTTTTGCATCATCCCATCCATATCTTTCTTTAACTCCATTTCTGTTATATGGACACTTCAAGGCCCAATCAGTTTGGGCTGTTATATATGCACCAAGATCAAAAGTTTCTTCAACAAGCCATTTTTCAAATTCGCCGTTTCCTTTTAGATTAATTCTAACATGATGACTGATGATAGTTTTCACACTCACCATCTTTTCTTAAAAAAAGCATTAAAATAATCTAATCCATATACAATTGTATTCTGTCTAAAATATAAATCAAGTGACAACTGTGGTAATAAATATCAAGGACAATCCTTGCCATGAATTATTCTAGCTATTTACTCTTTGCCTCATTTTTTGCCCTTTCAATCATAAAGCGAACACCCGCAGACATATTTTCTTCTTCAATTTTGATATCTGGATATTTATACTGAAAAACTCTATATATCTCATCTGCAAAAGCTTGACCAACAACTGGAACATTTTCAAAATCCAATAAAATTATTTTAAATTTTTCTAGACCAGAAAGAATCCTGCGTGCTTGTGAACGTGATATATGAACCCCACCCATGGTATATAATTTTACTCGTATTTCTGTCTTATCAAACCCGTAGTCGCTTTCGTTAGTTAGATTTGTATATTTTTTAAATACTTGATTTAGATGTTTATCAGAATTCACATCTATTTCAAATATTACTTTCGTACCCCTTTTGATAATGGAAGTATTATTTATTGACACACCCTCTGTTTTTGTATTTACTGTGAGTTGTTTGCCAAAACTATCTAAAATAAATACATCGGCTGATTTTGATGTGAAAAAGATTCCTTCACCAGAATGTGACTTTGGCATAGTAGTAGTCTTTCCTTTCAATAAGTCTTGTATAGCTTCTATCTCGGAATTCAACCCTTTCTTTTTCATAATATTGCGGAAGACTCCAACTCCAGAATCCAAAACAACAAATGAAAGCTTTTTGTTTCTCATCGCTATTTCTATAGAAATTGTTTTTGTTTGTGAGTGTTCAATAGCATTATTAAACATTTCAGAAAAAGCAAAAGCAAAAATGCTCTTAACATTTTCAGACGAGTCTATTAATTGAGGAAATTTTTCTTCAATCTCAGTCAAAACATTATGCTCCTCAAGTGAAATATTTTTGTATGTTTTTTTAAATGAAGACGGAAAAACTTCAGGATGCTCTTTTGCGTATGAAAAAGAGACATAAAAAGCACCGTTGGTTCCGCCAAATTTTATTACAGATTTTTCAGTAACAAGCATAGAAATAATCAAACTCACATACTGGCGAGAAAAGCCCAGTTTGGCCGTGATTTCCGAAGTGGTAATCTTTCCACTTTTGTTTATTAAATCCAATATCTTTTCCTTGTTTTTCATAGGTTACTCTATTGTAAACCAATCTGTATTCAATTGTCAAGTAATTGTCAACTAAAGTGTTTTTCTTGTATTGGGTGAGGCGTAGCAAGGCTTTTTTTAGCCTTGATAATTACATATTACTCAGGAGCGGACAAAAAATAAGCCTATTTTTATAATTTAACAGAAAAAATCTTTTTATTTGTATCTATGATTGCTTCTGTACCAATCGGAATAGCAAGAAAGTTTTTTACATCATGACCAAAATAATCAACTTTAATTATTGGAAAATCAAAACCTTTAGTTCGCCCTAAAATAATTTCATCAATGGAACGATTGTCTTGCGGATATTTCTTATCCGTACAATCTGATAGATATCCAACCACCATTCCTTTAATTTTCTTAAACACTCCAGCCAATTTTAATTCCTGTAATAAAAAATCAATCTGTGCCGGACAAGTGCCAACCTCTTCCCAAAAAAGAATTTTCCCTTTTAAATCTGGCATATATGGTGTAGCCAACAAACTATTAAATACAGTCAGTACTCCGCCGACTAGTTTACCTCGAACCTTACCCTTTCGTAATGTTTTGTATGGTTGTAGATAATTTAAATTTTTACTCTTTCCTTTCAGTAAATCTTCTGTAAATTTTTTAGCTTCATCTGTTAAACCAGCAAAGTCTCTAATCATGGGACCATAAAATGTAGGCATGCTAGTTTTTTTGTTGATTGCAAGCAGTAAAGCGGTAATATCACTATATCCCATAAATATTTTAAGATTTTTCTTTATTAAATCAAAATCTAGATGTTCTATTAATTGGTTAGAACTGGCACCACCTGTAGCACATATAATAGCTTTGACTTTTTTATCAGAAAACATTTCATGAATATCGGACACGCGTTCTTCGACAGTTCCTGCTGAATAAAACAATTTTTTATTCAAATTGTTACTTTTTTTAACATTAAAACCAAAACTCTTTATTTCGGTAATTCCATCGTCGATTTCTTTTTGAATATTATAAATCGGCCGTGCTGGAGCAATCACCCCAATCGAAACATCTTCATTTGAATTGTTTATTTTCATTTATTTATTATATATATAAATGGTAAAAAAAGAAATAAGGCGTGGCAAGGCTTAACCTTAATAATAAAACTATTCTTGATTCCCGCCTCCGCGGGAATGACAGTCGTAAAAAAAATGGCAAGGTCTGACCTTGCCATGAAATATAGTAATTTCCCATTAAAACAATCACGGCCGACGCTGGTTATGATAGTGAATCTAATCATGTCTATTCACGAGAAAAACTGCAGATACACTCAATTATTAATCCAAAAATAGGACGTCCAAAAAAGAAACTGCCTAGCGGAAAATATCGAAGGGAAATAGTAGAACATTTCGACAAGGGGGAATATGGTCAGAGATGGCAATCGGAAACAGTGATGAGTATGCTGAAACGGAATCTGTCTGAGTCAATTCTTTCTAAAACATATTGGTGTCAATGCCGAGAAATGGCTCTAAAGGTTTTGACACACAACATTATGATTGTGTTGCCTGTTTATTAGGGGTGTTTTCTACAGAGCATGGCTGACTCCAATTACCTCTTCAATTTATTTTCTAAATTCTTAAGGCAAATGAAGTATACCCGTCGAGAATTTTCAGTTGCTTGCATACCACTTTGACTAATCTTAATAACCTTTTCAAAATTTTTCTTGAGCGATTTTTCTATCATTGATATTGGAAATGATTGTTCTTGAATATTTTCTAAATATATCATTTCGCTATCATTTGGTTGTTTTTCAACTATTTTAATATTCCAATTATAAATATTATTTTTCAAAATTACTTTCATAGAAATTATTTTATTATCCACTTCATTAACAATTGGATCGGACCCTGCAAGTATATCTAGTTTTGATTTTGTATTAATGTCAAAGATAAATAAACCACTATCATTCAAGTGTAGATATGTCTGGAGAAAAACCTTTTCCCAATCATTATAATCAATTAAGTGATTTATTGAATCAAATAAACACAAAACAACATCAAATTTTAATTGCAAGGAAAAAATTGCCATATTTTGACATAACAGATTAGCATTCGGAACCTTCTGTCTTGCAATTTCTAGCATCTCCTGTGATAAATCAATTCCTGCCATTTTATAGCCATGATTTGAGAGATATTTAAGAAAGGCTCCTGTACCGCAGCCCAATTCTAATACAGTCTTTGCCTTCGAATTATACTGTTTTATTAATTTCTTAATAAATATACCCTCTGCCGTTCTGTCACCCATAGCCATGTCATAATATTTTGAAAAGTTTTTATAATTATTCATATAATGTACATTGTAATCATTATTTATCTTAATGCAAACAATAAATGCCCACTTTTTTCAAAGTGGGCATTTTATTATACCTTGTGTGTCAAAAGATCAACTAATCATACTGTACTTCCTCAAAAGAGGGACCACTTTCTCCTTAAAGAAAGCTACCGCTAAACAAGCGTAATCATCTTTAGCATTGTGAAAATCTCCATGAAGAAAGTGAGCATTCGCACGGCAACCAGTTCCGCAAAGACTACGAAGCTCACATCCCCTGCACTCTACCACGTCGTTGATCTGGATCTTTTTCAAATCACTCATTTGAGTTGAATACCAAATATCCCAAATCGACGACTTCCTGATGTTACCCAATGGTAACTCGGAACAGTACGCACAAGAGACGACATCTCCATTGGGCTTTACACAACACTCAGAACGACGACCCTCGTAATCACAGACAAAGTCCATGTCAGATAGCTCTTGTATACCCTGTTTAAAGAGTTCTTCCCTGAACAAATACTCAATCTGCAGATGAAATGGTAAGCCTCCTATCAAATGCCGCTGAAGCAAGGACAAACAGTGTTCAGCAATACTATTCCATTCAACATAGAAACCATTCTTGTGTTTCTTGAATTCAGGTGTCATCTTTGGAAAACCGAGCCTCCAACTGTCAACTTTCAGCTCAGTAACCAAATCATACATCTTATCAAGATAGCTGATATTTTCCAGATTTACGACAGTATTGATGACAACACTGATACCGCTGGAAATTAACAACCTAATCTTTGAAACTATCCGCTCAAGAATCACCCTAGATGCTCTTTTCCCTACTCCACGGAAAGCAAGTGTCTGTCCTGGAATCGAGTCTAGGCTAATGAAGAATGAGAACTTACTTCGCAGTGCATTCGTCTCCTTGATTAACTTGTCGTCGACCAGAAGGCCATTTGTAAAGAGAGCTGAGATTCTCATATCTCTCGCTTCAATAGCTCTCATAACTTCCGTAAGATCAGGCATCATTAGTGGTTCACCACCACTGATTCCAACATTACTAACCTGCATATTCTGTAGCTGATCAAGAAGAAGTATAATCTCACGGTGATTAAGTTTTTCACCAGATTTGACATACTTTGCTTGGTAGCAATGAACACACTTCATGTTACATTCACCGCTCGCTTCCAAATGAACTGATTCGAGTCGGCTATCAGGTACCAGATTTTGTCGCATTAATCTTGGCACAGGTTTGTTGATTAGTCTCAGTGCCTGAATACCTTTCAAGTGGTTTAGAAACTGTACAACTGTGGATCTAGATTTCCTATGGTATTTATCAATAACCTGATCAATAGTCTGAGATCCATCAAGTAAATGTAGAACTCGACTTGATCTAATGAAAGATCATAAATTGCACCACTCTTCAGACAATACAAGACACTAGAAGTGACAGACTGTTTCAACGTAAAGTTTTCCACAAGAGCTACATATTTGTCATTCACGATATTCTCCTTATTCAAAAAACAACAAAAAAAATAGGTGGAACGCTCATACGGAGCGTTCCACCTGACAACCACCAATATGGGATTAACTTCCCGGCTTACTGGCATTCAGGGCCTGAGTCAACCTGACCCTAGACACCCTCCTCCGCAAAAACGAGTTCTTCAACGTTTTCTTACTGAACATCTTCTTAGTTGGGCTCTGCATAAAGACCTCCTTTCTCTGTTAATGAACTTATCTAACCTACTCTACCTTAGAACACCTAAGGTTTCTACTGTAAATTGTAACAAATAGTAAAATTAGCGTCAATGGGGGGTGTTATGCACAGAAAAAACACTTGTTTTATTTCAAATTTCAAAAAGTAGGCAAAGTATCACCTCTTTTTTATTTATATGATAAAATACTATCAATGAAACAAACAATTTATATCATTCCTGGATTTGGTGAAAGTTTAAGAGATGCTCCATATTTAGATTTTATTGAGTATTTAAAATCAAAAAAATATAATGTTGTATTCTATCAGCCAAAATGGAAATGGAATACAATAGAAAGATGGCTAGAGGACTTTAATAAAATTATTGATAAAAATTATCAAAATGACTCTATAATTCTAGCATTTTCTCTCGGTGCATATATCGCAGTATTGTCCACAAAATATCATACTTTTTCAAAACTAATTTTATGTTCTTTATCTCCATATTTCAGTAATGATATTAATTTTTTGCCAAAAATAGCAGAAAAAATTCTTGGTAGGAGGAGGTTTACTGCTTTTAGAAAACAAGATTTTCCTAATAATACAAAAACACCTGCAATATTCTTATGTGGTTCAGAAGAAAAAGATTTATTTCCAAATGGTGACAAAAAATATTTTGATCTGTGGAAAGGTAAGAAAAAGAGAATAATTGTTTCAAACTCAGACCATGATATTTCAAATCCAAATTATGTTAAGGAAATTAAAAATCTTTTAGACTATTCCAATTCACATAGCAAGGAAATTCCTTGCTAAGAACTTTTAGGGTCAGAAGATAAAATACTTGATTGCTTCGTCAGAAACTTTCTCGCAATAACAGACGGAAAAAGATTGGATGAAGAGAAGATGGATTCCTGCCTCCGCAGGAATTACAAGGCGTAGCAAGGTTTAGACTTGATAATTAGACTTGGACATGACATGTCCAAGTTGAAAAAATTAAAATAAAAAAATATAAAAAAAGGGCCTTGCGCAATCTGAATCGAAATATTAAATATATCAATTCAGACGCGCAAGGACCCGACTATACTGATGCTAACTTTATTTATCCTAGGAGGATTGATGAGGAATAATTTCCCCACAAACTGATGCGGTTGGCTTTCCATTACCTAATACAGAACACTCAATTTCCTTGCCCCTTATATATTCCTCAATAAGGATTTTATTGTCATAGTGAAATGCAGAATTTATTGCCTTTAAAAATTCAGCTTTATTATGAACCTTTGTGATACCAACAGAAGATCCGAGATTTGCTGGTTTAATAAAAAATGGTAATCCAAGGTTTACCTTAATTTTTTCAAATGAAATAGTTTTTTTCTCATATTCGTTATAAACATGAAAGTGGGCAGTCGGTAGACCGGCATCTCGTAAAAGTCTCTTCGCAACATCTTTATCCATTCCAACCGCCGAACCTAGAACACCCGCTCCGACAAAAGGGACATTAGCTAACTTTAACAAACCTTGAATTGTGCCGTCCTCGCCAAAAGGACCGTGAAGAACCGGGAAGACAATGTCAACTTTTTTCATACCACCATTACCTTTCTTTGCTAAAAATTCTCCATTAGTACCATAAGAGGCTACAGCTGTGCTAACATTCATATTTTGTTCACTCAAAAGTATTCTCTTGCTGGAAAGTAATTTCTCCGTATTAAAAGGAATCCAAACACCATTTTTATCTATGCCAATAAGAGTAATGTCATATTTTTGCTTATCAAGAGCATTATAAATGCTTTGTGCCGACCTAATTGATACTTCATGTTCAGCCGATTTTCCACCAAATAAAACGGCAATATGTATTTTTTTATTTTTTTTCATAGCTTTATAATATACACCTAATCTCTCGTAATTATCTTGCATTTATTCATTAATTTGAAATAAATAATTTTTCAGTAAACTAATCATTTCTTTTGCGGAAGTTTTTTCATATTTATTATAGGCTTCTTCTGGTTTTAGCCAAACAAATTCAGTATGTTCTTCGTTTAAAATAATATCATTATCATCCAAACAAAGAGCATAATCATATATTACAATATCATCATTATTTTTCTTCCATATCCATTCCTTTAACCTCGGGGAAATATTTAGAATTTTTTGCTCACCAAGTTCTTCCATAATTTCTCTCTGAAGACATGATTTATCGTTCTCAGCATCTTCAAAAGTACCTGTAATAACATGCCAAAAACCACCATCCGAAAGACATCTCTTTAAACATAGACAGTAAATTTCTCCTTTTATTATTTTATAAACTATTGCTTGAGCTTTTATTTGCATATTTATATATTTATTCTTTTTGATAATTGCACGGTCAAACTTTATTGGGAAGATTTTTCAATAACAGCATTCATGTCAGGAAAATTATCATCAAATGTTTGATCAATTTTTCCTGTATTTGTAGAATTATAAACATTTTGCATATATACTCTTCTTGGAAAATTGTAGACGAAAAATAGGTCTACAATTCTTTCCTTTTGTGCTTGCCCTATTTTATATTTAATTATATTTTCTTCTATAGCAAGATGAATAATCTCGTGGATTATCGTTCTCAACATTCCAACCTCCCAACGGCTAGTTAAATTTATAATTACAGTATTTGGTAGGTTATAACTACCCCCTGTACCATATTTTGTAAAATATATTATATATTCATTTTGTACAGGAATAGAGCTTTTTGAAAAACTGTTCTTTATTTCTTCTGATATTTTATACCAATGATTAATTAAAAAAGTTTCATTCTTTTTATAAACTTCTTCATCATATTCAGATATAACAGCATTTTCTATTTCTTCATCTGAATAATCTTTCAGTTTTTCTACGTCTAATACTTTTGGGAATGAAAATTTCTTATATTCATATTTATTCTCAACAAACCAATCTATTTTTTTAATTGTATTTATAACCCGTTTAACATCGAAATCCTTATTGTAAATTATTTTTAATTTTGACATTTTTTTGTCTAAAAAAGTGTTTTGTCGGATTTTTCTTGTTTTTTAAGTTTTTGCGTTTTGGAAATATCGAGGAGGACTTGGCCGGTGATTTTCCTATATGCACAAAATTCGCATTTTTCGGCAGGGTCTGGAGGAACTTCTGACTCTAGACATTTTTTCATATCAAAAATAACTTTTTCTATCCAATCTGTGTTGCCTTTGTAAGGAAGAATGGAAATATCAAATTCTAGCTTGCCGTCAAAAGCTTCTTTGTCTGTCTTTCCGTTTACATACACGAAATATCCTGTTTCAGATACTTTGAAACCGTTTTGTTTGAAAAGCCATTGATAGATTTCCATTTGGCGTTTGTAGGCGTCTTTCCATTCGTCATTTAAAGTGATCTCTTCGTCTTTGCTTGTAGCTTTATAATCTACAATCATAAGCTGACCTTTTGGATCTACCCATACATCATCTATGCCACCTCTGATCGGGAGATTCGTCGGTTTGTGCAAAAAAGATATTCCTCTACGCATTGCGTCTCGCCATTCTTCCATTCGTGGATCATTGAAAGGCACAGCATCTATGCCATACTTTTTCATAAGGGGATGTGCGGTCTGAGCAACGCGATGAATGTCAAACTCTTTTTTCATGAGTAAATCTACTGCGTTGTTTAATGTAAATGGGAAAGATGACGGACGACCTGTACCAAAACGAATATCTAAATAAAAACATCGGGGGCACTGCACAAATAAATCAATTTTAGAACGAGAAAGACGAAATGATTCTTTGTCACTCGGATTGTAGACACCTCTTGTTCTTTTTTTGTATTCAAATGCCATTTTATTTTATTTGTAATTTACAATGTTCGCAAAGCTCGCTTACTTCTGTTTTTATATTTTTGATTCTAGTTTCGGAAAAATTGAACTCTTTTAAAAGAGACTCGTCTAACAAACTTGTAGATAAGACAATACCACGAGATAAAAATATATGTTTTTCTGATGTATTTAGTGTAGTAAGTGCTGTGAGAGGAATGAGCTCGGCCTTTTCTATCATATTATGTAGATTATTTCCAAAAGGGTAATTCCATCCGACCATGTTTAGATTTTGACACTGGCCATATTCAATGGCGGTTTGGCTGAATTTGGTATTTGTAACGAGCCAACCTTCTGTCATCGTCCTTTCCTTGCCCCCTATCATAATCTTTGTGTTTGCTAGATCATCAAATCTTGCTTTTATATATAGGGCGACTTTCAAATCTGATTTCATACTGAAATCAGTGTGAAATTTTGCTTCCGTTAAAATTAATTCATGCTCATTCCATGCCAGAACATCTATCTCGTGCTCAACACAATGTCCTTTGATAATTTTGTCTGTTTCTACATTATAACCTTGAGCCTTAAAAATTTCTGCCACAAATTTTTCAAAAGGAAATCCTGTGGGACCAAGGTCAGCTATTGCTTTCTTTAAAGAATATCTTATAGCGACAGGCCTTTCTCTCTTTTTCAGAAAAGCAAAAGCCATCCGATAAATCTCACGAGTAGATGAGCCGTCTTTAATATTTTTAGAAACTTCTTCCATTACAAGATCCGCCACGTCTGGTATGGCTCCGATATTTAAAAGAGATAATTTTAATTTCTGTGGATCAAAAAGTTCTTTGTCTCCATTATATTTCGTTATATAAAATTCTGGCATAGAGGGATTATACCGTTTATTTTATTATTCCGCCACCGAGGCATACTTCCCCATCATATATTACTAGAGATTGTCCCGAGGAAACTGCTTTTTGTGATTCTTCAAAAGAAATGACAACGCTACCAACACTTTTTTTGATTTTACACGGTAAAAGCGTTTGTCTATATCGGATTCTGGCAAAATATCTTTTTGATAAATCTGGATCCACTCCTCCCGTCCAGCTGACTTTCTCTATTTCAATTTCTTTGGACTCACCTGTATCTTGTACTGGATTTTCAGAAACAGTAATTGTATTTTTTTGTAAATTTTTTGCTATCACAAAAAGTGGTTTGCTCGAATTTGTTTTTTTTATAATTTTAAAACCATGTCTCTGCCCTATTGTGAGAAATATTGCTCCATTATGACTACCTACCACCTCCCCTTTTTCATTTAAAACTTTTCCAAGACATTCTTTTATATAATGATTCAAAAAATCTTTCATATCAAATTTGCCGAGGAAGCAAACACCCTGACTATCCTTTTTCTCCGCAGTCGAAAGTCCGAGCTTTTTGGCAATTTTTCTGACCTCTGGTTTTTCGGTGTTGCCTATCGGAAAAAGTGTTTTTTGTAATTGCTTTTGAGTAAGAGTCCAGAGAAAATATGATTGGTCTTTATTCTTGTCTTTGCCGGCCAAGAGTTGGGTAGGTAAAGTCCTAGAAGATAGTTCGTTTTTGGAGGCTTCGCAGGCCGAGACAGGCCACAGGTGTCCGCTTTCTGGAGCGGACGAGCGAGGCCGAGACTTGAGGTTGACTTCCCGCTGGGCAGCCAACCCGTACTCCGACGAACTATCTTCTAGAACTTTGCTTGCGCGTGCATAATGCCCCGTCGCCACAAAATCAGCACCCTGCTTTATAGCCCAATCAAAAAAAGCGCCGAACTTTACATATTTATTACACATTACATCAGGATTCGGAGTTTTTCCTTTTTTGTACTCATCTATCATATAGTCAGCGACTTCTTTTTTATATTCTTTTTCCAAATCAAGTGTAAAAAAAGGTATGTGAAGTTTGGCACAAACTCTCATCGCGTCAAGTCTATCTTCTCGCCAAGTGCATTCTACAAAGTCAGGTTGCCAAACTTTTATAAAAACTCCAGTTACGTCATACCCATCCTTTTTTAAAAGTGCTGCAGAAACGGAAGAGTCGACTCCCCCAGACATTCCCACGAAGACTTTTTGAGATTTTTTTTGTTTAACTGTCATTGCAAAGTTATATCATATATGATAAATTTTTAATAGAAGAACATAAACAATTAATTATAAGGAGATCTTTATGATGGAAATAGGCAAATTACATCTTAGGTATTTTGTGATTTGTGGAAACCACTGTGGAAAAGAATTGGAAGGAGACATTTTAGATACGCCTATCAAACTAATCATTTCAAAGAATAGTTGGGAACATATTGAAGGTGTGGGGATAGTTTGTGATGAATGTAAAACAAAATTTCCCATTGAGTGTAGACTCGTTATTTAGTTGTTTAGATGCGATCATTTTAAAGCGAGCCCCACGACGGGACTCGCTTTTTTATTTCTACTAGCAATAAGCAAATGTGACCCACATTTTATTATTTTTGAAAATTAATTTGTAAACTTTTTAATTGCAAAATAAATAAGAGCGACAAGTGCAAAGAATAATATTAGAACCCTAATAAGATTGTCTGCATTCCCCCAATATCTCATCGAAGCAATAATAATTGACAAAATTCCTCCCATTGAGAAAGATACTGAAACAATCCAATTAAAAACTAAAATAAAACTCAATGCGACAAGAATCACGCCAACAACAACAAGTACGACAAAAACATTTCTTTCAAAACTCTTGTTTGCAACATCAAAATTTTTACCGCAAGTGTATTGTGTGTTGCAATTTCCAGTAACACCAATCACTTTTGCTGGTGTAGTGTTTGGATCTATTTGATTGTATTCACTCCACTGTCCACCAGCTGTCAAACAAGCGTCCCTAGTATTTGCTACTGGCATTATTTGTTCTTGTTTACAGAAATTATTATATTCTGGGGCTTTGTAAACTAGAGAGATCAAGTAATTAAAAAATAAATTTAATACGATTACTATTCCTACGACGAGTGACCACTTGATAACAGGAGAATATTTTTTCGGTTCTGTTTGTGTATTTTCCATAGTTTTAAATTAATAACTAATAACACTACAATAATACCACAAAATAAAATTTAAATCAGGTCCTATATTTTAAATTCCACCACATCACCATCTTTAACTATATATTCCTTCCCTTCTGTGCGAACTAGTCCTTTTTCACGAGCATTCCCGTATGAACCAGCATCTAAAAGGTTTTGCCAGAAAATAACCTCGGCTCTGATAAACTTGTCTTTGAAATCTCCGTGAATAGCCGTCCCGGCTTCAGGTGCAGTCCAACCTTTCTTGATAGTCCAAGCGCGAGTTTCATCTTCTCCGGTAGTAAAATAAGTGATAAGTCCGAGGAGGTCATAACCGGCTTTTATCAAATCATTTATTCCATCATCTTTGACCCCCAAACCTTCCCTCATATCATATTTATCTACACCCTCAAATTCTTTTAGTTCATTTTCAATTCCTGCATCTACGATTACATATTTTGAGTTTGTTTCTCTGAAGAATGTTAAAAGTTTTTGATACCGTTCATCGTTTAAATCGTCAAGATTTTTTCCGCCAGATTTTTTATTCAAAACATATAGGATTGGCTTCATTGTCAAAAGACATAACCCTTTTATAAGAGGAATTTCTTTTTCATTAAGTGAAGCTACTTTTCCGAGCTTGCCATTTTCCAGAGATATTTTTATTTTTTCCAAAGCTTCTTTCTCTATCACAGCATCTTTACTACCCCTTCTTATATCAGTTTCAATACTTCCGAGTCGTTTCGTAACAGTTTGTAAATCGGCAAGAATGAGTTCAAGATTGATAACTTCAATATCAGAAAGTGGATCAATTTTATTTGCTACATGAATAATATTTTCATCCTCAAAAATACGGACCATTTCCGCAATAGCATCTGTCTCACGAATATTTGTGAGAAATTTATTACCGAGACCTTCTCCTGCCGAAGCACCTTTTACAAGTCCAGCAATATCTACAAATTCTATCGCAGCAGGAACAGTTTTCGCTGATTTTGAAAAAGTTGAAAGTTTACCCAGTCGTTCGTCAGGCACAGCAACCACGCCCACGGATGGATCTATCGTACAAAAAGGATAATTTTCGCAAGGTACGGCCTTACGAGTTAACGCATTAAAAAGCGTTGATTTTCCAACATTTGGCAATCCGACTATCCCAATACTTAGTGACATCCTGTAAAGATACTGCAAAAAAGGCAAAAAGTAAAATTATTACTTACTAATCAATCGGAAAATCTAATTGTTCGGCTGGAATACCTAAAGATTTACCATAATCGACAGCTTCAGTCCAAGTGGATTTATCAGAAAATTTAAGATTAAAAACTTTATTCTTAAATATTACAGTTACATCATCTTTTCCAGGCTCCCAAAGGTGAATGTACCATGGACCATCTGCTAAAGTTTTTGAAAGTTCAGGAATTTTATTTTCTTCTATTTGTATTGAATCAAGAACCCAATCCTCAATAAGCCTTCGCAAAAAGTACTCGCTTGCTAGATGGTTTACCTGACTTTATACAAAAACTAGTTTCTTCTTTTTGATCAAAGGGAATACATCGGATAGTTGCACCTGTTTCTTCTTTTATCTGAGCTTCCACTTCTTTTTCTTGAGACCAATGAGCATAAACAAAATTTCCTTCTTCAATTGCCTTCACAAAATCTTCCCAGGTATCAACAACTTTCGTTTTAGCCTTTTTATATTCTAGCGCACGATTGTAAAGGTTTGATTGAATTTCAGTTAGAAGTTTATTTACCGATTCAGTAATAGTTTCCAATGATACCTTCATCTTTTCTCCAGTATCGCGTCGTACAAGCACAGCCGAATCATAGGCGATATCTTTTGGTCCAAGTTCAATACGAATAGGGACGCCCTTCTTTTCCCATTCAAAATATTTTTCTCCTGGTCTCATATCTCTTGCATCCACTTGAGATTTAATTCCGATTTCTTTAAGGAGTTGATTTATTTCTTGAGCTTTTTTATTAACTTCTTCTTTATCTTTCTCTGATGCGACAATGGTAGTAATAATAGCTTGAATGGAAGCAATCTTAGGAGGTAATACTAGACCCTTATCATCACTATGAGTCATAATTAAGCCTCCTATCACACGAGTACTCAATCCCCAGCTAGTCTGCCAAGCAAATTGCTCAGAATTATTTTGATCTAAGAATTTTACATTAAAAACTTTGGCAAAATTCTGGCCAAGGTTGTGTGAAGTAGCAAATTGCAGTGCTTTGCCATCTTGCATCATTGCTTCACATGAATAGGTTCGAAGTGCACCAGCAAATTTTTCTGAATCAGATTTAACACCAGATATTATAGGGATAGCCATGTAATTTTCAGCAAAATCTTTATAAATCTCTAACATCTGTCTAGCTCGTGCATCTGCCTCTATTTCGGTCTCATGAGCAGTATGTCCTTCTTGCCACAGGAATTCGACTGTACGTAAAAATAATCTAGGTCGCATCTCCCATCTAAGCACATTTGCCCACTGATTGATAAGAAGTGGTAAATCACGGTATGAGTGAATCCATTTGGAAAATGTATCATAAATAATAGTCTCTGATGTTGGACGAATAATTAATGGTTCATCTAGCTCACCACCGGGGGCCAGTTTGCCATCTTTTTCCTCCAGTCTATGATGAGTGACTACTGCACATTCTTTTGCAAATCCCTCCACATGTTCAG
Source organism: Minisyncoccia bacterium (assembly GCA_049695975.1). GTDB lineage: Bacteria > Patescibacteriota > Minisyncoccia > Phycocordibacterales > GWA1-40-21 > CAILDB01. The sequence goes on along the minus strand of JBAVTE010000027.1, from coordinate 59,941 downwards.
CTTCCCTTTCAAGAAAACTTTTAGGAATTAAAAGAGGAAAATAGGCATTTTGCACGCCTGTATCTTTAAACTCTTTATTCAGAACTTCTTGAACTTTTTCCCACAAAACATATCCGTATGGTTTTATAACCATGCAACCTCTCACTGGTCCATATTCTGCAAGATCTGCTACATCAATAATATCTAGATACCATTGTGAATAATCTTCACTTCTACTTGTTATCTTTTTATTTTCAAATTTTTTATTAGAGTTATTTAGCATAACTTATTTAAGCTGCGAGTGTCATATGTCCCTCTTCTTTATGTATTTCAGCAATTACTATTTTAGCAGCTTCTTCAATTTTTTTCTGAAGAATAAGACTTCTTACTTCATGGTTTTTAGGATCATCAATAAAATTCCTAATCATTTTACTGTATTTCATGATCTGTTCTACATCATTTTCTACACCAAGCATTTTAAAAACCAATATTTGAAGAGGGTTGCGATACTCTAAAGAATGAATCAGAAAATCTTCTTTTTGTCTTTCGCCACCTGAATCTGTTTCAGGATTCAATTTCTCAAACTGCGGATTTTTTTGAAAATTTTCATTCATAGTAAAAATAAAAAATTAACCCATCATTATCTTTCTGAGTTCGTTTTGATTTTCTCTCATTACTTCCATCGCGGCAGATGTCTTGTCTTTTCCCTCTTTTTGTTTTTGTTCAATTTTTTTGGCAAGATTCTCAAAAAATTCTGGATTTTCTTCCATAGCTTTTATGATTTTATCTTGCTGATCTTGCGGAAGACCTTTTAGCTGTGATTTGAGAGCTGTTTTTAATATTATATTTTTGAAAAATCCCATATTTTTTTTAATTATTAATTACTAAATTCTAGCAAAAAAAAAGAAAACTAACAACAAGAGGCTTATTCGTATCTGAGAGCTTCCATAGGACTCTTTTTTGAGGCTTGTCTTGCTGGATAAATTCCAAAAACAAGACCAACAAGACTGGAGACCACAAGACCCAGGACAGCAGCACCGTACGGAAAAGTATATTGCCAATTTAAACCACCAAATTTTGTGATTAAGATAGAAGCAATAATAGCTAATACCGAACCTAAAATAATTCCAATCAAACCTCCTACAGCGGTAAGTATCACGGCTTCAAGTAAAAACTGAGTTTGGATATCACTGTCTGTTGCTCCTAAAGCTTTCCTTAAACCAATTTCTTTTGTTCTTTCAGTTACTGATACAAGCATAATATTCATAATTCCCACACCACCCACCACCAAGGAAATAGCCGCTACAGCCGCCAAGAATATAGTCAGTGTACTAAAAATAGTTCCCAGCTTGTCAGCTACTTCTGCGGGCGTAGAAACATAAAAATCATCTTTTGTAGGATCAGTAATATTATGTAGGTCACGCAAGGTCTTTTTTACATCCTGTGCCACCGCTTCAATATTAGTTTCTGAATCTGCTTCTACCACCACACGCTGAAAATACTTTGTTCCGACCACATATTGCTGCATAGTAGTATAAGGAATAATGGCTGATGAATCAAAATCAATAAGTGAACCAGGACCCTTTGCCGCCAAAACTCCGATTACCCGAAAAGTAGTATTTTTAATTCTTATTTTTTCACCAACAGCCTTTGCACTACCAAAAAGTTCAGTCTTTGCTTTATCACCAAGGACCACGACACTGGCCTTACTTTTAACATCTTCCTCTTGAAAAAATGATCCATCTTTTGGTTTTAAATCCCAGAGGTCAGCCATAGTTTCACCAGAACCAAACAAGGAAGGTTTATATATTTCATTTTGATATACAGCATTCTCAGAGCCAAAAATAATAGGCATTACTCTCACGGCATTTGGCACATTGTTTTTATTTTTCAAAGCAGTTAGTTCCCTCTCTTTTAGTGAATCAGCATAAAGTGAAGCCAGATCACTTGGACCACCAGGCTCCTTGCCAGGTAAGACCACCACATTTTTTGCACCCAAACCTTGAATCTGACCTAAAATTAAATCCTTTGCACCAGCACCAAGAGACATAATTAAAATAATAGAAGTTATACCAATGACAATACCAAGAATAGTCAAAGCGGAACGACTCTTGTGTGTCCTCAAACCATTTACAGAAGTTTTTATGCTATATTTTAATTGCATATAATTTTTATTTTACAAAAGCTTTGCCGTCTATTTTTCTATTCTCCACTTGCTTATCACTTTCTATTTCACCATCATGCAAACGAATAATTCTCTCTGCATATTCTGCAGTATATGTCTCATGAGTAATAAGAATAATGGTATGCCCTTTTTCTTTGTTTAATTTCTGAATTATTTCAATCACCACCTCCCCAGATTTGGAGTCTAAATTTCCAGTAGGCTCGTCAGCAAAAATCACCTCTGGATTATTTACTAGCGCGCGAGCAATAGCTACACGCTGTTTTTCTCCTCCGGAAAGCGTCTTTGCCTCGTGGAACATTCTATGCTCTAGACCCACAGAAATAACTGCCACACGAGCCATAGCTTCCCACTCTTTTTCTGGCACAATAGAATATAGTAATGGTAATTTAACATTTTCTAAAACAGTAGCATTTGGAAGTAAATTAAAAGATTGAAAAACAAAACCCATTTCCTGATTACGTATTTTAGCAATTTCAATCTGATTATAGTCATTAATACTTTTACCATTAAAATTATAATGACCACCGGTATAGTTATCAAGCAAACCAAGGATCTGAAGCAGAGTAGATTTTCCAGAACCAGACGGACCCATAATAGCGACAAACTCACCTTTTTTTATATCAAGGGTGACACCTCTCAAGGCCTCGGTTTTTGCACCATCGTTATTGTAGACCTTACTGAGATTTTTTATTTCTATTAGAGACATTTTTATATAGACGGAGAAGCTAATATTTTATCACCTTCTTTTAATCCAGAAATTATTTCTATATATCCATCAATTCCACGCAAACCTATTTTCACCTCCTTCTCATTTGCTATATTTGAAGAATCCAAGATTTTTACCAATCTTTTATCTGATGATGAGTAGATAGACCTTGCAGAGACAGCCAAAACACCGATTTTTTGATTGGTGAGAATATCCAAGTTTGCTGTCATTCCAGATCTAATTCTTTCATCTTTTTCTAAAAATTTCAGTGTGACTTTGTAGGTTGAAACTCCGTCGATAATTGTTTCTGCAGGGTCAATTTTTATTACGGATGTCTGAAAATATATATTTGAACCATAAGCATCTAAAGTGGTAGTAGCCAGATCACCTATTTTTATCTTTGCAATGTCGGCTTCTGGGATAAATGATTCCACCACATAATTACCATAAGAAATAACAGAAATAGCCGTCATACCTGCTTGTATCACCTCGCCAACTTTTGCTTTTATATTTGTAACCACTCCAGTGATTGGCGATCTTATGATTGATTTTGCGAGTTGAGCATTTGCATTATCAATATTTGCTCTTGCTTCCTCCACCGATGCTTCTATGGATGATATTTGATCTGCTGTTGCTCCGGACTTTGTCACAGCAAGCTGATTTTTGGCAATATTAAAAGTAGACACCGCTACCTTGTAGCCATTTATACTTGCGGCAAGACTACTTATAGTCTGACTGATGTTTGATCTTGCTGTGGAAACATTTACTTTCCATACATCAATCGTCGCCTGTGTAATCGTAGAATCTGGATTTAAACCATTTATAGCTAAAGCGATTTTTTCTAAAAGATTTTTTGTCGCATCTAGATTGCTAATTGCTAATTTTTCCGCTTGGTCAATATCTGATGAATTGTCCAGCCCGATTATAGAAATGCTCCAAGATATAAGTATATTTTCTAATACAACTCTTTTTTGCTCTATATCACTTTTAAGTTGTGAATCATTTGTTTGAAATAAAAGTTGAGTATTTACTAATCGTGGATTTGAAAACATTACATCAATTTTATTTCTAATGGAATCATCGGCTTTTGTGTAGGCATCTTGTATTGAATTTATCAAACTTTGTTTTGCTTGCGTCTCATCGATCCTCGCTTTATCCACTTGTGATTGCGAAACAGCGATTTGCTCCGGTGTTGAACCATTTTTTAAATTTTTTAGATTTGCTTCGGCAATTTTTAGCCCAGCCGTTGCTTGTTCCACAGATGCCACAAGATCGGCATTTGAAACTGAAGCCAAAAATTCACCTGCATACACCTTGTCTCCTACAGAAATAGGAACAGAAGAGACTCGCCCACCTTTTTCAAAAGATAAATCAACATCAGAAAGTGGTTTAACATTGCCAGTAGCACTAACTACTTCTGTGATTGTCTGTCTTTGTACAACAACGGTAGGCACCTGTGTACCTGATGATTTTTTAGATATAACAAAAACAACAATAACTAAAATAATGATAAGGACGAACGCTGAAAGCCATTTATGACTTACTATAAAATTTTTAATCTTTGTAAACATACTTTATATTCTAACATAAAAAATTTTTTAATAAAAATTCAACAGATTATTATTCTCTTTCTTTTTTCTCTAATTTATAATATGATATCCGAGTAACTTTTGGGCCGCTAGCTCACTTGGTAGAGCGCATCCATGGCATGGATGAGGTAACCGGTTCGATCCCGGTGCGGTCCACAGGCATTTTGAAAGGGCTTATAGTAAAGTGGTATTACGCAGCATTCGCATTGCTGAGGCCCGGGTCCGATTCCCGGTAAGTCCACCTTTTTAAAACGGGACATGGTGTAACGGTAACATTCACGATTCGGGTTCGTGAGACTCCGAGTTCAAATCTCGGTGTCCCGACAATAAAAAAATTGGCTTGCTTATCGCCCACATTAAAATCAGAATTTTAATGTGGGCGATACAGGAGTATCTCCCTCGACTTTTTCCTCGCCGTCGCTCGGAAAAGTCTGGGCACCAGCTCGCCATTTTGTCTGCTGACAAAATATGGCTCCGCTGTTCGATTCCTGACGCAAGCCAAATTTTTGGCTTGCTTATCGCCCACATTAAAATCAGAATTTTAATGTGGGCGATACAGGAATCGAACCTGTGACCTCACGAATGTGAATCGTGCGCTCTAACCATCTGAGCTAATCGCCCTTTATATAAACAAAAAGATAGTAACATTTTTTATCACATTTTCAAACACACAACAAAAAAATTATTTTTTTCTTTTGATTGATGCTTTTATAAACTCCGTGAAAAGTGGATGTGGAGCAAGTGGTCGTGAGAGAAATTCTGGATGAAATTGTGTGCCAAGGAAAAATGGATGCTTGGTCTTGGGAAGTTCGGCAATTTCCATCAGTCGCTCATCGGGAGATGTACCTGAAAAAATAAGTCCGGCATCTTCTATTTTTTTAATATATTCAGGGTTCACTTCGTATCTATGTCTGTGTCTTTCAGAAATTATTTCTTTTCCATATGCTTTGTGTGCAACACTTCCCTTTTTGAGTTTTGCAGGATATGCGCCAAGTCGCATACTGCCACCATAATTCCCCTCTGCAATTTTCTTCTTTTGATCTGGCATTACATCTATCACCAAAGCACTAGATTTTGAATTTATTTCGGCAGTGTTTGCATCTTTTAGGCCGAGCACATTTCTAGCAAATTCTATCACCATAAGTTGCATACCGTAACAAAGTCCAAAATATGGAATCTTTTTTTCTCTTGCATATTTTATAACAGCAAGTTTACCTTCTATACCCGATTCGCCAAAACCTCCAGGCACTATGATCCCATCAAATTTTTCCAATTCTTTAAATTTTGTAATCAAGGAGACGCCTTTTTTATGATTTAAAGCCTCACCTTGATTACTTTCAAAATCTCGAGCATTTATAGTATGGATTACCGGCTTTTTATTGAGTTTATAAGCAGAATATTTTATAGCTTCAAGCACAGAAACATAGGCATCTGTAAGTACAAAATCACCTGTATTAAAATATTTTCCTACTATAGCGATGTTCACTGGATTTTTTACTTGCTTTACTTTATTTGCAAAAGTATGCCACTCGCTCATTCCTGTGGCATTTTTCTTTGTTTTCAAATATAGTGTTTTTAATAAAATTTCTCCAAGATTATCTCTTTCAAAATTAATAGGAACATCAAAAACACTGCTGATGTCTGGAGCAGAAATAACATTTTCTACTGGTACACTACAAGAAACGGCAATTTTTTCTTTTCTTCTTTTATCTATTGGCACTTCACTTCTTGCAATAATAATATCTGTATTTACTCCGTAAGAATTTAGCTGGCGAATAGCATTTTGTGTCGGTTTTGATTTCATTTCGCCAAGTTTACCAGGTACTGGCATATAGCTCACCATCACAAAAGCCACATCGTGCGGGTGACGAACTTTCATTACACGCGCTGCCTCAATGAACATTATGTTTTGGTAATCTCCGACTGTTCCGCCAATTTCTATTACAGTAATATCTGATTTATTTACTTTTGCGGAATGTTCAAAACGACGAATAATCTCATCACGAATATGAGGTATTGCCTCCACGCAATGGCCACCGTATTTCAAAGCTCTTTCTGCAGAAATAACATGTTGGTAAACCATTCCAGAAGTGATGTAATCGTCTCCTGTCAAATCTCTATGTAAAAATCTTTCATAATTGCCCATATCTTGGTCTGTTTCTAGTCCAGAATTTATTACAAAGACTTCACCATGTTCTGTAGGATTCATTGTACCAGCATCTACATTTAAATATGGATCAACTTTCAAAAGATTCACAGAAAAACCCTTCGCTTGTAGAAGGGTTCCAATAGATGAGGTGGCAATACCTTTGCCGACTCCAGACATTACTCCGCCAATAACAAAAATGTATTTGTGAGGGGTTTTTTTCACTAGAAGATTATACCGCGTTTAAATACTTATCTCAATGTCAAATAAAGTATTAGGATGAGAAATGCTACAAAAGTCCACACCCAGTGTCGTAGAAGAAATGCGAGAATATCTAAAAATAAATTGTAAAAATATGTTTTCCAGCTCGTAGCGGTTTGCTGAACACTATTTTCTGCACTAGACACTTTCATATTTTGGGTACTAGACACTTGCATATTTTTTGTACTCGTACCCAAAATTTTTCCTGTAAGTTTGTTCTGAACTGTCTGTAATCCATTTTTTAAGCTTGAGGAAACTGATGAAATAGGAGAATTATTATTTATTATGTTTGTTGTATTTGTCACATTTGTATCTCCTGTGGGTTGTTTGAGACTTTCCAAATAATCTGCAGCATTTTCTGTATATGTATTTATGTTATTTACAATATTATTAGACACATTTTGTGCAGTATTTAAAACATCCGCTGTGGTTATTTGATATTTCACTGAAATACCTTTTTTCTCCGTTTCGGATGCGAGAAGATTTTCAATGGCCAATTTGATAGGAGTAGTTTCTCGCATTTCAACTATATCAAGAACTTTTACCTGTGCAGTATGTTCCCCTCTCACAGCAGTATATTTGTTTTCCAATTTTATCAAACTTTTTGAATTGGCGGTAAAATCTACCTTCCCAATCTGAATATTATCTAAATAGAAACCTGCCGTACCAGACAGATTTTTATTTGAATGATTTTGAAAACCTGCATAAATTGTGATTTCATTACCTTCGGTCAATGTGGTCGTAGAATACCAAATATTAGAAAGTATTTCTGCGTTGATGAGTGAAGATGTAGTAGTAGCCGACTCTGCAAAAGCATTGGTATAAAATCCAAAGGAAAATAGCGAGATGAACACTATAAAACAATATGAAAATAATTTATTTTGCATCAATTTTAGCTTTTTTTAAACTTTCTTTTTTTCGTCATTACAACTACGAGAAAAAGGACAATAATGGCCATAAGTGCAATCACAAATGTTTGCATTTGATTATCAGTATTTTGATTTAACTTTTTGCTTTGTGTTTCCGCACCGAGAATGGCCCCGTCTGAGGGAGTCGATCTAGTAGCGACAGCTACTGTCGGACTTGTAAATGCAGAAAATTGTAAAATGATCGGCTCATTTCCTACAGATGGAACTATGCTCTTTTGATTCACTTCAGCTGTGTTTATTTTTGCAGTCAAAGGTGAAGCAAAAAACTGAACTACATAGTTCGTCACATGTCCTTCATACATACCTTTTGCAATACCGACACCCATTTCAGTAAAATGTGTATTCAATAAGTTTGCTTCATGCTTGGCAGAATTGATCCAGGCTGAAGTGACATCGGTCGATTCATTAAAATCAACAGCAAGATTTTCCCCAGCATAATCATATTTGTAACCTATTTTATCAAACCATATCCATGGCTCATCACCATTTGGCGAAATGTGCGAAAAATAACCTTTTCTCGCCATATCATCAGCCTTGAGCTGTGCTGCTTGGGTAAGTAAGGAGCTCACAACTAATCTATTTTCATTATTTAATGCTCTAAAATTATTTGTTTCGAAAACAAGCACTGAAGAGATAACATCGGCAAGTGTAGAAACCTTTGTAGAAACAAAATTAGATACATTGGGGAATATATTTGTCTGACCGATAATAATGACCGCGAGTAAAAATAAAGTAAAAGCAATCGCACTATAAGTCTGCGTTCTTTTAGAAGAATTTTTTGGTTCAAATTGTTCAGAAAAATTTATCATATTTTTGTTTATTTAATTGTTAAACCTTAGTATAATGATACTGCAAAATAAATTATCGTCAACGATTTTATCCAATAATCACTTTATATAAATTTGTCATTTATAAAAAAATTAATAATCTTTTTTCGTATTCATTACTTCTGCTAATTTATTAGCTTTTTCAAAAATATCCAATCCATTTTGTGCAATTATTTGAGTAGTAATAAGAGGAGGAAGAAACCTAATTACATTATTATAATAGCCACCTTTTTCTACGATTAAACCATTCTCATAACACTTTTTCTTAACTTCAGTGGCCATATCAGCAAATGGTTCTTTGCTTTTTTTATCTTTTACATATTCTATTCCAAACATCATACCAATACCTCTAACCTCTCCAATATAGGAAGATACGTTTTTAATAATAGTTAATCGATCAAGCATTTTCTTTCCTAGATCACTTACATAATTTTCAATATTAAAATCTTTAATAAACTGTAAAGCCGCTGTACCTGCAGCCATGGCTAATTGACTACCTCGAAAAGTACCTATGTGAGTTCCTGGTTCCCAAATATCAAGTTCTTTCTTATATATTATTAGTGAGAGAGGAAAACCTACTCCTCCTATACCTTTTGACATAGTAATAATATCTGGCACAGCTTTTGTATGTTCAAAAGAAAACAATCTTCCTGTTCTGTAAAAACCAGACTGAATTTCATCAAAAATAACAAGAATGTCATTATCGTGAGCAATTTTTGTTATAGCTTCTAACCATCCCTCAGGAGGAATGTATGTTCCACCCTCTCCTTGAATTGGTTCAATAATGATAGCGGCAGGTTTATCTATTCCAGAATGAGGGTTTTCTAAAACATATTTAAAGTATTTTATACACTCTTGTTGGCATCCGTTTTCTCCATGAGCAAATGGACATCTATAAGAACTACAATAGGGTAAGAAATGAACTCCAGGAATTAACGGCGAGGCATCTTTTCTGTGAGATAGTTTACTCGTTACGCTTAAGGCCCCCATCGTCATTCCATGATATCCTCCATGAAAAGCTATGACTGAATGTCTCTTTTTGTTTATTCTAGCCAACTTAATTGCAGCTTCTACAGCATCAGAACCAGATGGACCTCCAAAATTTACTTTACACTTTCCCTTTAAAGTCTCTGGCAAAGCCTCAAGTAAGGATTTTAAAAAATTAATTTTTACAGTTGTAGGATAATCAACAGATTGAGATATTTTACCTTCCATAGATTTCATTCTTTCTAAAATATATTCATTATTGTGTCCCAGATTAAAAACCCCACAAATAGAAGTAAAATCAATATATCTATTTCCATCAATGTCTTGTAAAATTGATCCTTTAGCTAAATCAAAAGCCAAAGGAATGTCTCTAGGATATGATCGATTATTACTCTCATATTTTTCTTGGTCGATTAATAATTTTAAGGATTCCTGTCCAGGGACAGAACTAGTTAATATTTGTGCATTATTAGATAAATGATATTTTTCAAACATTTATTTATAGATAACGATAATTTGTCTAATAATCAATTCATTTGGCTTAATAAATTCTCCTGAAAAATCAAACCAAACTTTCATAAAATCATCTCTTGCCATAATTCGTATCTCTCCTATTTCTGGATCCTGAATATAAATATGTTTATCATCAAGACCAATAACAACAGACAAATGCCCATCTGCAACTTCAGAAGAAGAATAATCGACACGTCCACGTGTAAACCAATCAACAATCACAGGAACTCCTTTTTTAAGCCACTTTTCAATATCAGAAAAAGTACTTCTATTTTTTACAACACATTTAAAACCGAGTGATTTTGCTGCTCGAACAATACCTTTATCATCAGTTCCCAATTCACTTGTTGTTCCTGCCAAAAGGGATAATTCTTTTTCACTTTTATTAATTGCGTAATAACTAAAGACGATTTTTAGAGAAGCTGGTCCGCACATACTAGCATGCAAAGTCTCTTGAAATGCTTTTACATTAAGAATTATTTTTTTCATAGTTATTTAACAATATCCTTATTCCAAATAGTTGTCAATTTTTTGTATATTTTCATTACCTTGTGTTTATTTGAAGCAAAAATTATAAAACCAAACACTGGTTTATACTGACTAATAATGGTAATTACGACACCTTCGTTTTCTCCATTTATTGGAAAGGTTATTTTTGACATTTTTTCTATAATTATTTCAGCCGAGAAAATTGTTTTTCCATAATTAAAAGAATCAAAAGAAAGTACTACTATTTTTTTATCCCAATATTTACCAAAGATTTTTTTAGTCAAATCAAAGACATGTGTCCCCCCAGTTCTTCTTGTGTTAGTCTCAATTGGGAAAAGTGTTTTATTCTTAGAAACAATAAAATCTATATCAAAAAAACCCCGGTAACCCAAACTCCAATATCTGTTGGAAATTATTTTTCCGATATTATACATAGATTTTTTAATTTTATTATCAATACAATCTTTTCCCATCAATATGCCAATAAATTCACCGGATTTATTTACAATTTGATTACATACATATGTTATAGTCGGACCAATATTATCAACAAAGATTTCTAATGATGGTGAATTTAAATAATTTTTATTATATGATAAAATTAATTCCTCAACTACAAATTGACCCGCACTCCATATAGGATCTTTTTCCATCAAATCATTAATGTACTGTTTTAATCTTGCGATTGAATTATATTTATTTTTATTAATCATTATTAATCCCCAACCACCCTCACCATAAGATGTCTTAATAACACAAGACATTTTGTTCTTATAAAACCATGCGACAACATTTATTACTTCTGTTTTGTTTTCACAAATGAAAAATTTTGTGGTTGGAAAATTTTTCTTAAATATGCTCAATTTCAGACTTTCTAGTCTAAAACCAACCTTAGAGCCAAGATATGATGTTAACCACTCAGATTTAGGAATAGACTCCTGATCAACATTGAAATGTATTTTTTCTTTTCTTAAAAGATTGATTAATTTACTAAATTCACTAGTATAGGAATAGGGGGATAAAGTTACTTGAGGATTATTTTTTATAGTATTTTTAAGTTTTTTCCATAACTTCTTATCTTTAATAATTGCAGCAGACAAACTTATATCAATATTATTTGGATACCAGTTCTCTACATTTTGCATATTTAAGGTGTTATTTGCAATCCTAAGTAATATTTTTTGAATCGGAAATGGAGTAATAATAATTTTATCATCATCTTGCCAAAAAAGTGCTCTATTTGAAAGATAGTGTTCGTTCCTAATCCTTACTGTTCGCTGATTAACATTTTTAATCCTACAAAGAATTTTATCAAAAGCCTCTGCTTCATTAGCAATTATTATATTTGAAATTTTATTTATCATAATTTAATTTTTATAAAAAATGGGGGAGGATGATTATCTTCTAATCACCTCCCCCATTATACAATCAAGAAACATATCTTTCCTTGGCTGTGAAAATAATCCATTCGATGAGATCCTCAAATGAATGACCTTCAAAGCTTGCCATCATGGTCAATGTATTATTTAGACCATGAGTATTTGGTCCAATTCCAGGATTATAGTTGACTTCAAGTAAAAATATTTCGTTCTTATCCGTCAACCGATAATCCATCCTTGCATAATCCCGACAATCCGTTACTAAGTAAGCAACTTTCGTATACTCCTGTAACTTAGTAATCAAATCGTCGGGTAACTTTGCTTTGGTCATAGCTTCTTTTCCACCATCCCATTTATATTCATAAGATCTAATTCTTTTTAAAACAGGAATAGAATCTTCAAATATAAACTCGAGTGGTGGAAAAACATGGACATTAGTGCCATTTCCAATGATTCCTACAGAGATTTCTCTACCCTCTATGAATTCTTCAACAAGAGCCGATTGTTGATAAAGTTTAAACACACGATCTACTTTATCAACAAGATCCTTGTGATTTGAGACGACACTATCATAAGTAATACCGATACTAGCCTCTTCTCTAACGGGTTTTACGATGACGGGAAAATTCAAACCTAACTCAATAAATTTACTTTGTCCTTGTCTAAATAATTTTCGACAAGGTGTAGGTATATTGTAAGCACCTAAAACAAGATTTGTTTTTTCCTTATCCATCGTAAACATCATGTTTCGGGAAGAAGCTCCAGTAAACGGAATCTCTAATGCCTCTAATAATGCTGGCACAAATGTTTCGTTTATGTTACATCCCCCAAAACCTTCGGCTAAATTAAGAACAATATCAATCTCAGGTTTGAGTTTTTTTAATTTTTCCCAAACATTTCGATCTGTTTCAAGTGTTTTAACTTGATGTCCTCGTGCAAGTAATGAATCAACTATTAAAGGCACGATGATTTCAATCTCCTTCTCACAAACCAGATCGTTAGTAATCCCTTTCTTAACTATCTTGGCGAGATTATACAGAATTAATATCCTCATAAACATCTCCTTTCATGGTTAGATTTCGATGGTTTTTGCTGAAATTCCGTAGAAACAGGCTTTTTCCTCAACTGTATTTTAGAGTATCTCAAAGAACACTAAACTCACTATATGGTAGTGTAAAGCGTTGCCATTGTCAAATGGGTCATAATGTTATAATCTTATATATTAAAATGTTATGCCACCTGTAGAATCTCTAAATAATGTTGGTCATACGCCATTAGTCAAAGTCAAACTTAAAAGTCTGAATTATATTGATCTTTTTATAAAATTGGAATCTTTTAATCCAACAGGAAGTATAAAAGACCGTCCTGCTATTTTTATTATTGATAAACTACTTAAATCTGGTAAAATATCCAAAGAAACAGCAATTATAGAATCCTCATCTGGAAATTTTGGAATATCTTTGGCAACTTATTGCAAAATAAATGGATTAAAATTTTATTGTGTCATAGATCCTAATATTTCAAAAACTAATGAATATCTTCTTAATCAATTAAGTACTGGAGTAATTAAAGTATTAGATAAAGACAAAAGCGGAGGATATTTAATAAACAGGATTAAAAAAGTAAAAAAATTTTTAAATAGGGTTATAAATTCATATTGGGTAAATCAATATGCCAATCCAGATAATGCACAAGCATACTACGAAACACTTGGTAAAGAAATATGTGACAGCTTACAAAAAATTGATTATATATTTATAGGGGTTGGATCTGGAGGAACCATTACTGGTGTTTCGAGAAAAATAAAAGAACAATTTCCCAACTGTAAAGTAATTGCTGTCGACACAAAGGGATCTGTAATCTTCGGTGGTAAAGCCGAAAAGCGCTACATACCAGGTATAGGATCAAGTATCGTGCCAGATATATTAAAAAATGCAAAAATTGATGAGATAATAACTATACCTGAAAACGATGCAGTAAAATCTTGTCACAAACTATTAAAAGATCATTCCTTGTTTGCTGGTGGTTCTTCAGGTTCAGTATTTTCTGCTATAGAACAATATTTTATTAATAAACAAATTAAAAATAAAGTAACGGTTGTTACAATTTTTCCTGATCGGGGAGAACGATACATTAATACAATCTACAATAAAAATTGGTGTAACAAATTTTTTGGTAAATTAGATTAAATAATTATGATTTATTTAAACGAAAAAGATATATTAAAAATTGGTATAGATTGGAATAAAACTATAGAAATAATAAATGAAGCTGTAAAATGTTATGCTGTGGGAGATTATACTCAACCAATAAAACCATATCTGCGTTATAAAAATTTAAAAAATCGTATTATTGCAATGCCCGCTTTTCTTGGAGGAAATTTTAATGTCGCTGGCATAAAGTGGATTGCAAGCTTTCCAGAAAATATAAAAATTGGTAAACCAAGAGCAAATAGTATAATAGTTCTTAATAATGCTGATACTGGTGAAATTATGAGTTCTATAAATACTTCCCTCATTAGTATTATTAGGACGGCCTCAGTCAGTGGTTTAATAATAAAAAACTTCATAGACCAATGTGCTAGAAAAAATTTAACTGTTGGAATAATAGGGTGGGGACCAATCGGAAAATTTCATTATAAAATGTGTAGTAAACTATTTGGAAATAAAATAAATAAATATTGTTTATATGATTTAAAAAAGATTGAACAAGATAATATAGATGAAACAGATAAAGATAAAATAATAATTACTGATAGCTGGCAGGAGGCTTATAAAGATTCAGATATAGTTATAACTTGTACAGTGTCAGATTCTAGATATATTGATCAAATACCCAAAGAAGGATCTTTGCTTCTAAACGTTTCACTGAGAGATTTTAAACCAAAAATATTTGAGTATGTAAAAGGTAATATTGTAGTAGATGATTGGGAAGAAGTTTGTAGAGAAAACACTGATATTGAAATGTTTCAAAAAGAATGTGGGCTACAAAAAAATGATACCAAAACGATAGTAGATATATTAAATGAAAAAAATAATTTCTTTATTAATAAAAGAAATGTGATGTTTAATCCTATGGGTATGGCGATTTTTGACCTAGCTATAAGTAAGTATTACTTTGATTTGGCCAAACAAAATATGGTAGGTCTTCTTTTGACTTAATTTTATTCTATAAAATCGTCGATAAAGTAGTATGAAATAAATATTAAAAAAAATCAGTCAACTTTTATCTTATATGTTGTTATTTTGTTTATTTAATTGTTAAACCTTAGTACAATGATACTGCAAAATAAATTATCGTCAACGATAATAGTAAAACAAACCAGCCCCCGCCAATCTGATTGGCGGGGGCTGGTTTTAAAAGCCTGTTTCAGTCTATTTTTTTGCTTTTTCTTTTACTACCGCCTGTGCTGCTGCAAGTCGTGCGATAGGCACTCGGAATGGCGAGCAAGAAACATAAGAAAATCCTTCTCTGTGGCAGAACTCCACAGTTCTAGGTTCACCACCATGTTCTCCACAAATTCCGACTTTCAAATCTTTCTTTACACCTCTTCCTTTCTTGATAGCAATTCTTATGAGCTCACCGATCCCCTCTTGATCTAGGACTTCAAATGGATCGAATTCATAAATATTTTGTGCAACATATTCTTTGAGGAATTTTCCTGCATCATCTCTTGAAAGTCCCGCACCCATTTGCGTGAGATCATTTGTTCCAAAAGAGAAAAATTCTGCGCCAGCTTCTACTATCTTGTCTGCGACGAGAGCTGCTCTCGGAACTTCTATCATTGTTCCAATTTTATAATTCATTTTAATCTTTGCTTCTTTGAGTCTTGCTTCTACTATTTTGACAACGCTATCTTTCAAAACAGCAAATTCTTTTGTGGTAGCAACTAAAGGAATCATTATTTCAGGAACAACTTTGTGTTTCTTTCCGCAAATAGGACACTTTTTGCTGACAAGAATCGCTGCTTCTATCACAGCATTTGTCTGCATATCGTAAATTTCTGGAAATGTAATGGCAAGTCGGCAACCTCTGTGACCAAGCATAGGATTAAACTCATGAAGATCATCTATTTTTGCTTTGAGAATTTCAACACTAACTTTCATTTCTTTAGAAAGTTCAGCAATATCTTTTTCTTTTGTAGGTAAAAATTCGTGAAGTGGTGGGTCCAAATATCTCACAGTTACTGGGAATCCCTCCATAGTATGGAATAGGCCAACAAAATCTTCTCTCTGATATGGTAAAAGTTTTGCTAAAGCTTTCTTTCTACTTTCCACATCATTTGAAAGAATCATTTCTCTTACGGCTTTAATTCTATTACCTTCAAAAAACATGTGCTCTGTTCTGCAAAGACCAATACCTTCCGCACCGAATTTTCTTGCCATTTTTGCATCTGTCGGAGTATCTGCGTTTGTTCTAACACCGATTTTTCGGAAACCATCAGCCCATGCCATCAAAGTACCAAAGTCACCAGAAAGTTCTGGGTCTTCTGTAGTGAGTCTGCCTTCATAAACTTTTCCTGTTGAACCATCAAGTGAAATAAAATCTCCCTCCTTCAAAGTAATTCCTTTATCTTTTACTATCAAGGTTTTTGCTTTTTCATTTATAGTCAAATCTGAACATCCAGCAACACAGCAAGTTCCCATTCCTCTTGCGACGACAGCTGCATGGGAAGTCATACCACCCCTTGCAGTTAAAATTCCTTTTGCACTGTGCATTCCGTCAATGTCTTCTGGGGAAGTTTCTATTCTAACAAGAATTACATCCAAGCCTTTCTTCGTCTTTTCAAATGCATCTGTCGCAGTAAAGACTATTTCTCCCACGGCTGCACCTGGAGACGCTGGAAGACCCTGTGCAATGGCTTCTGCCTTGTTTAATGCGATAGGGTCAAACTGTTTGTGAAGAAGCTGGTTAAGCTGATTTGGGTCAATTCTAAGTATTGCTTGTTCTTTTGTGATCAGTTTTTCTTTCACCATATCTACAGCAATTTTCACCGCGGCAGTAGCTGTTCTCTTTCCATTTCTCGCTTGCAAGATATATAGTACTCCTTGCTGAATCGTAAATTCCATATCCTGCATATCTTTGTAATGCTTCTCAACTCTATTGCACACATCTACAAGTTCTTTATAAATTTTCGGACTCTGAGTCTTCAATGCTGAAACTGGAAGCGGGGTTCTGATACCAGCAACAACATCTTCACCTTGCGCATTCATCAGATATTCACCATAAAACTTTGCTTCCCCTGTAGACGGATTTCTAGTAAAACAAACTCCCGTTCCGGAGTCATCACCAAGATTTCCAAAAACCATTGCCTGAATATTTACAGCCGTTCCGATGAGTCCTTTTATATTATTTATTTCTCTATATCTTATAGCTCTGTAATTATTCCAAGAATTAAAAACTGCTTTTATAGAAAGTTCGAGTTGTTTTTTTGGATCCTGAGGAAATTCAGCCTTCGTTTCTTTCTTCACCATTTCCTTGTATTTTTTTACAATCTCCTTCAAATTTTCCACAGTCAAATCAGTATCGTACTTTGCACCACAAGTATCTTTTACTGATTCCAAAATATGCTCAAAGGCAGAATGTTCAACTTCGAGAACAACTGAACCAAACATTTGAATCAATCTTCTATATGAGTCATATGCAAATCTCGCATTACCCGTCTTTTCTGCAAGACCAACGACAGACTTATCATTAAGTCCAAGATTTAAAATAGTATCCATCATTCCAGGCATCGATGCAACAGCTCCAGAACGTACAGAAACAAGAAGAGGGTCTGTAGCATCACCAAGCTTTTTTCCCATTTTCTTTTCGAGACTCACAAGATTACTCTGTATTTGTGCGTCAACTTCAGGAAGAATTTTCTTTCCAATTTCATTATAAATTCTACAAGTTTCGGTAGAAATGGTAAACCCTGGTGGAACATTGATACCTAAACTTTTCATCTCTGCGAGGTTTGCTCCTTTTCCTCCAAGAATTTCTTTCATACTTTTATTTCCTTCCTCAAACGCATACACATACTTTATTTTCTTTGACATTTTCTTAAAAAATAAATTAATTTACTAATAAATTGACACAAAAATAAAAGGGACTAACCCTTCCAATAATTACCATATATTTATATCACCCAGTAGTAAAATTTGCAATTGAATTTTATTAAAAACAATATATCAAGCTAAAAAATATATATTCAACAAATTAGAATAAAAAAAGTCAAAAAAATAAGTGTTTTTTAATTATTTATTTATAATTCTTAATTTGTATTCTTCAAATAGAACTTTCCAATCTATTTTGGCAATTAAATAAACCAAATATAAAGCAAAAATTTGTCCCAAAATAAAATATACACCGAAATATGCACCGAATTTAAAAGAATTTAAATCAATTATTTTTGATGTCTCGGAAGAAGCAAAAATCCAAAAGAAATAACTACTTAAACGACCAATAAAAAATGGAATAATTGCCAGACTTAGTTTAAGATCAGTCATACCGTAAGCTAAAAATAACTGCCCCGAGGGAAACGGCGAAAAAGCATAGAATAAAAAGAAACCCTTCGTAAAATTTTTTCTTTTTATGATATTTTCTTTCAAGATATCCAAATTTTGTTTAGTTTCGTCTGAAATAATTTTGTAACGTAAAATTTTATTTGATAAAATAGCTAAAATAGCTCGTCCCCCGGATGAAGCTACTGCAGCCAAAACCGCCAGTATCGCCAAATTGTAATTGTTTAAATGAAAATTATAACCTACCAAAGAAAGTAAAATCCACGTCGGTGGCATAAATGCCGGAATGACATTAATTATAAAAATTAATAATAAAGTTCCAATTAAAAACAAAACCATTTTCTCATTCTATCTTTTATTAAATATAATGCAATTTTTATAAATTATTTATTATTTAATTCAATAATAAAAGCGCGGAGAAATATCTCACGCGCTTTGTTGTTATTTATTGTTTCTCAATACACATCAATATTGTTTGGTGGTGACTCAATATTCATGTGGTACTCACTATACTCCCGATCAAATTTATACTTCTCACTTTCGATTATCGGGAACCCGTACGAGTTGCAAAACCAGATAGTTATGTATAAATGTTCATCGCCGATTAGGTTTCTCGAAACCCAACCGCTTTCACCAGGTTTAATCTGACTAAATTTTACATTACCCACAAAAACCTGCACATCTCTGATCCAGTCGTTACGAATAACGACAGAAACATATGATTGATCATTATAATAATGATCATCACGATCACCACTCCCTTCGCATCCACAAAGTGACAAACACAGAACGAACACTACGACCGGCGAAAAAACAAAAAGTTTTTTCATTTTTCCTCACCTCCTATATATTTGTTAATTTAACAGTCTTTCAATATTATACACGATGTATGTTTTTCTGTCAAATTTATATGGTAATGTGCACACACATATGGCGGTTTCTGGATAGAATCCAGAAATGGCAATACATAATCCTGTAGCAAGGACTGTCCTTACTTTTTCGGTCCTTGCTTATATTTGCACGCAAGCGCACTCTCCGTGGATTTCAAAACGCCCTTTTCTTTTCTTGCCGAACTTCCCATTACCGCGCGGAGCGCGGACTCATTTTCGCGGAGAAATTCACTTATGTGGACTTGGTAAGCAACCGGTGGAACGAAATATTGCGAGAATTGGCCGAATGGAATCAGCTCAAGATCGCTCACGAAGCACTGCTTGCTACCAGATAATGACAGTTTATCCCATTTCTACGAGTTTGTGAATGGAACTAACCGGGCCCGAACTTAACTCACCGATTTCTGCCACGTGTTTGCCCCTGGGGCGAGCTTTGTATCAAGAGTAGACGTTTGATACCATCCTCACCATAGCCCACCGGTTTGACCAAAATTGAGAGCCTAAAACGATTTGCTTAAGTTAAGCAATGTTAAGCAAATATGACTACTTGCCAGACTTCTGTTCTTCGGTCATTTTCTTTTTATAATCCTCAGCCCATTTGGCCACCTGCAAGTCATAATCTTCAAGCTCGCTAACCGGCACGTCTTTACCAATCTTGAGAAATTTATAGTTTTCTTCTCGTAGAAAAACCGTAAAATGTGGCTTGCCGGCATCGTTTAAAATAACCCGAGCCTTAAGTTCTCCCTTTCTGATAAGTGATCGAGCTGTCTGTGAATGAATGCCGAATTTTTCCTTGAGAGTTTCGAGAGAAAACCATTTTTCCTTATTTCGACAAACTGCGCCGGGAATAATCCCGTCATTGACCGCTCTCTGGCAAAATTTACACTTAAAGCCGAACTTATCAAACCAAAAATCGTTCTTCTCGAAATAGTAACCACAAAATTTGCAGTCACCACTACTGTCGGTGAATGGCCAGCCGTTCGGCTCTTTCTCCAAACGCAGATGATTCTGTATATCTTTAAATGCCATTTTTGACAACGTGTCATAAAACCCAATAAGATTAAAAGCGGCATCGTGCAATTCCTGATCACTAAGATCGGCATTAAAATCCTTTTTATAAATTTGTCTTAACTCTTCGAGTCTTTCTTTTGAGATTTCCATATTCTATAAATTAAAGAAGTTCCTCAAGTTCGACTGCGTCGTCCTCGTCTACACCCAAATCTTCCATAATCTCCTGCACACGCTCGGCCGTGTCCTGATCGAGATCGTGGGTTTCCATAAGCTCGGCGACTTCCTCGTCCGGAGCTTCTTCATCTGGCTCGTCTTTAATTGGATCGTCGGTGTCGGACATGTTGTTTTAATCAAGACTCCAAACTTTACTTTAGTAGATTATTTGCCCTACCTTTTTTAGTTTTTTTGATACTTTTAGTCGAAGCTTTCTTCTTATCAGCCAAAAGAATCAATACTTTTCCTTTAATATTTTCATAGACGGTCGTTAACTTTTGCTTTGCTTGGTCAGTTAACATAGCCGTATGCATAACAGCATTTCTTATAGGAGTAAACTGTGTTTCGTCTGTAAGTAAAGTATTCGGAGGAAACCCTCTTCTAGGCTCTGTGACTTTCACAAGATTTTCCATATCCAAATAATAGATATCATCGTTTGAAACTCTTATATCAATAGTCAAATTACCGTTGGTCTTTCCTGTATTCTCAATTTTTTTCCAATGATTAATTGTGTCACGTTTGGTATCAAGAGATATTTTTTTATGCTTGATAAATTTTCGTATAAGGTTTTCCGATATAAAACAGTCGACATATGACGGGATATTGAATTCCGCATCTGGTTGCAATTCTTTAACCCAGGAACCAACTTTGTTGTTTTTAACGCCTGAATAATCCTTTGATGAAAGGTTGTACAAGCTGAGCGCTCTGCGTTCTTTTAGGGTTTTTCTTGGATTCTCATCATCACCATCTTCATCTCTGGCCAAGCGAAGTTCATCCCACTTATTACTAATTTTTTCTAGGATTTCATTTCTCAAAGTTTCGATTAATCCTTTATATTTTTCATCTCCAGGAATGATCCCGTCTCTACTACTAGTAAACCTATCTTTTCCATCCTTATCTAATTCATCAAAATGCACTTGACCATAAAGGTAACTCGCTATATGTCTTGTCGAAAAAGCAGGCAAGTATTTTAAAATATCCCTTTCTCTTAATCGTCCATTAACAAATAAATCAATACCGATTTTTTCCTCAGTACCAGCGATTTTTAAATTTCTCGGTTTTTCAACAGTCGCGATAAAACCTTTGATTTTCAACGCAGTGCTTAAACCGATTGACTCATTCTTGAGCTTGGATAATGTGTCGGTATATGGATCTTTTAGGTCGTTGATATTCCATAAAAATTCCGTTGCATCTGACAGGTCCTTTATATCACCAAACGTCACTTGTTCATTATTTACAAAAATTTTAAAACTCTCATCAATCAAAGAAAATCTAAAATATAATGCAATCAATTTCTTCAAATGCGGGATTGTGCCTTTTATATCTTCTTTAGTTTGATCAAAATAGATAATAGTGCCTTTTTTATGCCCAGCTGTATATTGCGTGAATGATTTCAAATCCACCTTTCCTAATTTATACTTATCTGGGGTCAGATCGTGTTCAATCGCTTTAGTAAGACCAGAATTGTCTATAACACCTCCGACATATTCAGTGTTATTGGTTTTGGATATGACACTTATTTTTTCAGCACATGAAAGCAACGCCAATTTACCTATTCCCTTTGCACCGATATATGGACGATGATTCGGAGAGGATATTCCGTTACCCTTTCTCTTTGAGTAGCCGATTTTCAAAAATTTATTCTGAAAATCGTGGTTATTCATTCCACAACCATCATCTTTTATAAAAAAATTATTATCGCTATTAATATCTATCCAAACATTATTTGCATCTGCATCCCATGAATTAGATATCGCTTCACCAAGTACAGTAATAAAATTCCTGTACAAGTTCCTTCCGAGATGATTCAGAACACTTAATGAGATTTCGAATGAGAATGTGTTATTATTTTTCATATTGTCTAACGTGATTCTTGATACTCTTGCCAATGACTGATCCCAGCCTTACGGGTACTGCGTTTCCAATAAACTTTGCTACTTTAGTAACCACCATAGAGTCTTCGGACTCGGTAAATTTATAATTTTCAGGGAATGTTTGAAATATTGCGGCCTCCCTTAAACTTATAGCACGATTTTGTGTTGGGTGACCAAAACGACCATTCCCTAGACCTATGCATTGCGTTGTCATAGTCGGTGCTGGTTCATCCCATCTCATTCGGCCATATACGGTACTCCGATAGGTTTTCCCAGATGCTTTTTTGTGGCAAGCAAGCATCAAATCTTCACTCCAACTTTCTGAGTTTCCACCATTGTGCGGAGTCGCCTTGATTCGATAAAGATTTATTTGATCAAGTTTTCTTGCCTTATGAAGAGGGTCTTTTTTGCTTGTTTGACCATCTTTGATTGGTTCAAGGTGTTTGATGACATCACGAACAGTAACTCGCTTATCTTTGTGAGTTCTTTTTATCAATTCAATTTCACCAAACTTTGAAGCCAGTAAAACTAATCGTTTTCGTTTTTGAGGTACGCCAAATTCTGAGACATCTACTACTTCATATTTATATTTATACCCATTATCATCCAGTGTCTTTATAAATTTTGCAAAGACGGGATATTTATTTGTATCAGCTAAACCACTAACATTCTCCATCGAGACAATGTCAGGCTGAATAGCCGCGATAAGTTGAGCAAATTTACCCAAAGGTTCAAGTTGTTTTTCGGTAACTTTTTTTAGATTCAATCTTGAAAATGGCTGGCAAGGGGCACAACCAGCAAGAACACGGATCGTGCCTTTTTTTGTACCAAATAATTTATTGATTTGGTCTGGTGTTACCTTAAGAATGTCGCTGTCAATAAATTGAGCCTTGTTGTTGTATTCATATCCAAATTTACAGCTTGAATCGTTATCAATTCCTGCGACCACATCTAAACCCTCCTTGATAAGACCGTGTGTCAGTCCACCAATGCCACAAAATAAATCAACGACTTTAATTTTTGAGGATTGTGATTTCATACTACAATAATTATATCAGTTTATCGAAAATTTTTCGATAGCAAATTACAGCCTATTTTTACTAGTCAAGGTTAATACTTCCACTCCTCGTACGACAAAATAAAGCTGTTCAGTTCTTCTTTTATGCCTTTCCATTTCGGGATATATTTTGTCATTAAGGCGACAAATTTGTCGCTGTGTTTTTTCTCAATCAAATGCAATAGCTCGTGGACTACGACATACTCCACGCAGGCAATCGGCTTTTTGGCCAGCTCTAAATTTATCAAGACTCGTGCCTTTTTATGATTGCACGTACCCCAGCGAGTCTTCATCTGCTTGATGCCCCAGAATTTAACCTCTACGCTTATTTTCTTTTGCCACTTAGCAATTAGATCACCAACAATCACATGCAATTCCTTGCGATACCAATCCATCATCACTTCTCGACGTTTGATTGCTGGGCTCTTTGGCCGAACCTGTAAAATAATCTTATTTTTGCCTTTCAAGGTAACAACCGGTGCTTCGTCTTTATAAACCACTTCAAGGCGATAGCGTTTGCCAAAAAAGTAATGACTCTCACCAGACGAATAGTCACGCTTAGTTTGCCTTTCTTGACCGGTAAATTTGGCTTGCTGTTTCTTAATCCACGGCAATCTCAAAGCTAAGAGCGTGCGGATAGCATCGTCTTTCATATTGGCCGGTGCGGTCACACGCACCCAGCCATTGGGAGGTAAAACCGAAAGATGCAAATTCTTGATCGGCTTGCGGACGACCAAAGCTTCGACACTGCCAAGTTGTAGATAAGAATTAGTACTCATTTTGATTCTTAATAATCTCAAAGAGGTTTTTCAACTCCTCGTCCGTGATCTCCGGCAAAGCGTTTTTGATTTCAATCTTAATGGCTCGCTCTTTCAAACGATTACCACGCCAATCGGCTTGCCTCGAAGCGATCACAGCATCATGTACGGCAACAGCCTTGTTCACATCCTGACCGAGGTTGTCATAAATGGCTCGCTTGGCGGAAGTGTTTATTTCCGCACCAACCGACTCGTTCATCGGGTTTTTAACCTTCTTGGACAAAGCCACGATCTGCTTCAAATATTCCTTATATTCAACATCAGCCTGTTTGCGTTTCTTGACCAGCTCATCCAAAAGTTCAGACATTCGCAAATAATACTTCGGGTTAGTCGGCATCTCATCAATGATCAATTTGCGGACGTTGTTCTCAATCGTTTCAGCAACAGCTTCCTGACTTTGCTTAATTGCGTCCGGCAAGTCATTCAAGGCGTCTTCACCTTTCTTCACGATCAAGTCCACCAAAGTCATATCATCAAACGCCGATAACTTTTCACTTTCGGTAGCTGAAATATAACGATCAATCAAAACTCGCATTGCTGGTTCGTATTTCTTGAGATCAATATAGTCACCGCTGGCAAGTTTAACTTCCATTCGGACTTGTTCGTAATATCTAACCTCATGCTCAATCGCTTGTGCCTGATCTTTGGTATAACCAGCTCCAGCCATATCATTGGCCAAGTCGGCATAAGCTCGAAGTAGATGACTGACTGATTTATAAAGCTTCACTCGCTTGATTTCGTTTTCTTTGAGGGAGTAAGGATTTTCAACATCACCACAGAAATAGCGGATATACATCGCCGAATCTTTTGGCGGAGATACTGGCTCGCAAAGTGCCTTCACGATCTCCATCGCCTCGTCCAAATCCTTTTTGCCTTCATCCATGCGATCCTTCAAAAGCCCCATCACATCTTCTTTATCAAAACCTTCGAGAGCACCGGCGGTATAATCGCCAACTGCTTTCTCCAGCTTTTTGAACAGGTCCCGATAGTCTACGATGTAGCCGTACTCTTTGTCTTCACCGTCCAATCGGTTCACACGACAGATTGCTTGGAACAGACCGTGATCCTGCATGTTCTTATCAATGTAGAGATACGTGGCCGGAGGTGCGTCAAAACCAGTCAAAAGTTTATCTACCACAATCAATAACTGCATCTGACCCGGAGTCTCAATAAATTTCTTTTTGATTTCTTTCTCAAAGTCTTCTGTGCTTTTACCGTTTAACATTTTCTGATAGACCGCATATTCGCGAGTATCGGTAGACAAAGCACCGGGTTCGTAAGAAGTCACCACGGCACACTTAGTAAAGCCCATCGTCTGAAAAATCTCGTAATACTGACAAGCTTCATAGATACTACTGGCAACGAGCATGGCATTGCCACGGCCACTGGCTAAACGATCCTTTTTGTAGAAATCGTCCAAGATATCAAAAACCACTTTCTCCAAACGTGATCGGGATGAAAGCAAACTTTGCATCGTACCCCAGCGTCGCTTGAGCTCGGCTTTGGCAACATCGGTAAGCCCTTGGGTGCGTTCCTCAAACCATTCATCAATCTTATCTTGAGAGCTAATACTTTGATCAACTCGGCGAGCTTCATAACGCAAATCCAAAACCACCTTGTCGGCCACGGCCTCATTATATTTATAAGTATGGATATACGGTCCAAAGGCACCGATGCTGTTTGATTTATCAACCTTGAGAAGCGGTGTGCCGGTAAAACCGAGAAAGGTAGCCGTTGGCAAAAGTTCCTTCATGGCTTCATGCAGTTTGCCGGTATGGGAGCGATGACATTCATCCACAAATACAAACAAATTACCTTTAGCAGAAAAGTCCTTCGGCAAATTTTTCTTTATCTCAGAAAGATAGTCATCAACATCAAGTTCGCCGGTCCCGTTTACTCGGCCGAATTTATGCACGAGCGAACAAAGTAACCACTTATCTTTTTTATTTAATTCATCCAATAAATCTCTGGCACTTGGTGCTCGATATATTTCTTCGTTAACGCCGTCAAAGACCTGTTTGATTTGCTGATCAAGTTCGGTGCGATCGGTAAGCAAAAGCACCCGAGCATCGTTGATGTTTTCGCGAATCCATTTGGCCAGCCAAACCATCGTCAAACTCTTGCCACTGCCTTGCGTATGCCAAACAATTCCGCCCTCGTGACGGTTTACATAATCTTGAGCGGCCTTAACACCGAAATACTGATTGTGTCGGCAGGTCTTTTTTATTCCGCTATCAAAGACAATAAAGTCGTGGATGATTTCCAAAAGTCGCTTCTTATCGCAAATTTGCAAGATAGCTCGGTCCAATCTGGACTCACTGCCGAGGCCGGTCTCTTTCCAAGACAGATAATGCTGTTCGGGAGTCTCGGTCGTACCATAACGCAAGCCTTCAGTATCGTTGCCGGCCATAACCAACTGAATCGTGCCGAAAAATGTTTTGATAAATTCCTCTTTTTGATTACCGATGTTTTGGCGAATACCTTCGGACACGGACACAATACTTCGTTTGAGTTCAATCACGCCAACAGCGATGCCGTTCACATACAAGACAATATCCGGCCGTTTGGTGCGGTTGCCTTTGATCGTCACTTCCTCGGCAATGGCAAAATGATTATTCTCCGGATGTTCCCAGTCAATAAACTCAACGTCTTGCTTGTGCTCTCCCAATTTTTCTCGTTCTTTGGCACTGTAGCGAAGCAGGCTATAAGTTTCTTTATTCAAATCATACAAGCTCATCTGCGGACGATTGGTGCATTTCTTTAACTTCTCAATGGCTTTGCTGATCAATGTCTCGCTGTGGCCGGAACGCAAAAGGAAAGACCGCAAATAGACCTCTTCCACATTATTATTTTCTTCTCGCTCTTCAAAGTTGCCGAGATAATCATAGCCGAGCCGATCACGAAACAAAGCCACAATACGATCTTGCGTTTTGCGTTCCAGTTGGCCGACTTTAGTTGTGTTTAGTGTGTCCATATTGTTATTTTGTAAGTAATCTTATTTTGCCTGTTAAAAGTTTTTGCATCATTCCTTGTTTAATATTTTGGTATTTTGTCAGTTGCGATTCCAGTTTTTCAATTTCGATGTCCATATCTGACAGAACGCTAGCGATGGCGGTTTGTTCATCCGGTCCCGGGAAGTTAATTTCTAAGTTCGCCAAATCACTTGCATACAAGTGAAAGACCGTTGAGCCCTTAACGAGCTTTAAAATCATCGACTTATTTTGAGAAACAAAATAGCTGAAATATAAACCATCGTAGCTTGTGTTAAATCTGATGACCAAAATTCCACCACCAAGAATTACTCTGTCTTCTTTGATACAACTGGCTGTTGCCAATCCGCGTGGTGTGACATCGGAAGTTGGCATCAATACGTCATTTGCTTTCGAATAAAATCGTCCGGTATTTGAATTTGTTCTACTCTTTATATCGCCGACTAATTCCTGATACTCTCTGAATAGTTGGCCATAATGGATACATTTGTAAGCACCATCATCGCCCATGTCTGACTTTGGTAAATCACGACCATGTTCAAATTCTGCCACCTCGCCAAGTTCTTTAATTTCCCACTTATCAGAAAACCCAGGCAAACGGCGTTTGCCTGTAAGCAGTTCTTGCATCGCACCTTGCTTAACATTCTTTTTCTTTTCGACTAATTTCTCTACCTTTTCAATCAAAGCTTCTACATCAGATATTGCAATAGCAATGGCGGATTGCTCAGTTTTTGAACTTGGATAGGCAATACCAAAATTAAGAATGTCATCTTTTGCCAAGTTTTGTTGAGAGGATCCCTGTCCGGCCGTTTTAAAATATTTCTGTTTGGAATTAATGTATTTTGATAAATAGTACGGAGTTAAATGTCTAATATTTTTCAATGCACCAATTCGTTGGTTCAACACATATTTATCATTTTCTGGAATTACATCGGTAAGTCCTAAAAAATAACCATGGGCTACATCGCTCAAAATCATCACTAAATCATCTTTGTTAAGTGATTTATCACTGACACTAACTCTTAAGTGATCATTTTTTAACTTGCCATTAATATCCAAACTATTTAAAGTAATCAAAAAATAATCACCGCTATCTGTGATGCGACTTTCAAAAGATTTTCCATTTTTATAATCGGCCACTTCGCCTAATCTCTTAACATCCCAATCAGCCGGAATCACGCCGATCTCGGTTTGCTTGTATCCTGATGGAATTTTTTGAGTAGTTGTTGTCATATTATTTCCTGTTAATCAGATCATACGCCAAGCTGGCAAGGGAGATATAATGAATCGCCAAATTCTTATCCAAATCACGAGCTGGCGTGTGGGCTTTTTCGTTTCTTAAAAACTGTATGGCCATATGCAAAAACTTGATGCCTTCGAAAAAGTCTTTTTCTGCATCATCGACAGGCTGGTGACCAAAGATCTTGTCGTAATTTGTGGCGTTGAAAGCATCGGTTGCTTTTTCTTTGCCGGAAACATCCTTCAATTTCTTTCTAACAACTTTATAAGCTTCTTCCACGGCGTTGAAACAATGTCCATCATTTAGTAGTTTTTGTACGTGGTCAAAAATATCTTTCTGTAAAAGAATATTGATATTACCGTTTTTGAAAGTAGCTTCTGATTTATTTTCTGCCTTATCCGCCTTTTTACCCAACAATCTCTCAGCAACATTTTTGCCGGCTTTTATTCTTTCCTCTGGAAAATCTTCCTTTTTAAGATTGTCTATGAGAATTTGGTTCTCAACATATTCAAGTAACTTGGCAATGCTCTTGCCGACAATTTTATCATCGGCATTCAGCCATAAGCCCCTCAGGCGATTAGCTTTTGATCCGCTGGCGTAATTATATTTTTTGCTATAAATATCCATGCCGACATCATCTCTGAAAAACTCGCCCATAGTTCTATCGGAAAAATTCAAAACGTAACCACCGTTCATCTGGAATAGCTTCTCAAGTATTTGTTTTTCGTTCGTGGTTAGATTTGCCATATTATTTAAGCTTAAATCCCATCTTAGCGAGATGATCCTCAACCTTTTTAGTAAGTGTTTCCACGTCGCTCGTGACTTCCGCCATCGGCTCAGCATAACGCTCAGCCAATTCTTTAACACGGCCGGTGAGAGTCTGGGAGAGACGATCAATCTCACCCAAAACTCGAGCGGACAATTCCTCCATCCATTTATTCTCAACAACCAAGTTTTTGATTTCTGATTCGGTAAGAGTCGGATATTTAACCAGCACTTTTTTCTCCAAGTCCTTCTCGGCGTCTTTGATTGCTTTCTTGGTGTCGGCTTCTTTTTCAAACAAAGCCGAATACTTTTCAAGCACCACAAGCTCGTCGGCATCATCTGCACTGTTTTTGATTTCTTTGATGCGTTTAAGCACGCTGGCCTTGCTGATTTTGTCGTTATCAATCACTTCTTCAAGCAGACCCTCCTCACCACCGTGTTCATCTTTAAGCGAATCCATATCAACGCCGACCTGCTCAAGCGTTGCGTTTAATTCATCAAGAGCTTTTTGCTCTTTGGCAAAATAAGTTTTAATAGCCAAAGAGATTGGGATAAGGCGACCTTCAAGACCGACAAGTCCATCAATATCTTTCTTCTTGCCCTTGTTTTCTTTCTGTAAGCGGATTATTTCCTTGCCAGCTTTCCAACCGTCAATGGTAATAATATGCGTATCATCCTGCATCACTTCTTCCCAGTAGGCCATCAGGTGCTGATAGATATCATACTTATCAACCAGTTTGAGATTGGCACATGCGGAAAGCAAATCACTGGCAATTTTATAAATGACGGCTTTTGGATGATTGGTAGTATCAATAGTCTTGAGAAAATCAGTTGACGCTTTTTGCCATTTGGCAAAAGTGTTCAGCGTTTGTTTTCTAAACGCTTCAAACTCCGGATGAGTAAGAATCGTCTTTTTTATTTCATCGGAGGCGATAAGTAATTCACTGTAACTCTTTCGGCCGTTGGCTTTGAAAAGAGATTTTTCAAGTGTTGGACAAATATCCCAATAAGCGGACAAGGCGGAAATGTCAGCATCAGGAATACCGCCCTTGAGATGAGCTTCAATGTCTTGGATATCTTCCAACTCTTGCGTATCGATGTAACGTGGGAGATTGAGGTTATATTCGTTTTTCTTTATTTCTTCATTGGCGACAAAACGAGAAAACTTGGCGGTTTCCAGTTTGCCATTCCAAGTGTCCACAATTTTGCGGATATCCTGCTCACGCAAACGATTTTTATTACCGTCTTTAACGAAACCTTTGGAAGCATCAATCATAAAGATGCCTTTGCGATCACTGGCTCCAGCCTTATCCAAAACAATAATACAAGCCGGAATGCCGGTGCCGTAGAAAAGGTTAGCCGGTAGGCCGATGATGCCTTTGATATATCCTCGTTCAATAATATTTTTGCGAATTTCCGCTTCAGCATTGCCACGGAACAGAACGCCGTGAGGCAAAATAACCGCACCGGTCCCAGTACTCTTGAGCGACTTTAAAATATGCAAAAGAAAAGCGAAGTCGCCATTTTTCTTGGGAGGAATACCGAAACCATCAAAACGGCCGTATTGGTCATGATCGGGATCAAAGCCATTACGCCAAGACTTATAAGAAAAAGGCGGATTGGCCACGACGTAGTCAAAAGTTTTGAGAGCACTGTGCTCGGTAAAAAGCGGAGTAGAAAGTGTGCTCTGACCTTTTTTAATTTCAGCCTCAGGCTTGCCATGAAGCCACATGTTGAGAGTAGCCAGTCCAGCGGTGGCGTTATCGAGTTCTTGTCCGTAAATGGTAATCTTTTGAGCTTCCTCGGCGACTTTCAAAAGAAGCGAACCGGAACCGCAGGTCGGATCGTAGACTGTATGCATACCGGTGTCGGCTTTGTTGGCCTCAATTACTTTGGCCATAATGCGAGAAACTTCGG
The DNA here is from genome assembly GCA_049695975.1 of Minisyncoccia bacterium. Taxonomy (GTDB): domain Bacteria; phylum Patescibacteriota; class Minisyncoccia; order Phycocordibacterales; family GWA1-40-21; genus CAILDB01. The sequence continues at coordinate 28,673 of JBAVTE010000027.1, read as the reverse complement.
CCGGAGTATAAAACTGCCCCTTGCTTTTACCTGATTCAACAGCGAAGTGCTTCATTAAATACTCGTAAGCATCACCCAAAAGATCGTCACCCTCGGCACGGTTTTTACTGAAGTCCAAATCGGGATTTTCAAAGATGGCGATAAGGTTAGAAAGCCGGTCCTGCATGTCTTTGCCTTTGCCGAGCTTGTCCTCGTCGTTAAAATCAACGGCATCGATAACACCTTGTAATCCGTTGGCTTCGGCCAGCTTGTTTAAAACTTTATTGATACCATCACCGATATCCGGTTTGCCTTTGAGTTTAATCAAATCAGAAAAACTGCCACCAGCCGGAATGTCTACGAGCTGATTGGCCTTACCGGCATATTTATCCGAGACATAGCGAACGAACAAAAGCACGAGGACATAATCCTTGTACTGGGAGGCGTCCATACCGCCACGGAGTTCGTCGCATCCTTGCCAGATAGAGCTATAGAGTTGTGATTTTTTAATTGCCATATATTTTATTCTGATTTTATTTCCTCTGTTACCTCTACGATTTCTTCGACGTTCTTGGAATTAGAAAAAACAGATTTAAGTTGACTTAAAACGCCGAGCCTTTCTTTACGTTCTTCTGGAACAACATACATCTCGTGAAGAGTCGCTTTTGTTAATTCAATAAGGATTCTCAGTTTTGGCGAGTCCCACGCACTCCATGATCCTTCATGAATGTTGTCGCTTGCCAACTCCTGAACATCTCCTAAGGCGTCAAACAATTCTGGGGCAATATTCGTAAATTTTGCCTTTAATGCTTTTATGCTTTCCTGATAATTTGCATGACCAGTTTTAGGATTTTTTACAATTGTTTTCTCGTGTTCAAGCAACTCGTAAATAGCTTTCCTTAAGCACGCAGAAGCACCAGTTAACAAATTTGCTTGTCTTGATTTTTCTGCTTCAAAAATTAAGTCTCTGATATCTTTAGGCAATCTATCATCTAAAGTAAAAAAGGATGAGGGTTGAGAATAAAAAAGACTTTTATCAATGTCTATACCTTCCTTGAAATAACTCGTTGGACTATTGTATCGATCCATTGCTCTAATCTCATTGAACGTAAAGTGCAGAGATGTTTTCTGGCACGAATTGCAACGAATAAAATGAACCGCACATTGTTTTTTGTCCGTCCAATCGAAAGTGTATGTATGAACAAGGTTATAGCTCACATGATTCCGCTTGCAATAAGGACAATTGTATTTATGGGGGTCTATAAAATATTTTGTGTCTAGATGTGATAGGTCCATATATTTTATTTTTCTTTGCGAGAGTTATAAATAAAATCCTCGCCTATTTTCCAGACACCTTTTTCTCGGAAAGCCGGAATGTTTTGACGGCGAGCGGCGTTGATCATGCCCGGGGCAGATAGTTTGTTTATTTTTGTATATTCAGACAAGGTGATGACCTTCTGACCTTTGAGATATGTGATTCTCTTGCTTAATGATTCCATCAAAGCCAAAGCGATAACCTTTTCCATATTTTTGGCATTTTTTTCATCACGATATTCCGCAAATGACTTATAGTATTCTTTCTTTTCGCGATCACGGATGATAATTATCGGAAAACCGAGACGTTGAAGCTGAAAACAAATGAGCACACGACCAATACGGCCGTTGCCATCGTTGAACGGATGGACGGTTTCAAAATCCAAATGGAATTTAGCGATTTTGTCTAAGAAATAATTTGAAAGGTCTCCGGTGTATTCAGTGATTATCGCCTCAATCATTTTCTCAACATGTTCCGGTGCTGGTGCGACATGGGTCCCGACACGAACATATTCGCCAAGCTTTCTAAAACGGCCGGCAATTTTGTCATCGATACCACCGATAAGCATTTGGTGCAAAAGTAGGATCGTCTCTTTATTGGTTTCCGTTTCTTTACTCTTATTGCGGATGTAGCCGATGACTCGAGCCAAGTTTTTGGCCTCATAAACTTCACGCAAAGAAACATCACGGGAGACTTCCATATCCAAAAGGATCTTCTCGGTTTCCTTAAGAGTTAGGGTAGAGTTTTCGATAGCGTTGGAGTTGTAGACGCTTTCTGGCACTTCGGCCTCGTCAATCATCACCAAAAGAGACTCCTTGCCTTTGCGGAGGGTGTCATATTCGCTTTTTAGAGCTGTAAGCCTGTCTTTTATAGGTTTTGTTATAGCCATATGTTTTGTTAAAATTATAAGGTTAGTATAAGCGATTTCGACTTAAAAGTCAATACTTAGTGAATGGAGACCATATATTGCTTCCTATTCACTAGATTATATGCTACAATATCCCTAAATGCAAGCAATCCCTATGAACGATCAAGAAACCCCAATAGAATATAAAGACAAATACCAACTTATCTTCGTCGGCGAACACTGGTCTAATAGCCCCCTTTATGACACGTGGGTTGAGGGCCGAATTGAAATTCGGACATGGGATGATGAGCATTGTAATGATGAAATTCGCTATTGCACTGAAAAAGGCGACGATGACTTTTGGAAACTGCAAGAACAATATAACTGCAAATGGCTAACGGCATCTGAGCTTGAGGAATTTAAAAAAATGGTACAAGAAAAATTTCGCAAAAAACCAAACAAAGGAGTATAATAAAATCAACAATTTAATAATTTCGCCTCAAGGGGCGACCTGAACGGCATTCCGTGCTCACGAGCTCGCAATCTACTATCGATTTTGATAGTCGGGTTGCGAGCTTGTTTCGTTTAGGTGTTAACGAATATGAATATGAAAAATGAAAATGCAAAGTTAGTTTTTATTTATGCCCTACTGGGAAGTGTGGAGTCCTGCACGGACGTCACACACAAAGTTCCGGCTAAAGTATATTTTAATTTTCCGGTACCTGATCTGGATATCGGCGATCAGAAAGCAGTCCTAACCGAACTTAAAAAGAGAAAGATTATTGCAAACTTTAAACCAGATGGTGGTGATTTTGTAATTTCCAAGCCGAGCCGGTCCATGCTTAGGGATTATTATTTCAAACTTAAAGACAAGCCTGCGTTGAAACCCGAAAAGCCGGTGGATACCAAGATCAAGTTTGACGAGAAAACCGGAATGATAAGCATGAGAGGAAAACCCTGCGAGATTCCAATCAACACAAACCAATATTTTCTCTGTAAAGCACTATTTGCCGAAAAGTTTGGTACAGCCATAACCGAAACCGACATCGTGGATATGGCCGACTGGGCAAAAGACACTAAGCGAAGCGTCTATGACGCACGAATAGCTGTGAATAAGCGAATTGAAAGAGATTTGGGCATTAGCGACTTTATACGTTGGCGTACTGGCCGAGTCCGGATTGATTACAAACAGTAGTGAGACTTTTGTGACTCCAAAGTGAATCACACGAACGAGAGCAGACTAAAAGAAAAATAGTCTGCTTTTTATGTTAACCACCGAGCGAGTCAAACAATTAGCGAACGATCCAACCCTCTCTGATAAACAAATCGAGGAAATCAGAGACGGCTTTTATATGCTCTCTCAAGTAATTTTTGAACAGTGGCAAGCCGAAAGAAACAAAGCCAAGGAAGCCGAGCAAAAAGATAAAAAGAATATTAATAATCAAAATGAATATGAAAAACCAGCAGGACAACAACAATAACTTTGCCACCAGCGACTTCTACTCGGCCGCTTTTCTCTTGGCCAAAGGCTACCGGCTCTTTGGCATCAACAAAACCGACTCACGCCGATATAGGTTTATTTTTGCGGACGAATTGGGACGCCCCCAGCTCGTAGGTGGATTCTTTGCCGGCTTAGTCGAAGTTAATGCAAAGGATTTCGTGACTGCAATCAAAGAGCTGAAGTCGCTCATGTATAACGATGCCGTGAATTAAACCGGCCAAATGAATATGAAATATGGAAAATTTACCATTCGAAATAGATAACAATGATTACGTAAAGCTTCCCCGAAGCATCAAGACCGCCCTTGTGGACGGCTATTTGAGTTTTGAGGAATACTCGGTCCTTATCTGGCTGTGGATCAATGCCAATCCCCGGATCGGCCGAGCCCAAGTAAGCTATGCCGGACTTTCCAAGGACTTCAAAGAAAAGTATTCCAAGAATCACATCAATCGGTTGATGCTGAACCTTAAGCGGAAGAAGTGGATGTGGTTTCCAGTACAGCAAGGTCGCAGAAGTTCGTTCCATGTTGATATCGCTAGTTATCCCTTATCAAATGGTGGTTTTGTCGACATTGCACATCGTAGCAAACAGAAGTTCGGCAGAAGTGAGGATGATATTACAGAGCATTCACCAGCAGAAGTGCCGACAGAAGTTAGCGACGTTCAGCAGAAGTTGAAAGACGACAAAAACGCTTTAGTGAACAGGTTTTCTTTCACTTCGGAAAATTCGCTTGGCAGAAGTTCCAAGAACGACAACGAAAAAGAAAATAAAAACAACCGATCGAATCGTGGTCGACCCGTAAGAGAATTCACTCCCAAGTCTTACGAGGAACAGAAATGTTGGGAGATAGCCCAAGAGCTAGGAGAAAAAGATATGACCTTTATCCTATCAGCTCTAAAAAGATACGGACTGGCAAGAATTGAGGAAGCTTACCGGTCTGTAATGGATCAACCAAATGAGAAAATTCGGCAAAAAGGTGCGTATTTCAATAAATTATTAACCCTTTAAAAGATACTAAATGATACCCAAATGGCTAAATCTGTAGATATAAAAAACGAAAAATACCAGAATGCAATCCGCTTAAAATATGCTGATTTTACTTATTTAGAGATAGCTCGAATGATTAAAGTCTCCCATATCAGTGTAAAGAGATGGTTTCGGTCTGATGGTTTGCTCAAAGACGAATACGACCGATACGAAAAAGAAAGAAACAATACCCGCGATAGAGAAACGGATAACGTGCTGGCGAGACATTCTGTGACTGCGGCCAATATTCTGGTCTCACTTATGGGAGCCAAAAGTGATGCAATGAAATTCCGAGCCGTTAAAGCTATTTTGGATTACATCATGGGTCCGCCATCAGAGAATGGTATGGGAGGTCGCAATACAGACGATGACTACCAGCAAGACTACGATCGAATTAACGAAATATTAGAAAGTGCTAGGAAAAAACAGCAAAACCAAGCTGTGGGCAACTCGAGCTTAGCTTGTCCCACAAAATAGCGTATGTTGTCTGTTGAGAAGTCTCTACAAAAAATATGATGAGAGGAATTATTTACACAAGAGTATCAAGCGACGAACAGGTCAAAGGTACCTCGTTGGAACACCAAGAGGAACTTTGCCGAAAATATTGCCAAGAAAAAGGCATTGAAGTTGACTTGGTTTTTAGAGAGGAAGGAGAAAGTGCCAAAGACCTGAGCTTGCAGAATCGCAAGAAGTTTTTGGGAGCCTTAGAATTTTGTCGCAAGAATAAAGACAAGGTCCAAGCCTTTGTGGTTTTGCGTGTTGACAGATTTGCCCGTAATGCCGATGATCACTTTGCTATCAGAAAGATACTGGCCACTTATGGCACAACACTGCATTCAGTCACCGAACCAATCGGTAATGAACCGGTAGCCAAACTTTTGGAAACATTTCTTGCCGGAATCGCTGAGTTTGATAATGCTATCAGAAAACAACGCTGTAGTGACGGTATGCTTGCCCGAATCAACCAAGGTATCTATCCGTGGAAACCGCCTATTGGCTACAAGTGCGTTAACTTTAAAAAGCACGGCGAGAAAAAGACCTACGCCGATCCGCCCGATGAGCAAATATTCCCGATTATCCAAAGAGGACTGAAAGAATTTGCCCAAGGCCTACACTCACAAAGCGAACTGGCGAGAAAATTGGACGAATGGGGTCTTAAAGATATCACCGGCAAAAAAACTGCAACCCAGCTCGTAAACAGACTGGTATCAAATTATCTGAAATATTATGCCGGCATTATTACCAATCCGTGGACAGGCAAAGATGTTGAGGGCCAGCATGTGCCGATGATCACCAAGGACGAGATGCATCAAATCAAAATGATTCTTACCGGCAAAAAGAGATTGGTGGCCAAATACAACATATACAATCCGGACTTTCCTCTCAGACGAACTGTGACCTGTGCTATTTGTGGACGACCATTAACCGGAAGCGCGCCTCGAGGCGGTATGGGAGGACGATACAATTACTATCACTGCGGAAATAAGAATTGCAGTGTATTCAGCAAAAGTACTCCCAAGCTGGAATTAGAAAAGATGTTTTTTGAATATTTAGAGAGAGTTACTCCAAAACAAGCCTTCCTCGATATCTTCAAGGAAAGCATAATCGACATCTGGAAACAGAAAGGCCAAGGGTTTGAGATGGAAGTTGAGAAATGGAAAAAGAAACTGGAAATGCTCGAGACAAAGAAAAAACGCATCTACGAAATGCGTGAGGAAGGCTCATATACCAAAGAAGAGTTTATGGAACGAAAAGATGAAATTGAAAACGAAATCTCGACAACCAGAATATTATCCAACGAAGCCAGGATCGAGCAGTTTGATATCGAAGGATCAATCATTTATGCGACAAAGTTTATAAGCAACCTCGGCCGACAATGGTTTGACCTTGTGCCACACTTACAGCCCAAGTTCCAGAAACTGGTCTTCCCAGAGGGAATACCGTTTGAATGGAAAAAAGGATTTGGAACTGCCAAATTAGCAGGCATTTACGAGATGAATCGGGATTTCTCGACTGAAAAATCCGTTTTGGTGGACCCGAGCGGACTCGAACCGCTTACCTCCTCATTGCAAATGAGGCGTTCTAGCCAGATGAACTACGGGCCCTAAATTTTTGGGAACTAGAAAATACTAGCACATATTTTATTTTTTTTCCACATCAATGTTCAATTGACTTATAAATATTTTTGATATAAACTTGGCAAAGAAAAATTGTTGTACATAAAACTTGAATGAAAGAATTGTAAATTATGAATCTTAATTCAATAACCCAAGAGACTTTACAGAAGGTTGTAGAGCTCACAGAAAAAGATAAACTTTTTATTGAACATAGAATAGGTTTTTTCTTAGAGACATCTCCAGAATTTTCAGAAATTGACAGAATTGAAAAGCTTAAAAGCATAGAAGATGCGATGGCTCTTTATAAAGAACTAGTTGTTCAAAGAACTGGAGATGTTGTAGAAATGTTTTTTTTGAAAAAATTGGCGAATATGATACAACAATAAATGAAATGGAAACACACGCGCCGATATGGATCGGCGCTTTTCTTTATCCTTACAATTATTCCATTTATTTTTTCTTCAAAGCTAATGAAATAATATGATCCAAAAAATAAGAAATTGAGCAACCGACAGCTTTCAGTGATTTTGGTAAAAGTGATTCACCCGTGAGACCCGGCAAAGTATTGACTTCTAAAATGAAAACTCCTCTTTTGGGATGAATTATAAAATCAGACCGCGAATAATGTCTGAGTCCCAAAACTTCATGTGCTTTTATCGCCATTTCCTGCATAGTTTTTTTATCTTTTGCTGAAAAATTCCCTGGACAAACTTCTCTAGACTGGCTATTGTATTTAGTATTGTAATCAAAAAAATCCGAACCGATAGGTTTAATAATTTCTATTGGTAGCAGAGAATAAACTTTCTTCCCGCGAAAATCTTCTATTACCCCACAGGTTCCTTCTTTTCCAGAAACAAACTCTTCTATGATTGCAATATCAGAATATTTGAATGCATTTTCTAAGGATATTTCAAGCTCAGATATATTTTTTGCAATAGATACTCCCACAGATGAGCCACTACCATGCGGTTTCACTATAGCTGGCATAGGAAATGTCCTAAAAAGATTGTGAGAAATTTTTGAAATATCTTCGCCTTTTTTTACCACTTTATAAACAGGTGTTTTTATTTTATTTTTTACAAAAATTTCCTTGGCTAAAATTTTGTTCATACCAATAGCCGAAGCCAAGGCCTTTGAACCAGTATATTTCACACCAAAATTATCTAAAAATTGTTGTACTTTTCCATCTTCGCCATATTCTCCGTGCATTGCATTGAAAATTACATCATTAGCTTGAAAAACTTTTGCTGGAGTAATAGGAACCCCATCTACGTGCCAAATACCTTTCTTGTCTATTAAAACATCCGTTGGAATATATTTATCAGATAAATTATCTAAAACATTTTTTCCTGTTTTCAGAGAAACCTCATATTCATTTGAAAGACCGCCTCGCAATACTGCAACTTTGATTCTTTGCATCACATAATTATATCATCATATAATTAAAATATAAACCACACAGCTTTCTGTGTGGTTTTTAGACATGGCGACTAACGCAGGTCAGCTATCTTCAACGATTTTTCCCCGCTTATATGTTATAAGATGATTAGTTGTTTCAAAAGACATTGTCTTTCCTTCAAAAAAACCTTGGTCAAAGCCAGCTTCGCTGACAGCTTCCAAAAATTTTTTTTCTTCCACCTCTTCCCATCTATCGTTGTTGAGACTTGTGTTAAGCCAAAAGCTTCTTGCCATAAGAACACCTCCTTTTTTTGTTGCAAGTTAATCTAAAATAATATTAGGTTATTTATTTAATATTGTCAACAAATTTTGAACGAACTTTTCTATGATAACTTAGAGCAAATCTGTGGGCTTCATTATTTGCAAGCAAAATCTCTCTACTATATTTTTTAATAATAGTTTTATTTCCAAGTATCGCTTTTGGTTTATGTTTACTGTCTTTTAGTACAGAAACAATTTGAATATTTGGAAAAGAAATCTTTAGTAATGAAATTCCTTTCTTTAGATTTAATGAATTTTCTTGATTTAAAACTTTTCTGGAAACATTTAACTGCGTTTGTCCACCATCTATTACCACGATATTTGGCATTTGCCATTCTGTATGTTTGAATCGTCTTTTAAGAATTTCTTCCAAACTTTTTAAATCATTATTTGAAGAATTTATAATTTTAAATTTTCTATATTCTCTTTTACTCATTTCGCCATTTTGAAATACTGTCATTGCACCGACAACATTGGTACCAGAAATATGTGCAATATCATAAGCTTCAATACGAAAAATACTATTTTCTTCTGTCATCCTTGCCTCCCCCATCCTTCCTGTGAAGGATGGGATCCTTTTTTGAATATCTTGATTCTCATCCTCATGGGAATAACGGATGAGATAGACATCTTGAATATGCTTCAAAGCAAAGATTTGTTTTTTAATTCCCGCCGCTTTTTCAAATTCTTGCTTTTTGGATAAAATATTCATTTCCTTTTTCAAATTTTTTTCTAAGCTACTGGTTTTCCCGGAAAGAAACATTATTATTTTCGAAATTATTTTTAAGTAATCTTTTTTACTTATTGTTCCATCACAAACTCCAGGACAAAGTCCAAGTTGACTATTAAAACACGGACTTCCGGAAAATGGAGTGCACTTGTCTCTAAAAGGAAAAATTTTTCTTATTATTTTTATTGCTAATCTCAAGAAGATTCCATCTGTGAATGGGCCAAACTTTTCCATAATTATATATGGTAAACCTTTCTCTATTTCTCTTCCGCGTACGATCAGAACTCGAGGAAAATCCTCATCGGTGATAATAACAAAATTAAAACTCTTATCATCTTTTTCTTTAATATTATATTTAGGCTGATATTTTTTTATTAAATTTGCCTCCAAGATGAGTGCTTCTAAAACAGAATTTGTTTTTTTAAACTCAATTTTATTTGCAACCAAAACCATGTCAGCAATAAGAGGGTTTCTCGTTTCTGGCAAATCCTTTGAAAAATAGCACAAAACTCTATCTTTCAAAGAAGTGGCTTTCCCAATATATAAAACTACGCTATCTTTTTTAAAGAAATAAACTCCAGGAGAATCTGGTAAGTTATATTTTTTATAATCCTGAATTTGCATTTTATTTCTTTAATACTTTCCTCAAATATTTTCCAGTGTATGATTTCTCGTTTCTTGCTACACTTTCTGGCGTACCCTTCGCTATTATATCTCCGCCATTTGTTCCACCTTCAGGTCCGATATCTATGATATAGTCAGCTGATTTTATGAAGTCCATATTGTGTTCTATGACAAGTACCGTGTTACCAGCGTCCACAAGCTTTTGTAATATTTCTATCAGTTTTTTCTCATCTTCATAGTGAAGTCCTATTGTCGGCTCATCCAAAAGATAAATTGTTTTTTGTAAATGTGGTCTATAAAGTTCCGAGGCAATTTTTACTCTTTGAGCTTCACCACCTGACAAAGTTGTTGCTGATTGTCCAAGTTTCAAATATCCGAGTCCTACATCATTCAATGTTTTAATTCTGTCATAAATTCCCGGAATATCATAAAAAAAAGCGAGAGCTTCTTCAACTGTCATTTCCAAAACTTCATAAATATTTTTATTTTTATATTTTACATCAAGAGTCTCTTTCATAAATCTTTTTCCACCACAAATATCACACGGCACATAAACAGTTGGTAAAAAATGCATTTCCACTTCTATTGTTCCATTTCCTTGGCAAGCTTCACATCTACCACCAGGAACATTGAAAGAAAATCTATTTGCTTTCCACCCTTTTTCTCTTGCTTCCGTAGTAGATGCAAACATATCTCGAATAAATGTAAAAGACCCAGTGTAAGTCGCAGGATTTGATCTTGGCGTGCGCCCTATCGGTGACTGATCTATCATTATGGCTCTTGCCAGATATTCTGAACCACTAAATGATTTGCAATTGAAAACTTCATTACTTCTATATCTCCTATCAAATCTAGCTTGCAAATTTTTGTGCAAAATCTCATAGACAAGAGACGACTTTCCAGAGCCAGAAACACCTGTAACACAAACGAGTTTTCCGAGCGGAATATCTACATTTATATTTTTTATATTATAAATATTTCCACCACGAATTTTTATTGATCCTTTATCTTGATCTCTTCTTTTTTTCGGAATTTCGATCACCTTGTCTCCTCGCAAATAATCGAGGGTCAGTGATTCTGAATCATTTATTTTTGCCAAAAGTAATTTATCTAAATATCCACTTACTACTACATGACCACCATGGATCCCTGCACCAGGTCCTATATCCACAAGATAATCAGAAGAAAAAATTGTTTCTTCATCATGTTCTACAACAATTATTGTGTTGCCCATATCCCGCAAACTCAAAAGTGTTTTGATAAGCCGAGCATTATCTCTAGAATGAAGGCCAATAGTTGGCTCATCCAAAACATATAAAGCTCCAACAAGGCCAGAGCCAAGCTGTGATGCGAGGCGTATTCTCTGTGCCTCTCCACCAGAAAGCGTATGAGCTCTTCTATTTAGTGAAAGATATTCTATACCGACATTTATCATAAAATCTAAACGGGATTCTATCTCTTTTAAAATAACTTTAGAAATTTCATTTTCAGTATCAGTAAGTTCAAGCTCAATAAGAAAATTCCTAGCCTCTGTGATAGACTTCGCTGTAAAATCAACTATGTTTATTCCACCAAGAATTACATGAAGTGCTTCATCTCGAAGTCTTGCACCTTTACATTTGTCACACGACTCTTCACTAAAAAAATGTTTCGTTCCAAGTCCATTACATTCCGTGCACGCTCCATAAGGAGAGTTGAAAGAAAAAAGTCTTGGTTCTATTTCTGGATATGAATATCCGTCATATGGACACATGAATTTTACAGACATCAATTTTTCTCCTTCTCCAGTTTCTATTTTCAAAAGTCCATTTGATTCTCCCACAGCTTTTTCGATGGCATCACTGAGACGAGCTCGGATTTCTTGTGTTTTGTGTTTAAACTCACTTACATAAAACTCATCCACCAAAACATCTATATTATGTCTTTTATTTTTTGATAAAATTATTTGATTTCTAAGATTTTTCAATTCCCCATCAATTTTTACAAATTCATAACCTTTTTCTAAAAAATCATATAGAAGCTGATAATATTCACCTTTTCTACCTACCACAACAGGCGCAAAAATCTTCACCTTATCTTTATCATATTCAACTCCTAAAATTTCTTTTTTACTCTGACTTGGGATGTTTGAAATGTTCTTTATAATCGTCTCCATTATCTCTTCCTTTGAAAGTTTTTTTATTTCTCTGTTACAAATAAGACAATGTGGTTTTCCAACTCTTGCAAAAAGTATCCTCAAATAATCATAAATCTCAGTAATAGTCGCGACAGTAGAACGAGGATTATTTGAACGGGATTTTTGATCTATTGAAATAGCAGGAGAAAGTCCAATAATTTCATCTACATCTGGCTTCTGCATTTGTCGTAAAAATTGTCTGGCATAAGAAGAGAGTGATTCTATATATCTTCTCTGCCCCTCCGCAAAAATAGTATCAAATGCAAAAGACGACTTTCCGGATCCAGAAAGTCCAGTCACGGCAATCATTTTGTTACGAGGCATTTCCACAGTAATATTCTTCAGGTTGTTCGTCCTTGCTCCCTTAACTATTATTTTATCGGCAATCTCATTAAAGCCGGTTTTTGTAACTTTATTATTACTCATATAAACACTAAACGCCCCTCCACTTTACGCTTAGGGGTTGTGAATAAATCATACTAGAGTATACAAAAATGGCAATGGGGACAAGATGTATATGAATTTATTCAACTACTTAGCTATTTCTTCTTGCTATTAACATATTTTTTTTAGAATTAATTCTTTCTTTTAATATAGCAATTTCATCTCTCAATATAGCTGCAGATTCAAAATCTAATATTTTTACGGCATCACTCATCTGAGCTTCTTTCTGTTTTATAAGTTTTACTGGCTTTTTATTGATCATATCCAAATCAATCTTCAGAAGTTCGGCCACAGCTTTGTCATGATCACTTCTCAAATGTTCCGCTATATCGTGAATATTTTTTATAATTGTTTTTGGAGTAATCCCGTGTTTTTTATTATAAGCGATTTGTATTTCTCTGCGCCTATTTGTTTCTTCCAAAGACCTTTCTATTGATCCAGTGATGCGATCTGCATAAAGAACTACTCGTCCAAGAACATTCCTAGCTGCACGACCAATCGTCTGAATCAAAGATGTATCACTACGCAAAAATCCTTCTTTATCTGCATCAAGAATTCCGATAAATTCCACTTCCGGCAAATCAAGCCCTTCTCTAAGAAGGTTTACTCCCACAATACAATCAAACTTACCTTTTCTAAAGTTTGTAAGAATATCTATTCTATCTATTGTTTTTATTTCACTGTGCAAATATTCTGCTTTAACACCTTTTTCTTTCAAATATTCACTTAAGTCCTCTGCCATTTTCTTAGTGAGAGTAGTAGCAATAACTCTCCCGCCATTTTTTATAACCTTCAGTGCCTCGTCAATAAAATCAAAAATCTGAGATTTGTTTTTACCCTTAACTTCCGTAATAGGTTTAATATCCACTATCGGATCCACTAGTCCAGTAGGTCTAATAACTTGCTGTACTATTTGTTCAGAATTTTCCTTTTCATAATCACCAGGAGTCGCTGATGTGTAAATGATCTGTCCAATCCTTTCTTCGAATTCCTTGAAATTCAAAGGTCTATTATCTTTAGCTGATGGTAATCTAAAACCATAGTCCACAAGTGTCTTTTTTCTAGAAGCGTCTCCCGCTTGCATGCCACGAATTTGTGGAATAGTAACATGTGATTCATCTATGATAGTCAAAAAATCCGGAGACCCATCTGCCTTGTGTGGAAAATATGCGAGAAGTGTGTCTGGCGCTTCTCCAGATTTTCTACCAGAGAAATGCCTAGAATAATTTTCTATACCATTACAATACCCAACCTCTCTAATGAGAGCTAAATCATAACCTGTTCTCCTTTTGAGTCGTTCTGCTTCAAGATTTTTTCCTTCTTTTTTCAAAACTTCCAATTGTTCTTCAAGCTCTTTTTTAATACTTTTTTCTGCATTCGCTTGTTGCTCTTTGTTTGTTATAAAATGTTTTGCAGGAAAAATAAATATTTTATTTATGTCATCTTTTTTAATAGTTCTTGAAACTGAATCTATTTTTGAAATCTTTGCGACTTTATCTTCTTTGATATCAACTCTTATTATTATCTTTTCATTCACGGGCATTATTTCGAGCGAATTTCCTATTACTCGGAACTGTCCGGGTTTCAAGTCGGCATTCGTCCTCTCAAAGTGAATATTAACAAATTTTTTTATCAAATCCTGTCGAGAAGAAACCATCCCTTTTTCAATCTGCATATTTACATCCAAATATTCTTCTGGGCTTCCTAGTCCATAAATGCAGGAAACTGAAGCCACTATTATTACGTCTTTCCTTGTAAGAAGCGCTTGTGTGGAAGCATGGCGAAGCCGGTCAATTTCCTCATTTATCATCGCTTCTTTTTCAATATAAGTATCAGTGACTGGCATATAGGCCTCTGGCTGATAGTAGTCGTAATAGGAAACAAAATAATGAACTTCGTTTTCCGGAAAAAATTCTTTATACTCTTGTGCAAGTTGAGCCGCGAGAGTTTTGTTGTGAGCAATAACCAAAGTTGGTTTATTATGCTCAGCTATCACATTTGCTACTGTAAAAGTTTTTCCTGAACCAGTCACACCAAATAAGGTTTGCTTTTTCAAACCTTTTTCTAAACCTTGATTAAGCAGTCTAATAGCTTCCGGTTGGTCACCTGATGGCTTATATTCACTTTTTAATTCAAAACTTTGCAGGGACATAAATCAAATAAATTTACTATATTTACTTAAAAATTTAACCTTAAACTCTTCAAAATTATTATCAATAATTGACTGGCGAATTTTTTTAACTAAATTTACAATAAAATAAATATTATGAATTGAAGCGAGTGTTCCGCCGAGCATTTCCTTGCCGTGGAAAAGATGTGCAATATAACTCCTTGTATAATTTTTGCAAGTATAACATTCGCAATTTTCATCTATTGGGGAAAGATCTTCTCTGTATGGATTATTTGTAATATGTATTTTTCCATTCATTGTGTAAATCGTACCATTCCTGCCAAGTCGAGTAGGTAAAACACAATCAAATAAATCTACTCCATTTTCTATTCCCATAAACAAATCTTCCGGCTCACCTATTCCTAAAAGATGTCTTGGTTTTTCTTCTGGAAGAATTTCATTCACCCATTTTACAGCAGTAGACATATCTTCTTTTGCAAAAGATCCACCGATTCCGAACCCATCAAATTTTTTACCGTCTACTTCCATTTCTGAAATTATTTTTGCGGATTTTTTTCGGAGTGATTCTTCCCTGCCACCTTGGATGATTCCGAATAATGCAGGTTGAAAGCTCCCCAAGGTCTCACCTTTTCCCGTCGCAGACTCCTCCTCAAGAAGAGACCTTTTTCCGCTTTCATTTAATTTATTATGTTCCTTCAATGATCTTTTTGCCCATTCATGAGTTCTGTCGAGTGCCTCTTCTTGATATTTCAAATCTTCAGTCGGCGAAGTACATTCATCAAAAGCAAAAATAATATCAGCACCAAGATTGTGTTGTATTTCTATCGATTTTTCAGGGGTAATGTAGTGAACAGAACCATCTAGGTGTGATGTAAAAGAAACCCCGTCTTGCCCTATTTTTGCGAGTCTGGGAGCAATAGAATCATCAAACCTTTCTGGGATTAAAAGATTTGGATCGATAATTTGCAGGACTTTTGAAATCCCTTTTTTATAAGCAACACCAAGTGAAAAAACCTGAAAACCACCAGAGTCTGTCATTGTTGGTCCCTGCCAATTCATCATTTTTCCCAGTCCTCCCATTTTCTTTACTAGTTTATCTCCAGGTTGTAAATACAAATGATATGTATTTCCCAATACCACTTGAGTTCCAGCTTCTTTTACTTGGTCTGGGTTCACCGATTTCACTGTTCCTTTCGTTCCAACTACAACAAAAGCTGGGGTTTCTATATTTCCATGCGGAGTTTCCAATATTCCCGTTCTGCCAAGTTTTCCATCAAGTTTTTTTTCAATTATAAATTTCACAATGTAAATATACCAGAATATGGTAAAATATCCATCAGTATGGAAAATAAAAGAAAAACAGTTGGTTTGATTCTCGGTAGTGGAGCTGACCGTGGAATGGCTCATATAGGAATAATAAAAACGCTTCAGAAGTACAATATTCCCATAGATTATATTTCAGGAAGTAGTATTGGAGCTGTCGTCGGTGCATATTATGCATTATATCTTGAAGTAGATGGTTTAGAAAAAACAATTAAAGCTGTAATGAAATCAAATCTTTTCAAGCTCTTTGATTTTAATTTTTTTAAACCATCGCTCATTAAAGGTAGAAAATTTTATGATTTGATGAAATATAATCTCTACGGTGATAAAATTTTTGACGACACTCAGATTCCACTTCGCATAAATGCCACAAACCTTGATACTGGAAATTCATACATATTCACTAATGGTAGAATCCTAGATGCAGTCATACCTTCTATGACGATTCCTGGTATACTTCCTATTGTTGTAAATAATGATGTGAATCTTATAGATGGAGGACTTTCAGATGCCATACCATCGCACATTTTAGATGAATTTCATCCAGATGTGATCATCGCTGTAGATTTGTATAGTAGCAAGATGGAAAAAATAGAAAAATATAATCTCAGATCTTTATTAAATAGAATTTATCAAATCTATACCACTAGACTTTCGGGATTAAGTATTAAAGAGTTGAAAAATAGTGGCGCAAATTGCATAATTTTAAATCCACAAACAAATGAGACTTTTGAAAGTCTAACTTTCAAAAATATAGAAAAAAATATTAAAATCGGTATGGAAGAGACAGAGAGCAAAATCGAAGAAATTAAGAGATTGTTGAACTAAACAAAACAAGCGCAATTTTTACTTTTTGAAAAAAATGTATTGAGAAAGACATTGGAAGGCGCGGCTGGCGCCGGACACAAGAAATTCTTAGCAAAGAATTTCTGCGTCTTTCGAGATATATTTTTGTAAAAAAGTAAAAATTGCGCTTATTTTTTACTATTTAACATCCAAAAGTTCTACTTCAAAAACCAAAGTTGAATTACCTGGAATTGAACCGTATGTATTAGTGCCATATCCGAGATTAGGAGGAACCACAAGTATTCTCTTTCCACCTACTTTCATGCCTTGCACACCAATATCCCAACCTTGAATGACTTGTCCTGCTCCGAGTGTGAATGAAAAAGGTACACCCCTATCTATAGAGCTGTCAAATTTTTTACCGTCAGTAAATATTCCCACATAGTTTACGGTCACAACTTTACCAGCGACAGCTTCTAATCCTGTACCTACTACTTCATCTTGAGTTTGTAATTGTGTGTTATTCATATTATTAATTTGATTTATATTATTTGTTGTATTTTGATTAGTTGCAACTTCTTTGTTTCCGATAATTCCGCTCAAAAGTGAATCAAACATACCACTAGCAGAACCAACAAAAACAAAAACCAATAATACTGCAACGGCGACCACTATACCTTTAATTTTATTATTCATGATTTTAATATACTACTATTTATAATAAAACTATTATACCACCCCTTAAACATTTTACTAGTGTAAATCTTATTATTGGGTGATATAATTCAAATTATGAATATTAAAGATTGGTTTTTAAATAAACAAAAAAGAGGCAATGGTCCAGTGACCATTTCAGAACTCAAAAAAATTATCAAAAAAAGAATGTCTATTACTGTAGAAGAGCTTGAAAAAGGCTACCAGCTCATAGAAAAATATCCCAGGTCTGTCAGTATTTTGGGTTCATCCAGAACAAAAGAAAACAATATATACTATCAAAAAGCTCTGTCTTTAGGATACAGAATAGCAAAGGAGCTTGACTATGCGGTCATAACCGGTGGTGGACCAGGTATAATGGAAGCTGCAAATAGAGGTGCTTCCAAAGCTCAAGGTAAATCAATCGGCTTTTCTATTAAACTACCTAATGAACAAAGCACAAACAAATATGTCAAAGAATCGGTAGATTTTGAATATTTTTTTAGTAGAAAGACTATGTTGTATTTTTCCGCAGAAAGTTATATTTATTTCCCTGGAGGGTTTGGTACTTTCGATGAATTTTTTGAAATTGTAACTTTAATACAAACAAAAAAGATTCCACGAACTCCCGTAATTTTAGTAGGAAGAGAATTTTGGGAACCATTACTTGGTTTGATAAATGAAAAATTATTTAAAGAAAATAATATGATAGATAGAGCAGATACCGAAATTTATAAAATAGTTGATTCAGAAGATGAAATATTAGAAATCATCAAAAACGCTCCATTTAGGCAGGAATAAAAAACATAAAAAATTTCTCTATGAGAAAGAGAAGTAGAATGTTTTTTTTATGAACATTGCGCAGGCTGGCTGAGCCGAGCATAGCAAATTTTCAGCAGATATTACTTCGACGAGTGAGGAGCAAAGTGGAAAATTCTGATTTTACATTTTGTCCGAGCGAAGTCGAAGAAAGAAGGGTTTACCTTCTTATGCGCGTTCAGAAAAAGAATATTCTACTTCTCTTTCGAATTATTATACGTGTATTTCAAAAGGAATAGGTCGCGAGGACTCTCCGAGAAATTTAGAATTTTTTTCTAAATCCTACTTAATAGAAGTAATCTCTACTTTACAATATGGCTGTCTATGTCCGTTTTTCTTGAAGTATCTGCTTTTCTGCTTGTAGTGAATAACTGTAACAGTATCTGAATTTCCAATTTCTACAACCTTACCCTCCACTGTAGCCCCAACAATAAAAGGGGTGCCGATAGTAGTATCTTTGCCATTGTCAACAAGCAATACTTTATCAAAGACGACTTTGTCGCCTTCTTTTTGTTCATCTGAAAGTTTTTCAATCTTCAAAACATCACCTTTTGATGCTTTGTATTGCTTTCCTCCTGTTTTTATTATGGCAAATTCCATACAGAAGATTCTACACGAAAATACATATTATTGCAAGTATTTTTCTTTATTTACTAAATGCTCTGCATAATTAACAGCATAATGCATATTCCCTTCTCTATCTGTAAGAAAATACAAATATTTTGTTTGGATTGGGGTAACCGCAGACAAGATAGCGTCGAGGCCAGGATTTGATATTGGTGTTGGAGGCAAACCCTTATACGTATAGCTATTGTAAGGAGAATCAATAGACAAATCTTCAGATGTTAAATCGAAAGAATTTTTACCATTTATATATTTGAAAGATGTATCTACCTGAAGAAGCATACCCAAAGATATTCTCCTCCATAGTATTCCTGCAATAATCCTCCTGGTCTCAGTCGTTCTTGCCTCACCCTCCAAAATTGAAGCCATTTTTATAACATCTGCCAGTGGCTTTTTAAAAGCAAAAATATATCCTTCAATACTTTTCAATCTTTTTGAAAAAGTATTTTTCATTACATTTATTATATCTTCGTTTTTTTGATCTGGTAAAAACAGATAAGTATCAGGAAAAAGATAACCCTCTTGTGGTGTTGCAAGCGTCAAAAAAGTATTTTTAGAGAAAGTAGGAATATTTTTTGAAAGGATTTCTGCCATTTCTTTTGTATTAGTCCCCTCAGGAATCAAAACCTTGATAGGAGTAAGATCATATTCACTGTTAGATATTCTCAAAACAATTTCCATAAGATTTTGAGGAGTTTTAAAATAATAATCTCCAGCCATAATCTTTCCACGTCCAAAAAGATACAATGAAACTTTAAATAAAAATTCAGATTTAATTATTTCTTTTTTACCCAAAAGAGTAGCTGTAGAAGAAATCGTTTCTCCTTGCTTAATGGTCAAAACAGTGTTTGCTGGAAAGTTTGTAGGTGCCGAATAAATGAAAGTAATATAGCCAGCTATTACAGCAATTAGTATCAAAATTTCTGCGACTAAAATACTATTTTGAAGAGTAAAAATTTTTGAAGAAATATTTTCCCTTTGATTTTCTTGTGGTTCCATATTCTATATAGGTAAGTTTGAAGGGGCTTCGTATTTCTTTGACGGAACTCTACTTAAAGTCGGAGTTTGGGAAACAATATGGCTAGGAAAATGGAACAAAGTTGCCAACTCCTCAGTATTTAAAATAAATGACTTAGATGGGCCTAGTTTTCTGTATGGAAGCTGAAAATATGATCGAAGTTTATAGGCATTAAATACATTTTTTTTGAAGTCCTCTACATCACTTTTATAATAATTGTTAAATAACCAAGGAAAAAGTCTGATCAAATCTTTTTGATAGTCATCTGTATCTGTAACATTTGCAGGAGAAAAACCATTAAGATTTGATGAATTGAAAGATCGAAGAGAAGCCATCAAAGAAGAAAGATTGAGTGGGTTAAAACTTTCTTTTTTAGCAAAATAGATAGTTCTGATCATACAATCAAACGGTATTTTGTTGGCACTTCTTTCTACAGCTGCGATAGTCTCTGTCTGAACTTTTGTAGGACTAGGAATTTTAGAAAATTTATCGTCTTTGTCAGTTTTCATAAAATCAGGAATTGTTGCAATTTTTAATTTTTTAACGACACTCTTAATATCATCTTTCCAATCCTTTTTACCTAACCATCTACCATTCAAAAATCTTTTTTCTTCCCCATGCTTTTGTATAAGAATCTGCACCCATACGTGTTCATCTTTTTTCATAGAACCAAGAAACTCAAACAAAGAGTTTAATGGATCTATTTTATATTCATCTTTTTGATCAGCATCAAGCCCGTAGTCAATATATGTTTTTATTGGATATGGATCTGGTTTCGATAATCCATGTTGTGCGCCAAAATATGAAAATTTTTCCTGATCATATTCAAATTTATTGACATAATCATCAGCGACATAAATCTCTAGATTAGGATACTGAGCATATAGCTGGGCTTCAAGTAAATTCTTATATTTTTCCCAAGTCCAAATATATATATGAATTTCGCCCTGATCTGATACAAGTTCACAGGTAAACCAAGGCTTCACTTTTCCATCTAAAAGAGCCTCAGTATAGGCCTTCGGTCCATTTTGAGCAAAATATGAAAAGAATATTTCCATCGAGGCTGGCGACTTTGTAATTTCTTTTGGAAGCTTGATTTCAAACAAAACTTTTTTCATTTTGTTCATGAATCTCAACTGTGCGTATCTCAATCTGAAATCTAAATAAAGAATAATAAAAATAAAAGGTAAAACAATAGGAAGAATAATTGTCAGAATTCTAAAGACCGAAGGAGAAAAACCTGTAAAAATTAAAGTAAAAAATTGAATAAGCATTTCTACTATTATAATCCAGAAAAGAATAAATGCCAAGAAGCAAAAAAACAGAGTTTCGTAATAAAATACTTTTCCTAGGGGATTATTAACCCAGCAATCTTACTATTTAACTACCTCGTACTTATCATCTTTCATTTTCTTAAAATACTTTTTATTTTGAAGGTTTATAACAATCGTGTTTTCCTTTACATATCTTTCTTTCAAAACCTTTTGAACGATATCTTCTTTAGTTAGAGGGCCATTTTTTACTATCAAATCCCTAATAACATCTTTTACAACACCGGGAGTATAGCCCCACTCTTTCAAAGCATAAAGACCTCTACCAACAAGCACAAATCTGGGATCCTTTATAAGTTCATTGTGGGTGGTGGCAATATGAGCTTTTTTCTTAAATGTTTGTGTGATAGCCTCTGCAACTTCCTTAAAATGTATAGGCGAACCATGTCTTCGTATAACAAGAAAAGCGTAGTCTCTCATTCCTTTTGTAGTGATATTTGGAGATTCTGATCTACCCCATTCACCCAAAGCATTTTTGCCTACCTTTTTTGAAATTGAAAGCCATCTCTTTGCCATTTCTTCACTTTTATATTGATTAGAAACATTTTCTATATAACTCAAAAAAGCTTTGATCATATTTTCTTCTGAAAGCAAATCATCATATTTCAAACTACTATATAATTTTTTAAGAGAATCATGCACTTTTTCTGCAATTTCTGGATCTACAAGCCATCTGTGTCTAAAGTCTTCGTCTTCCTTAAATTTAGTAAAAGAATTACCAAGAACTAAAATAAAATTAACATGGCTTTGGATGCCTGTATCTTTGGAAACTTCTTCTAGCAATTCTGCCTCAGTCACAATACCTCCGAGACTATGAATCAACTTTTCTAGCTCTTCAAAAGAAGATTTTTCTTCAGCATATTGTTTTGATTTTCGAATCTGACCCAAAACATGGTTTTCTATTTGTCTGACTCTTTCTCTGGTAATACCGTAATTTTTCCCTATAGCATCCAAAGTCATAGGCTCTGGATTTTTGCCCAGACCATATCTCTTTGTAATAATATCTATTGACCTGTCTGAGAGAGACGAAAGAAGTCTTTTTACTACTTGCTTTGGCTTAAAACTTATAGAAGATGTTGACATAATTATTTTTATATTAAAACTTAACAAATATCTTGTTTGCAAGGATACCACTTCATAATAATAAAGTCAACTAAACTATAAAATTTATAATTTTATTTTTGACAAAAATTGTTTTTCTAATTTCTTTTCCTTCTATCCATCTAATTATATCTTTATTCTGCAGAGCTAATTTGAAAACTTCTTTTTCCTCAAGATCATTTGATATTTCTATCACTCCTCTAACTTTTCCATTTATCTGAATCGGCATTTTTATTTTTCCAGAAACAATTTTACTCGCATCCCATTTTGGCCATGCTGTAGCAACTATTGACTTCTTGTTACCAAGACCCGCCCATATCTCCTCACAAATATGTGGAGCAAAAGGAGAAAGGATTTTGATAAAATCGGAATAAATTTTTGCACTAATTTTTTCTTGATTCTCTAAGCCGTTTGCAAGTATCATCATTCCTGATATGGCTGTATTAAAGTTTATACTTTCAATATCCTCTCCAACCTTTTTAATTGTTTGATTAACTAATATCGTGATGTCTTCTTTGTCAGAAAAATTATCCTCTACCTTATTCTTTAATTTCCAAACTCTCTCTAAAAATCTTCTCGAACCTACGATATTATCAGAACCCCACGCAATAGACTGATCAAATGGTCCCATAAACATTTCATAAATTCTCAAAGAATCTGCTCCGAGATTTTTTACAATTTCATCTGGATTAATAACATTCCCTCTAGATTTTGACATCTTTTCCCCATCTTCTCCTAATACAAATCCTTGTGAAGTTCTTTTTTGATAAGGTTCTTTAGTAGGAACTAATTTTAAATCATAGAGAAATTTGTGCCAAAAACGCGAATATAAAAGGTGAAGTGTCGTATGCTCCATTCCACCATTATACCAATCAACTGGTGTCCAATATTTTAGGTTTTTTGTATCGGCAAAAGCTTTTTTATTTTTTGGATCAGTATATCTAAGATAATACCAAGAAGATCCTGCCCAATTTGGCATTGTATCAGTTTCCCGTTTAGCTTTACCACCACATTTAGGACATTTTGTATTCACCCAATTTGAAATTGATGCTAATGGTGATTCACCTGTATCAGTTGGTAAATATTTTTTTACCATCGGTAATTTTAAAGGTAAATCTTTTTCTTCAAGAGGAACAATTCCACATTTTTCACAAAGAACAACAGGTATAGGCTCACCCCAATAATGTTGTCTTGAAAAAATCCAATCACGAAGTTTATATGTTGTTGTTATTTTTCCACCAGAAAATTCTGTAATCAGTTTCTTGGCATCTTCATTATTAGTACCATTAAACTCACCCGAATTCACCATTACACCATTTTCTGTGTAAGCTTTTTCAGCGACATTTCCACCTGATATGACTTCTATGATTGGTAGGTTGTATTTTTTTGCAAAAGCATAATCTCTATCATCATGAGCAGGTACGGCCATGACAGCACCTGTACCATAATGTCCTAAAACATAATCGGAAATATAAACTGGAATAATTTTCTTCGTGATCGGATGCTTTACGATCACTCCTTTAAGCTCTACTCCTGTTTTTTCTTTATTATCCGAAGTGCGTTCAATTTCTGATTTATTTTTGGTTGCCTTTATGTAATCCTCAACCTCTTTCCAATTTTGAATTTGTGATTTTAATATATCAATCAGTTTATTTTCTGGAGCCAAAACAACATATGTGACTCCATACAAAGTATCTGGACGGGTCGTAAATACAAAAATCTTTTCCTCAGAATTGACAATGTTAAACCACAATTCTGCACCATTACTTTTTCCTATCCAGTTTCTTTGTTGAATTTTTATCTTTTCTAAATAATTTACATCGTCAAGATCTTTTTCTAATCTATCGGCATATTTAGTGATTGCAAGCATCCATTGCTCTTTTTCTCGCTTTTCAACAACAGATCCACATCTTTCGCAATTACCATCTACTACTTCTTCATTTGCAAGACCAATTTTACATTTTGGGCACCAGTTTATAAGCATCTTTTTTTTATATGCCAAACCATTTTCATAGAGTTTCAAAAATATCCATTGCGTCCATTTATAATAATTTGGATCACTAGTATTTATTTCACGAGACCAATCAAAAGAAAAACCAATAGATTTAAGTTGTCTTCTAAAAGTCTTTGTATTATTTTTTGTAACTATTGTTGGATGTATTCCAGTCTTAATAGCATAATTTTCTGTCGGCAAACCAAAAGCATCCCAACCTATCGGATATAAAACATTATATCCTTCCATTCTCCTTTTTCTACAAATTACATCCATTGCCGTATCGGTTCTAACATGACCCATATGAATACCATCACCAGATGGATAAGGAAACTCTATAAGACCGTAAAACTTCTTTTTTTTAAGATCTTTCTTTACAACAAAAGTTTTATTCTTCTCCCAAAACTTCTGCCACTTCTTTTCGATCTTCGTATGATCATAAACCGACATCTTTTTCGTGTTATTTTTCATATGTTCTATAATACAATAAAATTTGAAAATGTAAAAGACGAATTTTTTGTTGCAAAAAATTCGTCTTTTTAAAAATTATTCTTCTATATCTGGCTTTTCTATCTCCAACGGTTCAAACTTCAATCCTTTTTCATTTTCTGTAATTCTAACAATATCTTTATCTATCTTTTTAAATTCTTTAGAACCATCGGTATACTGGTTCACTACCGTTGCAATAGATTTTCCAAGCTTTTCATATTTTTCGGCATATTTTTTCAAATGAACAGTCAGATCCCCCACTCTTTTTACAATGTCCTTGGCTGACTCTTCTATCTGCATTGCTTTGAGACCCTGCAAAACCGTCTGCAAATATGCAAGAAAAGATGTTGGCGACACAATAATCACTTTGTATTTTGAGGCTGCTCTCTGGATCAAACTTTCTGTATCTTCTTTGAGCGCACCAATTTTATTGATAAGTAAATCATAATATATGGCTTCATGAGGAATAAACATAAAAGCAAAATCCATAGTGCCTTTTGCAGGCTGAATATATTTGGATGTTTCCGTAATCCTATTTTTCAAGTCATTTACAAAAAGTTTTTCCAGCTTCTCTTTTTCAACCGGATCCTTTTGTTCGATAATTTTATTATAGTTTTCAAGTGAAAACTTGGAATCAACTGGAATGATTTTATCTTTTACAAAAACAACGGCATCGGGTATGAGATCCTTGCCATCTTCATCAGTTCCGAGCTTATATTGCATTTCATAGCTACCCGGTGGTAAAACATTTTTCAAAAGAGTTTCAAGATAATACTCGCCGAGAATTCCTCTCTGCTTTGGATTTTTTAAAATATCTTGAAGTGACTGAAGCTGGTCAGCAAAAGACACAACTTGCCTATTGGTTTCGTCCAATTTAGTCAAACCCTGAGTAACATCTTTGATAAGCTTCGCAGACTCATTGAACTGATTTCGCACAGACTCATTCATATGCTTTGAGCTTTCACTTATTTTACTATCCACAGTCCTGTTTAGCTCATTGATTTGCTCTAAAATAAGTTTAAGTCCTATACCGTCCTCGCTTTTCTCTTCTGGTTTCTTTCTCAAAAGAGCCCAAATAACCACGAGAAGTAAGACAAAAATTATTGTAAGAAAAATATAAACTATACTCATATCGGTATTATACCATCCCGTTAGAAATAGCGGAAATTAAAAATTTCCTATTTCTAACGGGACAAGATTTTTAAGATATGATATCATCAGTTGGTTACTAATTATAATAAACAATCTTATGATACACAATGAAATAAAAGAAAAAGTAAAAGAAGCAATGCTCGCAAAAGAACAAACTCGTCTTGTGGTTTTACGAAATATACTTTCGGCATTTATGAACGAACTTGTTGCAAAAAAGAGGAAGCCTCAAGAAGAGCTAAGCGATGACGATGCAATGGCTGTCATCAGACGCCTTACTAAGCAAAGAAAAGATTCTATTGAACAGTTTACAAAAGGCGGAAGAATGGATTTGGTAGAAAGTGAACAATCAGAGCTGAAAGTTCTCGAAGCTTTCTTACCTCAAATGATGAGTAAAGATGATATTAGAAAAATTGCTGAAGCCAAGAAAGCAGAGCTCGGTATTACAGATAAATCAAAATCAGGAATGTTAATGTCCGGTATAATGAAAGATCTAAAAGGCAAAGCTGATGGTAACGACGTCAAAGAAGTCGTCGAAAGTCTGTTTGGTTAATTTAATTTTTACTAGACAAATGATAACAAAAGTACTAATGTATTTACAGATAGTATTTTGTTAACCAAACAACTTAACAGTAAGGGGTTTACAATGAAAGAAGTACAAAATCAAACCTTAGTTAAAGAAGTAAAAGAATTAGTTCGATATAAGAATTATAAAGTCCATGACGCGGTGTCGAAAGTTTTGCGTTCACATCAAATTATTTACAACCCGCGAAGGTTTAGGATTTTATGCAATTTAGTTGAATATGATTTAAATTTACCTACCCCCACACAGGTGGTCGAAGGAAGAAGATTGTGGTATCTTGCAGCTAATTAAGTTCAGCAACAATCAATATGAAGACGCTCACAATGATATAGTGGGCGTCTTTTTTGATTAAAAATTATTTTGAAATTTTAATATAAAATGTTATATTCCTTTAGTTGGTAATAAGTTTGGCCCTATCGTCTAACGGTTAGGACGGAGCCTTCTCAAGGCTCAAATCAGAGTTCGATTCTCTGTAGGGTCACCGCGAAGAAAAACCTCAACTGCTTGAGGTTTTTTATTACGCGGTGAAGACGGAGTCATATTTTTTCAGCAGAAAAAATAGACGAGTCCGGGGCTGGAAAATTTTCATTCGACGGAATGAAAATTATTGTGGCTCACACTATTTTGCATGCGAAGCATACTACATTGAAATGGTGGCTGACCCCATTTATTCCACTCCATGCTCTGTAGGGTCACAAATTATTTATTTAATATATTCACTTATCGCGAGAGCAATAGTTTCAATATTTTTTTTGAATTTATTTTCATCTGTTTCAAGTAAAGTAATACGAAAACCAAATAAGTCAGAATTAAAACCAGAAGAAAGAGGAACAATACAAATTCCTTTTGAAGCAAGGAGTTGATAAACAAAACGTTTATCAAGCTTGTCTGTTTTTGAGATCTCCTCTATTATTTTTCCAGCCTCAAGATTTGCGGGTATTAATTTTTGTTCTGCATTAAGCACTCCTTTTTTAAAAACAACAGTCATATAAAAAGCTCCGCTTGGTTTATGAACTAGAAGCTCTGGAATTTTAGAAAAAATATCATATGCAATATTTGCCTTATTTTCATAAATTAAATTACGCTCTGAAAGATATGGATAATATCTTGAATCCCCCATTATTTTGGGTAAAACTTTCTGAGGTAAAGTTGTAGAACAAACTTCAAGCATTTTTGCATCTAAAAGAGTTTTTGCATACAAAGCAAAATCTTTATCTTTATCGCAATTATAAAATTCTACCCAACCACAACGAGAACCCGGCCAAGGGAACTCTTTTGATATGCCACGCATTGCAAGCCCCGGCACTTCGCCTATCACGGAAGCCAATTTTTTGTGTTGGATGCCACCATAACAAAGATTAGAATAAATTTCATCAGATATTATAAAAAGATCAAACTCTCTAGCAATATCTACTATTTTTTTTAATATTTCTTCTGGATAAACCATACCAGTAGGATTGTCAGGGTTAATTATCAAAATACCGCAAATATTTTTATTTGCAATTATTTTTTCTCTCAAATCATCCAGATCTGGGTACCAAAAATTGTCTGGATCTAGCATATAGGTAATGTGTGGTGCATCAGCATGACCCGCCTCTGCAGATGAGTGTGTCGAGTAAGCTGGATTTGGGCCTATCACTCTCACTTTAGAATTTAAATATGTATATACTTTTGATATAGCATCTCCCAAACCATTAAAAAACAAAATATCTTCTGGCGATATCTGTATTCCTCCTTCGAGATTTCTTTCTTTTGCTATATATTCACGAGTAGCCAAAAGACCTTTTGTAGGAGAATATCCGAAACTACTGTTATCATTTTTTACAGTATCGGCTACCACTTCTTTTATCCATTGCGGAACTATTTCGCCTTTTGCTACAGGGTCACCAATGTTTTCCCAAGAAATATTTACACCTGTTTTTTCGATTTTTTGAGCAACGTTTACAATCTCTCGTATTTCATATGTCAGTTGATCAGCTCCTTCATATACAATATTATTTCTCATATATATTCAACATTATCATTAAATTAAATATGAAGATATAGTCTAGAAATTTATCTATTTACCCATTCTTCCTCCTGTCTCACTAAAAGTTCCTCTGCTTTTTCTGGTTCCGCCATTATTTCTAAAACACACTTTTCCATTCTTATAGAT
>JBAVTE010000026.1:0-22946 GCA_049695975.1 Minisyncoccia bacterium | reverse complement strand
TCGCTTCGTCCTGCCTCGGCTGATTTCTCGCCCGCAAGAAGGGTCTGGGAAGGAATGCGGGCGGGATTTCGTTTCCGTTTGTTTTGCGGAATTTGGGACTGGGAACAAAAAACAAAAGATAAATTCTGAAATATTGTTCTCGTCCATCATATCATATGTGCGTTCCTGACTAAAGAGACCATCCTCGGCATTCGCCTCGGACATTTCCGCTAGGGCTACTCGCGCCTATTTGTCTTGGTGCGGGCTGTTCTTTTCCGAACGGCTCAGATGGAAGGAAATGAGCCGTTCAGGAAAAACACCCGCCACTATTTGGGGAGAGGAAGGAATCCTCTCCCCAGCGTCGGGCTCCTCCTCGCAGAGGTGGTTTAGAGTTTAAAAACTTTAAATAGATTAATTGTTATTTTGCTTTTAGTTACTTCGATAACGTGCCTTCGGAGTCCGCCACTCGCACAACCCCACACCACATTTTCGTAATTGTGTTTATTTTGTCGCTTTCGCTTCTAGACTTTAGTTACTTCTATTACGTCGGCGCTCATCCTTTAGTCAGGGACGCCCTAGCGGAAATGTCCGAGGCGGAAGAAACCGTGCTTGCCCCAGTCCCTCGTGATTACACTCGGGACTATCCCACCCATGCGTGCACGGGAATCACTCCCTGGAGAAATTAGTTTTTAGAATAGAAGACAGCTTTACCAGTCTTGCCTTCTTGCTTTATTTTGTTTTCTTGTTTTAGAATAGTGAGATATCTAGTAGCAGTAGCGTCTGAGACATGAAGAAGTTTTTCAACTTCATCATTGGTGATTTTAGATTTTATTTCAAACATAGACATTATCTTGTCTAATTTCTTTCTCTTTCTGAATTGTATTGATTCTTGAGCTTTGGCTAGAAGACGGCGGAGAAAGGATGGATTTTGTTCTATGACGAACGGCTCATTTGCTGGCATTTGAGGCGTTTGGGTTTGAGGGATATTTAAGGGTTCGCTTGATTCGGGAATTATCTCAGTAGAATCAGGGTTTTCTGGTTCTGAGAGTTGGCTCTCTGTAATAGCAGGTTCTAGATTATCATTATTCGCCTGAGGCATATCTGCGTTCGTTTGGAGGGCTTCTAGGGCCTCAGACGGCATAGAGGAGGGGTCTGAACTAGCCACAGGAATAGATTCCTTGGTATCGGTAGAAACAGGGTTTTCTTCAGAAACTGACGTTTCTGAAGGGGTGGTGGGGTCTGGTTGGTTAGTGTCGGGCATGGGGATAGTTTAGCATGAATTAAGGAGTCTTCTAAATTAAAGTAAAGTCCCAATTTTTTTCTTACTGTATTTTTTTGAATAAATTGCTGATGGTGTTCCAAAGAGATTTAAAATTATATTAATTTCATAACGGCCTTCAAGATATTTTTTAATCTTCTCGGCATGAAAATTTGCACGCCCTGACATCAATAATGATGGTGAAATATGTTTAACTACATTATCCCTCGGTTCTTTTATTAAGAAATTATCTGGAATTCCAGTAAAAGAAAATAATAATTCTGGAAATGGCGCAAGATGTTTGACTTCAAAAAAGGTTTCTAAATTTTTACTTTTGCAGCAACTTCTCTTAGCTAAATAGGTTGAGGGGGTAGTTCTTTCTATTGAGTCTTTTTTAATTACCGATATATCAGCTGTATAAAAAATATTTTCTTCGTATGCGCACTCGATTGAAAGATTGTGATGAATTTCAAAATTATAAGGTACGCCTCTAAAACTTTTACTTACGACAAAATATGAAAAATTATCTGGATTTCCAGCTGCTGATATTTTATACCTAAAAATTCCATTTCTAAGATTCTCTGGTAAAACCCTAAAGCCATTATTTTCATAAAACTTAACGACATTATTATAACAACTCATTTCAAAAAAATGACTTATTCTAGTACCTTGAGATTTAAATAACGCAGAATATTTACTTAGGAATAATTCAATATCTTTAATGATTACAGAAGCATCCTTGAATGGCGTTTTCTTTTTAGGCATTTTTATTATTTAGATATGAGTTTAGATTTCTAGCAAAGTCTTTAACGTCACTAAAAAGTAATAGGTACTCTGGTATATTATATTTTTCAAGTATTACCTGTAGTTCAGAATACATGCCTTGTATTTTCCTCCTATCATTATTAGAAAAAAGATATTTCCCAATTTGTATTTCAGAAATTATATTTTGATCTTGAAAGTTATTAAAACATAGACTTCCTTCTTTAAGAGGGATAACTACTGTTTTATAAAAAATAGCTAATACTAAAATAAAACAACTTATCTCAAAATTATTTTTAATTTCTAAATAATGAATATTATTACTATCCGCGTATGATTTGAAAATAGGTAAATAATTTTCATACTGCTCTTGTATTTGTAATGAAAGCTGTAACGGTAGATTTTGTGTAAAAGTTTTAATCATAAAAACACCCCTAGTGTACTTATCTATAGAAAACAAGCTAGAGCTTTTCCTAATCTCTCAATAACTCCAACTACCAAAGCATTACCCATAATAAAAGCTCTTTTTACGTCAGGTGTCGTTTTACCGTTCTGCATTGTTTTTGTGTGATTATCAGGAAACATGTTTAATCTTTCCAGTTCAAGAGGAGTAAGTCTGCGTAATTTACCAGACTTTGTTTTAATAACATGTTTAAATCGTGAGGGAGAATTTCCGCCCTCTCCAGTTACTATCGTTCTCGAAGGTTTATCTAAAGAATCAGGAAATGCCATTGGGCCCTCAGAGTAGTTATAAGTAAAACCATTTTTTGATTTTCTAGCTTCTTTTTTACCACCTTTTAAATACTCCCAACGCTTTATGTCCTCTTCTTTTATATAATATTCTAAAGGAATTTTTGTCTCGTCCTCAATGATTATATTTTTTAATAAAATTTTCTTACCTTTATAATCTGGAGTTGTCTTAGTGGTGTAAACATTTCTATCAATCATAACGCCAGAATTCTCAAACGGGCTTTTTGTTGGTTTACTAGATGAAAAGTTTTTAGAAACCTTTTCCAAATCTCCTTCAATTTTAAATTCATTTACGTCAGACGCCTCGTCCTTAACAGGACAAGCGGTAGCAATTACTCCATTATTGCAAATCCATTTCTTTATATTTTTCTCTTTTTTAATAGAGTTGTTTATTTTAGTACCTTTTTTGTAACCCATTATAAAAACTCTTCTTCTTCTTTGAGGTAATCCGTAATCAGCAGCATTAATAACCCGCCACTCTACTATGTACCCTAAATCAGCAAGTGAGGCTAACATTACTGCAAAATCCCTACCTCTTTGTCCTGACGGAGACTTTAACAAACGATCAACATTTTCTAACATTAGAAAACTTGAGGCGTCTTTATCTTTTTTATTTAATATATTAAATATAGACCACCACAAAACTCCTTTTTTACCCTGTAGACCTTTTGCCTGACTTAATGTTCTAGCGACAGAATAATCTTGGCAAGGAAATCCTCCTACCAACAAATCATGATTAGGTATTTGTTTAAAGTCATTTTCAACTACTTTTTGTATATCTTCGCAAGAGTGATTACCTGCACCGAATCGATTTATATATATTTGAGACGCATGTTGAGTAACAGCACCAGGTTCCCACTGACTACTCCAAACATGTTCATATTTAACTTTCTCATTACTTGCAGAATCAAGTCCAAGGCGAAAGCCTCCAACACCAGCAAATAACTCTACTACTCTTATTTTCTTCATGCAGTAAGTCTATCAGATTAAATTAAATTGATCAAGCTTGATCTTTATTATTTTCTATGGCTTGTTGTATATATTTAGCATTTAACCAGAAACAACGCTTCATTTCTTGGGTTTTCTGAGGCGTTTCTATAGTATCTTTAGAGTCTTTGCCGTGGGGACGAACGTGAGCTACATAGCTCTGGCTCATTTTTGGCAAGTCTTCGTACCTATCTTCGTTAATGCAATTAATCGTTTCCTGCCAAACACGCTCAGCCTCAGCAATATCTTTCATCGGAAAATTCCAAAACATTGTTTTCTTAAGGATTATATTATTACTATTTTTTTGTTTTTGAAATATGACAAATAAAAACTTCTTCGTTTCAAGTTGTAAATGAAAATCCGCCATAGTCTCATCATCTCCGTCATACCAAATTTGAGTAACTAAATCTTTGTAATCAAAAGCGGGGAAAGAAATAGACTCTTTTAAATTACCAGTTGACTCAAGCGTTATTACCTTAAGTGTAATGTTTGCTTTCTCTAGCTCTTCAATATTATTTGATTTTACTCCAAGAATTTGATTAACAATTAGTCGTTTATAGCTTTTTGCTTTCTTACCAAGCTTCGAATTAAGACTGGCTAATATTTCTTTATCAGTTTTATTAATAAAAGAAGAAAACTTTTCTTTAACTACCTCTTCTATTGTTTCCAATCTTCTCTGCTTTTTGAAAATAGAATCTGTGTTTGATTTTTCTCCCAATAATTTGGTTTGAATAAGATAATTTATATACTGCTGTTTAAAAGAAAAGGCACGTGGCTTTGCTGGTGCACGACCCATAGGCTGGTCTCTTACAACACGGCTATTTGCCGCCTTTGTACAAGCGCCAAGATAATAAGTATCGCCCTCAGATAATAAGTGAGCTTCGCCTCGCTTAATTTTTGCAACAATATACTCCCAATCTTTTTGAATTTGATATACATCCTCACTAGAAATATCCTCAAGTAATTTTAGTAGATGAACAAATTTAAATTCATAATCAAGTATGCTTTGATTTTCAATCCATAAATAAAACATTAATAGCAGTGTTTTATTTTTCTTTAGGAACGAGCTTAATTCCCATCTTTCTTTCACAACAGTATCGTAATTAATCATAGAAAAGACTAATCTCTCCTTTGAAACAAATTTATTTTTAGTACTACCCTTTAATGGGGTAGTTTTAAGCTCGACACCTGCAATTGTAAAATCTGGCTCGCTGATATTTCCAGGATTAATATCAAAAAAGTATTTTTCAATTAAATCCCCAAGAAAACCCTTACGTTTAATACCATATCCTCCTATTTGTTTTTCTATGGTCTCAGCTATTTCTTTAGATACAACACCACGCAAAGATTTTTGTAAAATTGTCCCTGCTTTCTCTAAAACCTGTTCTTTTGTTTCGTAATTTTTCATTTAATAAATTTTTTTAGTTCATCTACTGATTTATATTCACAAACACAGTCTTTTACATCAATATTTAATTCTATATCTAGATTACAAAGATAATCTAAAAGTTTACAGACTTTATTGTATATAATGGGGTTATCAATCTGTATATAGGCATTGTAAGGTTTATCTTTTAAAACTACTCCTTGTTCACCAAAAAAAGCAAATTCAAAATTATATTTTGATGCAAGCAACTTAATTTTTTGTGCACTGCTTTCAGTAACTAAATCTAATATCTGCTGATTAGCTGGCCAAGACTGCTTATTTGTTTCTTCATCACTATCATGTATCACCGAAAAATCTTTGCCCCATTTTTTAAGTATTTTAATAATTGGTAATATTGTATATTTCCCCCTAGCTCTAATTATATGTATATCCCTGTACTTCTCCTTATTTGAATCGATAATTTTCTTAAACGCTGTATATTCTGTATCACCTTCAACCACTATTGTATTTTTTGAAAAAAAGAATTCTGCAAAATATGGGTCAAAAATATTTAACATTTTTAGTTGTTCTTTTTCATTAGCAGATAGATTTGAATCATTTGTTTTAAACAAACAAACCGCGCTATCTTCTTTTTGAACACGAATAATATTCGTATTATTTTTAGATAAATCGATAAAGACAGGCGAATGCGTTGTAATCATGATTTGCCACTCATTTCCACTAGAAAGACTATATAAAATTTCTTTTGCCTGGCGTATTGATTCTGGGTGTAAACATATTTCAGGCTCATCCATTAAGAGAACTTTTGTTCTTTCAGGTTGAGCATCATTATTTATAGCTACTTCTGGTGTAATCTTTTTACTAACAGTTTTCTTTATTTTGGTCTCTATTTTTTTTCGACTAGCCAACATTTTTAAGACTGACCAAAGTAACATACGTTGCATACCACTACCTTGATTTTCTAATGATAAATTATTTATTTTAAAATCAATATCTTTCGTATTCGCATAGGCAGATAATATATCTGGGGTATTTTGTGGTACATGAAGAGAAATTGTAGTTCCAGAAAATAATTCGTTTAGTATTGAACCAATACCGATAGCTAATTCATTCTCCTTTGCAGCCGCTTCATTTTTTATTTCATCTTGTATTTTACCAATGTCTTCAAGTAATTTTATGTATTTATCGTCACCTTTTTTTGTTTTTTTAATTAAATCATATATATCAGAAGATATTATCTTTTTAATTTCTTCAACTTGTTTCTCTGGCTGCTCAAATGGTGAAATATATGTTGGAGATGGTCTATAAGCTGTAGCTGCGCCATCATTACTAAATGGTGCTTTTGGCTCATCACTAGCTACCGCCCAACGCCCGCCATCAAGATCAACACGAAATCCGTACCGAATAGCTGATTCATCTGGTTTTTCCCAAATCCATTTTTCTTTTACTATTCCAAACGAATCAACCCATTTATCATTTGCTATATTTACACTGTTTGGAATGATTACTTTTGACCATACTTCTATTTCTGGTTTATTAGAATCAATTTTATTATAAAAATCATCAATCTTTATTTTTGTATCTGAAGAAGAAGTGACGAGTTGAAAAGCTTTTAGTATAGTACTCTTCCCAGAATTATTTGGCCCGACTAAAATAACCACATCATCAATATCAATTTCTAGTCCAACGGCTCCTATGCCTCTATAGTTTTTAACTATTAATTTTACAATCTTAATACTTTGTTCAGTGGGCATATATATGATTTATTAAACATTAACAACTGAATATGCTGTATTTGTGATGACAACATGACTAACTATTTTAATATCTAGAATCTTCCCAGCATTAATTAATTTCTTTGTAATTTCAATATCCGCTTGTGAAGGCTCTATATCCCCGGACGGATGATTGTGAGCAATAATAATTGAGGCGGCGTTATTTTTAATTGCATTTTCAAATACCTCCCTAGGATGAACAAGGCTTTCATTAAGAGTTCCAACCGAAACAATTTCCTTGTGTATTTCTTGATTTCTACTGTCCAAATAAAAAACCACAAAATGCTCCTTTTTACTTCCTCTAATATCTTCCATTCTCTCCCAAACATCTTTTGGAGAAAGTAAAATTGATGTTTTCTTACCTTTTAACATCCTTCTTCCAAGCTCAAAACATGATAATATCTCACAGGCCTTAACGGCACCTATTCCACGGACACTTTTTAAGTCATTAATTGACACGTCTACAAATTTTTCATTTCCGAACTTCTCTAGGATTTTTTGCGATAATTTCAGAACATTTAAATCTTTTGTCCCTGTTCTGAGTAAAATCGCCAAGAGTTCTATATCAGATAATCTCTCTGGACCATATTTTTCCATTTTCTCACGTGGTCTATCAATTTTAGGAATATCCTTAATTTTCGTCATATCTATTTTTTTGTTATCAAATCATATGCCAAACTAGCTAAGGATATATAGTGGATAGCCAAATTTTTATCAAGTTCACCTGCTGGCGTATGAGCCTTTTCATTTCTCAAAAATTGAATAGACATGTGCAAAAATTTTACACCCTCAAAAAAGTCATTTTCAGGATCATTGGCAGGCTTGTGGCCAAAAATCTTTTCATAATTTGTGGTACAGAAGGCATCGGTAGCTTTTTCTTTACCTGTTACATCCTTGAGTCTCTTTCTAACGACTTTATAAGCTTCTTCCACTGCATTAAAATAATGACCATTATTTAATAATTTTTGAACGTGATCAAAAATTTCTTTCTGCAAAGTAATGTTTATATTTCCATTTTTAAATGTCGCCTGTGATTTATTTTCTTTAATCTCTTTTTTCTCGCCAAGCAATTTTTCAGCAATATCATTCCCAGCCTTAATTATTTCACTCGAAAAAGCATCTCGTTTGAGATTATTGATTAAAATTTGACTTTCTATATATTCAATCAGTTTCAAAATCGTTTTCGCAACAGTTTGATTATCCGCTTTAAGCCATAAACCTCTCAAACGGTTTGCCTTTGATCCACTGCCATAATTGTATTTTCTACTATAAATATCAATTTTTACATCATCTCTAAAAAACTCACCCATTGTTCTATCTGAAAAATTCAAAACATAACCTCCGTTCATCTGAAAGAGTTTTTCTAGTATTTGTTTTTCTATCGTGGTTAGATTCGCCATATTATTTTAACAACTCATCCACTGAAACCCCCAATGCTTTAGCCAAATTAGTAATAGTTGAAAGTGTGGGGTTCTTGTTTCCGCTCTCAATATTGCTCATATAAGCCCTATCAACCTCCAGCTTTCGGCAAATGTCGCCTTGCGTCATGTTTTTTGCCGTTCTGATTTTCTTGATATTAGCCCCAAGTTTTTTTGCTGAGTTATCCACAGCAAAATTATAACTTTTATTGTTTTTTCATACAATGATGTATTATAATACAATAGAGAGGTAAAAGCCACTGTCCCAAATTCCGCAAAACAAACGGAAACGAAATCCCGCCCGCATTCCTTCCCAGACCCTTCTTGCGGGCGAGAAATCAGCCGAGGCAGGACGAAGCGAAACCCCAGAGAATAATGTTTCGTCCTGCCGAGTCCTTTTTCTTAAATTTCCAAGTCAGGATTTTGTTGGAAATAGGTTCGGATTTTATTCAAATAAGACAGCCAAAAAGTAAAGTCTCGTTTTTCGAAAAAAATGCCCGCGTCGCTTCGCGACAATGTGGGGGTTTGAGCGAGGAAAAACCACGGGTTTTTGAAATCCAAAAAGAGGGTTTGGGACGCGAGGCGGGGGTTCCCTGACGAATACATCAGTCAAAATAGTAATTTTGTGAGCCAATCTAGAAGCAATACTTATCAGCAATCTTTAACATAAAACATTTTCTATGAACAAATTCTTTCTATACGCGAGGAAGTCCACGGACGAGCCTGATCGTCAGGTAATGAGCATTGAAGGTCAGATTGACGAGTTGAAAGAATTTGCAGAGCGAGAGCAGTTAGAGATTGTTGAAACTTTTGTTGAATCACAGACCGCTAAAGAGCCGGGCAGACCTATTTTCAACAATATGCTCTCGCTCATAGAAAAAGGCAAAGCGTCGGGAATTTTAGCTTGGCACCCAGATAGATTAGCGAGAAATAGTATTGATGGTGGAAAAATAATCTATCTGTGCGACCTTGGCAAAATTAAAGAGCTAAAATTCCCGACGTTTTGGTTTGATGCTACGCCACAAGGTAAGTTTATGTTGAATATTGCTTTTGGGCAGAGCAAATACTATGTAGATAATCTTTCAGAGAATGTGAAGCGTGGACTTCGACAAAAAGTAAGACGAGGCGAACAAAGCGGTCAAGCTCCGACTGGATATTTGAATGACAAATTGAACAAGAAAATTGTTCCCGATGTGGAAAGATTTCGCCTCGTCAGAAAAATGTTCGAAGTCTACGCTACTGGAAATTATTCTCTGAAAGATACAAGGAATTTGCTCGCCCAAAAAGGCTTGCTGTCTAAAAACGGTAAAGTTCTCACTATTTCAAACACGCAAATGATATTGAAAAATCCTTTTTATTACGGAATGTTTTTATTCAACAAAGAACTTTACCAAGGAAAGCACGAGCCAGCGATTTCAAAGAAACTTTTTGATAAATGTGCGGAAGTTTCGGCGAGGAATGCTCACCCAATGAAGCGAGGAATTATCAAACATGTTTTTCGCGGAATATTTTTGTGTGGAGAATGTGGCTGTGGTATCACAAGCGAAGTACAAAAAGGTCATACCTATTATCGTTGCACCAAAAAGAAAGGTATCTGCACACAAAAATATATCCGCGAAGAATTCCTCGCCGAACAAGTGAATGACACTATCAAAAAAGTTTCTTTGCCGTCCGAGTGGAAAGAATTCATGCTCGCTGAACTCGAAAAGGAACAAGCGAGCAGTTTCCACTCTGACGAGCTTTTCGTTCAAAATCTGAAAAATCAAATCAAAAGTGTTGAGGAGACGCTAGATAGGCTTCTTGATGCTCATTTAGACAGCACAATTACGAGCGAGGAGTATATCGCCAAGAAGCAGAAACTCCTCAACCAAAAGATTGATTTTTCAGAGAAATTGAAGGATTTTGAACGAAAAGGCAATCGCTGGCTCGAACTTTCTCGTCAATTCATTTTAGACAGCAACCAAGCCTTAATTATCGCTTCCGAAGAAAATCTCGAAGCCAAAAGAGATTTTCTTAAAAAGATTGGCTCGAACCCCCGCCTCGCGTCCCGCTCGCTTCTTTTGGATTTCAAAAACCCTTGGCGAATTCTGGCGGAAACTCCAGTCGCGTCGCTTTGCGACGCTCCGAATTTTGGCGAAAACGGCGATTCTATTTCTTGGCTGCGGGACTTGGATTCGAACCAAGATATTCGCCTCCAGAGGGCGAAGTCCTACCATTAGACGATCCCGCAATATTTTTTGATACTCCGAATTATGAAATTCTTACCGCTTCTCTTTGCGGGGGTGAGTGTAACCCAACATACAAGTCTCATTGAAATCTTTTGTATCCAAAAGATCCAATGAAAGGAAGGTTTTTGTAAGAGAATCCCAAAGCAATCCAGTGGTTTATTTTATCGAGTGCGCTATATTCTCTGGATTGTTTTCCGTCAAGATTCACTCGTGGCTAAAGGCTAAAACCGTAAGCAATGATTCTTCCTTATGGCCTAGTATACTAAAAAAGTGCTTTTATTCAAGTTTTTTGATAAGATGAATTAATGAAAAAAAATAATATTTTTGGTTTATTTGTTGTCATAGCCCTAGTTGTTTTTTTGTTTGCTTCGGTATTTGGTTTGCTACATTTTCATTCTCCAAATATTAGTGGTTATCACGGTTTTATACCTTTTATTATTGCAATCGCTGCTGTGGTGGATAGTATAAATCCCTGCGCTTTTTCTGTATTATTTATAACCACAGCATTTTTATTTAGTATTAATAAAAGTAGAAAAGATATTTTTATTGCGGGGCTTCTATATGTATTTGGTATTTTCCTCATTTACACATTTATTGGCCTTGGAATTTTGCAAGTTTTAAGTTTCTTTAATATTCCACATTTTATTTCAAAAATTGGAGCCGTTCTTATCATTTTTGTTGGAATAATTATGGTTATAAATGAATTTTTTCCAAATTTTCCTATTAAATTAAAAATACCTTCTTCTACTCACGAAAGAATAGGTGGACTTATAAACAAAGCGAGTTTTCTTGCGGCATTTATTCTAGGAATTGTGGTTGGAATAAGTGAATTTCCTTGTACTGGTGGCCCATATCTCTTTATTTTGAGTTTACTTCACGACCAAGTATCTTATTGGGGCGGATTTTGGTATTTGATTTTTTATAATTTAATTTTTATTTTCCCTCTTGTCATATTATTATTTATAGCAGTAAATAAAAAAGTTTTGGAAACTGTAGATACAATCAGAAGAGATGGATCAAAAAAAATGCGTATCTGGATAGCTGTTATTATGATTGCTTTGGGAGCGGTAATTTTTATGATATAATAAATATATGTTAAAAGATGAACAAATAAAAATGGAAGCTTTGATCAAGAAAGTAGAGGAATCCAAAAAAAGTGGGGGAGTGGATCTCACTACAGATGAAGATTTGAGTATTGCTATCATGAATCTTATCGGTATAGAAGAGCATTTATTTTTTACAGCCTCAAAGACAGAAAAACCAGAGTATTTTGATATTCTTGCAGAAGTTCGGGCCAATAGGACGAGGCTTCTTGCAAAAATGATACCAAAGACAGAGGGTGAGACATGGTGTATTTCCAAACATTTACTTTCCGCGACGATGCGACTCATAGAAGTCGGCAACAAACTTCACTCTTCAGGAAATAAAGCAGAGGCAAAAGAAATGTATGAAAAAGCATATGAAATGTATTCGCTTTTTTTTGCTCTTCGATTGAAGGTCATTGAAGTTTGTGATGTCAAAAATATGGCTGAAAACGAAAAAGAACCATGGACATTAAAAGATATAGTTAGTAAGTTAGTAAATTGCTGTGATGAATAATCATAAAAAAGAAACAATTATTATTATAGTGTCTTTGATAGTCTTTTTGACTTTTGCTATTTTAGCTATATATTTATATTCCAAAAATAATTCAGAAAATTCATATATTTCCAATGAGACTATTGCTACGACTACTGAGCCGATAGCTTCATCTACAATTGTTTACAAATACGATGATTTTGCAAAATGTCTTACGGGTAAAGGTATTTTAATGTATGGAGCAATATGGTGTGAGAATTGTAAAATACAAAAAAATTTATTTGGCTCATCTTTTCAGTATATAAAATATGTTGAATGTCCAGATAATGCCAAGCTTTGTCTTGAAAAAGGTATAGAAGGTTATC
Organism: Minisyncoccia bacterium; assembly: GCA_049695975.1. GTDB lineage: Bacteria > Patescibacteriota > Minisyncoccia > Phycocordibacterales > GWA1-40-21 > CAILDB01. The sequence continues at coordinate 10,459 of JBAVTE010000026.1, read as the reverse complement.
CAACATGGATTTTTGCTGATGGGAAGAAAATAGAAGGGCGTGATACTTTAGAGGATTTGGCCAAAGTAAGTGGGTGCGAATTACCAAAATAAAATGAATAATATTAGATATATATTTTTTGGGGTGATTGTTGTCGCTATAGTTTTGATTTTTTCGGTTTTAATTTTTGATTGGGGTAGGAGGAGTAATGTCTTTATTTCTGATCAAGATGGTGATGTTATGGTGTATAGTCCAAAAATAAATTCTGCAATAACTAATGGTATTGTAAAAATATCTGGGACAGCGAAAGGTACTTGGTATTTTGAAGCAAGTTTCCCGATACAAATACAAGATTCTGAAGGTAATGTTTTGGCGACGGGCACCGCTACTGCGCTTTCTGACTGGATGACAGAAAATCCCGTTCCTTTTTCGTCTGATATTTTATTTTTTGCTTCGACCACAACAAATTATGGAAAAATTGTTTTGAAAAATGACAATCCATCTGGCGATCCCACCAAGGATAAATTTTTTGAAGTACCGGTTTCTTTTAATAAATAGATATTATGAATAAAAAAGATACATCCTGGGGAAAAGTGGCTGACTGGTATGATGACCTTGTTTTAAAAGAAGACAGTTATCAAAAAACACTGATTTTGCCCAATCTTTTGCGAATTACAAATATTAAGAAAGGTGAAAATATACTTGATATTGGCTGTGGGCAAGGATTTTTTGCCAATGAGTTCAATAAGGAAGGTGCTATCGTTACAGGGACAGATATATCAACAGAGCTTATAGAAAAAGCTAAAAAAAGTTCTTCGAAGTTAATCAATTATTTTGTTTCTGATGCTGGAAATCTTTTAAATTTAAAAGATAATTCCTTTGATAAGGTATTTTTTATTTTATCTATACAAAATATTGAAAATATTGAAAGAGCATTTTTTGAGGCGAGGAGAGTGCTCAATACTAATGGAAAAATATTTATGGTAATAAATCATCCATGCTTTAGAATTCCCCAAAAAAGTGATTGGGGATTTGATGAAAATAAAAAAATACAATATAGAAGGGTGGATCAATACATGACAGAATCAACGATAGAAATAAATATGCATCCAGGGATTAAAGATAGTGAAAAGACATTTTCTTTTCATAGATCACTTTCTACATATTTTGAAGTTTTCAGAAAGACTGGTTTTTGTATTTTGAATATAGAGGAATGGGTTTCAAATAAAAAAAGTCAAAAAGGCCCACGACAGATGTCAGAAGACAAAGCAAGAAAAGAAGTACCACTTTTTATGCTCATAGAAGCACAAAAAAATCCTGTTTCTATTTAGTATCTTCAATCCTAAAGCTATATTTTAGTCCGTAAAGTACAATAAAACCGAGGATTATAAAGAGGTATTTTATATCCAGAGAATAATATAAAAGCATAGAAGCGACGATCGGGCCAAAGATATAAGCAAGTGGACTCATCATCCTATATATACTTAAAATATTTGCATCACTACTATTTATTTTTTTGAAAAAATATGTCTCTGACATAATCTCTGTCATACTTGCTCCAATCCTTGTCATGAGTAGGATGAGTGCCCAAAGCATAAAATTCTTTTCATCTATAAAACTTATGATTCCTACGGAAACAGCGATGATGAGCACACCAAGAGATAAAATTTCTTTTTCGCCAAATTTGGTATCTGCAAGTTTTCCTAAGGGTATCTCAATAAAGACAAAAGGCAAAAGCATTATGGAAAACATCAATCCAATCTCTTTCCAATCAAAACCGATATATGTATTTAAATATATTGGAATATAAATTATCATCCAAGAATAAAAAAAATTTAATATAAAACATAATTTTGTAATCGAAAATAAATTTTTGTCGATTAGTAATATCTTAAATGTTTCTAAAATAGAAAAAGACTTATATTCAGCATCTTGAAATTTTCTTAGGCTTGTAATGAATAAAATTATTACAGGAAGCATTAAGATTGTGGAAAAAAGATATATTTTTGAATAATCTGCTATTCCCACGATAAGTCCTGCAATAGATGGTGAAAAAAGCCATGCTAAATTTATACTTGTTAAGAAAAAGCTCCTTATCTTTCCCGTAGTTCTGTCGTCTGTATTTCTTTCCACAAAAATATCAAGACAAAATCCAATAATGGTGGTGGAGGTTAAACTTATAATAAAAGAAATCAAGAGAAATAGGGGATTTGTCAGGAAAGATAGACCAAACAAACCTAAGATGTTGATTGTTGAAAGAAATACCGCAAGTTTGTAATTTCCAATTTTTTTGAGAATTTTGGGGAGAAATAAAAAAAGTGTGAGTGTGATAACAGATCCAAAAACATATATAAAACCAATATTTTTTTCAGAAATAAATTTTAAAAGGAAAGTAGAGTTTATATAAGTTGGTATCGCAGTTCGAAGAGCAAAAATGAAACCAGTAATATAAAGTAGAGGCAGTGTTGTTTTTTTGTTCATATTTATAGTCAAATTATAGCAAAATTTGGGAAAATTAAAAGCATAAGAAAAAAGTTTTTTAAAAAAAATCCCGGAGCAAAATGCTTTTGAACGTCCTTGGGAGGAGCGGTCTGGCGACGGACATAGAAAATTTCTAGCAAGAAATTTTCGTGACGAGCAAAAGAATTTTGTGGAGGGAATTTTGTTTTTGAAATCTTATTTTACACTCCGATTATCACAGGAATGACCATAGGTCTCTTTGCTGTTTGCTGAAACAGATATCTACTGACATTATCTGTCACTATATCTTTTAAATAATCAAAATTTACTGGATTCATTCCCACAATATTTTCTTCAATTGTTTTCTTGATGATATGTCTCGTCTGTTTCAATAATTCTTGTGACTCTCGGAGATATACGAAGCCTCTTGAAATAATATCGGGAGATTTTTTTAAGATTCCGCTTCTTATGTCTATATTTGCAATGATTACAAACATTCCATCTTGAGCAAGCATTTGTCTGTCACGAATGACGACTTCCTGGACATCTCCAATGGAAAATCCATCAACCATCACCAAGCTCGCTGGAGCTTTTTCCCTGAGGGCAACCATTTTTTGCCCATCATTTTGAATTTCAATTATGGTACCATTATCTGGTACGATTACATTTTCTGACTTCATACCACATTCTATAGATAGTTCTTCATTGGCTCGGAGCATAAAATGACTTCCGTGAATAGGGATAAAAAACTTTGGTTTTATTTTGTTGTATACCCATGTAAGCTCACCTCTCTTTGCGTGTCCAGATGCGTGAATATATACTTCGGAAGTTCTATAGGTAATAATTTTTGCACCTTGTCTTGCAAGATTATCTTTTAATTTTTGGACGGCTTTTTCATTACCAGGAACGATGGAAGATGATAGAAGTACTGTATCTGTTTTATTTATTTTAACATTTTTATGAGATCCACTTCCCATTCTCATTAGTGCAGCAAATTCATCACCCTGAGCACCTGTTGCAAGTATTACTATTCTATTTGGGGGGTAATTTTGCATATCCTCTACCATAATTACCGTATCTTTTCCTACTTTTAGTCTGCCAGCCATTCTGACAATTTCAATGTTATTTTTCATACTTCTACCCTCGACAACAATTTTTTTGCCATATTTTTCGGCAGATTCAACCATACTGATCATTCTTTCTATCTGTGAGGCAAATGTTCCAATAATGAGTCTACCTCTTGTATTGTTTTTTATAATATCGTCAATATTTTTGCAAACTTCGTCTTCAGAAGCATTCCATCCGGGATTGTCGGAGCTTGTAGAATCGGCAAGCAAAAGAAGTGTGTCATGATTTGAAAATTTTTCTGTATAATATTTTTCCTCTTCTTTCGTGGGTACACCTGCGACATTATCTATCCTCATATCTCCTAGGTTTACAACATTACCATATGGAGTACGGATCTTTATACCCATTGAATCAGGAATAGTATGGTTGACTGAAAAGAATTCTACAGAAAGTTCTCCAAGTTTTATGCAAGAATCTTTCTCAATCACTTTTAAGTTTAATGGAGCAGAATGAGGAAATTCTTCCTGTCTTTTTTTAATCATTAGGGATGTGAGCTCTCTAGTAAAAAGGGGAGGGTTACCTATTCTTTCCATAACATAAGGAATGCCCCCTATGTGGTCGAGGTGACCGTGAGTAATGATTACAGCTCGAACCTTTTCTTTTCTATCTTCAATATATTTTGTATTTGGAAGTATATAATCGATTCCTGGAGTGTTTTCGTCTCTAAATTGAAAGCCTATATCCATCACGATAATATCATTTTTGTATTCTAAAATAGTAATATTTTTTCCTATTTCTTCTACTCCACCGAGAGGAATAATTCTAATATTTTCACCCACTTGTGGTATGAAGTATTCAGCAACTTTTTTATTTATCTGTTCAGCTATTTTTTTTGTACCCATTCTTTTTTGTAGGGGCCTAGATTTGTTGAAAGGTTTTCTTGATCCATTTCCTGAATTTGATGCGTTAGTATGGTAGGTAGATGTTTTGGGTGATGTGCTTGCCACACTGTGTGTTTGTGAAATATGGCCATGATAAACATTTGGTTTGTTAAAACCGGTATGTATAGGCGTAGGTGATGGCAAACTACTAGTACTTTTTCTAACAAAGACTAGTTTTTTCTTTACTATCATTTCACGATTGGTGTTTACGCTTGTATTTACAGAACTACTATTTTGAGAATTCTTTTCCATTTTTAATGATTAATAATTTATTTATAACTTATAATATTTTTACTTTACAAAAATTTTCCATACACCATCTGTTTCTATGTACCACGATGGTATAGATATGAATCTGTCTGATGAAACAATGATACGACCAAAGGAAGAACCTTTTATTTTATTTGAAGTAATATATATATACTCTGGAGAATAAATAAATATCGCCGGAATATCACTTTCCAATTCATTTTCCAGTTGCTTGTATTTTGTGGCTCTGGCTGTTCTGTCGAGGGTGGCTCTCGCATCTTCTATTATTTTATCTGCCTTACTGTTAGTATACATTGCTACATTGTAGCCGTCTACTCTTTGAGATGAGTGCCAGAATGGAAACATATCAAGGTCTCTACCAGTTGCTTCTCCAAAAAATAGGGAGTCATATTTTCTCACCGCAATTACATTTTGTTGGATATCACCTTGTTCAAATGATTTAATTTCTACTTTTGCACCTATTTTTTCCCATTGATTTTTTAATATTTCAACAGCACTCAAAAATCTTTGTGTATTTCCTGTAGAGATAGAAAAAGATAGTTGCTGTACAACTTTGTTCACAGTTTTCTCATATATTTTAGTTGTTTTATTCATTTTCCATCCATTTTTTTCAAGAAGTTTTATAGCATCTTCTGTAGTCATACTAGGAGCGGTATTCATGTCGACGGATAGTGGCCCCATGATGGGGTTCCCATATCCACCTAGGGTTTTGGTAATAATTTCATGAGTATCTGTAATTCCTAGAAGCACCTTGCGAATCTCTTTGTTTGCAAATATTGGAGCTTGGTTTTGGTTGAAGAAAAGGGCAAAGATTTTTGATGTTGGTAAGGTTTCTATAACTTCATTTTTTAATTTGAGATCTTTTATTCTTTCTGCAGAAATTGATAGAGATTCTATGTCACCACTATTGTATGCATTAACTATAGCATCTTCTGTTTGATAAAATTTGAAAGTCAATTTGGCAATCTTAGCTTTTTCTCCTATATATCTATTGAATGGTATTAGATCATAATATATTGAGGAAAATGAGAGACCTTTTTTAATGGTATCAGCTTTTGCGATTTTGTAAGGTCCTGAGCCGACTGGTTCAAGGTTGTATGGGCTGAGCGAGAACTGATTGTTATCCATATTTTCCCAGATGTGTTTCGGTAATATACCAATGGTTAGGTTTTCTAAAAAAGTTCCATAAGGTTTTGGTAGGATAAATTTTATTTCTTTGTCGTTTAATTTTTCAATTTTTATATTATAAAATGAAGGTCTCTTGGGACTTTTTAGATTTGGGTCTTGAGATTTCTCTATTGTAAATAAGATGTCATCTGTGGTGAGTTTAACACCATCTTGAAAGTAAAGATTGTCTTTCAGTGTAAAAGTATACTCTGTCTCATCTTTTGAAATTTTGTAACTTTTTGCAAGGTCTGGGATAACACCTCCGTTTGTAGTAGGTTTCATAAGTCCAGAATAAATAAGATAGGATATGTCTTTGTCGGTATCTGCTGTTGCAAGCAGGGGATTTATAAATCTAGGTGCACCTACAAGTCCTTCAATGAGTGTGCCACCTTGTACTGGAACTTGGACTATAAAATATTTGTTAACATCGTTTAAAAGTATTGCTGAGGAAAATAAAAATACTAAAAAAAATATTAAAAAAACAACCTTCCCTGTAGGACTATAAGATGGGAATATTTTACTGAAGATTTCAGATCCTTGCATATCCCATTTTTTTGCAAAGAATTTCTTGATTTGTTCTTTTATTAACATTACAAATAAATGACTAAATAATTAAATTGCAATAGAAAAAGTTTTTAATGTAGGGGCTGTTTTACAATAAACTTGCGAAAGAAGACAAAGCAAAAAGAATGGCTAAGATTATTGAAAAATTAAATAAAAACTTCTCAAAACCTCTTCTTGTGTGGAAACCAGCGTTCCAGTTTTCTCCACCACCAAAAGATCCGCCAACACCAGCTTCTGATCTTTGTAGAAGGATTGTGGCAATAAGCAGAACGGAAAGTATTATTTGTATGTATGGTAATGCTGTAATTAACATTGTTCATCTATTCTAGCATAGGGAGGAAAAAAGGCAAATTTATTTGAATTGCTAAACCCTTACTGTTCATTTTTGCAAGAATGATTTTGAAGCCTAAGGCCCTTTCATTTTCTTTATGTTTTATGTTATAATGCCAAACACGGCAAGGTTTAACTTGTTCGTTTAATTTGAAACAAAATATGACACTATATATAATACTAGGAATTTTAGTTGTTTTGATAGTCTGGGCAATCATGGCATACAATAAATTTGTCACTCTTATCAATAGAGCCAAGGAAGCTTGGTCTGACATTGATGTACAGTTAAAGAGGAGATATGATCTTATCCCAAACCTTGTAAATACAGTCAAAGGATATGCTTTACACGAAAGCGGAACTTTTGATAAAGTTACGACAGCTAGAGCTGCCGCCATGGGTGCGCAGAACATTGCAGATAAAGGCAAGGCCGAAAATATGTTGGTAAGTGCATTGAAGTCAGTCTTTGCAGTCGCAGAGGCTTATCCAGATTTAAAGGCAAACGCAAACTTTCTTTCTTTACAGAGTGAACTTTCAGATACAGAAAACAAAATTCAAGCATCCAGAAGATTTTATAATGGAAATGTTCGAGATCTAAATATTGCTGTCGATTCTTTTCCAAACAATATAGTGAGCAAGCTCTTTCATTTTGTAAAAATGGAGCTCTTTACTCTAGACGAAGATGTAGCAAAACAACCAGTGGAAGTGAAGTTTTAGTCTGTCATTCTTATAGTGAAGCATTTTCAGACCACGATATGTAGAAATGACAGCAATCTTTCATGAGTCTTGAGTGTTGGGTTACAACCCCACGCTTACTCTCGCGAAGAAAAAAGCGATATTTTATATTTCAAAATAAATTAGGCATGGCCACTCTTTATACACAACAAGATAAAAATATTCACAAAACATGGTTTTTGATGGCCGTGTTTTTGGTGGTTATTGTCGCTCTTGGATATTTTATTGGCAACTATTACAATAATTTTGGAATTTTATATTTTGCAATTATTTTTAGTGTTGTGATGAACTTCGCAAGTTATTTTTGGTCAGATAAAATTGTACTTTCAATGTCTGGTGCGAAGCCTGCAGATCACGATACTTACACTGACTTATATCATATTGTAGAAAATCTTTCTATTACCGCAGGCCTTCCAATGCCAAAAGTTTACATAATTAATGATGTATCTTCGAACGCTTTTGCGACAGGTAGAAACAAAGAGCACGCAGTAGTGGCGGTGACGACCGGACTTTTGAGTATTTTAAATAAAACAGAGCTTGAGGGAGTAATTGCTCATGAGCTTTCCCATATTGGGAACAGAGATATCCTTCTTTCTACAGTTGTGGTAGTACTTGTCGGTTTTATTTCTATTCTTTCGAATATTTTTATACAGGGTGGAATGGGCGGAAACAGCAAAGATAATGAAAAGGGTGGAGGAATATTTGCTATCATAGGTATTATTTTTATAATTTTGTCTCCAATAATCGCGAAGCTTATTCAACTTGCGATTTCTAGAAAAAGAGAATTTCTTGCCGACGCTGATGGTGCACTTCTAACAAGATATCCTGAAGGATTAGCTTCAGCACTTGAAAAAATATCTGGGGCAAATATTCCAATGAAAAATGCAAACACTGCAACTGCACACCTTTTTATTTTAAATCCTTTTGGTGGTACTGGAATTACAAAAGGAATTGGAAATCTTTTTAGTACACATCCGCCGGTACAGGCTAGGATAAAAGCACTTTTGGGAGATAGAGTTAATAAATAATTTTTAACACTATAGACTGTCAATCAGATTGTCGGTTTTTTTGGTTTTATTCATTTTTATGATATATTATTTTTAAGGAGGGTTCGCATAGCGGTCTAGTGCGCAGACCTGGAAAGTCTGTGTGGGGCAACCCACCAAGAGTTCGAATCTCTTACCCTCCGCCAAAATTGAAAATCGGAATCAGAAGCCGAAATGGGGTCGGCGCGAAGCGCCGTCTGTTCTGCATTCCCCCCAAAAAATCCTGAATCCAAAAGGGTTCGCCACGCAGTGCGTGGCTCAAAAAGTACGGTTCGATCCTTAATTTTAAAGTTTGAACCGACTTTTTTGAATAAATGAAGTTTCTCTTCATTTATTCCCTCGTTTGCCAATTCAATATTGTATTTCAAAAACTTTTCCGTAAGTTCGAACCGATTATTCGCTTTTTGCTCAAAAGCCGATAATTTCTCTTTGAGAAGCTGTTTTTCGTTCACGAGTTTGTTTTTCATATCTCGATACTCGTCTAGCGAAAGTGCGTTCTCTAAATATGCGTTCATCAGCTTCTCTATCTTGGAATCCAAAAGAGAAATTTCGGCTTTTGTTGAATCCGCAAAAAGCGTAGACGATTGGGCTTCCACCAATTTGTCCTTTTCGTTTTCCACTAACATCCATTTAGCCCAATCGTCTGGCAAAGAAACTTTTTTGATTTCCTTTTGAATTTCGGAAGTGATGATTTCCTCGCGAGTATATTTTTGCGAGCAAGGATTTTTCCGTTTGGTACATCGCAAATAGTTATGACCTTTCTGCGTTTCGGTGGTGATAAAACAACCACATTCTCCGCAACGGAAAAATCCTCTATATAAAAATGGTTTCAAACCTTTGGAGTGAGGTTTAGATTTTCTCATCATCACTTCCTGAACGGAATCAAAAAGTTTCTTTGTGATAATCGGTTCGTGTTTACCTTCGTGGACTTCGCCATTGTAAAGCATTAAGCCAGTGTAAATCGGATTTTTCAAAAGTTTTTGATAATTCGACACCGCAAGTTCCTTTCCGCTTTTTCGCTTCAATCCAAGTTCGTTAAATTTGTCGCGAAGTTGGCGCAAAGTGAAAGACCCAGACGAATATGCCTCAAATGTTTTCTTGATTAAAGGTGCGATATTTTCATCGGGAACAATTTTTCTATTTTTATTTACATATCCCAACGGAGCCATTTGAGGCCATATTCCGTCTTTCACTTTGTTGCGATGACCTCGCTTAATATTTTCTGACAAGTTATCAACATAATACTTGGATTGCGAAAAAGCGATTGAGAGCATGAATTTGCCTTGCGGTGTCGGATCAAACCAAAAAGTTGGGAATTTCATTTCGCTAATTATTCCAGTATCAACGAGATAAATAATTTTTCCACCATCAACGGAGTTTCTCGCAAGTCTATCGGGATGCCACGCCAAAATACCAGATGCTTCGCCCGCTTCCATTCTCAACATCATTTCGTTAAACACGGGGCGACCTGGTATTTTGGCGGTCTGCTTTTCGACAAAGACATCAACCACTTCCAGTTGTTCTTTCAACGCTAAACTTTTCAGTTCTGATAGTTGGTCAGAAATACTGCGGACTTGTCTGTCTTTGTCGTCCGTAGACTTGCGAGTATAAATGAAAAACTTTTTGGTTTGATTATTCATAATTGTATTGGCAAACGAGGAGCCACGCGGAGCGTGGCGAACCCTTTCAGATTCAGGATTTTTTGGGGGGAATTCAGAACAGACGGCACTTCGTGCCGACCATATTTTTTGCGGAAATTTGAATTCCGATTTGATGCGGTGTTTGTTGGACAAAGTTCGAAACTATTTCGAGCAAAATCCAAATGATTAAAACTAATAAAATGGACTCGGCAGGGCGAAACAATTTGTCTGGGGTTTTGGATTCGCCCTGCCTCGGCTGATT
>JBAVTE010000025.1:0-15148 GCA_049695975.1 Minisyncoccia bacterium | reverse complement strand
GATGTGGGACGCGCGAAGCGCGTCCCACTGATTTCCCCCCATTTTTTCAGAGGAATTCAGAAAATTCGGCGCGCTTGCGCGCACTGTTTTGTTTTGGAGGAGGAGGTGCGAAATCAGAAGCAATTTTGACTATTAAGATTTTAAAAAGAATTTTTGATATTTTTTTATAAGTGGTATACTAAATAAGTACTCAATCGTTTTATTAGTTAGTTAGCAGAAATGGCTATGCTAGACAGTTTAACTAACGTTAGATTGAGTACACTAGTATAGCCATTTCTGCTTTTATAAAAAATATATGCAAAAATTCTTTTTGTATGCTCGCAAGTCAACTGATGTCGAGGACAAGCAGGTTCTTTCGATTGACGCCCAACTCACCGAATTGCGGGAATATGCCAAGAAAGAATGTTTGGAAATCTCCGCCGAATTTATAGAAAAACAATCTGCGAAAATTCCAGGTCGTCCGATATTTAATAAACTATTGAATGACATTGAAAAATTCGGCGGAAATATTCTCTCTTGGCATCCGGATCGTTTGGCCCGCAATTCGGTGGACGGCGGTCGTGTTATTTATCTCCTCGACACAGGGAAACTTGCGAGCTTGAGATTTCCAACTTTTTGGTGCGATAGCACCTCACAAGGTAAATTCATGCTAAATATGGCTTTCGGGCAAAGCAAATACTATGTAGATTCTCTTTCCGAAAATACGAAACGCGGTTTGCGCCAAAAAGTAAGAATGGGAATATTTCCTAGCCAAGCGCCCGTTGGTTATCTCAACGATTCACGAACAAAAACCATAGTGGTAGAAAAGAAAAAATCTCGCATTGTCCGCTTGGCTTTTGAGGAATATACGAAAGGAAATATGCGACTAGAAGATGTCTCAAACTTTTTGGCGAAGTCCGGCGTTACAACTAGAACCGGAAAGAGAATCTCCAAAACCAAAGCTTCTTTTATTCTTTCCAATCCATTTTACATCGGTTTATTCAAATACGGTGGTGAAATCCACGAAGGAAAGCACGAGCCAATCATTTCAAAGAAACTTTTTGATGAAGCACAGGAAATGTTGAAGTTTCGTGGACAACCCGAACGAAAACCACAAAACGAACCTCAACCTTACTGTGGCCTCATTTCCTGTGCTTCATGCGGAATGATGATAACTGCTGAAAACAAAACGAAGCGACAGAAAAATGGCAATGTTCACCACTATGTTTATTATCGGTGCACAAAGAAATCTAAAACTATCAAATGTCCCGAAATGTCGCTTCGTTCTGAAAAACTTGATGAGCAGTTATCATCCCTCATTCAAAAAGTTTCTTTGCCCAAAGACTGGGCGGAGGAATTATTGAAAATGGCAGAAAAAGATTTCAATAATTCCGCCCCGTCTTTGACTGCTTGTGTGGAAGAAAAAAAGAAAAAGATTTCTTCTTTGTCAAAAATATTAGAGCGACTTCTTACTGGATATTTAGACCAAGTGATTGATGAACAAGATTATCGTAATAAAAAATCAAAACTATTACTTTTCAAGAAGTCGCTCGAAGAAGAAATCTACAATCTTTCACACAAGCAGAATGATTGGCTCGCACCTTTCCAAAATTGGCTAAAAGTCGCACAAAATGTGGACAAAATTGCTTCTGATTCAGACTTTTTTGCTAAAAAGGTCTGTGCCAAAGAAATCTTTGGCTCGCACCTCCTCCTCCAAAACAAAACAGTGCGCGCAAGCGCGCCGAATTTTCTGAATTCCTCTGAAAAAATGGGGGGAAATCAGTGGGACGCGCTTCGCGCGTCCCACATCTTGGCTCATCAAAAGCCGTTAAGTTCTGTTCTGGTGGGCGGAGGGAGACTTGAACTCCCATGGGTTACCCCGTTAGCTCCTAAGGCTAATGCGTCTACCGTTTCGCCATCCGCCCGAAAAATACTTGCACAATAGGGCTCGGTCACAAATAATTTTCTCGCCGACGCTCGAAAATTTTCGCGACCCCGACTCAATCATTTTTCTTGCTAGAAAAATGATTTCCGTCTTTCGAACCCTAACGAAATGTTCCCCGAACATTTCTCTGAGCGCACAAATAAAAATAAAATCAGATTTTATTTTTATTTGTGCGCTCAGTAGGGTTCGAACCTACGACCTTGTCCTTAAGAGGGACCTGCTCTACCAGCTGAGCTATGAGCGCAATATTTAATTTTTTGCTGTATCTTTTAAACAGCCTTGTGCTCGGGGCGGGAATCGGTCACAACTAAAAATTTTTCCTCAAAAATTTTTGTCGCGACCCCGTCTCGCTATTTTTCGGAGCGAAAAATACGCTCCGACTTTCGATTCCGCACGCAAGCAAAGCAGTTTGCTTGCTCCCGAACATAATTTTTAAATCGCAAAAAAGCGATTCAAAAATTGTGCTCGGGGCGGGAATCGAACCCGCATCCGCTTTCGCAGACAACATTTTAAGTGTTGCGCGTATACCTATTCCGCCACCCGAGCATTTTTTATATTATCTAAAACAATCTGCTATGTTTTAGGGAGGCCTGGGGCGGAATTGAACCGCCGTATAGAGATTTTGCAGATCTCTGCCTTACCACTTGGCTACCAGGCCGTTCTTACTTTGAATTTATAGAGATAATATCAATTTTCTGCCTATGTTTTTCACCTAAATCAATCGCGAAATCAAACATAGGAATCCTGGCTAATCTTGTTTCTTCCTTGATAAAATCTCTAAACTCAGATCTTTTTCTCTTCAAAAAATCTACGGCATCGGATTCTTTATCTTCCGGAAAAACCGTAAATAATATACTAACATATTTTTCATCTTTTGAAACATGTATGTTTGTGACAGTAATAAGAGATAGGCCATTTGACTCTGTTTGAATAAATTTTGCTGCGGCCTCTTTTATCTGATTTTTTATTTTTTCTTGTTTGGTTTCGTTCATATTATTTTTCTACTACATTAAATGCTTCTAGTTTGTCTCCTGGGGCGAGGGTCATTGTACTTTGAATCTGACAACCAAATTCCATACCCTCTGTGACTTCATTCGTTTTCTTTTTTTCTTTTTGTAATTCTTTTATTTTTCCTCTACCAATTTCTATATCTCTCCTCATAATTTTTACTTCATTACCGAGAGATAAAGTACCTATCTCAACTCTTCCACCGAAAACATGTTTATCTTTGACTGTTCCAAAAACTTTTAATACTTTTATTCTCGAACTCATTTCTTCCACTTTTTCTTTTGGTGTTCTTTTTATAATTTCTTCTTCCAGCCATTCTGTGAGTTTATAAATAATGTCAAAAATCTTTATTGAAATATGATCTCTATCTGCAAGATTTACTGCTGTCGGGGCTACTTTTACATCAAAACCTATTATTATTGCACCAGCTTTGGCAGAAGCAGTTTTTACATCACTTTCTGAAATATCGCCAATACCAGAGCTGACGACACGAATTTTTATTTTATCACTTAAGTGTGCGGGAGAATTTTTAATTTTTTTGATTTCATGACTAATAGCGTCTAGTGTTCCAGATACTCCAGCTTTGATAATTATATTGAGGTGATCCGTGTCTTCTTTGTCTTCTTCATATTTTGCAAATTTTGAGCAGGATTTCTTTTGGGTTAGACAATATTCTTCGGCGTCTTTTTTATCTTTAAAAACCATAAAGACATTTCCGACATCTGGAAGTTTGTCAAAACCAATGATTCTCACAGGGGAAGAAAACTGTGCTTCGGTGATTTTTTTGCCTAAAAAATTTTCCATCATTCTTGTCGGGGCGATGCTTTCTCCACAGGCAATATACATACCACTTTTTATTTTTCCATCATTAATGACGAGCGTGGCTGTAATACCTTTTTTCTGATCGAGAAAAGCTTCTATTACTATACCCTCGGCATTTTTATTTGTGTCGCCTTTTAGCTCTTGGACTTCTGCGACGAGAAGCATCATATCTAGAAGTTCATCTACACCTTGCCCAGTCTTTGCAGAAACCAGAACGCACGGTATATTACCACCATATCCTTCTATATATATTTCATTCTCAACTAAACTGTTTTTTGTTTTTGTAATATCACTTCCTGGTTTGTCTATTTTATTGATAACTACAATACAAGGAGTGTTGCTGTCTTTGATACTTTTAAATGCTTCCAGGGTTTGCTTTTTTACTCCGTCTTCCGCAGAAACTACAAGTACAGCAATGTCTGCAATATTTACTCCACGAGCTCTCATTGCACCAAAAGCTTCATGTCCTGGAGTATCAAGGAATGTTATTTTTTTACCATTATGGACTACTTCATATGCAGAAATCCTTTGGGTGATTCCTCCAGCTTCTGTATCTACAATATTAGTTTTTCTAATATAATCTAAAAGAGTGGATTTACCATGATCAATATGCCCTGTTATGCAAATAATAGGTGGCCTTTCCAATATGCCTTTGTTTTCTTTGGACATCATAGCTTATATTCAATTGTATGAGTATTTGGCTCACTTTATTATTACTTTATACTTTCTTTTGCTTTTTGCAAGGCTGTTTTTTCTTCGGTAGTTAATTCATATTCTGATGACATATTTTTTATTGGTTTTGAAAACACACTTACATGATTTGACGAATATAAACTAGAGATGATAACTCCATCTCCGTCTTCGTTAACAAATGCTGTGGCGAAACTTTGGTTGCCACCAGAACCGTTTCCTTTGAATGGATTGAATCGAATAGTTTCGAGGCCTGACACAGTCCGTTTTAATTTTTTAGATATTGTATTAAAATTGTCTAAAGACTTATTGGAGAAATGTTTGAGGTGGTCTACATCTTTTCTGAGATATGAAAACGCTTCGTCAAGATTTTTGCCTTTTTCTCCTAAAATTCTATGTAATTTTATTTCAAGGCGTATGATCCAGACAAGAGAGATTAAGGCAAGAGCGAGTGCTCCTATAAGAATATAAATATTTAATAACATGATGAGGATTATACTACATTTTCAGTTTTTTGCAAAAAATGTTATATTCTTATTAATGACTAAAATATTTTTAGACAATTCTGCCACGACCTCGATAGATAAACGAGTTTTTGAAGAGATGAAAAAGTATTTTACAGAGGACTTTGGAAATCCAAGTTCAATTCACAGCTTTGGCGTCGCTGCCAAAAAATCTGTTGAAATGTCAAGGACGGTCCTTGCTGAATTTTTAAATGCCCGAAGTAAGGAAATTATTTTCACAGGAAGTGGAACTGAATCAAATAATTTGGCGATTTTTGGAACTGTAAAAAAATTGATTGAAGAGGGAAGTAAACCTGAGAAAATCGAAATAATAACTACAAAAATAGAACATAGTTCTGTCTTGGAGTGTTTTAGGGAACTTGAAAAAATAGGTGTAAAGATAAAATTCCTCCCTGTTTCTTCTGAAGGGTTTGTTGAACCAAAAGATTTAAGAAAATTAATAAACATAAATACGGTTTTGGTTTCAGTAGCTTATGCAAATAGTGAAATTGGGACGATTCAACCGATTAAAGAAATTGCAAAAGAGATCCGTCATGCAAGAAAAAATTTAAACAAAGACGAGACTTTGGTGTCTGGAAACTTTCCTTATTTTCATGTAGATGCTAGCCAGGCGAGCCAGTATTTGAATATGAATGTTTTAGAGCTCGGTGTCGATATGATGACTCTTGATGCACAAAAGATGTACGGACCAAAAGGTATTGGCGCGCTTTTTGTAAAAGAAGGCGTACAAATAAAACCAATCATTTTTGGTGGAGGACAAGAAATGGGTTTGCGATCGGGGACAGAGAATGTCCCTCTTATAGTTGGTTTTTCAAAAGCGGTGGATATTGTAGAAAAAACAAAAGAAAAAGAAACAATTAGAGTGACAAAATTAAGAGACGAATTTTTTGAGCGGCTCAAAAAATTCGTCTCTTCCGCCATCATAAATGGCCCTACCACAAAAAGACTTCCCAATAATATTAACATTTCTATTCCCGGGAAATCCGGAGAATTTATGGTATTACAGCTTGATGAAGCTGGAATCATTTGTTCATCAGCAAGTGCTTGTGGAAGTAACTCAGGCTATTCAAAAGTTGTGTATGAAATTGCTCAAAGAAACGGTGAGAATGATAAAACTGCCCGTGCCCGTGCTGAATCTGCCTTACGTTTTTCACTTGGCCGAGATACGAAAATGGGGGATATGAAAAAATTGTTAAATATATTAAAGATGTTATAATATTAACTCATGGAAAGTTTGAATAAACAACAACTCATACTTCTTGCACTTCTTGTGAGTTTTGTCACTTCTATTGCCACAGGTATTGTGACTGTGGCTCTTATGAATCAAGCGCCACAGACGGCTATTCAGACTATCAATAGAGTGGTAGAAAAAACTATTGAGACAGTTGTCTCGGCACCTGCAACAACTACGACGAGGACTATACAAACAGTCGTGGTAACAGTAGATGATCAGATTGTTGAAGCAGTGGATAAAAATAAAGACAGCGTTGTTAGGTTGTATATGATAAAAACTTCTGAAGTAGATACACAAAATTATAATGTATTTTTTGGCCTGGGTGCTTTAGTTTCTAGTGATGGAATTATCGCTACTGACAATAATTTTGTAATTGATGGGGGAAAATATCTTGCTAGTTTAGCTGATGGTAAAATGCACACTTTGGATTTAATGTATTCTTCTTCAACGAATCCTGTTGCTTTATTCAAAGTAAGCGATATGGCAACAAGCTCAAAATTATCAAAATTTACCCTTGATTCAAAAGATGTAAAACTCGGACAGACAGTCATACTTGTTGGTGGTCAATCCAAAAATTCAGTTTCAGTAGGTATCGTTTCCAGTTTGGGAGTAGACAATTCTGATTTGCAAAGCGCTTCCACACCTTCAGTCAATATAGTTTCTTATATACAAACTAATTTTCCTCAAAGCAATCTTCTTGCTGGTAGTCCAATATTCAATCTTTCTGGAGATCTTGTCGGTATAAAAACTATCATCCCCTCAAATGATATGATGAATCTTTTTGCTCCAGTTAGTTTTGTAAAATCAGCTTTGGCTGAATATTCTAAAAAATAAAATCCTTTTCTTGTAATTTGATTTTTTGGCGTAATGATTTATAATCATAATAATATGCCACCAATCAATAATTTCACAACAAAAGCCAAAGAAGCCATTAGAAGAGCTCACGAATTTGCCGTGGAGCGAGGTCAAAGCCATGTTAGCCCTATGCACTTGCTTCTTTCTTTGATTATGCAAGAAGATAGTCCTGTTGCTTCCATACTTGAACGACTCGAAGTGGATATTATGTTGCTTACTGATTCTGCCTTGGAAGCTCTTGAAGTTGTAGGAGGCAATTCTGCTACTATACCTCCTTCATATCAGCTTTTTCTTACGCCAGATCTTGCACAGATTATAGACAATTCTGGGAAAGTTTCTATCGAACTCAAAGATAACTTTATTTCCACAGAGCATCTTTTTATTGCTATTTTTAATGTGCCATGTAGTGCGAGTGATATGCTTTCAAAATTTAAAATAGAAAAAGGTGATGTCATAAAACTTGCAAACGAATTTAAAACAAATAAAAGTTGGCAGACAGATAATTCACAAAAAAAATATAGATCAATTTCAAAATATACAAGAAATCTCACAAAGCTTGCGAGAGACAATAAGCTTGATCCTGTCATTGGAAGAGACAATGAGATTTCCAGAATAATTCAAATATTGTCTAGAAGAAGAAAAAACAATCCAATTTTAATCGGAGAAGCGGGTGTGGGTAAGACTGCGATAGTAGAAGGACTTGCTATACGCATGGCTGTAGGAGATGTTCCAGAGTCACTCAAGGACAAAGAACTCGTATCTCTTGATATGGGACTTCTTATTGCTGGTACAAAATATCGTGGAGAGTTTGAGGAACGATTGAAAGGAATAATAAAAGAAATAGAAAAGTCAGAAGGGAAAATCATTCTTTTTATAGACGAAATTCATACTATCGTTGGAGCCGGCTCTGCCGAGGGTTCACTCGACGCTTCCAATATGCTTAAACCAGCTCTTTCAAAAGGTGATCTCAGAACTATTGGTGCGACTACATTGAAGGAATATCAAAAAATAGAAAAGGACCCGGCTCTCACGAGAAGATTCCAGCCAGTCATCGTAAATGAACCATCGATCGAAGATGCAATTACAATTATGCGAGGATTGAAAGAAAAATATGAGCTATATCATGGGGTGAGAATTACTGATGACTCTATTGTTTCTGCGGTCAATTTAAGTGCAAGATATATTACTGACAGATTTTTACCAGATAAAGCAGTGGACCTTATAGACGAAGCTTCTTCTTCTCTCAAAATTTCTCTTGAAAATATGCCACCGATCTTGGAAGAAACAAGGAGAAAAGTGATGCGTCTTGAAATAGAAAAAGAAGCATTGAAAAAAGAAGTAGGCGGCGGAAAAAAGAAAGAAACAGAAACAAGAGTAAAAAATATAGAAAAAGAAATTGCTGATTTGAAAGAAAAAACTTCTGACGTCGAAATTCGTTGGAAGACCGAAAAGGAGACTATCACTGGAATAAAAGAAATAAAAAAACAGCTTGAAACTTTGAGAATAGAAGCTGACAATGCCGAAATGCAAGCCGATCTTTCAGGCGTTGCAGAGATTCGCTATGGTAAAATTCCACAACTGGAAAAAGACCTTGAATTAAAAACCAAAAAAATTAAAAAATTACAAAGTTCAAGAAGAATTTTGAAAGAAGAAATTACAGAAGAAGATATTGCCGAGGTTGTTTCAAGGTGGACTGGAATACCGGTTGCCAGAATGCTTGAAAGTGAGGCAAATAAACTGAGTAGAATGGAGGATGAACTTGAAAAAAGAATTATTGGTCAAAATGAAGCGGTGAAGAAAATTTCTGAAACTGTTAAAAGATCTCGTGCAGGTATTGCAGACCCAAATAGACCTATCGGTTCATTTATTTTTCTTGGTCCGACTGGTGTGGGAAAGACGGAGTTGACAAAGGCGCTCACAGGTTTTCTTTTTGATGACGAGAAGGCACTTATAAGAGTAGATATGTCTGAAATGATGGAGAGACATTCTATTTCTAAACTTATCGGTTCGCCTCCGGGATATGTGGGATATGAAGAAGGTGGAAATCTTACAGAAATGGTGCGTCATAGGCCATACTCGGTGATTCTTTTTGATGAAATTGAGAAAGCTCATCCAGAAGTTTTCAATTTGCTTTTGCAGGTTTTAGATAGCGGACATCTCACTGATTCAAAAGGCAGAATGGTAAATTTTAAAAATTCTGTGATCATAATGACATCAAACATCGGCTCTCAGTACATAGATAAAATGGAGCAACTTGGTTTTGCAAGTTCCCGTGATGGTAAAGCCGAGTATGTGCAGGTGAAAGAAAAAGTTTTGGAAAGTTTAAAAGATCATTTCAGGCCAGAATTTATAAACAGAGTGGATGATATAATCGTCTTTGATATTTTGAACGCAGAAGCAATTCGAAAAATTGTGGATATTCAGATAGGGATTGTCAGTGAAAGATTGAGCGTTAAAGAAATAAAACTTGAAATTTCTGAAGAGGCTTTGTCATACCTCGGAAAAGAAGGTTACAATCCACAGTATGGTGCGAGACCTTTGAAGCGATTGATACAAAATAAAATTTTGAATCCCATTGCCTCGCTCATTATTTCAAAAGAAATAATAAAGGGTGGTTCTGTCATGGTTGGGATGAAAGGAAAGGAATTATCTTTTGACGTGAAGAAGGGGAAAAAAGGGTTTTTGGTGGAGAGGGAAATAGTGGTCTCTTAAAAAATAGGAGCAGGATGTTCTTTTAATGAACATTGCACAGGACGACGGTCTGAGCATAGCAAATTTTCAGCAGAAAATTATGCGTGTTCAGAAAAAGAATATTCTGATGCTATTTTGTTTGTGTGGACTTTTTGTTTAAAATTCGCTAGAATAGTTTTCGTTAGTAAATATGCGCCGATCGGATAGCGGCTATTCCAGCAGACTGTAAATCTGCGGCCCAATGGGCATCGTTGGTTCGAGTCCAACTCGGCGCACATTAAAAAAGAAACGGCTCAAAGCCGTCTTTTTTAATGTGCGCCGAAGTAACTGATTTGAAGCAGTTACGTGTTGGACTCGAAAAGGTTCTCCCTTATTTTTGAACTTTTACTAAAGTGAAAAAATGGGAAACCTGTACTGAAGCAGTAGGCTTCGAGAAATGTACTCATGTTCCAACTCGGCGCACGGTCAAAAAAACAGCTCTAAATATGGGCTGTTTTTTGCTAGAGGGTTGGACATTAGAATCTAATATTTTTAGAAAAATAGTGGTATACTTATTTTATATGTCACAAATAAATAAAAATACTATAAAAGAACCATTCTGGACAATATCAGTTGAGGATTCTATTGCGATTCTTAAATCCTCCACTTCTGGCCTGTCTGTTGCTGATGTTTTAGAAAGAAGAAATATTTTTGGTGAAAATAAAATTATTTCAGAGAAACGCTTTGTTAAATTAAAAATTTTTCTGAGGCAATTCAAAAGCCCTCTAATTTATATCCTAACTATTGCCGGAGTAATAACTATATTATTAAAAGATTATAATGATGCTATTTTTATATTTATAGCAGTGGTGATTAATACTTTGCTTGGTTTTTATCAAGAAAATAAAGCCGAGAATGCACTGAGCGGTTTAAGTAATTACTTACAAAAGAAAACTAGAGTTTTACGAAATGGTCATATAAAAGAAATTCTTATAGAGGAGTTGGTACCTGGAGATATTATTAATTTTTCTAGCGGTGACAAAATTCCGGCTGATGGAAGGATAATTCATTCCAATAATCTTATTATTGATGAATCGGTTTTAACCGGGGAATCTTTACCAGCGGAAAAAAATACCAGAGAAACAAAATTGAAGTCTTCGTTGGGTGATAGAAAGTCTATGATATTTTCTGGGACACTAGTTGCTGATGGATTAGGCTCGGCTATTATTACTTCAACTGGTACTAACACAGAGTTTGGTATTATTTCTGCCTTCTTATCAAACATTACTGACGAGGCCACACCACTTCAAAAAAATATTAATACTTTTTCTCAAAAATTAACCTGGGCAGTATTGATTATTTCAATATTAATTTTTATTTTAGGTTTATACTATAATTACTCAGTTTTTGAAATGTTTATGATGTCTGTGGCGGTAGCAGTGGCGGCTATTCCTGAAGGTCTAACTATAGCAATAACCGTTATCTTGGCTGTAGGGGTGGAAAGGTTGGCAAAAAGAAAAGGAGTAGTTAGAAAATTACTTTCTGCTGAAACACTAGGTGATACTTCGATAATCCTCACGGATAAAACAGGTACTCTAACTGAAGGCAAGATGAATTTGGTGGGGATTGATATCCCGTTTATAGATAATATTGTATTTGAAAAAGACTATAAAAATACAATATTAAAGTATGCAATATTATGTACTGATGCGTTGGTAGAAAATCCTGACAGCCCAATAAGGGACTGGAAGATTGTAGGAAAGCCAATGGATGCCTCCTTAGTAAGAGAGGCCGCTAAAAATTTTGGGCTTAAAGAATTTGAACTGAGAAAAAATATACCAGTTGTTGAAAAATTACCATTTAATTCTAAAAATAAATTTTCGGCTGTTAGGGTTATGGAAGGTGGAGAAGAAAGAGTATTACTAATAGGAGCACCCGAAATTGTTATTGGAATGTGTAACTCCTTTTACTGGAATGGTAAAAAAGTTATGACTGAAGATGAGAAAAGAAGTATTGTACAGAATATTCATAAAAATGCCACCGCTGGTTATAGAATAATAGCCGTTACATCCACCAATAAAAAAATAGACTTTAGAAAAACTGACACAATAGAAGGTCTTGAATATCTTGGAAATATTCTACTTAAAGATCCAGTTAGAAAGGACGTCGGCGGAGTTATCAAAGAAATAGATGATGATGGAATAAAAACAGTGATTATTACTGGCGACCATACTGGCACAGCAATATCCGTAGCTCAGGAATTGGGCATAAAAATTGAGAATGATTCTGTGCTTGAACAACACGAATTAGATTTGTTGGATGATGAAGAATTAAAATCCAGATTAAGTAATATCAAAATATTCTCTAGAATTAATCCACAGTCTAAGGTCAGAATCACTAAAATGTTTCAGGATCTTGGCTATATAGTAGCAATGACTGGCGATGGGGTAAATGATGCTCCTGCATTAAAACAGGCTGACGTCGGTATTGCTATAGGTTCTGGGTCAGAAGTAGCCCGAGAATCATCTGATTTAGTATTATTAGATGATAGTTTTAATACCATCGTTTCGGCTATAGATGAGGGAAGAAAAATCCTTCAAAATATAAAAAAGGTTTTGGTCTTCTGTTTGTTAGATCTCTTTGATGAGGTTCTTTTAATTGGTGGGGCGATAATATTAGGTATACCTATGCCTCTAACGGCAGCACAAATACTTTGGGTAAATTTTATTACAGACAGTTTACCAGCGATATCTCTTTCCTATGAAGATGAAAAGGAAGATGGAAAAAAATTACGTGGAAAAGTTAGCCGTGCCTCAATTTTTGATACTAGTATGAAATTATTAGTTTGGGGTGTTGGAGTTATGACAAGCGTTATTTTATTTGTTTTATATTATGTTTTATTAAAACTAGGAATAAATGAAGATTTATTAAGAACATTTATTTTTGCAACTTTTGGTCTTTACACCCTTATGCTTATATTCTCCGTCAGAAGCCTGGATAAAAATATTTGGGAATATAATCCTTTCTCTAATATATTCACTAACATTAGTTCTTTTCTTGGTATAGTATTAATGATTATGGCAATCTATATTCCAGTGTTACAGAGCCTACTGTCTACAGTTTCACTTTCCTTAATTTGGTTAGGAGCTGTTATTTTAGTTGGTTTTGTCTGTCTTGCTATGATGGAAACAGTAAAATTTATTATTATAAAAAGAAAACAAAATATAAAATAAACAAATGAATAAACAAAAATTACAATTATTTATAGACACATTGATTATAATACTAAGTATTCTTGTTGCTATATACTTCGTTAAATCAGAACTAATTATTAAATTTGTTTTTCTATTTGAAGATTTAAAATGGTTAGGGATTATTTTGGCTGGATCACTTTTTACCTCTATGTTTACTGTGGCGCCTTCTATTGCCTTAATTGGTGTTTTGGCAAATACAACGCACCCCATTATATTAGCGGTCTTAGGTGGTATTGGGGCGGCCATTGGTGACTATATATTATTTCGTTTTATAAAAGATAGAGTGTCAGAAGATATTAATTATGTACTTTCATTTCAAAAGGGAAACAAATTAACTCTATTCTTTAAAACTAAACTTTTTATTTTTTTCACTCCCCTTATCGCTGGGTTAATTATTGCCTCTCCTTTACCGGACGAACTTGGTGTAACCATGCTTGGTCTATCAAAAATATAAGAAAAAACGTTTTTATTAATATCATTCATTGCTAATGGAGTAGGTATATTAGCTGTTGGGTGGGTTGCAAGGGGGATTATTGGTTTATAGAATCAGTTGGATCAGATTATATAGTGCTTGGGGGTGTAGGGTAATTCAACCCTTGTTTTTGTGCCCACAGGAGGAGATTCGGTATATACGGAATCACCTTACTTTTCATTAACTCAGTTCTAACATTATCCAGTACTCCGCACATTGCAAATATAGAAATCATCATCTATCTAAAAGATGATTTCTTTTGCAATGTGCGAGACGGACTGAGCGAAGCGAAGGAGTCGGGGGTGGCGACTTTGCCTTGAGTTCACGAAAGGCAAAAGTTGTGACCCACAAAAGAAGTGCGCTGGAGCAAGCAATTTGAATTGCTTGCGTGTTGGACTCGAACAGCGGAGCAATGTCGAGCTAGTAAGCGAGACCGCGAGTTGAGGATTGGGTTGGGACCCAACCGAAAGACCTTCTGAGATATTTTATGAATTCTGATGATATAAAATATCCAGAATGGTGTACTGTTCCTGTAAGGAAGGTGCCCGGACAAAACTTTTTGACGAAAAAGTTTTAGTCGCGGGTTAATTCTTTGAATTAAAAAGAATTAAAGTCGGAGCGTGACGACGCGAGACGGGCTCGGCAGAATTTTTCAGCAGAAAAATATCTGTGAGAGATTCCAACTCGGCGCACAAAATAAGTCATAAACGCGATTGTTTGGTATTTGGCTATTAAAAAAATAATATCTATGTTATAATCACCTGGTTATGAATAGATATAAAAATTTTATTTTAGTAGTTGTCTCTTTAGTTTTAATAATCGGTATTTATCTCACTTTTCATTCAGTCGTCTATAGAACTGAAATTTCAGAGTTCAGTCTTACTCCTAGTATTGCTGATGCTGCAGGTGTTGCGCCAGCCAGCCATTTTATTTTGAAGACGACGGCATCTCTCAGTACTCAGGTACTTCTGAAATATATAAAGGTAATTCCCGCAACTGAGTTGAACATTACCAAAGTGTCTGCAGAGGATAACACGTTTGAAATTACTCCTAAAAATGAACTAGAGGTAAATAAAGTTTATACTATTCAAGTAGACAAAGGACCACTTGCAAATCGTGAATTTAGCTGGGCTTATCAAGTAAAAGCACCGTTTCAAATAGTTTCCTCGATTCCTGGAGATAAGGGCACTGATGCCCCGGTAAATACAGGAATAGAACTTTACTTTAATCGAAATAACATTATTTCCCCGGAGAATTTTATTGAAATAACACCTGCAGTGCCGGGCAGGTTTGATGTATCTCTAAACAGAGTTCGTTTTATTCCTACGAGTCCTTTGACTGAAAGAACTATTTATACAGTTAAAATAAAAGCAGGTTTAAAGGCTAAAGACACTGATGATATTTTTAGCGCTGATAAAATAATACAATTTCAGACATCCCAGTCGTATTCGGCGAATCGATCTTCAGTATATTTTTCTCGTCAGTTTGCTGAATTTAAACCTGGATCGGATATTTTACTTGGGGTAGGAGCTTACAACGCTTCTTCGGTTAAAACAGCCGTATATCGATTTGATTCTGCACAAGAATTTCTTGACTCTGTGACAAAAATTCAAGGTGACAGACCTTGGATTAGGTATTACACAAATATTGATAATCAATTACCTGAAAATAAAAAAGTATTTTCTGGTGACCTTC
>JBAVTE010000024.1:0-63402 GCA_049695975.1 Minisyncoccia bacterium | reverse complement strand
AATAATTCTGGATTTCTTCGTTTTACCCGCAAAGACAAAATAGAAAAACTTTTAGACAAATCGTGAGATAAGTCACTAAAGAAAAGTGTCTGGTAAATATCCTTGCTCGTGCTAAACATAAGATTAGGATTTTTCACCTTTCTCCTCATCCGTCGAAATAACATCCTTCTTTTTCGGTATAATACCATTTACTATCAATATCTTTTCAAAATCATCTCTCTCTATTGTTTCTACATCCATAAGAGTCTTCGCAATATTATCTAGAGCTTTTCTGTATTCTCCTAAAATTAATTCCGCTTTTTTCATTGCTTCGTCTATTATTCTCGAGACCTCCGCATCAATTTGAGAATTTACTTTGTCGGAATATTCTTTGTCTCCGACTCCGTGACCAAACATTGCTCTGCCACCATCACCTTCAAGGGCTACTGGTCCAAACATTTCTGACATTCCGTACTTTGTAACCATATCTCTGGCAAGTGCTGAAGAAACTTGCAAATCATTTGAAGGACCAGTCGTAATATCTCCAAAAATATTTTTCTCTGCCACATATCCGCCAAGTGACACGGCAATATCATCTAGAAATTCTTTTTTTGATTGGAGTCGTCTCTCCTCAAGAGGAAGATTCAAAGTGTAACCAGCAGCTCTTCCGCGAGAAATGATTGAAATCTTGTGTACCGGATCAGCATAAGGAAGAACAGATGCCACAAGTGCGTGTCCCGCCTCGTGGTATGCTGTGATTTCTTTTTCTTTCTTTGAAAGTAAATGACTCTTCCTTTCAGGACCCATCATCACTTTTTCGATTGACCTCACAAGGTCAAACTGAGAAACTTTTTTTCTATTTTCTCTCGCGGCAAGTATCGCGCCTTCATTCATAAGAGAGTATAGATCAGCACCAGAAAATCCCGGCGTCCTTTCTGCAATAATTTTCAAATTTACATCTTCGGCAAAAGGTTTTTCTTTTGAATGGATGATGAGTATAGCCTCCCTGTCATTTCTATCTGGCAGGTCAATCACTACTCGCCTATCAAATCTGCCAGGTCGAAGAAGTGCAGGATCAAGCACATCGGGTCTGTTTGTCGCAGCCATCACTATCACTTTTTCATTCGGTTCAAAACCATCCATTTCCACAAGAATCTGGTTTAAAGTTTGTTCCCTCTCATCATTTCCTCCGCCCATTCCGGCACCTCTCACACGGCCTACAGCATCTATTTCATCAATAAATATAATCGCTGGTGCAGTGGACTTGGCCATTTTGAAAAGGTCACGCACACGAGATGCACCCACACCCACAAACATTTCTACAAATTCTGATCCGGAAATTGAAAAGAACGCTACACCAGCCTCGCCGGCTACTGCACGAGCCAAAATTGTTTTTCCCGTGCCCGGCGCGCCCATAAGCAAAATACCTTTTGGAATTTTTGCGCCAATTTCCAAAAACTTTTTTGGATTTTTCAAAAAATCTACAACTTCGGTAAGCTCTTCTTTTGCTTCTTTTGCTCCTGCAACATCCGCAAAAGTAATTCTCTGTTTTTTATCACTTGGTAAAATAATTCTCGCTTTTGACTGCCCAAAAGAAAAAGCCTGCATACCCGGGCCTTTGATCTGTCTTGTCAGATACCAAATAAAAATAATAATAAAAATTAAAGGCAAGAGAAAAGGTGCAAGCTCAAGTACCCAATACCAAAAACCTCGATCAGAAACTATATCTATCTTCACAATATTCAGCTTGTCTTGGGAAACTTTATAATTTGCAAGTGTATCAGTAAGAGCAACCCCGATTTCTTTCTGTGAAGTTTTTTCTACTGGTGTGCTTGTGCCAAAAGCATTATAAGTAATATTTAGATTGTCTCCCAAAACTGTAATCTCTTTTACAAGACCGAGAGAAATATCTGACGCAAGCTGTGAAATGGGAATATTTTCCTTCTTCGGACCATTATTAAATAATAAGGAAAAAGCAAAAGAAATAATAATTATAATAAGAATTGCATTTGTGACCTGCGTCAAAAACTTCATATTGTCCCCACCGAGCATTCCCCCACCCTTTTTGTTTCCCTTTTGCGGAGTTTTTTGAAATATTTTCATAGAAAAAATTATAACACATTTCACTATATAAAAAAAGTTTAATTTGATATGATAAGAAATGTATGAGTTTGATACAAAACAAAAAAGCATATTTTAATTATGAAATTTTAGAAAAATTCTCAGCGGGGATAGAGCTTTTGGGTTTTGAGGTCAAGGCGCTCAAGGCAGGACGGGCTTCTCTCGAAGGTGCATATGCAATAGTGCGTGGAGGTGAAGCATATCTCGTGGGCGCAAACATTACACCTATTCAGCCCAAAAATGTTCCGGAAGATTATGACTCTAGAAGAAATAGGAAACTTTTACTAACTAAAAAAGAAATAAAACAACTCGCAGATGCGGAAAATCAAAAAGGATTGACAATAGTTGCTACTTCGGTGTATAATAAAGGCAAGAAACTCAAAATAGAGATCGGGATAGCAAAAGGCAAAAAGAGTTTCGACAAAAGAGCTAGCATAATGAAACGCGAGCTCGATAGAGAAGACAGGAGAACATTGAAAAATGAATAAAAAAATATGTCATATTTTGTTTATATTTTATTAAGCAAAAAAGATGATCGCTTATATGTGGGTTGTACAGAAGACCCAAACCAAAGGCTGAAAGACCATAACTATGGGAAAGTATTAGCTACAAGGAACAGACGACCCTTATTTATGATTCATACGGAAGAAATTGTAGATAAAGCAAACGCTTTTAATCGAGAAAGGTTTTTAAAAAGTCTATGGGGAGCAAGGGAGAAAAAGAGAATCTTGAATAAATATATAAATAAAATAGGCCATATTTTATAATAAGTATGGCTAAAACAAATTTGATTTCAGAAATCAAATTTGTTCGCCCGAACATTTTTGCAACAAAAATGTTTTAGGGGGATGATCGGCCTAGACAAAAGACCGGTACTTCTTTGCGCAAAGTGGAGCAACTCTGTTTATCTCCTAAAACTAACAGGGATCATAAATGCAAATCGCATTTCAAAGATCGTTTCTCCATTCTTCGGAGTGAAGGACTTTCAATTCGCTTACGCTTTAGCCTAAGCGACGTCGCCTTCCGTAATATCTGATAGCGGAAAAGCGGTGTAATATAATCAGACAAGAAAGTAGGTCTTCTCTGCCCTACTTCCGAGATTAAGAGATCGATAAAAAAGCATTTTGTTTATTTCGAACTTTTTTATTTAAATTCGTCCTCGTGGCGAAAAAAATATTCTATACTTTGTAGACCCACTGAAAACTATCTTTTGCACGCGAGTTCGATTCTCGCCATCTCCACAAAATTAAGTCGCCTGAATGGGCGATTTTAATTTTGTGGAGATGAGCAAGCAAACTGCTTTGCTTGCATGCGAGAATCGAACAGCGGAGTCATGTTTTTCTAGCAAGAAAAACAGACGAGCTGGTGCCCAGACAAAGTTGAGCGACGGCGAAACTTTAGTCGAGGGAGATACTCTCGCCATCTCCACTAGTATATACTTATATAGATATAAATAAGACTACACTGCAATAGTGTGTTTATATTTTGTATGATAATATTATATTTATGAATGATAAATTTAATCCAGATAAGCCAGTAGATGATTTGCGTTATTCCGATGAAATATATTCTATATTAGAAAAATTAGGTTTTTCTCCTGAAAGTATTACAAAAGATGAATCTTCTATTTTAAATAAAATAGAAGGATTAAAAAAAATTGGATTTGAGAATCCTATTGAATTGATTCAAAAAATGCCACGAATTTTAGGCTATGCGGAAGAATCAATGGGGAGAAAAATTGAATGGTTGAAAGAACAAGGTTTTGAGAATCCTATTGAATTGATTCAAAAAATGCCACCAATTTTAGGCCTTGCGGAAGAATCTATGGGTAAAAAAATAGAGTGGTTAAAAGGACAAGGTTTTGAGAATCCTATTGAATTGATTCAAAAAATGCCACGAATTTTAGGCTATGCGGAAGAATCAATGGGGAGAAAAATTGAATACATAAAAAATTGTATTAATTTATTTAGCGATAATTTAAATGAAAACACTCAAAAATTAGTCATTGGGTATATAGAATCTATACCTAATATATTTAGTATAAAATTTGATAGACTTGCTATATTAATAAGAATTCTAACTATTTTTAATAACCAAAATAAATTACAAATAAATAGTGATTCAAAGAGATTAACTTATTTAAATATAGAAAATTTAATACTCGCTCTTGAAAAAACAAAAAATAATAAAGACCTAACATTTCCAGAATTTATAAAAATTGTCAGAATTGTTAAAAATGAAAATTCAGAAAAAGCAGAAAAACAAGCAAAAATTTCCGAATTAATGAATGAAATACAAAATAGTAAATTGGGAGGAGAGGAAATTAATGAGAACTTACTAAAAATTCTTAAGAGATATAACAGAGGTTATCTACAATAGATTCCATTAATCTAATGTGATACCTTAATGGACTATTTCTAAGTAGAAATATAATTACTTTGTGACTCTCTCCGCGCCACAATCACCACTGACGATTCAAAAATGTGTTATAATAATCACAATTATTAACAATTATTAAATTTTGATATTATGAAAAAAATTATTGTCTTTACTTTATTTTCATTGACCTTTGGATTTTTGTTTGCGTCAACCGTTTTAGCCGATCTAATTCCACCAAACTCTCATCCACTTGGTAGATGTGTTAAAATTGTTAATTTGGATGAATTTTCAGATATTTATTTACTTGGATTTATTACTGGCCCAGGGGTTAGTGGTCATGAAACATATATAATAAAAAAGGACGAGTGCCTTTCAATGGGTTACAAATTTAACAATTTAAAGATATTGGCTGCAAAAAAAACCTATATTGACCAAGTTGAAATTAATAATTTTAACCCATTTAAAAAAGTCTTAAAAAGCGGAGTTATTTTAAGAGAAAAAAATAATTGTTATTATGATCCATCAGATAAATATTCTCCTTGCTCTGACAGTATTGACTTTTGGTATATAGACGAACTCTCCGATAAAAATGTTTTTGTATACGATGAAAATATAAAATCTAGTGGTGGATATGTTGATATTGGAAATCCACTCATTGAAGAAACAATCGAATATTCGATTGCAGGATACTCTAATGGAAAGTTGAACTTATATAAATCCAAACAAACATCCAAATATAACAATAACACTCCAATTAAAATTGAAACTTTTAGCAATCCAATATCTGTACCATCAACAAAAAGTACTTGTTTAAGTTTACAAAGCGATCATAGATATGGTTCTAAAAATAGCGAAATTTCATCTATACAAGACTTTCTACGAACAAATAATTATCTTAATAGTGAATCAACCAGTTTTTTTGGAATATTGACACTTGGGGCAATAAAAAAATTCCAACTAGCGAATAAAATTAGTCCAACTGGTTTTGTAGGACCAATCACTCGAGCAAAGATAAAATCTTTGACTTGTAATCAATAATGTTTAGTAGAATGTTATATGAAACAAGATTTTTATATTCCCTTCTACTTACACTCGCCGTCGAGATACCTATTGTTTATATTTTCGTAAAATATCTCTATAGGCACAATGGAGTAAAGAACCTAAAAATTATTCTCGTAGGATTTTTAGCATCTACATTAACTTTACCCTATCTCTGGTTTATTTTACCTGCTTATATAAACGATAGAAACACTTTTATCGTTATTGGCGAATTATTGGTTATTTTAACAGAAACGATTATTTACAATCAGTTACTAGAGATAAAACTGTCCAAATCTTTTATTATATCTTTAACTGCAAATATTTTTTCAATTCTTTTAGGATTGTTGTTTTAATTCAGCTCTAACATCCAAATTGTAACGAGTCCAATATAACAACCGAATGGTTCCCTTTTTATTTTGTTAAATATCCCAAATTTATATATCTAACTCAATCTTTGCTCTACACATTCACATTCTGCTATAATAACCTCATGAAAAAATTTTGGCTATCAATTCTTGCTACTATTCTTTTTTTGATTATAACCTGTTTGGTGTTTACACAAAGCAGTTTCATTTTGACTATTGATAAAGTGGTAAAAATTTTTTTTGCAGGAATACACAATCAACTCTTTGAAAGATTTTTTGCAGAAATCACCAAAATTGGCGATATAATCCCAGTTTCCATCTTTGTAATTGCCCTCTCAATTGTATTGTTTGTAAGTAACAAACACACAAAATCTAAAATTCTTTTGATAAGTTCTGGTTTTGCAATATCTCTCGGCACACTTATCAAAGAGATAACTGAGAGAGTGAGACCTGCAGGTTCATCGATAGACACCATAGGATCTAGTTTCCCTAGCAACCACTCAATCATAGCCACTGTTCTATGTTTATTTTTCGTTTATGAAATTTCTGAATATATTAAAATAAAATGGCAAAGAAATATTTTTATTATCTCCAATATTTTACTTTTTTCTTTACTTGCGTTTAGCCGTATCGTTTTGAGTGTTCATTGGACTAGCGATGTGGTAGCGGGAATTTTGCTCGGAATAATATGCTTTAGTATTTCAAGAATAGTTTTAGAAAATCACTAGAAAATAGTGGCGAAAGAAAACTCCCGTAGCAAAGTGCTTTTGAACATGTGGAACACAATACAAAGGCCCCCGAAAATCAGATTTTCGGGGGCCTTTTTTCTTAATCTATTTTCCTACTGACTCCACTAATCTTTTAAATGCTTCCGGACTTTCTTGAGCTAGTAATGACAGAATCTTTCTATCTACTTCCATACCCTTCTTTTTCATTGCTCCGATAAACTTGCTGTATGTCGTCCCCTGTTCTCGAAGGCCTGCATTTATCCTAACATTCCAGAGTCTTCGAAAATCACCCTTTTTGTCTCTTCTGTGGGCAAATGCGTTTGCACCAGCGTGCATTATCATGGTATTTGCAGCTGCCTCTTTTGTGGAACCTGCATGTCTATAACCCTTTACCTGTTTTAAGATATTTTTTCTCGTCTTATTTTTTGTTGTTCCTCTTTTTACTCTTGTCATGTTTATTAAAATGAATTAGACAAAAATCTCGCTTTATCTTTGTTTTTGAAAGACATCAATACTGATCTCTTTTTGAAAAGTTGCGCCCCGCGACTTTCTTTTGCATTGAAATGATTTTGGCCAGCTTTACGCGCCAAAATTTTTCCATTTTTTGTAACTCTCAATCTTTTTGTAAAACTTTTATTTGTTTTCATACTTTTGGTTTATTGTCTTTTTCTATTACCATCGTCATCCCTTTCAAACTAGCCTTCGCTTCTTCGGCAACTTTATAATTTTCTGTCAAAAGTTTTAGCATCCTTTCTATCCTTTCCTTCAAAAACGGTTTATTCATATACTTTGACCTTCCGGGGAGAAAAAGATTCAATTTGACTCTGTGGCCATCTTTCAACCATTCCGATGCTTTCTCGGCTTTAAGAAGAAGATCGTGGTCATCTGTACCGATTTTCACCTGCAAACTCTTAACTTCTACTATGTGAATCTTGGTTTTTGCCTCTCTCAGCTTCTTCTTTTCAGCGTATTGAAATTTACCATAATCTGCGATTTTTGCAACTGGTGGAATCGAATTTGGTGAAATTTCAATAAGGTCGAGATTTTTTTCTTTGGCAATACGAAGCGCTTCTTCAAGTGATATAACTCCAAAATTCTCCCCTTCTTCTCCGATGACGCGCAACTCTGATGCTCTTATTTGTCTATTTATTCTGTTGTATATTTTCAACTTATTATATAAATCTAATATTACTATATTTATAGCACATTTTTATTTTTATAGCAAACAAAAAACGCTCTACACAATTTGTTTTTATATGTAATATAAATTTATTATTATGTGGAGAATTCTTGCATCAAAATACTAAAAATTTAAGTCTATTTTCTCTTCATATTCTGGATGATAGGCATCCACACCTAAATTGTCTTTTATCTTTTGTACAAGGAAAAGCGATGATTTTAATTCTCCCATTACAACAAAAACTTTTTCCAAAACTCCGCTTTCTCCCGCTTTTTCAACAAAAGAAAGTAAACCATCAGAATCTTTGTGCGAAGAATACCCTTCGATAGATGCTATTTTTGCTTTCACTTTCTTTTCCTGCCCCTGTATTCTCACCTTACTCGCACCTTCTTGAATCTGTCTACCAAGAGTTCCTACTGCCTGATAACCGACAAAAAGTATTGTCGCATTGGGATCAGAAATATGATCTCTCTCATGACTCACTACCCTGCCACCATTCGACATTCCGGATCCAGCAAGAATTATTTTGGGGTTTGGAGTCATGTCGATTCTTTCTGATTCATCTGGACGGACAGTAAATTTCAGCCGTGGGAATTTAAAGACATCATCACCATTTGCAATTTGTTCTCTCACAGTTTCATTTAAATATGAAGAATATTTTTCATAAACTTTTGTAATTTTTGTTGCAAGAGGAGAATCGATAAAAACGGGGATCTGTGAAATACCCACTCGCTCAAAAAATTCATTCATCTCATAAAGTATAACTTGAGTTCTTTCCAAAGAAAAAGCCGGAATAATTAACAGGGATTTATTTTTTATTGTGTCTTCAATAATTTGAATTAACTGTCTTTTTCTATCATCTTTTGGTTCGTGATTTCTATCTCCGTAAACACTTTCCATCACAATATAATTGGCATCAGCAATGTCTTCTGTATCATTCAATAATAAAGATGGTGAATTGCCCAAATCTCCAGTAAATAAAATTTTTACACCTGTCTGCCCTAGATGTGGAGGTATGGCGGGTAGGCCTTTTTTCGAAAATTCTACCATTGCCGAGCCCAATATATGTCCAGAATCCTTTAGTAAAACGCTTATCCCCATACCAAGCTCAAGAGGTACATGGTATGCCAAAGTTTCCCAAAGAGAAAGTGCTTTTAGAACATCTTGTTTGTCATAAAGTGGAAGTACACCTTCCTTTCGGGATGCGTGATCCATAATTCCGAGCATATCTTCTAGTAAAAGTTCCGCAATATCTCTCGTCGGTGGAGTACTGATAATCCTTCCTTTAAAACCATCTTTCACTAGTTTTGGAATCCTACCGATATGGTCTATATGTGCGTGAGTGACAAAAAGAAAATCGAGAGAAGATGGATCATAGGGAAATGGTTCATTGTTTATTCTTTCGGCTTCTTCATTTCCCTGTACAAGACCACAATCCACAGCAATAGAAACTTTTTTTGCAATCTCTTCAAAAATCATTAGAAAGTTTGCACCTGTCACTGATCCTGTTCCCCCAAAAAATTTTAATTGCATATCATTCCTTTTTTAGTGTCACATACTACTAAATCATTTTGGCTTTTTTTCCCTTTAATAAAATAGAGATAAGCCACGATTCCACCGATAAAATCATTCGTGAGATCTTTAGTGGTATCAAACCAATATCCTACGTCATTTATAAAAGTCATTTTTCCAAATACCTCAAATATCTCCCAAGAAACTCCGACTATTAAAACCGTAAATAATACAACAAAAAAAGTTCTAAATTTGTAATTCGTAATTGAATTTGTGTAACCAAAATAACAGAAAATCCAGAGAGCTGTAAGAGCGACCCATAGCCCGCCAAGAAAATGCATAGGAATATCAAACCACTTATATGTCCAATACCAATTTAAATTTGAACCAGCAAAATGCAAGATAGAAATTAATATTAAAACAATAAATGATTCCCAAAAAGCTCGTAATTTTATCATAAGAGAATTATACCATCCAGTAGTCATTTTTGAAAAGAAATATAATCCTAACATCAAATAATTAAAAGAAAATCCGCCTTTGAGGCAGATTCTCTTGCGGGATTACTGATTGGCACTTACCTGGCTTTCGCTAGGTGGGTGCTCGCAATGATGCACCAAGGTGTATCAAGATATAGAGCTCCCTTAATATAAATTAAGGATAATGCCAACCAATAACCCTATTCCAATTATACTCCTAATACATGAAAGTCAAGAATAAATCAAAACAGCCCCCACCATCAGATGGTGGGGGCTGTTTTTTAATATTTTTAGTCTATTGTCACAATTTTTATCTATCTGAAATATCACCCTTCACTTTCTCAATGAAATGTGAAGCTGCATTTTGACCACCAAGACCAAAAGCAAGACCCAAAGCAAGAGAAACAGCAATAATAACACCTGTAAAGAAAGTATTAATAAAGCTTACGGCAATTCCTAGCTGAACCAAAACTGCAAGAATAGCAAAAATCCAAATTGCCCATTTTGTGATATTACCAGCAAAGTTTGCTGACTTTATACCAGCAGCTCTAGCTGCACCAGAAACAATCTTTTCCATTGCTTCTGCTACCACTGCGGCAACAAGCACCATAAGAACAGCGACAATTACCTGAGGTAAATAACCGAGCACAACTCCCTTTAAGAAAGCTGTGACTGTTTGTAAACCAAGAATTTCCAAAGAAGCAACCAAGAAAACGATGGCAAAAAACCACTTTACAAGTGCTCCGAGAAAATTACCTGAATCGAGTTTGAAACCTCCTTTTTCAAGAGCTCTTTCAAAACCGGCTGCACGAAGTGCGTTGTCTACTTTAGTAAGACCAATAAGTTGAGAAACTAGCTTGCCCAAAATGGAAGCTACTATCCAACCTAAAATGAAAATAATAAGAGCGGCAATAAAACTTGGAAGGAAATTTGCCACCCCAAGCCAGATGCCTTTGAGAGATTCAGTAAAAACTG
The DNA here is from genome assembly GCA_049695975.1 of Minisyncoccia bacterium. Taxonomy (GTDB): domain Bacteria; phylum Patescibacteriota; class Minisyncoccia; order Phycocordibacterales; family GWA1-40-21; genus CAILDB01. The sequence goes on along the minus strand of JBAVTE010000024.1, from coordinate 52,646 downwards.
TTCCCCATGAAAGTATCATAATAAAAAAATAATTAACTAATAAACTAATAAATTTTGTTATATATAAATATATAACGACCTTTTTACTCTTATATTATAACAAGAAAAGCAAAAGATTGCTAAAAAATTGTGGATTACTTTTGTGACATTATTCTGTCCAGCAATACTTTGTGTGGATAGTCAAGAGCGTCTCTTATAAGTTTATCATACATACCGAGGCGATACTTGAAATCTACAGTTTCAAAATAAGCATACACGAGCTCTTTGCCAATCTCTGATTCTATATCTTTTATTTTTTTTTCAATAGTTGATTTCTTAATACTATCCCCCACAACAAGAATATCGAGTCGACTATCTGGATCCTGTATGAAAATTCCAGCGACTAACACAAATTTTAATTTGCCTGCCGAAGAAAGCTTTTTGACTATGTTTGTGCTTCCAAATGACTCTGTACTTAAGAGGAGTTCCCGTAGTGCATTCATATATGAAAAGCCTAATTCTAAACACCATCCTTTTTCTTTTTTCTTTAATTCTGTCTGTTTATCACCACTTTTTTTTATTATTGATTTATAAAAGATTTTAGTTTTAATAAGACCAGATTTTTGTAATAATGAGAGTTCTTTTTTTGCTTCCCCCGATTTTACTTTTGTTTTATCACAAATATCTTTAAAATCATAGGTCATGTCTTTGTTGAAAAGAAAAAGCCGAATAATTTTGACTCGTGCCTGACTATTAAATAAAATTCCTAATGTTTTCATGTGAGTGATTATAGCAAAAAGAAGGAAAAAAAGGAAAGAAAAACAGAGGAATATTTTTTAAAATTTATCAAATCAAAAGCGAAAGTTCGTATAAATTTACCATAAGAAAATCCCCCAAAAAAGGTTTTTTTAAACATTGCACAGGCCGACTGGCCGAGTTGAAATTTGGATATGGACCCAAATGAAAGACTTCGAACATTTTGTATTCAAAATGTGAAATATGCGCGTTTAGAAAAATACCTTTCTCGGAGGATTTTCCCCAAGAATTATTTCAATGTAACCTTTCCTCCACCCTCTTCTACTTTCTTTTTGAGAGCTTCTGCTTCTTCTTTCTTCATATCTTCTTTCAAGACTGAAGGGACTCCATCCACAAGATCTTTTGCTTCCTTAAGACCAAGACCAAGAAGTTCTTTTACAACTTTAATAATAGCGATTTTATTTGCACCAGCATCTGTAAGTTCAACTTTAAAAGATGCTTTTTCTTCTACTGCTGCTACTGGACCAGCTGCTGGGCCAGCGACGGCTGTAGCTGATACTCCAAATTTCTTCTCGAATGTTTGCACAAGTTCGTGAAGATCGAGTACAGACATTTTTTCTATTTCTGCAACAATTTTTTCAAACTTTGCAGGAACAACTACTTTTGTATCTTCCATAATATTTTATTTACTTTAATTAATAAATTAAACTGCTTTTGTTTTTGCTACTTCACTAAGTGCAATGACAAATCTCTGAATTGGAGAATTGATAATATTGACGAACATACCATATAAACCTTCTTTTGAAGGAATCAAAGCAATAGAAGACATTTCTTCTCTTGTCATATATTTACCGTCAAAGATACCACCCATAATAGAGACGCTGTCTTTATATTTCTTTTGAAAATTAAAGACCTCTCTTGCAGGAGTAATTAAATCTTCTCCATAAGCGAGAGCGAGTTCTTTTTCAAGTTCTGGTAAAACACCAGTAATAGAGACTCCTCCCATTGCAATTTTTGCCAATGTCTTTTTTGCGACAACATACCCTACACCAGATGCTCTGAGACCTTTTCTCATAGCCGTCTCATCGGCAACAGATAGATTGTGAAAATTGACAAAAACCACTGAACTAGATTCCTTGATAACTTTTGTTAAGCTATCTATTATTTCTTTTTTTTGTGCTTTTGTAATCATTTGAATATATTTTTCGTGAAAAAAATCGACCTTATAAAGGCCTCAAGACAAATGAGTTGACCTCGGTCGGAACTTCTGCCTTTCGGCTGCCGACTGTCTGTGGCCCTTTGAGATTATACTAACATGATCCAAAAAAAAAGCAACACAAAAAGTCCCCGCTAATTGACAGACACAAAATTTCCCATTACTTCATAGATTATTTTCTCTGTAGCGGTATATGAATCTAACGCTACCTGCAAACTGATCACATTGCCAGATATTATTAATTGAGTTGACATAGAGCCTGTTGAATAATGTCGGTTTTCAACAATACTTCCAGGCTGTCCGTAACCACCTGCTCCTTGTATCAAAAAAGCTTCTACATAATGGCTTGCTGCAGAGTGTGAGTTCCAATCATTACCGCCAATAAAAACTTTTATGTAAGCACTGCGATGTGTTCCGCCCATATCAACGCTCAACACAGTAGTCCACGAGGTATTCAACGCCACATCTTTGCTTCCCCATATATGTCCGCCAGCAATATCTAGTTTACCTTTAGGACTTGCCGTCCCGATGCCGACGTTGCCATTAAGAGTTGTGGTTGCATCAACATTTAATGCCGAAGAAAAATTTGCAATCCCTCCGCTAGCTCTCAAACCAAGATTCGTAAGTAAAGTGTCTATAGCGGTCGTACTAGCTGGCTGAGCTATGGGAGTAGCATTCCAGAAGGAAAGCTTTTGACCTATAGCTGTACCTATCTTTGAACCAGTAGTGGTGCTAAGCTCTAAGTTACCTGATGAGTTGATACCAAAGACTATACTTCCATCTGATCCATACATAAAGAGACCGCCTGATTCTCCTGTGGCATTTGCTTTGTTTATTCCAAACATAAAGAGAAGAGCAGACATGAATACCAGGGCTGATACGAATGATACGATGAATGTTGCTAAAAGAAGATTGTGCCTGGTTAGATCTAGGAAAGATGATTTGTTATTTACCTCCACCTCCCTGATATCTAATTTGTTATTGTACATGTGTTTTTAGATTAATTAATATTTGTTTAATTATACCACTGATACAATTTTGGTTTTGTGAAAGGTGTGGATAACCACACTTCCATCTGCTCCATACATGAAAAAAAGAACAGCCATGAATATCGCAAGGCTGATACGAATGATACAATAAATTTTGCAGGAGAAAATCGTGCTTGGTTCAATACCTTTTATTTCTTTGCTTTTCCAACCTTCCTTCTAGATACTATTAAATGATTTGAATATTTCTTTGGTGTTCTTGTTTTCTGTCCTTTTCCGACATGCTGACCCCAAAGTGTTTTTGCAAATCGTAAACCTCTACCTTGTCTACCTTCACCTCCACCATATGGATGGTCTACGGGGTTCATAGCAGAAGCTCTAACTCTTGGACGAATACCTTTCCATCTAGATTTACCGGCTTTTCCATAATTTACAAGCCAATTTTCTTCATTTGAAACTTCCCCAACAGAGGCCCATGCATTTTCTGCAACTTTTCTAATTTCTGTGGAAGGAAGTTTGATATGAACAAAACCACCTTCATTTGCAACTATTTGCCCGTAATTTCCTGCCGATCTGCAGAGCTTTGCTCCGCCATCTGGTCGGATCTCAACGTTGTAAACAAATCCTCCTACTGGAATCTTTTTGATTTTAACTCTGTTACCAACCTTTAGTTCTGCTTTTTCGGATACAATAAATGTATCGCCAACTTTCATGCTTTTTGGTAAAAGAACATATCTCTTTTCCCCATCTGCATAAACGACAAGTCCGATAAAGCCAGTTCTATTTGGATCATATTCCACAGAAATAATTTTTGCGGGAATATCTTTTTTGTTATATGAAAAGTCAATTTCTCTGTATAATCTTTTGTTTCCGGAACCCTTGTGTCGCATTGTAATTCTGCCGTCTTTGTTTCTTCCTACATCTCTCTTTCTACCTTTTGTAAGAGATTTCAAAGGTTCTTTTGCAGTAATGACACCCCTATATGTAATAGTGGTCATATGTCTTCTTGATGATGTAACTGGTCTGTATGTTTTCATATTTATATAAATTCTATTTTGTCGCCCTTTTTAAGAAAAACGATTGCCTTTTTGACTCCTGACTGTACACCTTTTTTACCTCTTGAAACAACATTTTTCGGAGGAAGATTTGTAATATTTATCTTGATTGGTGTAACTTTGTATATTTCTTTTACTGCTTCGGCGACATCTTTCTTGCCAAAACCATTATTTATCTCAAAAGTATAAACATTTTGTGTTTCTGCTTTTATTCCCGCTTTTTCTGTCACTCTTGGTTTTCTTATAACAGAAGAAAGATTTTTTTTGTTTTCTTGTTTATTCATAAAATTATTTTTTCTTAGCAGGAAGCTTACCTCCGATGAAAGCGATGGATTCTTTTGGATTTTCTATTACAAGGTATTTGTAATTCAAAAGATCTACAGGGTTTATGTTTCGGAGTTCATCTACTTCTACATTTCCGACATTTGAGAAACTCTTTTCAAGAGCTTCATTTTTTGAACCAATGGCAATAATTGCACTGTTGTTCTTTTTTGAAAAGATATACTTACAGTTTTCTATTTTACTCAAAGATTTCAACACTTTTAAAGCATCTGTCGTCTTTGGTTTTGTAAATTCAAATTTATCAATAAAAATAATTTCATTATCTCTAAATTTCTCAGAAAGAATAGTGTAAAGAGCTTTTGCCTTCATTTTTCTATTTACTTTCTTGGCATAATTTCTGTTGCCATTTGGACCATGAGCAATACCTCCATGCACCCAGATAGGTGATCTTGTGGAACCGTGTCTGGCTCTACCTAAACCTTTTTGTTGCCAAGGTTTCTTTCCTCCTCCTTTTACCTCACCTCTGTCTTTTGTATGAGCATAAATGGTTCTCGCGTCGGAAATCATTGACTGGACAACTTGATGAACAAGGTCTGCATTTTTTGAAAGTCCGAAAACATTTTCAGGCAACTGAATCTTTCCTACTTCTTTTCCACTTTGATTATAAATTATTGATTCCATATTTGTATTTTTATCCTTGAACTTCCACAAGAGTACCTCTTCTTCCTGGAATTGCGCCATTTATCAGAAGTTCTCCATTGTCTTTATCAACACCTAAAACAACAAGGTTTTGAACTGTAATCATATCCCCGCCCATTCTGCCAGCCATTCTCATTGCTTTTGGAACTTTGTTTCGAAGTCCACCACCAATAGAACCTGGTGCGTGTTCAGAATGCTTCTGTCCATGACTTCTAGGCTGTCCTTTGAAACCATGTCTCTTGATAACGCTCTGATAACCCTTTCCTTTTGATATTGCAGATACATCTACAACATCGCCAGCAATAAAATCAGAAAGTTCTATTTTGTCTCCTACTTTGAATTTCTCAGGATCTTCTATTCTAAATTCTCTAAGAAATCTGAAATTTCCCAATTTCTTTAAGTGTCCGAGAACCGGCTTTGAAATATTTTTTTCTTTTCTTTCACCAAAACCGACTTGAACAGCATCATAGCCATCTGTTTTTTTGGTCTTGACTTGAATAACGACAAGGCCTCCTGCTGATAAAATCGTTGCAGGGTGAACCACGCCTTTCTCATCAAAAACCTGTGTCATATTTTGTTTTGTTCCAAGTGTAAATTTCATTTTTCAGTAATTTGTTGATTAAATCATTTTTACATCTATACTTACACCTGAAGGAAGATTGAGATTGGTGAGTGCTTCTATAACTTTTGCTGAAGGATTCACAATGTCTATCACTCTCTTGTGTATTCTCATCTCAAACTGCTCTCTAGCATTTTTGTAGACGAAAGATGCTCTGTTTACGGTGTACTTTTTTATTTCGGTCGGCATAGGTACAGGTCCAATAACTTCTACATCAAATCTCAAAGCTGTTTCTATGATTTGTTTCACAGACGCGTCAAGAATTTTGCTGTCATAAGCTCTGACTCTGATTCTAAGTTTAGAAACCCCTTCTTCTTTCTTAGGAATTTTTAATTTAGAAGCGGATTTTGTATTTTTTTTTGTTGTTTCTTTTACGGACATATTTTTTAATAATAAGACTTCATAGCCCACCCGCCTATCTTTGTGGCGGGCAGACTGAAATCTCTCTAACTAAGCAACAATTTTTGTTATAGCTCCTGCACCGACAGTCTTTCCTCCTTCTCTGATAGCAAATCTCTGATTTGCTTCCATAGCAACAGGCGCAACAAGTTTGACCTTGAATGTAACTGTATCTCCTGGCATAACCATTTCTACTTTTTCAGGAAGGGTAACATCTCCAGTAACATCTGTAGTTCTCATGTAGAATTGTGGTTTATATCCAGTGAAGAATGGAGTGTGTCTTCCGCCCTCTTCTTTCTTCAAAATGTAAACCTCAGCTTCAAAATCAGTATGAGGAGTAATAGAACCTGGTTTACAAAGAACTTGTCCTCTATGAACATCTTCTTTCTTTGTGCTTCTCAAAAGAAGTCCAGCGTTGTCTCCGGCCATACCTTCACCAAGTGATTTGTTAAACATTTCAATACCAGTAATAGCGGTTTTTGTTGTTGGTTTTATACCGACAATTTCAACTTCATCACCGAGCTTAATAATACCTCTTTCAATTCTTCCAGTAACCACAGTTCCTCTACCTTCAATTGAAAAGATATCTTCAATAGGCATAAGAAATGGTTTATCTGTCTCGCGAACAGGAATTGGGACATATGTATCAAGAGCATCTACAAGTTCAAGAACTTTCTTTGACCATTCATCGTTGTTATCTTTTGATTCAAGAGCTTTCAAAGCTGAACCTCTGATAACAGGGGCTCCTTTACCGTCAAAACCTTGCTTTGTAAGAAGTTCTCTAACTTCTTCCTCAACGAGATCAATAAGCTCTTTGTCGTCTACCATGTCGCATTTGTTTAAAAATACAACAATTTTTGGAACACCAACCTGCTTTGCAAGAAGGACGTGTTCAGTAGTCTGAGGCATAACACCGTCAGTAGCTGCAACCACGAGAATAGCTCCGTCCATTTGGGCGGCACCAGTGATCATGTTCTTGATAAAGTCAGCGTGTCCAGGACAGTCGACATGTGCATAGTGTCTATTTTTGGAAGTATACTCCTGGTGAGAAATAGCAATAGTAATACCTCTTGCTTTTTCTTCTGGGGAATTATCAATGTCATCTACGGCTTTTATTTTTGCATCAAAACCTCCTCTTGAAAGGACGTTTAAGATAGCAGCTGTTAATGTTGTTTTCCCGTGGTCAACGTGACCAATGGTTCCCACATTTACATGGGGTTTGTCTCTTTTAAATTCTTCTGCCATAAATATTTTTGTTAATTTTATAAACAAAGCGCGCGAGATTTGGCGTTTTATTTAGAAAACTAACTATTAATTTTTAAACCCATCATTCGCTAGGCGAACTGGGATGCTTATAAATTCGACTTTTTTAAATGCCTTTTAAAACAATTAAAAATCGCAAAATAATGCGTATTTGTGATGATAGCAAATTGTAAAATAATGTCAAATCAAAACGCCCCGCGCCATCTGATGGCGCGGGGCGTTTTATTTAGTTAGTAAGAAACAATAGCGGTATTCGCTGGGTAATTGTAAATCATTTCCCCTGTCGAAGTTGCATTTCCATTTACATCTGTCCATACAAAAAATATTTTATCGCCTAGTGATGTTCGTAATGTATCCGCATTTCTGTTTTGTTGTGAAAAAGATGTGTTTGCAAAAATTCTAAATACGGCAGAAGAGCCAGCAGATATATTGTAGCCACCCAAAATAACAAGAGATGTTGTGGCGGTAGTAGTACCAATTGATATTGTGTCTCCACTTGTCAATGAAACATTCGAATCGCCAACTTTTACAGAAAGTGAGTCAGCTAAACCATTTCCACTAACATTCATGGACAAAGGAATCGTATTTACTTTGATTGGTCCTGCGGAATCTGCCGATATTGTGACTCTAGCAATTTCTACTACTCCCCCAGCACCGACTTTTGTCGAGACAGGATTTGAAATAGAAAGTGTTGGTTTTGAACTCACAACCGTCATAAGATTTGTAGAAACTGATAGACCACCGACAGTATTGTTCGCCATTCCAGAAGAATATTTGTAACCAGTCAAAATAAGTCCAGCTGTTTTGTTTGATGCAATTCCACCAAGTCCAACCTTGGCAAATGTAACTGCGACTGGAATATTGTAACCAGCATTTCCGATTGGAACTGTGATATTTAACCCTGTGAGTGTAGCTAATGTTCCAACAACCGGAGCAGAAACTCCACCGACAATGACAGATGTGATGGGAGAATCTCCATTTGAAACAGATGAGCCTGTCGTCGTAAAATACATTTCTTTTATTATTGCTGGGCCATAATTGGCAATAAAATTGTAATAAGCAATAGTTGATGATGTATCTGCCGAAACAAATTGTGAATCAGCTGAACCAGAACTCAAGTATGGACTGCCTGATGATGAATTGTTGTTTGAATTGCTTCCACCAAGAGGAGTTAATGTAACAGGAGTTTGAATGTTGTTATTAATATTCAAAGAAACAGTAGATGTTGAAATCGGTAGAGATACCACCGATGTTTGATTTGATGAAGTAGCTTGAGTAAAAGTAGCGGCGGTAGTTTCAATACCACTTTTAAGTAAAGTAAATATAAAATTTGTCCAAGCGATTTTGTCTTGTGGAATTGCTCCTACTGAAATCAAAATATCGATTATTGTTCTTATCTCTGACACGCTGAGATCTTTTTCAGTGGCTTTTGTACTAAACGGCATCGTAAAAGCAAGAGATAGTGTGATAATTGAAATTAAAATATATTTTTTCATAGATATTAATTATATCACGACTGAATTTAAATGGAATTAAAAAAACTAAACTAAAGCCCCCGAAAATCAGATTTTCGGGGGCTTTAAGTTTTCTTATATTTTGGTTTTATTTTCTCGATTCAATAATTTCCTTCGCGACATTGGCTGGAACCACTTCATAGTGATCAGGCTCCATTGTAAATGACGCACGGCCCTCTGTCATAGATCGTAGACTTGTAGCATAACCAAACATTTCGGCTAGAGGAACTTTAGCTCTGACAACCTTATTCATTCCTCTTTCTGACATTTCTTCTATCTGTCCTCTCTTTGAAGACAAGAATCCTGTGACATCGCCCATGAATTTTTCTGGTGTAACAACTTCAACTTTCATAATCGGCTCAAGAATAACAGGTTTTGCTCTCTTTGCAGCATCCTGGAAGGCCATAGAAGCGGCAATTTTGTAAGCAAGCTCGGAAGAGTCGACATCGTGATATGAACCGTATGTAAGCTCACAAGAAATGTTTACCATTTTGTATCCAGCAGTCACACCTCGTTCCATACTTTCAATAATACCTTTTTCAACAGCTGGAATAAATTCTTGTGGAATAACACCTCCTTTAATAGAGTTAATGAATTCAAATCCAGGACTTCTCTTTACGTTCTTGGGAATTTTTTCTCCTTCAACGATTGGTGGAAGTGGTTTAATTATAATCTTAACGTGACCATATTGACCCTTACCTCCAGATTGCTTTATGTATTTGTGTTCTTCTTCTGCTTCACCCAAAATAGTTTCTTTATATGCAACTTGGGGCTTACCAACATTTGCCTCGACATTGAATTCCCTCTTCATCCTGTCAACAATAATATCAAGGTGAAGTTCTCCCATACCCATAATTACTGTCTCACCAGTTTCTGTATCAGTTTTGATTTTGAAAGTTGGATCTTCATCAGAAAGCTTTTTCAAAGCATAACCCATTTTTTCTTGGTCGGCTTTTGTTTTTGGTTCAATCTTTAAGTTGATAACTGGCTCTGGGAATTTGATTTGGTCGAGCTGAATAGGCTGTTCTTCATCACACAAAGTATGACTCGTCTTTGCATTTTTCAAACCTACAGCGGCGGCGATTTCTCCGGCATAAACTATTTCCAAATCTTCTCTCTGATCTGCTTGCATCCTAACAACTCTTCCAAGTCTTTCTTTTTCACCGGTTGTGGAATTGTAAATGTAAACACCAGACTTTATGGTTCCAGCATAGACTCTAAAATATGTAAGTTGTCCGACGAATGGGTCTGTCTGCAATTTGAAAGCAAGTGCTGTGAATGGCTCTTCGTCAGAGGCATGTCTTGTAACTATTTCACCATTCATTGGATTGATTCCTTTTACAGGTAGAATATCAAGTGGCGATGGAAGATAGTCTACAACAGCATCAAGCATGAGCTGTGTACCTTTGTTTTTCAAAGCTGAACCAGTAAGTACTGGCACAATTTTATTTGCGATAGTTGCTTTTCTCAAAACCACTTTTAATTCGGCAAGGGATGGCTCTTTTCCGTCAAGAAATTCAGTCATCATTTTGTCATCTTGCTCCACAATTTTTTCTATAAGTTCTGCTCTATATTTTTTAGATTCCTCTACTTTATCAGCCGGAATTTCTTCTATTCTAATCTTATCCCCCATCTCTCCATCAAAATAATAGGCCTTCAAAGTCAAAAGATCTATAAGTCCAGAAAAATTTGACTCTTCTCCAATAGGGATTTGCATTCGAACAGCGTTTTTTGTAAGTCTGTCCAAAATAGATTGGTATGATCTTTCAAAACTTCCACCGGTTCTGTCTAGTTTATTTATAAAACAAATTCTAGGAACATTTCCTTCATCTGCATATCTCCAGTTTGTTTCTGACTGTGGTTCTACACCCGCAACGCCATCAAAAACAACCACAGCTCCGTCAAGAACTCTAAGTGATCTTTTTACCTCAGCAGTAAAATCAATGTGTCCAGGAGTATCAATAATATTGAACATCACTTTCTTGCTCAAATCATCCTTCGGCATATATGTAGGACTCCAATAGCAAGTAATAGCGGCAGAACAAATAGTAATACCTCTTTCTCTCTCCTGTTCCATCCAGTCAGTCGTGGTTTCTCCGTCATGAACCTCACCTATCTTGTGAGTCTTTCCTGTGTAATACAAAACTCTTTCTGATGTCGTGGTTTTTCCCGCATCAATGTGAGCAATAATTCCGAAATTTCTAAGTTTTTCTAATGGGTATTCACGAGCCATATATATTTAAAAATTAATAATAAATAAAATAATTCTCATTCTTGTGTTTCGCCTTCGCTCGGACAAAAAGTAAAATAATAATTTTACTTTTTGCTCCTCGCTAGTCGAAATAAAAAAATAAAACCAAGACTATTTGGTATTAATAAGATACATTAAAAGAATCAGAAAAGCAAATTAAAATTCCTATCTAGTTAAAGAGGACAAAAAAAGGAAAAGAGTAATAGGTAATACCTATTGCAGGAAATAAGAACGAGAATGATACTATTGTAAATATTATTCTGTCTATGAGTGAGGTCTTAATATTTTTGGATGAATAAATAAAATACACAGCCAAACATATTAACGATATATTTACAATAGTCCATACAATAATACCTAATCTTGTAATTTGATCCTCAGCAAGTTCTTGTACGATTATAGAGAATACGAAACAAAAAGAGGAAATATTTGCAAAAAAGATAAAAAGAGCTGATAACCACATTGATTTTGATTTATTCATAATAAATTATGCAGTTATCGCTGAATTAACAATAATATTAAAGGGGATGCCTTCTTTGGCAATCTTTTTAATATTTGCCATACCGCTTTGAGCTGAAACATTGAGCATTTCAATACCAATAACGTTGCCTTTTTTATCCACATCAACAAGTAGACGATCATTTATTTCTATCGTTTTAGCTATTTTTTTCTTAAAGCCAAGATACACATACATGGCGTCAGCTATTTTATCGTATTGTATTTTCATGTTTTTATAAATAATAAGCGGTAATAATAATATATTCTTCTTTTTTATCTCTAAACGCGTCTTTGAAATAAATTACTTTAATAACTTTATCGCCAATTTTCTTTTGAACCTTAGTCCTGCCTTCAAAAGTATCTTGTTTAATATCCGGTTCTCTTATCGCTCTTTTAACATGATCTATATTCAAATTTCTTTCATCTATTCTTGATTGAAAGTGTGGCGGAAATTTCAATTTCATTCTGTGTATATAATATCAAAATGGCCAGCATGAAGCAAATCGAGTATTTTCTTCTGTTTTCTTTCAATTTTCAATGAATTGCGAGGAGTGAATGAGTATTGCGACCAAAATGTATTCTCATACATTGCGGGAGCAAACGGAGTTCACGACAAAGCAAGTCGTGAAAATTGAAAGAAAACTACCAAGCAAAGTGGGCAAAGGCCTTATTCGCTTCCGCCATGCGGTGAGTAGCTTCTCTCTTTTTCACTGCTTCACCTTCATTCTTTGAAGCGGCGATTATTTCATTGGCAAGTTTTTCTGCCATTTTTGCTCCTTTTTTGCTTCTAGCGGCATCGATAATCCATTTCATTGAAAGAGCTGACCTTCTAGATGGCCTGACTTCCATAGGAACCTGATAGTTGGCACCGCCGACTCTCTTTGATTTGACCTCCATGTTTGGGGCTGTGTTTGCAAGAGCTGTTTCGTACACTTCGACAGGATTTTTGTTTTTGGTTTTTTCAATAATTATATCAAAAGCATCATAGATGATTTTTTCCGCAAGAGCTTTTCTTCCAGAATCCATAATATAATTGACAAGCTTGGCAACTTTTTCAGAATTGTATTTATAATCTGGAACTAACGGTTTTTTTGTTTTTAGTTTTCTTCGCATATTATTTAAAATTAGGCAGCTTTACCGGCTTTTGGTTTCTTGGCACCGTATTGACTTCTTCCTTTCATTCTCTTTTCTACTCCACCTGCATCAAGTACACCTCGGACTATCTGATATCGGAGACCTACGTCTTTTACTCTTCCACCCCTTACCATTACCACAGAGTGCTCTTGCAAATTGTGTCCCATACCTGGAATGTAGGCAGTAACCTCCATACCATTTGTAAGACGTACCCTTGCAATCTTTCTAATAGCAGAGTTTGGTTTCTTTGGAGTCTTTGTTGTAACTTTAATACACACGCCTCTTTTGAAAGGGGCATTTTGATATGTTGGTCGATTTGTAAGAGAATTAAAACCTTTGGTAAGAGCAATGGATTTTGATTTCCTCTTCGCAGTTTTCCTTCTTCTTTTTATAAGTTGATTTATTGTAGGCATTCTATTTAAAAACACTAGCACACACTAAAGTAGCTAATGTAGAAAGAGTGTAGCACAAAATAATAAAAAGGCAAATGCTCTAGTCCCCAGTTTAATAATCAATTGTAACACTTGTATTAGAATACAGGTACCATGACAAAAATTAAGTATGAAAATAAAAACATAACAATTACCAAAATGATTATAAAGAGTATTTAAAATAATATTACAAATATTATATCACTATAAAAACCCTAAACACCCACTCTACTATAGTCACAAAGAATGGGGAAGCAAAGAGAACAAAAGCTAAAGCAAAAATTATCCAATATTTTTCTAGTGACTGAAGGCTAAGTTTGATTTGGTCTGGCAGAAAAGCAGAATAGATTTTGTAGCCGTCAAAACCAGGAACTGGCATCATATTAAAGATAGCAAGGGAAATGTTAATTAAAACAGCATAAACCAAAAGTGTACCCATAGCTTCAGGCAAAGAAAAAGCTAGACCAACCCGAAGGATGATCGAAAGGATAGCCGCAACAATAATATTTGAAAGTGGACCAGCTAGGGCAACAAATGGCTCGGCGATATTTCTCCTTCTTAAATTGTACGGATTGTAGGGCACTGGTTTTGCCCAACCAAAAATAAAGTCTGTGCCAGATAAAAACATTAATGCAGGAATAATTATCGAACCGAAAATATCGATATGCTTTATAGGGTTCAAAGTAAGTCGCCCCTCGTATTGTGCTGTCCTATCACCCCAAAAGAGTGCCATATATCCATGGGAAATCTCATGGATCATTACAGAAATGATAAGAATGGATATTTTAAATATAATTGTTAAATCCATTTTGATTTTTGTCATTCCCGTGAAAACGGGAATTCGATTCTAATTTTCTGAATCCCCACCTGCGCAAGAATGACAGATAAGACAGAACTTGAATTTTTTTTGTTACTATGATAGCATAGCACAACTAAGTTAAATTATAAAAATATGGCAAGAATTTGTCCAATAACAAAAAAGACTTCAATAGTGTGCGGAGGATATAGCAACGCAACCCGTGCCACCCAATTCAACCCGACAGGAAAAGTCAGAAAGTATGTTAATTTACAAAAAAAGAGAATTTACATTCCTGAGCTGAAAAAATCTATCATTCTCACTCTCTCCACTCGTGCCATCAAGACAATTCAGAAAAATGGAGCTTACGCAACTCTAAAGAAAGCTGGGGTATTAAAATAATAATAAAGGGCGACTCGCAACGAGTCGCCCTTTTCCTATACCCTATCCTCAAATATAATGTGCAATCATCCTGGATGTACTCCTTGTGATGAAAAGATAAGCTCTAACAATTTGAATTAATTTTACCGCAGTAATCCTAAACATCTCATGTAAAGGGTTCTCATTCCTCGTCTTATTATTCTAATATATAACGGAATGTCCATTACCACCAAGAGTCCAATGACTGTTAAATCAATCAATAAGACACTAACAAAATTTAAATCACAACCGCTCCTTTTCATCTATTTTCTCTCCTATTTGTTTTTTTCAAATAGTATCCATTCCAACCAGAATGGTTATAATTATACATTTAAATAAAACAAAGTAAATGTTTAAAAGAAATCCTTTTGCAAAAATTACTTTGTACTTATTCCATCTGAGTAAAAGAAAACATTACCCAAAAGAGATGTTTCCGAGATTCTTTCACCAATATTTTTCAACTGATCTACGACTTCAATATTTGGGTGACCATAACTATTTTTCAAACCGACAGAAATCACTGCATCTGTGGAGGAAACAGCCCTTAAAAAATCTTCAGAGGAAGAATTTTTTGAACCGTGATGTCCGACTTTCAAAATATTACTTTTGAGAGAAAGTGAATCAAGAGAAATAAGAGCTTTTTCTGTTTTTATCGGTGCATCACCTGTAAGAAAAATACTACTTTCTCCATAAACAAGCTTTGCGACTATTGAGTCACTATTTGTATCTGAATTCTTCTTAGTAGAATCGCAGGTCAGTGGCCAAAGAATTTCGAGAAAGACTCCCCCACCCAAATCCAAAATTTCTCCTCTGCATAAAATTTCACTTTTAATTTTTTTTACATCAACATTTTTCATTACCTCTTGAGCTGTCGCGGTATCATACACAGCGCCGTTCCGAAAAAATTCTCCAACCTTATAAAATTTTAAAACATCAGGAAAACCACCGATGTGGTCTTGATCTGGGTGTGTAGCAAATATTGCATCAATAGAACGATCAAAAAATGGCAAAACTTCTCCGAGTTTAGTCAAAATATTTACTCCATTTCCAGAATCGATGAGAATCTGATTGCCCATCGGCGTTTGAATAAAAATGGCATCTCCCTGTCCAACATCCAAAAAGACCACTTTCAAAACATCTTTAACACCAAAACAATAGTAAAAAGAAATTACATTCAAAAATACCAATAAAAATATAATTATGATTTTATTTATAGCCGAAATTTTTTTAAAAATATACACGAAGTCAATTTTAGCACGATTTAGAATCCTTAGAAAAAGGAAACTTTGTTTTTTTCGATGATTTTGCCGAAAAAATAATGTTGACTTTTTAATTATGAAATGGTAATATTAAGTTAGAACTTGTCCTTTAATTTTTAATAGGAGGAAGGCGTATGATAGATTTTGTCTGTTTGGAAAATGTGGGGAAAGACCCAATAATTGGGATAAATCTTATGCTTATCCCCATTTTGATCGTGCTACTATTCACTCTTTTATCACTTATAGGTCCCATGTGTAAGGAAATATGGGACTATTTTTCTACTCCGTATTCGTACCCTTGGATATCTAGATGGGGATCGGGGGAAAAAAAGAAATAACAGGCTAAATGTTTTGGGAACTCGGATACCTCAAGTGGGGGTATCCGAGTTTTTGTTTTTATTAAATGTTTTGTTATTATTCTGATTGTGCGATTTGATAAATATTTTTTCCTTTTTATTTTTGGCTTTCTTTTATCAACTTTTTTATGTTCCTTTTCCAGTCCTGGTTTTTCATTCGGAATTTTTCTTTTTTTAATTTCGCTTCTTTCTCTCATATTTCTAAAAATTTATAAAGATCCATATTCTAAGATCCATATTATTGGGTTTTTTGTTTTGATTTTATCTTTTAGCATTGGGGTCATACGATATGAATGTAGTGAGATCTCTTCAAAATTAGACTATAGCAATATAATTGGCAAAAAAGAGACAGTAGAAGGAATTGTTTTAAGCGAACCAGATACAAGTGGTCAATATCAGAAATTCGTTTTGACATTGGAGTATTGTAAAGAAAAATGCAGAGAAGAAAAAATAATGGTGCAAACTGATCCATACCCGAGAGTATTTTATGGTGACAAAGTTTTAATAAGCGGACAAATTGAAAGTACAGATACTTTGATTGGTGACCTGACTGATTACAAAGACTATCTTGCAAAAGACGGCATCTATCTCATAGCAAATTTTGTTAAAACAAAAATAGTTTCTTCAGGAAACGGAAATAAATTGAAGAATTTTTTACTAAAAGTAAAAAATTCTTCAATTACAGAAATTAAAAATCAATTAGTCGATCCTCAATCATCACTTCTTATTGGAATGCTTCTTGGATCAAAAATGTTTTCAGATAAACTTAATGATAATTTTCGTAAAGCCGGCCTTTCACATATCGTGGTTTTATCTGGATATAACATTACAATAGTTGCGGAGTCTGTACTAAAAGTTTTTTCATTTTTACCAAATAACTTTTCTCTGGGATTTTCTGCTATTGGTGTAGTGTTATTTTCTATAATGGCTGGAGGTTCATCTACTGTCATTCGAGCATGTTTTATGGCTCTAATCCTTATTTTCGGTAGGTTGATTCACAGGGACTATAGTGTCGGAAGGGCTTTGTTTTTTGCTGGCTTTATAATGATATTTTTAAATCCTAAAATACTTGTTTTTGATGTTTCATTCCAACTTTCATTTTTAGCAACTTTGGCTTTGGTCTATCTTTCTCCCATAGTGGTAAGTAAACTTAAAATTACAGACAAGTTTGGTCTTCGAGAAATTGTTGCATCCACTATTGCTACGCAAATCTTTGTCCTACCTCTTCTCATCGTTAAAATGGATACGGTCTCTGTGGTTTCACTTTTTACCAATCTTTTAGTCCTACCTCTAGTTCCTTCAATAATGTTTTTTGGGTTTCTTCTTGTTGCCTTTGGATTTATTTCAAAAATTCTTGCGTGGCCATTTATGTTTTTGTCTTGGATTTTGCTTTCCTTCGTTCTGCTTGTGGTAAATTTCTTTTCTTCTTTGCCAATATCTGCTATACCAACGAATTCTTTTGTAAAATTTCCTGTTTTAATGATTTATATATTTTTGGGAGTTATTTTTTTGTTTATAAGAAAAAAAACTGCCTCAAGCGAAAACGCTTGAGGCAGTGTGACCAACACTATTCGTCATGATGGTGATTCAGTAATATCTTGGATGAGAAAGTGCCCACAATCAATTCCTTGACGAGTGCATTCCTCAATGAATCCTCTTTTTGTTCTGAGGTATTCCATCATACATCGAGAGTGCACAAGCTCCTTTCCTTCGGATTCAGCTACTATGACGGACTCTGCTTCTTTAAGCATTTTATAAAAAGATGCCATAAGAGTTTCCGCCCCGCCCCTCGACGACTCAATCAAGTCAATTAGGCGATTTCTTCCACATTTTTTCATTGTCCTCCTTATTTAGTATAGATCAAATTATTCCTCGTAAATTCTACCAATTTATATCTATTTGTCAATTTTTTGTAGAGTTAACCAGATAAGGTGACATTCTGATAGGATTGGGATGACAAAGGTTTCTGATACCTTTTCCCTTAAATAGATCTGTTTTTAAAAACCCCATTCGGCCATTACTTGCTTCTCCTCCTCTTCACTCCCTACTTTTTTATATTTCGCCCCACCCTTCACTCCTCTCACTCTTTTTTCACATTCTGACCATGTTTTATCAATTTTCAAAATACCACCTACCAAACTAATATATGAATAAGCTGGCATTTTATTTTTTTTCTTTCTTGAAGAATTTTTTTTAACACCCGATTGAGACAGGTCATCTAAATTTATTTTGTAACCAGATTTTTTACCTAAAAATAATTTTGGTGAGGTGTTATCAGCAAAAGCTGTTGCTATTTCATCACATCTTTCGTTCCCAGGTACTCCAGAGTGACCACTGACATAGTTCCATTTTATTTTTCTGTCTTTTGATACTTCATATAGTTTTTCCCAAAGATCCCTGTTTGCCACTTCTTCTTTGAGAGAGTTTTTCCAGCCTTTTTTCTGCCAACCATAAATCCATTTTGTTATTCCATTTATAAGATAGGAAGAATCAGTATTTAAAAATATTTCTTCAGTGGGTTTTTCTATTTTTTTTAAAGCATGGATAGCTCCCAGAAGTTCCATCCTGTTATTTGTAGTTATGTTTTCCCTGCCACCAAGTTCTGTGATTTTTTCACCATCGTTTATTATTGCTCCCCAACCGCCGGGACCAGGATTTCCTCTTGATGATCCATCAGTAAAAATTATGATTTTCTTATTCATTTTGGTGATTATATCACAACAAACCTTTTTTATGATAATATTATAGTATGGAAAAATTAAATATAGAACAAGAAAATACAAGAGAATATGACCATACTTTATTAAACCTTTGGAAAAAAAATGGATTTTTAGGAAACCCTCCTTTTAGGGATACTACCGCAGAACAAAGATTAAAAGAAATGTGCTTGAGTTATTATAGATTAATGATTGATGGTCATTTAATAAGAGTTAGAGGTTCAGATGACAAAAAAAGAGAGTTGCATAATCAGATAGCTCTGATCGTTATAGGAAAGCAAAGAAGCGATATTGATACAGGAACTGCAGAAAAAATAGCTAATTTTGCTTATGAATTGACTACGGGAGAACCTCTTTCCTAAATAAATAATAAAAGGTATTAAACCTCGGTAATTGCCTTCACACATTTGGAATTCGCTTTACTCACATCCCGTGGTAAAACCACTAAATATTTACCTTGTGTTCAGTCTTCACTCGGGCAAAATGTAAAATCAGAATTTTCTATTCTGTTGCTCGCTAGCCGGAATAAAAAAATCACGACGCTATAGAAGCGTCGTGATCGAGTGCGGCTTTCATATTTTCGAGGAAGTAGAACAAACAAAGAGTTTGCCTTCATACTCCACCGAGGTAAAGAAAGTTCCGTCATCATTGTCATGATTCAATTTTTTAACGACAGCGCCTTGGCTTAAAACAATAATCCTCATCTCATCAGCATTAATAGGTAAAGTAATTTTTTGCTCACCCCAACTATCGATATTTTCTCTCAAAATTTCTTTAGCTGTCTTGCTTGAAGCCATAATTCGCTCCTTTCTTCTTTTTATAAGAACATCCTCATACTATACTATAACAAGATTATTCAAATGTCAACTTTTATACGGTTTTTTACAAAATATTAAAAATCCTCTTTCTTTATTTTGATAGCCCCTTCTCTAATAATTTCTATTTCATCTCCGACAATTTTTATCACCGTTGAAGATAAATCATTATTACAAATTTTGTCTTCATAAAAATCGACTTCATCTCCAAAATATTTTTTTGCTTCAGACACATTCTTCGCGGGAGGAAAACCTTGAGGGTTTGCACTCGGAGCAACCATAGGGCCTATTTCATTCAGAAGATTAAGTAGAATAGTATTATTCGGCATACGAAAAGCCAAAGTATTATTGGGTTTAATCAAATGCAAAAAATTTTCTTTTTTTACAGAAAAAATGACGCTAACAGGTCCGGGCCAAAATTTTTTCAAAAAAATTTTGGCCCGTTCTGAAACTTCAACACCAAAATCTTTTAAATCTTCAAACGAAGAGATTAAAATTATATAGCCCTTGTCTGCATCTCTTTTTTTTATTTCCGATATTCGTTTCACTGCGACCGGAGAATCAGCAAGGCCTACAATCCCAAAAATAGTGTCTGTAAGTATAACACCTATCCCACCACCTTTTAATATTTTAATATTTTCTACCTTCATATAAGGAAAAAAATTATAAATTATTCAGTAGTTTTTCCATTAAACTCCTCCGGCATTTTAAGTGCATCCGCTTTTGTCTTTCTCTCAATACCATCCTCATGTTCCGCAGGACTGTAAATTGTATAAAGTTTCAATGTCTCAGTCGAGGAAGTATTTATTACATTGTGCATTGCGTGAGCTGGTACAATAATACCAAAACCATCCCCTACTTTTGTCTCCACACCGTCTATCACAACCTTCCCTTCACCTGCTTCGATTCTAAAAAACTGATCCACTGTTTCATGCACCTCCATTCCTATTTCTTCATTTGGTTGCAAGGTCATCACCACAAGTTGACTATGTTTCCCTGTATATAAAACTTTTCTAAAAGATTCATTCGCGATAGTTTCTGACTCAATATTTTTTATATATCCTTTCATATTTTTATACATCATTATTCTAATAATACTTACATTCTAACACAAAATTATGAATTAATTTTGAAAGTTAATTTCAAATGAATACATTCCCATTCCACAAGTTCCATAAAATATTCCTGCTCTAGGGGAGCCCAAATCTATGTCGGTTGTACCTGTTTGTGGAAGCATTTTATTTATATTAATACTTGAAATTTGAACAAATGATGAACAATCAAAAGTCTTATTCGTGATAAATCTCAAAACTGTAGGAATACCAGCCTTTGCACTGTTTACTCTTGGAGAATATCCACCTCTCGCAGTTATTGAAATAATTTGTTTTCCATTTTCTATACTTACATTACCTGTAGAAATAGTACTTTCTACGCTGGTTTGTGTTTGAACTTGAGTATTTATTTCCGTCTGAAATTTTCCTTTAGTAAAAAAAATAGATCCTCCGATAAATACGACTGTAATTATAATTGATATTATTATTGCTTTCATTTTAATCATCTTTTATATCTTATAAATTGAATATCGGGGATATAAGGCCAAACGCAACCATACTATTAATTAGATTGAAAAGCGCAAAGATTATTACTATGAGTCCTGCTGATTTGAAAAAAATACCTGATTTTGAACTGTTTTTAATACTAAACGAACTAAAACTTATAAGAGCGAGTATTGGTAGTGTCCCCAGTGCAAATGCCAGCATCGTGAATCCTCCTTTTAAAAAACTTCCTGTGGAAAGAGTATAAATTTGCATTGACTGTGTAAAACCGCAAGGTAAAAAGAAAGTCATAACACCCACAAGAAGTGGTGTGAGAGAATGATTTAGTTTTGAAAACTCAAAAGCATGTTTGGAAAAGAATTTTGGCATTGCAGGCTGAAGTTTTTTGGTAAAATGAAAAATATCAAAAAGATTTATTCCGAGAATTAGCATTACAATACCAACGACAATACTCAAAATAAATGAAGCAAGAAAACCTAAGGTAAATACAGAACCAATAGCTCCAATAATACCTCCCGAGACAAAGAATGAGACAATACGCCCTATGTGAAACAAAATCTGTGGACGTACCTTGTCTCCTTCTCTCGCAAATGTTACCGACATGGAAAGTAAAAGTCCACCAACGACGGCAAGACATGAGGAAAGTGAAGCAATAATTCCAACTATGAAAGCAGTCCCATATGACACATCAATCGTACTTATTAGATTTACTAAACCAATTTTTTGAAGAATAATAAATAAAATAATAAATACCAAGACTATCGGCACAGCAAATATAAAATCTCCCCAGTTTTTATTTATAATTTGTTTTTCAACCGATAAAGTATAACCGTGTTTGAAAAGAATTTTTGTAAGATCATCTGCAACAGTGGCTTGTGACTTATTACCGAAGTTCCCCTTCACTTCAAGTGTATTTCCATATAGATTTGTTTTTGCGCTTGTGATGTATGGAATATCTTTAAGTTCGCTTTCTGTTAGTAAAACACAGGTTTTACAATGCATACCACTTACATGAAAAATATATTCTTGTTGTGTTTGATTACTCATAATTTTTTAATTTTAATACGAAGAGAATTTCCGACCACAGAAACACTAGAAAATGCCATTTTTTACTCCATCTCCGGACATCACCACGATTTTACCTTCTGATTGAAAATCTTTAATCTTATTGAACTTATCTTCTGACATTACTTCCATAATTATTTTCTTTTTAAACGATAAACCTTGAGAATCTCGCCCGTCGCTTTCTTTTCTTTGCCATTTTTTATTTGTGCGATGAGACATGTACCTAGATGGTTTTCCATAAGGGCATCCTCTACCCCAGAAAGAGCCTGTTTTACTGCGGAGGTCTGGGTAATAATATCTATGCAATATGCATCCCTTTCCAACATTTCTTGTAATCCCCTTATTTGTCCTTCAATGATCTTCAATCTGCGAACCAATTTAATTTCTTCCTTATTCATAATGGTATAAGTATATACCCCCCTAGGGTATTTTCAATATGTTTGATACTTTAAATAATCGAGCTTTTGTGTTATGTTATTTATATGGCTTTTACGAAAAATCAAGCAAAACTCATAAAATCTCTGCACGATAAAAAACACCGCAATGAACTCGGGCTTTTTCTGGTTGAAGGAGAGAAAAATGTATTGGAGCTTTTTAATTCCGATTGGAATATAGACTACCTACTCTGTACAGCAGATTTTTTTGATAAAAATAGAAATTTGATCAAAGATAAAAATGTCGGCTACGATGTAGTAGAACATAGCGAGATAGAAAAAGTAGGAACACTTGAAAGTAATGACTCTGTGCTGGCTATTGTAAAACAAAAAGAAAATAATAAATTTGAAGTAGATAAAAACGAAATTTTAATTGCCCTTGATGAAATAAAAGACCCAGGAAACCTAGGAACAATCATCCGTATTGCCGACTGGTATGGAATCACAAAAATTATTGCGAGTGAAAACACAGTAGACTTTTACAATCCAAAAGTTATTTCCGCCACAAAGGGTTCATTTTTGAGAATTAACATTTCCTATGCAAATCTCGCAGAAACCCTGCCGAAAATTGGATTACCAATTTTCGGCACATTTATGTCAGGTGAAAATGTCCATACTTTTAATTTCCCCAAATCAGGAATCCTCCTCATGGGCAATGAATCAAATGGCATAAGCAAAGATCTCGAAAATATCGTAACCCAAAAAATCACCATCCCCTCTTTCGGCAAGGCCGAGTCACTCAATGTCGCCATCGCAACTTCTGTGATTCTGGATAATTGGAAAAGAAGTACTAAATAAAAATCAGATTGCAATCTAATTAGTTATATACTTTTATTATTCAAATATGATTCTTTTGATAATGCTAGATGTACTAAAGAAATATGCAATGGATGTTAAAAGACTAAAGATTATGGAAGGTGGAGAAAAGAGAAAGAAAAATAGAGCATAAGAAAAAAGAAAAACAAATAATGTACTGATTATAATTATATAATTAGTTTCTCGTCTTTTTCTTTTAATAAGTTCAGTTTTTAAAGAAATAAATAATAATGAAAAGAACGCTCCTAGAAAAATTATTAAATACTCAAAATTTCCAACAATAGAAATTACGGAAGGAACCTTGCAGTCAGAACTGTCGCCACAAGAAATTGTGGCCCAAACCCCAAATGGAAAATTTAGTGTAATATAAATAGCATAAGCTAAAACTACTTGAAAAAATAAGACACGAATTATTCTCCATATCCTCAATGAGTCCTCCGAATCTTCAATTTGATTTTCCATACCTTAAATTATATCAAGTTTAAACCTCAATCTCAATCTTACCTAATAATTAATGATAATCCTGCTTGTTTGCCTTTATCGCGTAGGCTTTTTCTACAGCTTCTTGAGGAGATATTAGACTTATGTCTAAATCTGATAAAATTTTGTCAAAAGCTGACATTTCATAATCATTAAAACCCATTACAGCCACTTCATCTCGCATACTCATAATAGCCATTTCAGCGTTTTCCTTTTCTTGATCAATTTCTATCACATTTGATTCAAATCTCATATTTAGATTATAGTATGTTTTTTTTAAAAATGAAAGTTCTCCTATTTAATATTATTTACTCTTTGAATCGCCCCTTATTGTTGCAATGGCCTCCTGAACAGTAGTCATAAATTGGGCAGGGAAAATAATCGTTGAGTTCTTTTCGGTGGCTATCTCCGACATAGTTTGCAATGTTCGAAGTTGCAAAGCCACTGGATGTGCTGCGATAAGATCTGCCGCTTGTCCAAGCTTTTCAGCAGCCTGAAATTCACCTTGGGCAGCAACAATTTTAGCACGCCTTTCTCTTTCCGCCTCGGCTTCTTTTGCCATAGCTCTCTGCATATTATCCGGCAAAATAATGTCTTTAATCTCTACAGCGGTCACCTGGGCACCCCATGGCTCAGTATGAGCATCAATCACATCTTTAATCTGAATATTGATATCGCTAGTTTGCGAAAGAAGCTGATCAAGAGAAAAACGCCCGACAACATTTCGGACTGTGGTCTGGCTAATCTGATTGACTGCGTCATAAACATTTTCAATAGCTATTACAGACTTTTGTGGATCAACAATATGATAATAAGCAACGGCTGCAATATCGATAGAAACATTATCTTTGGTAATAATCTTCTGTGAAGGAATGTTCATAGTGATAGTTCGCAAAGTAACCTTGGTCATAAGTTCAAAAATTGGTATCAAAATAATAAGCCCAGGACCCCGCACACCGGTACATTTACCAAGAAAGAAAATCACACCTCTGTCATATTCTTTGACTACTTTTAGAGAAAGAAAAATGAGAATAACGATGATTAAAATAATGTAATACATAAAATTATATTAGTTGATAATGTCTACATACTAACACCTAGTAAAGAAAGTTCAATGGGGTGGCTATCGGGGGTTGAACCCGAACAAAGAGTTCCACAAACTCTTGTGCTACCGCTACACCATAGCCACCATATCTCGCCTATCTCACACAAGAACTACTTGTAAATCGGCGACCCCTCATTTATACCAGATTTATAGGCATTATGTCTAGCTAAAGCAAAAAGAAAACTTGAAAGACGATTTAAATATTTTAAAGAATTTTCATCTATTTTTACCAAACCTTCCTCAGATACTGCTACTACTCTCCTCTCTGCCGTTCTTATAAGCGCTCTAGCAAAATCAAACAATGCAGATATTTCACAAGATCCTGAAACAATAAAACTTTTAACTGGCGGAATAACAGTTTCGATTTTTATAATTAAATTTTCAATCTTTTCTACTTCTTTATATAAAACTTTTTTATCTACACTGGCGATTTGAGCTTGAATTGTAAAAAGATTATTCTGAATTTCTTCTATTAACAAAGATTCTTTCTCACCAAAAACATCGATGTCTTCTTTAAAGAGTTTTATTTTGCAAATTCCAAGAAAAGAATTTCCTTCATCAAGCACTCCAAGGGCCTCCGCTACAGCAGAACTTTTTGATAATCTTTGATCACAGCCGAAAACCTGCGTTTTTCCATCATCACCTTTTTTGGTATAAAACATTTATTTTACTATAAAAATTTCAGCCCCTTCTTTTGTTTTTCCACTAAGTTTAATTGCAATTTCCTTTCCTTTCTTGCCAGATTTTATAGCTTTATGATCTAGTTGCATTGATTCAATTTTCTCTTCAAATTCTTCTTCACCTCTTTTTACTTTTATTTTATCACCAACTTTTAAGGCTCCCGAGAGTTTGATTACGGCAACACTAATGCCGTCATACCAATGAGTGACTACGCCAATCACTTTTTCTTTTTTCTCCTTCTCTATTTTTTTGGCTACTTTTTTAACAGTTTTTTTAACTGCTTTCTTAATTACTTTTTTAACTGACTTTTTAGATATTTTTTTCATAGATTCAATTATTTAAAATTTAATAAACAAAAAACGACTATACAAATAGTATCCCCAATTCAAAAAAAATTCAAATTTGCACGAGAGAGGACTTGATTACCAGTTTTCTGTTCGCCGTCGCTCACAGATACTGTCGACCTCGACTCAATCATTTTTCTTGCTAGAAAAATGATTTCCGTCTTTCAAGTCTTCTCCAGCAGACATTAAAAAAGGCGCTTGATGCGCCTTTTTTAATGTCTGTGCACGGGAGAAGACTTGAACTTCCATGCCCTTGCGGGCGCTACCACCTCAAGGTAGTGCGTCTACCAGTTTCGCCACCCGTGCATAAAAGACATTATGCTTCAAAATGGAAAAAAAATCAACAAAAAAAAGACCCGCGATCTGATCGTGGACCTTTTTAATTTCTTAATTTAATTAATCTTACTCTTTTCCTTCTGTTTTTTCTTCTGTTTTTTTAGCTTTTTTTGATGAAGTGTCTGTGTTTGATTCTTTTCTTGCTTCTAGAAGTGTGCTCTTCATACCTCTTCTTATTTCTTTTACAGCTTTTGTTCTAATATAATATAGTTTAGCTCTTCTAACATTTGCTCTTCTCAAAATTTCAACTTTATCTATAGATGGGGAATAAAGCGGAAAAATCCTCTCCACTCCAACTCCTTCTATTATCTTTCTGACTGTAATCATAGAACCAGCTTCTTTACCATGCTTTTTTGCAAGTACAATTCCTTCAAAAGCTTGTGTTCTTGTTTTATCACCTTCTTGAATTTTCTGCCAAACACGAATAGTATCACCAGATCGAATATCTAAACCTTTTCTCTCTTCCATATTAACTGGTGAAATCTTTATATTTTTTAATTCCATAATAAATAATAATCTAACACAACCTACCCTAATTTACAAGTTTTTTCAAACCAATTTTAATAAGCGCTTTTTGAAAATCCTCTGGATATGGTGCCACTATTTCTTTCTTATTACCGTTAATAAGTTCAATTTCGATAGATCTCGCATGCAAAGCGTGTCTTTGGAAACCCAATTGTTTTCTGTTTTTCAACATCGACTCCGGTGCATAAAGTGCATCCATCACTATAGGATAGTCTATTGCTCTAAAATGCACCCTAATCTGGTGAGTTCTACCAGTTTTTGGGATTGCTTCGACAAAAGAAAATCCATCTTTTGCAATAATCATTTTAAAATATGTCACAGCTTCCCTCTCCTCTCCTCTTCCTCTTTGAGCTGTCCACTTTCTAAAATCGGTACTGCTTCGTCCTATCGGTCTGTCTATCATTCCGCGGACCTCTTTAAGTTCACCGTACAAAAATGCATGATAAACTTTGTAAATTTCTCTATCTTGAAATTGTTTTTTGAGAAACAAAAATGATTTCTGGTTTTTAGCAATTACAAGGACTCCAGAAGTATCTCTATCTATTCTGTGCACTATTCCTGGTCTTTTTAAAACAGTTCCATCTTTCTGGATAATATCTTCCCCCACATTTTTCACTTTCGGATATTTTTTTAAAATCCAATCAACTAAGGTTTTTTCTTTCGTTCTTCCATCAGAATGCACCACAAGTCCTGCGGGCTTGTTGATCACTAAAATATCTTTGTCTTCGTATAATATAGGTATTTTCATTAAATATGTGGGCGATAGAAGACTCGGTCACCAGACAAAAAATTAAATATTCTAAGTATTAATATTTAACTAGTTTTTGTCATGTGGGCGCTAAGGGATTCGAACCCCTGACCCCCTCAGTGTAAATGAGGTGCTCTAACCAACTGAGCTAAGCGCCCGAGAGATTCATTTATAACAGAAAAAAGATAAAAAAGAAAGGTGGCTGATATCTAATCAAACATACTCAAAAGTTTTTTGATAGAAGCAGTAGCTACACCAACGACACTATCAGCACCGCCGTAATAGATAAAAAGTTTGTCTTTTATGAAAGCTAAACCACAAGGAAAAACAACTTTTGGTACTTGTCCTTCCAATTCATATTTTTCTCGCGGTTCAAAAATTGGTTGGCTGGTACGACCAATGACTAAAGTAGGATTTTTTAAATCAAGTAGAACAGCACCAACTCTGTAAGTATGATGGCTTTTGGAAATACCATGATAGAGAAGAAGCCACCCTTTTTTGGTTTTTATAGGTGGTGCAGCTAGACCCACTTTTTCATTGTCCCACATCCCGGGCCTCGGCAAAATAATTGGCGTTCCCAACAATGTGGCTTC
This sequence comes from Minisyncoccia bacterium, assembly GCA_049695975.1. Lineage (GTDB taxonomy): Bacteria > Patescibacteriota > Minisyncoccia > Phycocordibacterales > GWA1-40-21 > CAILDB01. The sequence goes on along the minus strand of JBAVTE010000024.1, from coordinate 24,518 downwards.
CTCTATAGATTTTGGCGAATGCAAAAAATCGGCACAGATATCGCCATTGATTCGGTGAATCAATAAAAATTTTCCATCAATTTTTTCTGGAAAAATACAAGCGTCTTTATCGTCAACATTATTCGGAGAAATGAGCACGGGTTCAGACCAATTCCAGTTTTGATTTCTAAAATCTAAAAGAGAAATATGAGACAAAGCCACTCTAGGCAAATCCACTCCATCATAAGCGGTGTAGCACATATATATTTGTCCATCCAAAAGTGTCAATCGTGGATCTTCACAACCCGAGTTCCCTGGTTGCTTTTTGCTTTCAAAATCTGCTCGTGGAGAATAGATTGGATGATCTAAACGAGAATTAATTTTCAGACCATTTCGACTTGTGGCCAAGCCAAAGAAAGATGTGCCGTCGGTCGACATTGAACGATAAACAATATTTATTATTTTTCCATCTTGAAAAGCACCCGGATTGAAAACAGCATAATTTTCCCACGCATTTTCTGGTTTGAGCAAAAGTATAGGATTACCATCGTATCGTTTTACAAATTTATCCATCGCACCTGGCAATAAACTAGCCAAAAGATTTTCCAAATTCACTTTTGCCTGACAGCATACTGTATCTGCCCCGCCATAAAAAATTTCCAAATCTTTTTTCTTGATAAGAGCACCGGAAGGAAAAACAATATTAGGAACTTTTCCAAATTTTTCATAAGATTCACCGTCACTAAAGATTGCCCCCTTACTCTTTCCTAGAATTTTTGTAGGATTATTCTTATCAAGCAACATGGCCTCTACGCCAAAACTGACATCTTCAGAATAAAAACCTTCCTTATGTTTTTTAAAATAATTTTGGATATGACTATATATCAAAAGCCAACCTTTCTTTGTTTTTATTGGTGGAGCACCTATTTCTACTTGATCAGTATCAAATCTGCGTGGATCTATCCGATATTTCTCAATTTCTGAATACCATTTCTTCCAAATTTGGCTATTCCACATATCTTCTTCTTTATCAAACTGAATCATGGATATTTTTGCAGGCGGATTGTCGGTATCCACTGAGAGAATCGCTGTAAACTTTCCATTAATTTTTTCTGGAAACAGAGTCATTGCCTTGGCATTGAAAGGTGTAATCAAATGTTTTTCAAAATGTTGAAAATCTTCTGTAATAGCTAGGGCAACCTTGATACTGTTTGCATCGAAAGGATGGTTTGATAATGCTGTATAAAAAATATAATATTTTTTACCTATTTTGACCATACGAGGATCTTCACAACCAAACTTTTCCCATTCATATTCTGGAAAGATTATCTGCCGACGATCGGTGAAATTGATGTAATCTTTTGTTTCAGCATAACCAATAGTAGATACAGATAAATTGACATTGTAGGAAAATTCTCGAGCTGACATCGCCCTATAGACAAAACGGGTGACTTTTTTATCTTGAACTGGACACCAATTGAAAACAGCCTCTGCTTGCCATGGTTCATTCGTATCTGGCTCTAATAAAGGATTATTTATGGATTTTTTTACTGAAAACATATTTTAATTCAAAAAAATTTCTTGAAGGCCGATCTCCTCTTGGGTATCTGTCATCAAACTTTTTAAAAATGCTTGAAATGGTATCGTTGCGACACAGACTACGGTGTCAGCACCACCATAATAAACAAATAAAGTATCTTCCACAACCACAGCTCCGCAGACATACACTACTCCAGACTTGAAACCTTCATTTTCATATTTTTGATCTGGTTCCAGAATAGGATTGGCAGAACGGTACAAAATTTTCTCTGGATTTGCATAATCCAATATCATAGCGCCTACTTTGTATTTATTGGGGTCACGTACATCCATTGCATGATACAGGACGAGCCATCCATGTTCTGTTCTAATGGGTGGGGCACCAGTTCCTCTCATTACATTATCCCAACGTCTCACATCTGATTTATTTTTAAATTGACTCTCCAATCTTATATTCTTTTTTGGCATTTTATCAAAATAAATAACTTGAACCTTGGGACTTAAGCTACTGAGTAAGGCAAATTTACCATTAATTTTTTCTGGAAATAACACCCAGTTTTTATGCATCTGACCCTCTCTAGACAAAAAAATCGGTTTTCGCCAAGCCCATTTTTTATTTAAAAAATCTTGAGCGGAGATAGAAGTCATAGCAATTCGAGGATTTTCCCAACCATTAAAATTGAGATAGATCATATAAATAGTCTCCCCTATTTGAACCAGCCGTGGGTCCTCACAACCACCAAAGCCAGGGCCAGATTCATACATAAATGGTTGTTGTGTGCTTTCTTTAAAATTGGATTCTTGTCCAACAATGTAAATCGGCTCATCTGATTGACATTCGATATGCAAACAATCTTTGAGTAATGCATAACCAACTGTGGACAAACCAACATCACTTACAGCACGATAGACCAGATGAACTTTTCCATCTAGGTACACAGCTCCAGGATTGAAGGTGCCCATCGCTTGCCATTTTTGAATAGCTTTAGGCCAAATAATAGGATTCTTGGGATGTTTGGTCATTCTTTTAGTAGTTTCAACTGGTACAGAAAAAGGATCTCTTCCAGAAATTACAAATAACTTCATGCCAGATTTATAATATAAATAAAATATTCCCGCCTTTAAAATCATACCTAGACATCGAGTATCAGCCACACCAAGAGTAGGTAGACAACCGTCAGTCAGCGGGGAGTCGGTACGCCAAATTATTTTTGAAAAATTATCTCTAGCCAAAAGTGCATAACCAGTTTCCAAATATTGGTTCCCTTTTTGACTAGATGATTCATAGACTAAGCCAACGCCTTTTCCAAACAAATGGACACTTACCACTCGTAAATCATTTTTATCAAAAAAACTATCTCTCGTTTTTAAAATAGAAGACCCATCTATCTTCCAATTTTTTAAATCTGAAGAATATGCAACTTTGATATCCTTATTACCATAGAAAAAAGCAAAATTATCGCCATTTACTTTACATGGCGACAGACAGCCTTCTTCAATAATTTGTGGTAAAACTCCTTTCACTGTCCATTTGATTCCATTTTTAGAAAAAGCCAGAAAGGTTTTGCTCTCGTCGGTAAATGATAAAACTAATTCTCGATCAAATTCAGTTATATGAAAATTTTGAATTTTGAAGAAATCAACCGTAAAATCTTTTGTATCAAAACTAACTTTTCTAACACGTTTATTAAAATCTTTAATCGAATCTTTTTTGTTTGATAACAAAACAAATTGAGTTTTATCTAATTTTTGTCGCAATAAAATAAAAACTTTTTTCTGAAAATTAAAAAAAACTAAAGATTCTAAATTATCTTTAACTTTTTTTTGTTTCAAAACTTTTTCTTTCATTTTTTTTATTACAAAAACTTGAGGTGATGGTTTTTGTATAAACACACCTTTCAAAACATTATACCACACTATCGTGTTAAAAATACAACATATTTCTTTAATTGCTTGAATGTCGTAGTTTAGATATAATACACACAATGAAAAAAATTATAGTTTTTGACCTAGATGGTACTTTGGCCCAAAGTAAAAGCCCATTAGACAAAGAGATGTCCACACTTTTAAGTAATCTGCTTCAAAAAAAGGCTGTGGCTATTGTCTCCGGTGGAGGTTTTACACAATTTGAGAAGCAAGTAATTAACCGCTTTTCTTGTCCAAAAAATCTCCTAGAAAATTTGATTATTTTCCCAACTAAAGGAGGTTCTATGTACAAATTTGAGATGGGAATTTGGCACAAGATCTATTCAGAATCATTTTCTGAAATAGATAAAACTAAGATTGTTACTGCCGTAGACACAGTTTCTCATGAAGAAAATTTGCTCCCAAAAGAACACTTCGGAAAAAGATTGGAGGATCGTGAAGCAGAATTTACTTTTTCAGCATTGGGACAAGAAGCCCCTCAAATCGAAAAAGAGAAATGGGATCCTGATTATACAAAAAGGAAAATTTTACAAAATAAATTACAGAAACTTTTACCAGAATTTGATGTTGCGATTGGAGGCTCTACTTCCATTGATATTACCTCCAAACATATAGACAAGGCTTTTGCCATAAACCAAATTTGTACTAGACTTGGTTATAAAAAAGAAGAAATTTTATTTATCGGTGATGCTTTTTTCCCCGGTGGCAACGATGCTTCAGTGAAGACAACTGGAATAGAAACTATTGCAGTGAAAAACGTAGAAGAAACCAAAAATTTTATTAGAAAAATAATCGATGAAGACAAATGAAAAAAATTTTTATAAAAGAACCATGGGGAGAAGAAGAACAATTTACTTTAAATGAAATGTCGACAGTAAAAATCCTCCGAGTTAAGCCAGGTGCAGAGTGTAGTTTACAATATCACAAAAGTAGACAGGAATTCTGGAAAGTTTTGTCCGGGCAAGTCTGGGCGGTTGTTGGTGAAGAAACTGTTGAAATGAAAGTCGGCGATGAAGTAGAAATTCCAATCGGTATAAAACATAGACTCAAACACAAAGATGGTGATGCCCAAGTCCTTGAAATTTCTTTTGGTACCTTTGATGAAAAAGATATTGTCAGATTAGAAGATGATTATGGTAGAGTTTAGATACTAGAAAATACTCAACTTAGCCGGCACCAATTTTAAAAGCACCATTCAAGGTGCTTTTAAAAATTTGTGAACCACGACTTTTGCCTTTCGTGAACTCAAGGCAAAGTCGCAGTCCCCACCTCCTTCGCTTCGCTCAGTCCGGCCGGCACATTGCAAAAGAAAATCGCCTTTGGATCATTGGCGATTTTCATATATTTGCAATGTGCCCTCGGTAGGAATCGAACCTACATCAAAGCCTTAGAAGAGCTCTGTTCTATCCATTGAACTACGAAGGCAGGCAAACGCAATATATCAGTTTTATATACTAGGGTCAACTAATTTTGTTTTTGGAAACCTATTGAATCTATCCCTCCTTTGCTCATAATTTAAAATAATTTTATTTAATCTTGTAAGATTTATTTTATCTGTTGCAGATATATTTATATTATTTTTTAGAAAATCATTATTTGATTGTACATTTCTATACAAATAAAAAGAAAAACATCCAAGTACAATTATTCCTAAAATAAAAAGTGTTATAAAAATGTACCACTCTCTTCGAGGATTTATTACCCCAGAAAAAATATCTTTGAATTTTTCATATTTATTATTAGCTATTATTTTTATCATTATTTTTGTTTTATTATAGAAAAATCAATTCTTAAAAGCCACTGTGGAACTTTTTCACCTTTTATTTCGTAATCAGAAATTTTCTCAAAAGATACATTGTTTATTGTAACTTGAAAAGGCAGATTTTCTATCAAAGTCAAAAAATAAATATCATCACTCCAAGTACCAACAGCATCAATCCCTATTCTAAAATTTTCCGCAATACTTGATTCTTTATCAGAAATTTGTTCCGTCTGTGCTGACTTTATTTCTGACTTTACGTTACTAGAAAGAGCCAAATCTTCTATGACCTTAATAAAATCCACTTCGCCGTCTGTCTTTAAAATAAAGTCGTGAAGCTTTTCGATTTTATCTTTTGCTAAAGATAAATTTTCATTTAAATAAACAAATTCGCTCTCCTTTACTTTTGCATTATTTATATTCTGCAACATTGTATAAATATCTTGATTTTTTTTCATTATATCCGCAACTAGAAAATAATAAATACCGATCAAAGAAACCGCGAGGAGAAACAGAATGACTATTTTTTTCTTTGTTTCAGTTAACATAATTTAATTTTTAACTTTTATTGTTAAATTAAAATCAATATCTGTTCTTTTGATAAAACCGGAAGTAGGTAGGTCCACTCCACTAAAACGAGTACCCTTCTTCAGATTTTCGAAAAAAGCTAAAAGCTCTTCTCTAGTTGCAGATTGCCCGGATACAGAAAACTTATACTGATCTGCTGTCTCACCTAAATATTTTATTGCAGTAATTTTTATTCCACTATTTTTATTATTTAAAATCTCTAAAAGAGTAAGAGAAACAGGGGTTCCCGCTTCGCCCTTCAAGACATCAAGGAGCAAGTTTGCAGATTTAATTTGTACTGTAGGATCAATACATTCTGCTTCCCCGCCCGTGCAATTTGAGGCACCAAGATCAATTTGCTGAACTTCCATAGTTAACATATTTTTCTCATAAACAGAAGAAGAATAAGCTGGTATCATAAAGCTAATAGAATAAATAGTAAGAAGACAAATAATACCCAAAAAAAGTATCCCTACTCTTGCATAGTATTCTTTCTCTACGTTCTTTTTTGCTTGTGCTGGTAAAAAATTTAACATTTATATTTTATCTATATCTCCCAAAGCAACCCCTAAAACTGGCCCGAAATCCAAAGAATCGACAAATTTCACTGAAGGAACAATATTTTCGATATTAAAAATATTAACCCATACATTTGCAACTTCGACCTGTAAACCTAAACTTGAGGACATATATCTTGCAAAACCAGGTATAGCTGAAACACTCCCACAAAGAACTACTTTGTCTATTTTACAAATAGGTTGAGAAATTTTTCCACATTTGTTCTCCCAAAATTCTATAAACTTTTTCACATCATCTCTTAAAATTGAAAAAACATTCATCAGAGAATCGAAAACTTCAGCATTTTTCGCTTCATCGGAAGAAAAAATATCTTCAGATATTTTGTATATGGATTGTTGATTTGTAATAGAATTTTTTTTCAATATATCTATTACAAAATTTTTTCCAATAGATATAGTAGATGTAAACCATACTACACCATTTATTGTCATCGAAAGAATCGTAGATGTGTCTTTAATATTAATAATCAAGACATTACCCATTATTTCAGGAGGTAAAATACACCTTACTACCGCCTTCGATTCTGTTTTTAAAGAAAGAGGAAGAAATCCTGCCGATTGAAACACATCTAAAAAAGAATCTACTGTTTGTTTTTGAATCACAGATACATTTATTTTTAACAAATTGGATGTCTCGGATTGCTCTATAATTGAATATTCAAAAACAGCTTCTTCTAGCTTCAGGGGAACATTTTCTTCTAAGCAAAATTCAATCATCTGACGAATTTCTTTATGTTCTACTTTTGGTACTTCAGTAATAAAAATATAGGACTTTTCCTCTGGTATAGATACTTTAACCAAATTGAAGCCGTTTTCTTTTTTGATATCAGATAATATAGAAATGAGTTCTGTTTTTTTTAATATATCACCACTAGAAAATATTCCTTCCGGTATTTTCTTTTCTCCAACCTTTCCCAAAACAAAAGATCCTCCCCTTTTTTTCAATTCAACGAACCGAACAAAATGGTTGCTAATATCAAAAGCCACAAAAGGCATTTTTAGAAATTCAGGTGGTCCAAAAAAATTCACTAAAAAATCAAGATTCATAATTACTCACATTATACAATAGTTACAGAAAAAACAAAACAAAAAATATGTCAATTTTTGTTCATTTTTTTTATTATTTCCCAAATAATTGGAAAAAAAGAAACCAAAATAATAATGAGAATAATAGGCAATATATACGTATCTGCGTTGGGAACAACATTACCAAGAAAATTTCCTAAATATATGGTCGTAAATGACCACAAAAAAGCACCGATAATATTGTATGTTAAAAAATTTGGATATTTCATCTGACCCACACCCGCAACTATCGGAGCAAAAGTTCTCACGATTGGAATAAATCTTGCAAGAATAATAGTTTTGTTGCCATATTTTTCATAAAAATCCTGCGCCTTTTTTACATAATCTTTTTTGAAAAAAAGAGAGTCTTCCTTTATAAAAATTTTGGGACCGATTTTCTGACCAAAATAATATCCAAAACTATCTCCGAGAATAGCACAAATAAAAGCACCCCATGCCAAAATATGAACATTTAAATATCCTTGTGACGCAAGGAAACCGGCAGTAAAAAGTAAAGAATCACCAGGCAAAAAGAAACCAAAAAATAAGCCCGACTCGGCAAATACAATAAAAAAAATTCCAGCAAGACCTAGTGTCTGAATAATCACTGTCGGATCAAGCAAATTGATAATATAAGTAAACATTTTTTTTATTTCGCTTTGATTCCTGTTGGTATTTCTTCGCTAACTTCAAAAAGAGAAAAAGGAGCGTCTCCTCCACCAACGGCAAGTATCATTCCATCGCTTTCCATCCCCATGAGAGGTTTCGGTTCCAGATTAGTAACAAAAGCACATTTTTTACCTACCAAACTTTTCTGGTCTAAAAAAAACTTTGAAATTCCTGAGAGGATCTGTCTCGGCTTATCTTCTGCAAAATCAACAGAAAGTTTTAGAAGTTTATCTGAGCCAAGAATTTTCTCTGCGGAAAGGATTTTTCCGACTTTGATTTCAACCTTTTTAAAATCATCATAAGATATTCTTTTGTTTTCCGCCGGTATTTCTGCCATTTTCTTTTTTTCTTGTCGAACTTTTTCTTTATCCAAAAATGTCTGTAAAATAATTGAAGCAGAAGAAGCATCAAGCATCTCAGTCGTACCAAATGTTTTTTCAACCTGCATCGATGTCATAAACTCCGGTTCAAGAAAAGATGGTAATTTTATTACAGAAGACAAGTTCTTCTTAAAAGAAATTATTTTAAAATTAATTTTATTTTCTTCTCCTTTATAATTTTTGGATTCACCGATAACTATGGCTTCAATCCCCCATTCGATACAAATTTCTGATATCTTTTTCATCAAATCAGGGCTGTTTTCAAAAACGATTTTTGGAAAAGCCACTTTTCCTTCTGCGTCAGAAACTGCTATACCAACTCTTTTTTCTCCATAGTCTATGCCAATATATTTCATGGCCTCATTCTACACTTGTTGCAAAAATAATCAATCAATATTATAATTTAAACGTAAAGGTTTAATAAAAATAATAAAACAACTTATGATAAACATCATTGAATTTGTAAAATTACACCCAATTATCTTTCTTATAGTTCTATCATGGCTGATAGTTTGGAAAGGGCTTGCTTTATGGATATCCGCCAAAAGAAACAATGCTTTTTGGTTTGTAATTTTTCTCGTCGTAAATACATTATCTATCGGTGAAATAATCTACTATATCTACATTAAAATATCAGAAAAAAGAGAAAAGACTGAAATTAAATAGATTAGGAAGCGGATTTTCTTTTCGGAAAAAATGTATTGAGAAAGACATTGGTAGGCGCGACTGGTGCCGTACATAAAAAATTCTTAGCAAAGAATTTTTGTGTCTTTCGAGATATATTTTTGAAGAAAAGAAAATCCGCTTTTTAGTTTTCACACAGTTAAATAAATCTTGATAGTTTTTTCTATCATTTCTTTGATAGTAAAATCACTATCAACTTTCGTTTTTAAATTTTTTGCCAACTGGAACGATTTATCTCTATTCTCTATTAAATAATTAATTGCATTTGATATTTCTTTAATATTCCCCGTTTTCACCAAAATTCCATTTTCCCCGTTTTCTATTACTTCTGGTATACCACCAACGCTGCTTGCTATTACTGATGATTCAGCTTTTCCAGCTTCAAGTATGGCATAAGGCATGGCCTCAGACTTTGAAGTAAGAATAAATATATCAAACGCTTTTAGGTATTTTGAAGCATCTTCCAGATATCCATATAATATAACTTTATCCTGCATCCCAAGAGAATTTATCAATTTTTGTAAATAATCCTTCCTTTTACCATCTCCAATAATAAAAAATATAAAATCCTGTTTTATGTCGGCAAGGGCCCTAACAACATCCTCTTGTCTCTTGATAGGATGAAGTTCGCTCGCAGTACCAAGCCATATTTTATTTGTATATTTTTTCTGTGAATCCAGAAAAATCCTTGCAGAGGTTTTATCCAAAAAATCAAGGCTGGAAATACCATTGTGGATCACTTCTAGTTTATTTTTTATAAAAGGCCAATTTTCAACCTGCCTTTTAGTAGCATATGAGACACAGGTTGTCTTGTGACTCATCAATATTGCTTTCCAATATGCTATCTTTAATATTATTTTTGAAATTTGACCCCTATCTTCATTGAATGCCCAGCCGTGAACGGTAAAAACTATTTTTATTTTTCGCTTAAAAAAAATATTGCAAATCCTACCAGCAAATGATCCCATAATACCCATCTTTGAACTATTAAGATGCAAAATATCTGGATTATTTTTTTTAATTATTTTAAATATTTCAAAAAACTCTGCAATATTTTTAAATACATTTATCTTATTACCCAAATCAATCTGTTCTGTCTTTATTCCAGTCTTTTCTAGCCTATCTTTAAGCAAACCATCTCCACCAAACATTACCAGAACATCATATTGACCTTTAATAGAACTAGCAGTATCAAAAACATACCTTTGGGCTCCTCCCCAATTTGATTTGGTAACTCCTATAAGGACTTTATTTTTTTCTCGAAACATGGTTATATATGGGTATGAATAAAGTGAGATATGTAAGTATTTTTACTGTTGACTCAATCTTGTTTTTTGGAACCCTCCTTGTAATTTTGACTTTCAGATATGGTTCATCATTAGATACTAGTATAATCCAGTCTCACTTATACCCTTTCTCTATTATATTCATTTTTTGGGCGATTTCAATGTATATTGCAGGGCTCTATGATAATAAGCTTATTGCCTTTCGAACAAAAATTTCTGGAGCCTTAGGATGGACAATGTTTGTAAATTTGTTTTTTTCAGTATTAATATTTTACTTTTTACCAAATCTAGGTATATTCCCTAAAACAAATCTATTTTTATTTATTTTTCTTTTGTTCATTGTTACTTTTATATGGCGTACATATCTCTACTTTTGGTTTTCAAAATCAGTAGTACAGAAAGCTATTATTATTGGTACAGGAAAGGAAATCGACGAGGTTTTCAATTTGGTTAAAGATAATCCTGTACTTGGCTTTTCTTTTGTTTCCAAAATAAATGATACAGAAAATCTTTTAAGTAAAATTAAGGAAAGCGGAGCAAAAGTAATCATCGCTGATTTCGATGACCCTATTATCAAAAAAATAATTCCGATTCTTTGCGATGGTTTCTTTGCTGGATACTCTTTTATCAGTCTTGAAGATATCTATGAAGATATCTTTCAAAAAATTCCTATCACCATCATTAATTATGCATGGTTTATAGAAAATATTTCTTCATTATCAAGAAGGATATATGATTTTTTGAAAAAAACATCCGACATTTTCTGGTCTCTTGTTATAGGAATAATAACTTTGATTTTTTATCCTTTTGTCTATCTTGCGATTAAACTTGAAGACGGAGGTCCGGTATTTATTTCACAAGATAGAATTGGACTAAATGGCAACATAATTAAATTGTATAAGTTTCGAACAATGCAAACAAACGATAAAGGTGTCTGGCTAAAAGACTCCGTAAATAAGGTTACAAAAATAGGATACTATCTTAGAAAAACACGCATAGATGAAATTCCCCAATTATGGAATGTCCTTATTGGTGATATTTCTCTCATTGGCCCGCGCACAGATATTGTGGGGCTTGTTGATGTACTGATAGAAAGCATACCCTACTACAAATTTAGATATATTGTGAAGCCAGGACTGACCGGCTGGGCACAAATAAATCAAGAAAAACCACCACAATCTGTAGAAGAGACACGCGACAGATTTGCTTATGATATGTTTTATATCAAAAACAGAGGGGTAATGATTGATTTAAAAATTTTTTTTAGAACAATAAAAACCCTACTTTTAAGAAGTGGAATGTAGTCGGATAAAATGCTATTATCTTTGTTATGAAACATAAAATACTCATCACGGGGGCATCTGGATACGTAGGTGCAATGCTTCTCGACATCTATTCTGGAAGAGATGATGTTGAAATTATTATCGGAATAGACAAAGACCCATTGCCAGATTTTTTGAAAGAAAATCCAAATATAAATAAAGTTGTTTTTATCCAAACCAATTCATCAAATAACGATTGGCAAAAAAAAGCCCGAGAATACTCTCCAGATATCATCATAAATTGTGCTTGGCAGATAAGAGAGATGTACGGGCAAAAAGATTTACAGTGGAAATGGAATATTGGCGGTTCTGATAATGTTTTTGACTTTGCTTTTGAAAATAGTAGCGTAAAAAAACTTATTCATTTTTCCACAGTTGCTTCATACTCAGCATACCCTACAAACACCGTAGAACATCGCTTCACAGAAGAAGAACCTTTCAGAAAAAGTGACTATCTATATGCTGAAGAAAAGAGAATATGTGAAGAGCACTTGGAAAATAAGTTCAAAGAAACAAAATCGAAAGGTGCAGATATAAAAGTGGCGGTATTGAGACCTGTAGCTATTACAGGACCAAGAGGAAGATATATGAAAATAAGATTTGGTTTACAATCAGCTCTTTCTGGTCAATTAAATGAAAACTTTATACATAAAATAATTTCAAAATTGGTTTCTTTTGTGCCGATTACACCAAAATGGCTTCGTCAATTTGTTCATGAAGACGACATCGTAGATATTGTTTCTCTTTTGACCTTTTCAGAATTGAAAAATGATTATAATGTTTTTAATGTTTGCCCACCAGGGGATCCTGTACTCGGAAAAGATATGGCAAAGGCCGTAAACAAAAAAAGCATAACAATATTCCCATGGATGATACGCCCAGCATTTTTCTTTTTCTGGCATATAAGTCGAGGTAAAGTTCCTACATCAAAAGGTGGCTGGAAATCATATTCCTACCCTATCGCAGTAGACGGTTCAAAAATCACGAAGGTATATGGCTATGAATACAAGTACCCATCCCTTGAAGCATTTTCAAAAATACTTGGCAGATACTCCAAATACGCCAAATAGTTTCCTCGTTTCTTCCGCCAAAATAAAAAACAGCTCAATCGAGTTGTTTTTTATTACTGTGCGAAGCAAGACAAAAAAAATTCAGAAATACCACCCACAAACAATACAACGACGAGAATTGGAATTAAAATAGTAGTATATTTTTCATATTTCAAATTTTTTCATTATTCATAAATTATTTTTCTTTTATATCCAACCTATCAATTCCATGTTTCTCAAACTCTTCTTCATATTTTTTATATATGGTATGAATTCTATCCGGAAGCCAATTCTTTTCTTCCATCTCTTTCTTCTCCTCTTTTGTGACAGTGCGATAAAAATCACGCTTGCCTAATGCAGTGGTTAATTCATGCCAAAAAACATCTTCGTCATGTTCTTCCATTGTATTCTCCAGTAATTCCGATAATTCGTCTGTTGGTACCAAAGTATTGTGAAATTTCTCCGCTAGATCCGAAAAACCGTTCTCGTCGGCGATTTTAAGCAAAAAATTTTCTAATTTTTCATATTGGTTAAAATCTTCCCCTTTTTGGTCAGCCAAACCGCCACGAACCCACGAATAAAACATCGCTGAAAGAATCATTTCCTTTAATTGTTCTTTCGACACTTCAATTTTCATATATTTTGTTTATATTAATAATAGCAATGTAAACGAATTGTGCAATTTTGTTTATATTTGCAAGTGTAATGTAAATTGTTTATAAAATCCACTTTCCCCGCCTATTCAGCTCTATCGGTGAACGAGAAAGTTTAAATGGCACCTCACTCTCAGGATCATACAAATTTCTTGTTCTGTTTGATTTATAAAATTCGGACATGTTATTTAATTTAAATGTTATTAAAGAAGTTTCGTTTTTTGTAAATTAATGGTGACTGACTTTTTTTATTTTATTACAAAATATTCTTATACGCTATATAATTATCTTTAATTATTCTTTTCCACTCCGATGTTTCATTGTGTCCACTCAAATCAGTTTTGCCATAAACCAATAATACAGACACGGTTTGTTTTTCTTTACACCAAGCAACAATACACCTATTACCAGAAGTCTTCGCTGATTCCTTCGTGCCAGAAATCCTAAATTTAGTCTTAATGATTAGGATTCCATTATTATCACAAATAGTTTCTGCTTTATCTGTAAGCAAGAGATTATCAATACGCTCTAATCCAGCAATAATAGCCCTTAAGGTGACATCCCAATTAGACTTGTGTTTTCTCTCAAAGCATTTTATATAATACCGCTTTGCAAATTCTTCAATCTTAACTGAACAATTACCCTGCATAATTTTTAGAACACCATTTCAGGGTCTTCTTGTGTTATAAGTTCATATGGAATAATCTCATCCTGTCGACAAAGGGTGTATGGCAATTGATTGTGCGTAAAATTAACTATCTCACTAGTCTTCTTATCCTTCCATTTCTTAGCAATCCTTTCCATTAAAGTCTTCTCCTCAGGTAGGATTGTTATTATCTTTTCGTTTATATTACTTTTAGATTCACTAATCAAAAACATCTCCTTTCCATTATTATTTTCATGATCAATAACTATTTTCCCAGATTCCTCTAACTCATCCAAAGCGCGGAAAAAATTATCTGGTACTGGACCAAAAGCAATTTTCCTATACGGCATGCCACTCATACTTTCGGAGTGATCATAAAACCAAGCAAAATCAGTAAGATATAACAGTTTAGCAAGTTTAGTTTTAGGTATTTTACCATCCTTAGAAATATTCAATCTCAAAAAAGTTAGTATCATGTGCTTGTACTTATCAATATCAGGAATAGTACCAGTCAAAAGAGCGTCAACATCAATACTAAAAAATGTAGCAAGTTTTTGCGCTTCATCTAAATCTAATTTTTGTTTTCCAGCTTCAATAGACGTATATGTTGGTCTTGAAACCCCTATTACTTGAGCAATTTGCTCTTGACTAAAACCTTTTTTAATTCGCAACTCTTTTATTTTTTGCATATACTTAATCGTACTCATACGACTAAGTATATGCAAACCATGTAAAAAAGTCAAGCAATTTATGTTGATAAATTGACATCATAAATACAGGGCGTAAAATATAGCTATCAGTATAGTCGAGCTGATTTTATTAGAAAATAATTAAATAATCTCATGGCAACAAATCCACCGAAAGGAGCTGGCAGAGTAGGAGCAGTGAAAGATAGAGATCAAGTATATAATCCGCATAATGATCGCTGGGTTAAAAGAAACGAAGAAGGAAAATTTATCGATCAAAAAGATAACAATAAACCGTTCAAAGGTGTTAGAAAAAATAAATAAAAAAGAATATTAAATAAAAATCCGTAAATAACACGGGTTTTTATTTTTCTTTTTAAATTCAGCGAAAATCGTAATACTATTTATTAGAATTTATCTTTTTAATTATCCACCAGCTAAAAATAATAGTTAGGGCCAATAAAACAAAAGCTGGTACTCTAAAAGAAAATACTTTTACAGATCCACCATTAACAAAGGCAAATATAACTGAAATAATAGTTACAAAAATTGTTAAAATCTCAAATATTTTATTTTCTGATTTTTTCTCTATTTCCTCTATTTTACTTTTAGCGTCATGAATATACTGCCTATCAATTATTCTATATTGATAGGTCTCAAAAAAATTTTCTGTATCTATAATAATACTATTCTTATATGGCATTAATAAATCTAGTGTTTGAAGTTTAATCTTTGCATCGTTACAAAATTTTCCTGCTTCTTTAAATTTATTAATGTTAATAAGTTCATCTATATATAATCTGGCAGAATTTATTGCCCTATTAGTAATTTTATTACAGTCATTTTGATAAAAAACTGGTGGCTTTTCTTTTATATTTAGTATATCAACAGATAAATCAAATTTTAATAATTCATCACTATGATTTATTGCCTCTTCATATTTTTCTTCATATTTTTTTATTTGTTCTTCAGTAGTCATATTTTTGTATTATCAATCACAGTATTTTATTTCCCAGATTTAGTCCGATTATCTTCCTTACACAACATCTGGCAATTTTTTGAGACGGTTTTTCCACCTTCATGCCAAGGTGTTACATGGTCGACTTCCATTTCATCAATTTCCCATTTCTTTTTCTTATTTTCACCTTTACAATGCGGACAAATACCTTTTTGTTTTTCGTATACCTCCCTCTTCTGTTTATCTGTAAAAGCACGAATATTTAAATATTTTTCATTCCTAGTTAAAACATATGGATAAATACCAGATTTTTTGGTTACATCTTCATCTTGCATTAACTCCTTAATTTCGGTCTCTAATTTTCCAGTGTTCAGCTTCTTGTCTTTAAATTCGTTGTAAAGTTCGCCCCAATTTACATTCACCATTTCTCTTCGATATTCCGGAAAAGTCTTTCGCACCCAGGAGATGGTCTCCTGAAAATACTGCCACAATTCATTCGCATTTTTATCATGTTGATGTTTTGCCATATAGTCAGCAATACTCCCATTATTTATCCAAGAAAGTGCTGTCTCCAGATATTCCTGTCTGATTGGTGAACCAATAACCAACTGACCTCCGTCATTTGCCAAGAGATAAGCCGCGCAGTTTGACTTGCTAAATTTGAGTTTTGCGTCCGAAAGCCATGGACCAGTATAAACAGCGTTAAGCAACTCTTGAGCAGTCAGTTTTTCACCAGCGGTATTTATAATCTCAAACCATTTAATACGCTCTTTATCAGTTCCATCACAAAAATAAATCATCAACTCATAATTAAGTATCTGATCTTTTTCCTCTTTGGTTAGATTATGAAAATATCGATCATTTATTGAATAATCACCATTGAAATACTGACAAATACTTAATGTGCGTTGCTGGCCGTCGAGTAATTCATAATTACCAGCACTATTTTCTATCCAATACATTACATTAAGCGGAAATTGATTTTGAACCGTATTTATTACCGCGTTACGTTGTTCTGATTTATAAACAAACTCTCTTTGATATTTTGGACGAATATCTAATTTTCCACCAAAAGCAGTAACCCCTTCTTCAGCACTGTCTTTGTAATTTTTTACAACATCTACTACCTTTATTTTATGTAAATCTATTTTCATATTAATTATTTTTTATACCTGTATATTTTAAAAATTTTGGATCGCCTTCTTTATAATTTTTATTTTCATAAATTGAATTTATTTCCCTGAATGGTGATTTGAAACCTTTATAATACTTTATACCTTTAAATCTGCAAACGATTATGTACTTATTATCCTCGCTATCATAGTCTCTAATGTATTCTATCCATTCAAACGGAATCACACCTACCGGAATTTTATCTATTGTTTCGGGTATTAAAATAAACTGCGCCCCGAATTCAGGAATTACAGTGTATAATTCCGCTCTTTGCTTGTAATATGTTTTATTGTATTCATCTGTCCTTGATGGTTTATACCTTGAAACATCTGCTAAAATCACTTCACTATAAATAGGAATATCTCTTAGCATTTTACTTATTTCTATTTCGTGATTATATTTATCTTTCGCAGACAAACTTTTCGAAATATGAAAGGTTATGCATGCAATTACAACAGAAACAAGTATACTACCAATGTTTAAATATTGATCGAAGGTCATAAAATTACTTTTGTGGCTTTACGTTTTTAATTAAAATTCGATTATATATTTTTACACTCTTAAGTAAAGTAAAGCATTCATAACCAATCCATCTTGCAGAATTAGCAATACCCAATATTTCAAACTGTGTAGGATTGTATTTATCAACAAAAGTAATTGGTACACCCATCACACCCTTATAGTCCATTGGAATATCAGCTACTTTATCAACATTTATAACGTCATAGTTATCATATTTAGGAAATTCTTTTGGTGTGTATTTTTTATACAAAACTATTTTTTCATTACGTTTTGTGGTATCCAAATTTGTATACCAAACAATTCTACCCATACTAAAAAACTTTGTACCATTTTCAATTTTTATCCTTGATTCAGTCTCAATATTATAATCATTAGGAACCTGAAACCATTTTGTACCGCCATTATCATAGCCATGCCATAGTTTATTTTCTTTAATGAAGCCAAAAGTTTCTTTATAAGTTACTGCATTTTGATCACCTAAAATTAAAAACTTTTTATTGTACTCAACCAGCTGAGCAACATATTCTCTAAACAATGAGAAAGGTGGATTTGTCACCACAATATCCGCTTGTTTAAGTAATTCTATACTTTCTGGGCTTCTAAAGTCCCCATCATCCTCCATTGGCGACCATTCATTATTTTTATTCGCTTTGAGTTGTTTAGCAATATCCCGCAAATCAAAAGCTCCATCACCATCAATATCTTTAACTTCATTGATAATGAATTTATTAGCGTTTGTTTTTGGTCTGCCTTTATTTTGTTTTAAAGACTTATCGTCACCAAATAAACCAAGTTGAGTATTAGCAATTGGTGATGGTTTGTAACTTGTCGCAATAAGTCTCTTTAAACCCAGAGCGTTAAAATTTGAGGCAAAGTATTTAAAGAAATTACTTTCAAAAGGGTCATCACAATTACAATAAACTACCTTTTCACGAAATTGTTCCTTGTAATGCTTTAATTCTTTTTCAATATCAACAAGTTGAGTATAAAACTCATCGTTCTTCTCCTTATTTGCCTTATGTAGGTTGCTATTTAATGATTTCTTTTCTACCTTTTTCATAAACAAATCTTAGCACAAAATACTCCATATTTATAGCCCACTTGCGTAGAGAAAAAACAGCCTCCTGCCCCATTCTTTAGAAAAAGGTATCAGGGACATATTTTATCTATAATTAATTTTAAAGATGCAACCGAATCTTTAAAATTGTTATCAGTCAAAAAGTATGGTAAGATTTCAAGATGAGTTATTATCATAATTACCGAAGACGTCGTTATTATTCACCTTACTATTTTCGTAATTACAGTAAACCAAATTATTACTACCATCATAAATCTTACGGTTCTTATAATAATTCTTTTAATTTTTGGAAATGGTTTTTTATACTTTTAGGTAGCTATTATATTATTTTACTCATTTCATCAAAGATAAATCCGGGGTTATTATTTATATTAGCAATAGCTATTGTAATTATTGTTTTTACCTTTAGAAGATACAAAAAATCTAATAATTCGACGGCCGTAGGACTTAACAATCCAAACATTACTAAGGAACAGATTGCTGAAATAAATAGTGAAAAACACGGATGTAAATGTTATATGGAAGGACTTACTGCTGGTGAACAAGAAGTAGCGCATATTCTTTCGGAGGGGTTGAGTTATAAAGATTATTTTATATTTAACAATCTCACAATTCCTTCAACTCTTAATGGTTCGTCACAGATAGACCACTTGGTGGTATCAAAATTTGGTATTTTTGTTATCGAGAGTAAGGATTATAAGGGATGGATTTTTGGTAGTAAAGATAAAGAAAACTGGACCCAGTCATTACCAGGTGGAGAGAAAAAATTTCAATTTCAAAACCCGATTAGACAAAATTATTCGCATATTATTGCTTTGCAAGATTTAATACCTTTCGTAAATAAAGATAGTTTTGAAAGTATTGTCGTCTTTATGGATTCTTGTGAACTTAAAACACCTATTATAGAAAATATTATTCACCCTAGAGAATTAATTAAAAGTATACAAAAGTTTAATCAAAATAAAATATCTGAAGAAAAACTTCACCTAATTATAGGAAAATTATCATACATGTGTCAGACATTAAATATTTCTCCTTCTCAACATATAGAAAATTTGAATGCACACCATGACAATAAATAATATATTCTTCTAAATACAGGAAAAGCTATAAAAAAATTGATTCCTCCCCCATTCTTTCAGACAAAAACAATCAAATCTCCCAGGTATCAAATTATTAACTACTTTACCTCTATCTGCACTTCATTGCGAAGCATAAACGGTATTGTCCACGGCGTGTTGTAGCGCGCCACATTCACAACACCAACGGTCAGAACATCATCACGCCTAAGTGCTTCCAAAAGTTCTGCCTCGTGTTTTTTAAAAGCAGATTCACTATTCGTCCAACTAAACCTTCGCACCGCGAGCTTGCGCGCCGGCACTTCTCGCAATACTACCCGCTTATCATTTGGCTCGGGCAAAGTCTCAAGTGTGTATTTACTTGGCATAACAAAGGAAATCTTGTATGCGCCACTACCTGCTTCTTCCTGGGTATTTACCGGCACGGTCATCGCTATTTTCTCTGTATTCACTGGCGCCGTCATGGCGATCTTCTCTGAAGTACTCTCTTCGGTATTAACCGGTGCAGTCATGGCAATCTTGTCTTTTTTTGTATTGTCGCCAAAGATATAGCCGGCGATTATAGGAAAGCCTATTCTCACCGCATCGTCTCTGTTCTCTGCACTGCTAACAGTAGTTTCAGCGACAATGTAAGATGTATATTCTCGTATCTCATAGCCACTTGCCTCACTTACAATTTTATACTTTGGCTCTTCAATATTAAGGACCGAAAGCCAGCTATAGAGAAACCATCCAACCAATACAACCCCGATAATTATTAATATAATGTTCATAATTTTTTTCTTTATACCCATAATTATATTGTACCATGTTATTTTTTAAAACAGGTTTATCCCCATTCTTTCAGACAAAATAATCAAATCTTACGGCTATCATAAGCCCAGTGGAGAAGAGCTTGGCGCTCACGGAAAAAGTATCAAGGTGAGACCTTGATTGATTTGATATATTCTTATCTCTCAGTAGAATCTGGAAACTGCCCACTTGTAGGAATGCCAGCACCTTTAAAATAAACAAGGTCATCCGGTTCAAGATTATCTGCAAGTCCAAGTTTATCGCCCAAACTTTTTATGGAGTAATAGAAAACATAATAATGTCTTAGCAAATTATATTCCGGATCATCTTTTATATTTATAAACCAACGGCTTTGTGTCCCAGGGAGGATCACATCTGGTAAATGATAATCTAAAGAACCGTCTTCTTTTGTAAAAATCGTAATATTGTTTGGACCAAAGATATCAAGCATTTGTCCTGTACGTTTTGTAAACTGAATAATTTTAGTTAAAATTTCTCTAATAATTTCAATATATTTTACATCCTTAAGGTCTTCATCAAAATTATCAAGGAATCGTTCGTTTATCATCTGCTCAGCCAAAACTAGCGCCTGGGGAATATCTTTAGCACCACGAAATTCATCGCTAATAATCAGATCTGTACTAAAATCTCTTGTTTTATATTTTTCCGGATCACTTAATTCTTCTGCTTTGGTTTGAGTTTCAACTAATACCTCAACTTCAAAAGTGGCATCGTCTTCCCTATTATCTAGCATGTTAGTGACAATTTGACCCATGCGACTATTTTTAAATAGTTCGATAACAACATTTTTAGGCAGCGGTATTTTTGCTTTAAAAACACCATTTCTTAATAGATGTTCTGTTCCAAAAACCTCTTTAAGGTCCTCTTCAATAATTTTATGTTCAGCGATTATGGATGAAAGTGAGTAGTAACGCTCTTGATCTTTTGGTACAAGCCCTAATATTTTGGCTAACGCAAACATAACTTCATCAATACTAACTTTTATAATCTTTCTTTTACTGCCAGGAGTTTCAAATACAATTTTTTCAGCTCCAATTCCAATCAATTTTAAGCCTAGACCCTTCAGTGGTTCTGAATCAATGGCTTCACTGGTTGCTCGGTATAATTCTTCATTTTCCATATTTAAACTTTACCACACCACTTCCTTTTCACCAAACAAAAGCCACCCTCCATGCTCCATCATCAAATCTTCCGAGCATCATAAGCCCAGTGAAGGAGAGCTTGACGCTCTCGTGGACGTCAGAAAATATCAGCGCGGTGACAAATTAACCTTATTTTATAAAGGTTAATTTGTCTGATTTTCAATAGATTTGAACCTATTGCATAAATTCAATAAACTATGTTATAATCTCTGCATCACTATGAAGGAGACCCTGATGCAGATTCGTCTGCATTGGGGGCTTTTTCTTTTAGGGCTTAATCTTGGTTGAAAATTTATGATAATGTTCGTTCAAAAAAGTAATCTCCGTATTTTTATTTCTGAGTAAAAAAGAACATTTCTTTTTATCTGGAGCAATAATCTGGCTCATAGATTTCTTTTCTTTTAAAAATTCTACCAAGCAACCAAAATCTCCATCACCAGTAATTAAAACACAAGAAGAAAAAGATTTTTCATAAAAATCTGAAGTAGCTTTTAATACTAATTCGGCATCACAGTTACCTTTTACTTTTTCTCCAACAGACACGGTTTGTTTAAAAACCAAAATATAACCACAACTTTGTAGATGTTCGTAAAATTTTACCCTCTCTGGTACTAGACCAATAAATAAGTAAACGATGGCCGGATTATATTTCTGACGAAGCCAGCCCCTAAACTTTTTATAATCAATTTCAAAACCCAGTTCTTTGGCTGATCGGTATAAGTTATTACCATCAATATAGATATTTATTTTATTCACGTCGAAATTATATCATGCGAACTATATAAACAAAATACAATCAAATCTTCCGAGTATCATAAGCCCAGTGGAGAAGAGCTTGGCGCTCTCGTGGACGGCAAAAAATATCACTAAAAATTCTTTAGGTCTTGCATAAAGAATAGTTGCCGCTGAAAAGAAAAGACGGGTCGTCACTTTGCTACGACCTGTCTCTATTAGTCCCATTTCCATTTTTACTAATATTATCTTTTGGACATGTTATAATATTTATATGGAAAAAATTGAGCAAGAATCAGTAAAACAAGAAAATATTAAGAGTGCAGAAAATCTTAATTTTATAAACACCATCAAAAATGATATAGGCGATACTTTTCCTTTTTTATCAGATGAAGAAAGAGAAGTTTTTTTAAGAAAATTTGATTCATTATTAGAAGATGATGAAAACACCCCTAATACTAATGAACTTGTAAAAAAGATTCAACAAATTATTTCTACACTAAAAAATAGTCACGCTGATTTAAAAGAAAATCTACCAAAAATTAAATCTGATAGTGAGAAAGGACCAGAAAGAAAACAAAAACCAGTAGAAAGTATGATGTTGTCCAACAATATTGGATATTTAAAAATATTGAGCTGGAGTAATCATGTTAAAGTTGATGATAAAAATGTAGCAGAGCTAGTCGAGGAAGAACTCAACAAACTCACAGAAAGTGAGAGTATTATTATTGATGTCAGAGAGAATGGTGGAGGAAATAGTAATTTGGCAGAAAGTCTTGCTAGACACTTTATAGATAAAAAAATACAATTTTGTACTGTTTTACGTAAAAAATCAGATTCAACAGAATTAGTCGAAGAAGCATTTAATATTGAACCTGGCGAAACATATTTGGACAAAAAAGTAGTAATCCTAACTGACTCAAAATGTCTAAGCTCGAATGAAATGTTTATTTTGATGTTAAAAGATACTGGAAAAGCTATAACAATTGGACAAACAACTGGCGGTGGATCTGGTAACCCAAAAGCTTTCAGTTTACATTTGGGAGACAAAGAATTTACCTTGAGAGTATCCACATGGAGAATGTACAGAAATGATGGACAGTCTTTAGAAGGTGTTGGGATAGAACCAGATATACCAATCGCTGTAATACCTGATAATAATGGGAATCGCGATGTTGTATTAGAAAAAGCACAGGAGTATCTAAAAAATATTTAGGAAAATGGGGTCAGCCACCATTCTTTCAGACAAAATAATCACCCGTCAACATACGACGTTGACGGCTAGGTATAGCGTGAATTTGGGTCACTTTTTGACCAAATTCACGCCGTTTTAGCTTTTTAAATCAAATCTTGCGGCTATCATAAGCCCAGTGAAGGAGAGCTTGGCGTTGGCGGGGACGGCAAAAAATATCACCAGGACGGCAGTTCTTTTTAAGCTGGCTGACATGACGGCACATAGCCAGGAAGCGTTTTATCTGCCTGTCATCATCAGCAGTTCGACGACCAAGAAAATATCGGCAATACCATTCAAACCAACCGCGAGGATCTTGAGGATTTATCCAACTTTTTTTCTGCCAGACCAGAAGTGGCTGTGAAGCATCCACACCAAAATAATTCAATTTCTTATCATGTCCCGGCAAGCCTTCCGGATGAAACTTTGCTTTAACAAACCAACTCACTGGATATTCAGACAGGCAATCACGCAAATAACGCCCGCCAAATACACCCAGAGTTAGCATTTGCTTTGGGGTGAGGGCTGGCTTGAAGCGTGGATCAAAATCCTTACCTTCTCTAGCAGTCAGATTATATTTATAACCAGTCTGCATTTTATTATTTACCTTTATTTCTTTTTTCCTGGTCACTTGAATATTATATCACTTGTATCAAGATGGTAATCAAAAAATGCTTCTTGAACTCATCAATGCATGGATCGAAAACAAATAGAATAACACAAATAGCAAGGACCATCCTTACCACATTTCCCAACTGGCGGTGATGTATTAACCTTTGCGCGAACCCACTTCGCACGCGCGGAGCGCGTGGTGACTTGAAACTGCCTCGTACGCTCCGATTGCGTGGTGATGCGAACCAATGCGCCTCGGACACGCTCGCGGACTCGCGTGTGCAAAAACCAAAAAATTTCCTTGCATTTTTCTCGCGTCTCCTCCCCCCACCCCTCCACCGCGAAGCGGAAAAAGAAATGGAAAGGAAATTTTTGGTTTTGCTTCGCCGT
>JBAVTE010000023.1:0-1625 GCA_049695975.1 Minisyncoccia bacterium | reverse complement strand
GAACAGACAACTGTTCCAGCGCAGCATGCAATTGCTGCTGCTGTTTCTGGTGATCATCGGTTTTTTGCAGACGAGCTTGATTTATCTCTATACGGAAAACCAGAGGGAATTGGAAGTGGCCAGCTATCTGCGGGACCTGCAGCAAACCACCGATCTGATCGGCGAAGGGCCGCTGTTGACCGAAAAAGCGACGGAGCTTGCCGAGGATATCCTTTCGGATGCGAACGTCATTTTTAATGCGCGTTCCGGGGAAAAGCAAATGATCCACATCAATCGCTTGTTTTTAAAGAACAAACAGACCGCAACGTACACAAAACCTGTTTATTATGAAGGGGAAGCAATCGGGACGATTGAAGTCACCTATTCCATCCATGAGTCGCTGGAGTTGATGCTTACGCAGCTGATCATTTATGTGGTCGCCAGCATTGTGATTCTGTTGTTGGCTTGGCGGTTCTATCGACGCATGCTGAGGAAAACATTGGCTCCCTTGGATCGCGTCATTGCATCGGTTTCTGCAGTTGCTGTCGACAACCTGGATGAGCCGATTGTCATCAATGATGCCCAAGCGGATATAGCCAAACTGGTCGATTCGACCAATGAGCTGAAAGTGAGGCTGCACGATTCCTTTCAAACCATTGAAGAGAATCAGCGCAAGCTGCAACAATTCGTTTCCGATGCTTCGCATGAGCTAAAGACGCCGCTGACGACAATCCAAGGCTATTCGGAAATTCTGTTGCGGGGGAAACTGGATAACCCCGAGCGGATACGCTATTCGCTGGAGAGCATGCTCGATCAGACGAAACGCCTGACGTATATTGTGAACGAACTGCTGGAATTATCAAAATTGGATCGGAAGGTGCAAATGGGGAAAACCGAACTGAACCTGAATGATGTTCTGCAGGACCTTTTCCCCTTGCTGAAGATGATCCAGGAAGGACGGGAATTGAAACTGACGGTAGGCGAGGTGCCGAATATTTTG
This sequence comes from Minisyncoccia bacterium, assembly GCA_049695975.1. Classification (GTDB taxonomy): domain Bacteria; phylum Patescibacteriota; class Minisyncoccia; order Phycocordibacterales; family GWA1-40-21; genus CAILDB01. Next base: position 646 of record JBAVTE010000023.1, on the reverse strand, counting down.
ATGAACCGCAACAAAATAGAGCAGGTCATTTTGAACATCGTGCAGAATGCCATTTTCCATTCCGACCAGAAGACGCCGATCCTGATCCGCACCTACCAAGAAAATGAAAAAGTCGTCATGGCGATCACCGATTACGGGGAGGGCATTGCCGAGGAACATCTGCCGCTCATCTTCGATCGTTTCTACCGTATCGATACCGACCGCTCGCGCGAAAGCGGGGGGACGGGTTTGGGCTTGGCCATCTGCCAGGATATCATGCATGCGCATAACGGGGAAATCAAAGTGGAAAGCATTGCCGGAGAGGGAACGACATTCTTTATGCGGTTCCCCATGGTGAAGGGCTGAACGATTTTGTAAAGGAGGCAACGCAGCTTATTCCGCGGTGTGCGGTAAGCATAAAAAAACAAAGAACAGCGTCCCGACAACCATTTGTCAAAACGCTGCTCTTTGCAGTGATCGTTTTCGGTAGTTTTCTGCCGATCATTCGGAAAGAAATAATCCATTCCAAGGCACATTTACGGTATGATAGTGGCAAGAACGTATGAGAAAGTTTTTTGAGTGCGAACAGTAAAAAAATGTGATGGAGGAGCGTGTGCAGGGAGTGGGAAAACAGACATTTTATTCTGAATTGGACAAACAAGAGAGG
>JBAVTE010000022.1:0-17683 GCA_049695975.1 Minisyncoccia bacterium | reverse complement strand
GCCTTACGAAGGCTTCGCCTCCGGAGACAAGTTTTACAATTGATTATTGAACGGGGGTAAATATATTGTATCTATTAAATAAATCTGATAAAATATTTATCGTATGAAATGTTTTTTGAGAGCTTTTGTGGCTCCCATATTTTTTTGCTTATTTTTTGCAATTTACCCAATTTTTTCTTTTGCTGATTTTCCGCAAATTATAAGTGTAAAGTTAAATGGACAATCAGGAGATGCTGTTTTTAATCCAAATAATGGTGAAACCATTGCGATTGATATAAAGGCGGATAGACAGGTAAAATTTACCCGCGTATATATATGTGAAATGAGTCAATCTTGCACTGGGACTTCTGGTAATTATACAAAATATTTTACTCAAACAACTCTTTCTGATTCAATTTCTAAAATTTGGGATGGCACAAAATCAAATGGTTCGACTACAAATGATGGTGTTTATAGAATAGTAGTTTCTATGACCGCAAGTGATGGAACAGTTTCTTCCAGTACTAGTCAATATAATATAACAACAGATTCTGTTTTAAATTCTTCTACTTCCACGACCTCAGATAATAATATTTTAACCAATGTAGAGACTCATAATGCAGTTGAAGCGTTGACTTCATTAGAAACTGAATCAGTGGAAACTTTTGTCGTTGGTGCTGGTCGTGACAGAGTGGCTTTTGTTGATTCTCCTATATTATTTAAAGTAAATTATAAACAAGCAAAAGGTTTGAGTGGAAATAAAAAATTTGTTTGGAACTTTGGCGATGGATATGTAGGAAATGGGGCAGAGGTTTATCATTCTTATAAATATGCTGGTGAATATGTAGTTGTACTCAACGCATCTGCAGGTGACGCCCACGGTTCATCTCGCACAAAAGTTACGGTTTTGGAATCAAATTTACAAATGTTTGTATTGCCAGATGAATCTATTTCTTTGAAAAATATTGGTAAGTATGAAGTGAATCTTGGTGGTTTTATCTTGAAATCATATTATAAAGAGTATTCATTTCCGAGCGATACTATTATTGGTGCAGGAAAGCAAATTATTTTTGATAAAGAATGTACGAAACTATCTGTGGCGGGTAATAAAGTTGTGCTGTTGAACTCACAGAATAAAGAGGTTTTGTCATTTGAACCAGTGAGCAAACAGAGCGAAAATCCAACGAATTTAGCTCTAGGAACTACAACCAAAAACACTATATCTGTGGCACCTATAGGAAATGATTTAGTAAGTACAGATGAAGTAAATAAATTAATAAATATATTGGTTTTGGTAAACAAGGAAAATATTTTAAATAAAAATACCAAAACCTCAGAAGCAACTGTAGAAAATTTGATGAGCGTTTCTGATGGAATAGATAAAACTATTAAACTAGAAAACAAAGTAATACAAGAAAATCCACCAAAAGTATTATCTAAAAAAATAAGTTTTTGGCAAAAAGTCTTATCTTTTCCAGCAACTGTTTTCTATGGTATTCGAGGAACTTTTTTTGATTTAAATTAGTGGTATAATCTAGCTGATGCTAAACAAAACATTTTTAAAATTTTTTATTACATTCGCTATTATTATAGGATCCAGTATTTTATTGATAAGTGTTTTAAATTGTTTTGAAGGTGAAAATAGCCAAATTCAAAACGCTTCGCCTATTGAATAGGGAAGGTAGTTGACATTATCTTATATTTTGCTAACATAGTGTCTTGAAGCTCTATGAGCTTTTATTGTTTTATTTCGCTAAAATTATGGCACGATCACTTAAAAAAGGCCCATATGTGGATGAGAGACTTCTAAAAAAAATAGAAGGCAAAAAACCTGTGGAAACTGGAGTTATCAAAACATGGTCAAGAGCCAGTCAGATATCTCCTGAAATGGTCGGTTTTAATTTTGGAGTTCACAATGGCAGACAGCATATAGAAGTGCTTGTGACCGAAGATATGGTAGGACACAGACTTGGTGAATTTTCTCCTACAAGAAAGTTTACAAGACATGGAGGAAAGATGCAGAAAGATATTGATATAAAAGCCAAGGAAGCCGAGATAGCTACCGCCAAATCTGCTAAAGCCACAACAGAAACCAAAAAATAATTATGATTACCGCAAAATTAAATGATTATAGACAGTCCCCGAGAAAAGTCAGATTATTGGCAAATCTTATAAAAGGGAAAAAAGTAGAGGATGCAAAAAACACCCTTGAGTTTACAGTGAAGAGAGCATCAAAGCCGATATTGGATCTTTTGGATTCCGCCATTGCAAATGCTAAAAATAATTTTAGTTTGGAAAAAGATATCCTTTTTATAAAAAAAATTACAGTAGATGAAGGCGTTGTTTTAAAAAGAAGAATGCCAAGAGCGAGAGGTATGGCTTATCCTATAAAAAAGAGAAATAGCCACATTTTTATAGAGCTTGATATAATAGAAAATATGCCAAAAACAAAAAGCCAAATCAAAAAAGAGGCTTATGTTAAAAAGGTAAATAAAAAATAATATGTCACACACAGTTCATCCATATGCACATAGAATAGGAATTTTGAGAGGATGGAAATCTAGGTGGTTTTCTTCTGATAAAAGATATCAAGAATTTTTGAAGGCGGATATTATTTTAAGAGAATATTTGGAGAAAAAGTTTAGAGGTATGTATGTCTCCTCTATTGAAATAGAGAGAAATGATAAATCCTGCAAATTGATAATCAAAACTTCAAGGCCAGGAATTATGATAGGTAGAAATGGAGAGGGAACTGTAAAAGTGAGACAAGATATATTAAAATTTGCAAAAAGGATGAAACTTTCTATTCCAGAAGATTTTAAGCTTGATATTGAAGAAATAAAATCTCCAGAATCAAATGCAGCTATTGTAGCTCAAATGATTGCCGAAGGTTTAGAAAAAAGATTGCCTTTCAGAAGAGTAATGAAGCAAACCATTGAGAAAATAATGGCCAATAGAGATGTTCAAGGTATCAGAATTTATCTCGGGGGACGACTCGGGGGTGCTGAGATCGCAAGATGTGAAACTCTCAAAAAGGGTAGAATTCCACTTCAGACTCTCAGAGCTGACATTGACTACGCTCCTGAAAAAGCTCATATGACATATGGAGATATTGGAATAAAGGTTTGGATATATAGAGGGGATATTTTTTCTGCAAAAGGCGGATCAACCCCAGGTAGTGATAAATAATTTTTAATATATGTTATTTCCTAAAAAAGTAAAATTTAGAAAGAGCCATACATTTAGAGAACATCCAACCAAGATTGGTGTGGCTACAAGAGGAACCAAGATTTCTTTTGGATCTTTTGGTTTGAAAGCGATCACTGCTGGACGACTTACCGCAAATGAAATAGAATCAGGCAGAAAAACAATCGCTCACTCAATGAGTAAGACAGGGAAGCTTTGGACACGCATTTTTCCAGACAAGCCATATACTCAGAAGCCTGCTGAAGTCAAAATGGGAAAAGGTAAAGGAGAAGTGCAAGGATATGAAGTTGCAATCAAGCCGGGCAGAGTACTCTATGAGGTTGATGGAGTAGATGAAGCATCGGCTCGAGAAATGCTTCGAAAAGGAGGAACAAAGCTTTCTATAAAAACAAAAATTATAGCAAGATAATACTATGAAGGATTTAATTAAAAAAACAAAAGCAGAACTTGAAACTATTCTTTATGAAAAAAGAGAGTCTCTTCGAAAATTTCGATTTGGAGTATCTGGAAGCAAGGTTAAAAATACCAAAGAAGGTTTTAATTTAAGAAAAGAGATTGCCCAGATTTTGACAATTATAAATTCCAGGGAAATTAAATAAAATATTATGGAAGAAAAATCAACAAAAAAGAATATAGGAAATGGTAAAGTTTTACATGGTGTAGTGGTAGCTACAAAAATGAAAGACACTATAACAGTTTCTGTAAGTTCATACAATAAACATCCTCAATATGGTAAGTTTATAAAAAGAGACAAAAAGTATTTGGTTCATAGTCCAGCAAATACTCATACAGTTGGAGAGCTTATAGATATTATCGAAACGAGACCAATTTCAAAAAACAAAAGATTTAAGGTTTTAGAAAAATAAATTTATGATACAAGATAGAACAATAGTTCAAATAGCAGACAACTCTGGTGCAAAAATCGGCAGAATTTTTAAGGTACTTGGAAGTTCAAAGAAAAGATGGGCACAGATAGGGGAGATTGTTATTCTTTCAGTTCAAAAAGCTGAATCTAGAAAAATGGCCAAAAAGAAAGATGTTTTGTATGCTGTTGTTGTGAGACAAAGAAAACCTCTCCGAAGAAAAGATGGCTCTTATATCAGATTTGATGAAAATGCAGTTGTAATTCTAGAAAAAGGTAAAATGGACCCTATCGCCGGTAGAGTTTTCGGTCCAATCCCTAGAGAGATTGCAGAACTAGGTTATCAGAAGATTGCATCTCTTGCTGCAGAAATAGTATAAAATAATAATATGAAATTAAAAGTAAAAAAAGGAGATAATGTCATGATAATGGCCGGAAAAGACAAGGGTAAAACCGGTAAAATTGTGCTTGCAATTCCTAGAAAAGGATTGATTGTAGTGGAGGGTATTAATATGCACAAAAAACATCAAAAGGCGACAAAGTCAGATGGTAAAGGTCAGATCATAGAAAAAGTAATGCCTATAGATGCTTCAAATGTGATGCTTATGGAAAATGGCAAAGCTGTCAGATCTGCCAGAAAACTAATTGCTGGTAAAACAATCAGAGTCAGCAAAAAAACCGGTAAAGAAATTTAAATAAAATTTTATGATTTCATTAAAAGAAAAACAAAATAAAGCATTTGATTTACTTAAGGACAAGCTCGAACTTAAAAATAAAATGCAAGCACCAAAAGTCACAAAGATTGTGGTGAATGTTGGAGTAGGCTCTCTTAAAGATAAAAATAAATTAAAAATTATTGAAGATAGAATTGCCAAAATTACTGGGCAAAAAGCAATGATTAAAGGCGCAAAGCAGTCTATCGCTTCATTCAAAGTGAGAGAAGGTGATACTGTTGGAGTAGCGGTCACGCTTCGTGGACAAAGAATGTTTGATTTTATTGATAAACTTGTTTTTGTGGCACTTCCTAGAACCAAGGACTTTCGAGGAATTTCTAAAAGTGGTATAGATGAGATGGGTAATTTAAGTATTGGAATGAAAGAGAATACTATTTTTCCAGAGAGTTCTGATGAAGATTTGAAAGATGTTTTTGGAATGGCTGTCACCATAGTCACTACAGCAAAAGATAAAAAAACCGCCGAAACTTTTTTTGAATATCTCGGATTTCCTTTTAAAAAGGGCGTGGCTAAATAATTAAGATTCACTAAAAATAAAAAAGGACCGTCCATAAAATGGACGGTCCTTTTTTAAAAGTATTTAAATCTGTGTGTTGACTTATCTCTTACTTCTTGCTAATATGGCTGGACGAGCTTTTAACAGCTTCGTTTTAATTTACTTTTGTAATGGCAAAAACTTCAACGATAGCAAGATCAAAAAAGAAACCAAAATTTTCTACAAGAGCTGTAAGAAGATGCTTTAGATGTGGAAGAAAGGCTGGATATATGAGAGCCTTTGATCTTTGCAGAATTTGCTTCAGAGAATTTGCAAACGAAGGAAAAATTCCAGGAATAACAAAATCATCATGGTAATAGACCCAATTTCAAATTTTGTAAACGGTATCAAAAATGCCAATATCGCGGGAAAGGAAACCGTAGAGTTTTATAATTCAAAAATAAAAGAAGCTATCGCGAGGGCTCTTTTAAAAGAAGGTTTTATTAAAGAAATTTCAAAGAAAAAGAAATCAAATAAAATTGAAATTACTCTTGCCTATACAGAGGGTAATACATCTAGAGTAACCGATGTCCAAAGAATTTCAAAACAATCAAAAAGAGTTTACGAAAGCTATAAGGACATCAGACCTTTCTTGAATGGATTTGGCAGAACATTTTTTTCCACTCCAAAAGGTATTTTGACAGATAAGGAGGCAAGAAAAGAAAGAGTTGGAGGTGAAGTTTTATTTAAAATTTGGTAATAATATGTCAAGAATTGGAAAAAAAGAAATAATTATCCCAGCAAAAACAGAAGTTACAGTTTCTGGAAATTTTGTCATAGTCAAAGGTCCACTCGGTGAGCTCAAAAAAGAAATACCAGCAGGAGTAAAGATTGATATCAAAGATGGTAAAATTAATCTTTCAATTGCAAAGACCACTATCGAATTGAATGCGCTTTGGGGGACTATTGCTTCTCACATCACAAATATGATCAAGGGTGTAAACAAACTCTATGAAAAAAAACTTATTATAGAAGGTATTGGTTACAAGGGTGATGTTTCTGGTACTAAAATTACTTTTAGATTAGGTTTTTCTCATCCTATTGAAGTGCAAATTCCAAAAGAATTAAAAGTAACTTCAGAAAAGGGTATTCTTACGATTTCCGGAATAAACAAAGATTTAGTTGGTAGTTTTTCTGCCGAAATAAGAGCATTGAAGAAACCAGAACCATATAAAGGTAAAGGTATTAGATACAGTGATGAAATCATCAGAAGAAAAGAAGGTAAAAAGACTGTATAGTTTCTAAGCAAATATTTATGAAAAAAATAAATTCAAGAAAAGCAAAAGTAATAAGAAGACATCACAGAATTCGAGCAAAAGTTTCTGGTACTAAAGAGATGCCTAGACTCGCAGTTTTCAGATCAAATAAAGCAATATATGGACAGATTATCGATGATGTTTCTGGCACTACACTTGTCAGTTTTTCTTCAAGCAAGGCAAAAGGTAAGACTTTCTTAGAAAAATCTATCAATGCTGGACAAGAAATAGCCAAGCTCGCTCTTTTAAAGAAAATAACCAAAATCGTATTTGACAGAGGAGGTTTCCTTTATACTGGCAAGGTCAAGGCATTTGCAGATGGAGCAAGAGAGGGTGGACTTAAATTTTAATATTATATGACTACAGAAAATAACAATACAAATATAGCGCCAAGCACACCGACACCGGTGGCATCTGCTGTGGCACCAGGTATAAAACCATCTTCCACTGGAGCAGGAACTTTTTCAAGAAGTCCAAGGCCTTTTGGTACTTTTGGCAGAAGACCAATGGGTGGATCAGGTGATTCTCGTGGTCCAAGTAATTTTGATAGAAGTAAAAATCCTAGAAAAAGTTTTTCATCTCGTGAAGCTAGAGTTAAACCAGAATTTGACCAGAAAATTCTTAATATTAGAAGAGTTACTAGAGTTACATCAGGAGGAAAACGACTTAGTTTTTCTGTTTGGCTTGTAGCTGGAAATAGAAAAGGATCTGTAGGTATTGGTACGGGGAAAGCTATCGATACATCACTCGCCATAGAGAAAGCTCTTCGAAATGCCAAGAAAAATATGATTAAGCTAGACTTTGTAAAAAATATGTCTATTCCTCATATTGTTCGTGCAAAATATTGTAGTGCTACTGTTTCTGTAATGCCAACTCCAGGTAAGGGTGTCACTGCCGGAAGTGCTGTGAAAAATGTTATTGAGCTTGCCGGTATGAATGATGTTACCGCAAAGATTATTTCCTCTTCGAAAAATAAGCTCAATATGGCAAGAGCTACAATAGAAGCCCTCCGTGTCTTTACAAAAAAGAAAAACTCATCTTTAACAAAACCAGAAGAAATTTCAAAAAAAGAAGAAATAGAGGAGGTGAATAAATCATAAATAAGATTAAATTTGTCTGAGTAAATAAAATAATATGCAAAAACACAATTTAAAAAGAAAAACTGAAAATAAAAAGTCTATCTCTGTGGGTAGAGGAGGCAAGAGAGGTAAGACTTCAGGTAGAGGCGGAAAAGGACAGACAGCAAGAGCCGGTCACAAAGTACGTCCAGAAATGAGAGACCTTATCAAAAAACTTCCTAAGCTTAGGGGTTACGCTTTTAGAACTATTAAGCCGTATGATGTTTCTTGTATAAACATTGGAGATTTAGATGCTGTTTTTTCAAGTGGTGATACAGTCAGTCCACAAACACTTGTAAAAAACGGTTTTTTGGAAATTTATAAAGGGAAAAATCCTGTTGTAAAAATTTTGGGTGGTGGCGAAGTGGAGAAAAAATTAACTATTTTGGGTTGTGCTGTTTCTAAACAGGCAAAGATAAAGATAGAGAAGGCAGGTGGAAATATAAAATAACCTATGAATTTTTGGAGTAAAATAAAGATAATATTAGAAGACAAAAGCTTGAGAAACAGGATATTGTTTGTATTTGGAGGGCTTTTGATATTTAGATTACTTTCTGTTATTCCTATGCCTGGGATTGATTCATCCAAACTTGCTACTTTTTTTTCTAGCAACCAATTTCTAGGTTTGATAGATGTTTTTTCAGGAGGAGGGCTTAGTAGACTTTCTATCGTAATGCTTGGAGTCGGCCCCTATATTACATCATCTATTATTATGCAACTTTTAACAATGATGGTTCCTAAGATGAAGGAAATGTATCATGAAGAAGGTGAGGCTGGTAAGAAAAAGTTTGCTCAATATTCCCGACTTCTTACTGTTCCCATCGCTTTTGTCCAAGGATTTGCATACCTTTCTTTGCTTATTAATTCTGGTCTCGTATTAAAACTCGGTTTTATAGAAATGATTACAAGTATCGCTATCATTACTGCTGGTGCGATGTTGCTTATGTGGATTGGTGAGCTTATGACAGAATTTGGTATAGGAAACGGAACATCTATTATTATTTTTGCGGGTATTGTTTCAAAACTACCTTCAGATATTTCTAGAGCATATTTAACCTTCGATGTATCACAAATACCAATGTATTTAGCTTTTATTGTCGTGTTTATTATTGTTATCCTTGGTGTGGTCTATGTATCTGAAGCAGAAAGGCCTATTCCAGTGACTTATGCAAAGAGAATTCGAGGTTCAAAAACCACTGGCGGTGTGTCTACATATTTACCACTCAGAGTAAATCAGGCCGGAGTCATTCCTATTATTTTTGCTCTTTCTATTTTGATGTTTCCCCAAATGATTGCAAAGTTTTTTACCACGGCTGGAGGAAGTGAAATGGTAAAAATCATTGCAACCAATATTTACAATTTCCTTTCAAATTCATGGGTTTATGGAGTTTCTTATTTTATTTTAGTATTTTTGTTTACATATTTTTATACTGCAGTCACTTTTGATCCAGAATCAGTTTCTACCAATCTCCAGAACAATGGTGCATTTATACCGGGCGTAAGACCAGGTGCTTCCACAGCAGAGTATCTAGGAAAAGTTCTTACAAGAATTACATTGGTTGGAGCCATATTTTTGGGTTTGATTGCTGTCCTTCCGACTATCGTACAAAATATCACTGGTATCAGCTCAATGGCGATTGGTGGTACTGCTCTCCTTATCGTGGTTTCTGTTGTTATTGATCTTATCAAAAAAATAGAGGCACAGATTTCTATTAGAGAATATTAGTTGGAAAAAGGGATTTTAATAATAGTATTAAAATACATTTTGATTTTTATCTAATTTCTGCTACACTTTTATCATGACTAATTTAACAAATGAAGATATTTTGGGAAGAGTATTTATTATAATGGGCAGATCTGGTTGTGGTAAGGGAACACAAATAGAACTCTTAATAAAACATCTTAATGAAAAACAAAATAAATTTAAAACCCTTCATATTGAGAGTGGTTCTTTGATCAGAGCCTTTTCTAAGGAAAGTGGATATACACAAGAAAAGACAAAATTTGTTATGGAACAAGGTTTTCTTATTCCAGAAGCCGTTATAGTTTCTTTGTGGACCAATTATTTAGTAAAAAACTATACAGGAACGGAAAACTTGGTTTTTGATGGTGCCCCAAGGAAACTCAGAGAAGCTCAACTTTTGAATGATACTATGGAATTTTATAATATTAAAAAACCTACTCTTGTATATATAGATGTTAGTAATAAATGGGCGGAAGAACGTCTATATAGTCGCGCTAGAAAAGATGACAATAAAGACGCTATCAAGAAAAGACTATCCTGGTTTGAAACAGATGTTATGCCTGTAATAAATTATTTTAAAGAAAATCCTAATTATAATTTTGTGAGTATTAACGGTGAACAAACTATTGAAGATGTTCATATTGAACTAATGAAAAAAGTTTTTAACGAATAGTAATGATTAGACTAAAGACAGAAGAAGAAATAAAAATTTTAAGAGAAGGGGGGATTCGTCTTGCTTATATTTTGAAAGAAGTAGAAAAAAAGGTGGCAGTGGGGGTGAGTACAAAAGAACTGGATGATCTAGCTTACAAACTAGCTACGGAAAATGGTGACAAGCCAGCTTTTCTAAATTATAAAGGAAAAGGCGATAGAAAATCATATCCAGCATCTCTTTGTGTTTCTATAAACGATGAGGTTGTTCACGGAATTCCAAGCGTAGAAAAAATAATAAAAAATGGAGATATTATTTCTCTTGATATGGGACTTATCCACAAAGGATTGATTACTGATTCGGCTATTACGGTGCCAGTAGGAAATGTAGACGAGGCAGGTCTTAAACTTATAAATGTCACAAGAGAAGCACTTCGGGTTGCGATTGACTCTGCAAAAAAAGCAAAAACAATCGGTGACATAGGCTATGCCGTAGAAAGATTTGCAAAGCCATTTCGTTTCGGAATTGTAGAAACTCTTTGTGGACACGGAGTCGGATATGCTGTACACGAAGACCCATTTGTACCAAATTATGGTGAAAAAAGTAGAGGAGAAAAAATAGAAAAAGGACTTGTGATTGCCATAGAGCCGATGTTAAATGAGGGAACGAAAGATGTGGTTCAAAGCAAAGACGGTTTTACTTTTAAAACAAAAGATGGAAAAAGAAGTGCTCACTTTGAACACACAATTGCTTTTACAAAAGACGGGGTAGTGGTGATTACGGAATAAGACACTGTTCTTCTTTTTTATTTCTGATAAATAAGGTATAATTTCTCCTATATGGAAGGACTTGGTTTGGAAAAAAATACTACTTTTAAAAACCCACAGGAGGAACTAGATTTTTTGCGTGCTGAAGTGGTAAAGAGAGAAAAAGAACTTGAAAAATCGGGTATTAAATTTGAAAGAGAAAAAGTAATTTCTCATAAATTATATGAATATAATGGATCACCTAAAGAAGTATTAGAAAAAGATTATGCAATACCTGTGGAACATTCTGACGCTATCGTCTTAGAACTTGCATCAGAAGAACATGATAAAAAGATGGAGGAGCTCGTGTCCATTCTTACTGAAAAGGGGATGTTGAACACTTTGTCTATTGTTGAAAAAATGCAGGACCCACACATTGAAGATGATTTTCATAGATTTTTGGTTCAATATGTGAAGGTCGGTTTTAATATTAAATTAGAAAAGAATCCCATTTTTAAGGCGCTCGCAATGTCATTGTATGAAATCAATTTGCCTATAACAAGCAAAGAAGACGAAAAAAGTGGCAAGAAACCAAGTAAAGAAATTATTTCAAAAATGGAGCAGTTTTATTCTGGTATGCTTTCTATATCTTCTGCTCGCGGAGTGGAATATTTTTCTATGGAACTTGCAAATTCTAATCACAGAGAAGACATTATTTTTTATGTTGCGATTCCGGACAATGCTAAAGGGATTTTTGAAAAACATATCCTTTCTATTTTTCCAGAAGCATATCTTATAGAAAGAAAAGACGATTACAATATTTTTAACGAAGCGGGATCTTCTATTGTTTCCGTAGCGCGCCTGAAAAATCATCCTATTTTACCAATAGGGACTTTTGATACATTCGATTATGATCCGATGAATGTTATTATCAATAGTTTCTCAAAACTTTCAAAAGAAACTGAAGGCGCTTCTATACAAGTCATTGTAAAACCGTGTGGAGAAAAATACAATAAAATATATAGGAAAGGTTTCAACGAGCTGAATAAAGGCAAAAAACTTTCCGTCGCTATCCGAGAAATGGAATCGGGATTTTTCGGAGAGGCAATGAAGTTTTTTAAGGTTGAGGAAAAGCCAAAAGAAGATGCAAGGCCGGATGAGATTTCTATGAATCTTGTAAAACAAAAGATTTCTACTCCGATATTTATGACAAATATTAAAATAGCTGTATCCGCAAAGACGGAGGACAGAGCAGGGGCTATTGCTGGTGAAATAGAATCAGCTTTCAATCAATTTACATTACCGATGGGGAATTCTTTTGTTTGGAACAGAGTCTCGGGGAGGGCTCTTGTCAAAAATTTTAGGAATTTTTCTTTCAGGGTTTTTGACGAGGATCAAAACATTCCTCTTGATTCTAGAGAGATTGCATCTCTCATGCATTTACCGGATTTTTATTTTTCAGCTTCAAATCAACTAAAGCAAGTAAAATCAATTTCTGCGCCGGCGCCATTAGGGATGTCGAAAGAAGGGGTAGCGCTTGGGGTGAACCAGTATAGAGGAGTGGAGACAGAAATCCGGATGACTCCAGAAGATAGACTTCGACATTTTTATATTATCGGACAAACCGGTACTGGTAAAACTACTTTATTAAAAAATATGATTCGGCAGGATATTATTGAAGGAAATGGGGTATGTATGATAGACCCACACGGTTCTGATATTCAAGATGTTCTTTCTTATATTCCGAAAGAACGAGCGGAGGATGTGATTTATTTTGATCCAAGCAATACCGAAAGAGTGATGGCTCTCAATATGCTTGAATATGATCAGGACCATCCCGAGCAGAAGACTTTTGTGGTCAACGAAATGCTCTCTATTTTTAATAAATTATTTGATATGAAAGTTGCTGGAGGTCCCATGTTTGAACAATACTTCAGAAATTCTGTAATGCTTGTTTTGGAGGATCCATCTTCCGGAAATACACTTCTCGATGTTTCGCGTGTACTTTCAAACAAAGTTTTTAGGGAATTAAAGCTTTCAAAATGTAAAAATCCTCTTGTTGTTCAGTTTTGGAAAGAAGTCGCAGAAAAAGCTGGTGGGGAAGCATCTCTTGCAAATATAGTGCCTTACATTGTTAGTAAATTTGATGTTTTTCTTGCAAACGATATTATGCGACCAATCATCGCTCAAGAAAAATCTTCCTTCAATTTCCGCGACGTAATGGATAACAAAAAAATTCTTTTGGTAAATCTCGCCAAAGGGAAACTTGGCGATATAAATTCAAACCTAATAGGACTCATTGTCGTCGGCAAACTTTTGATGTCGGCACTTTCTCGTGTGGATTCATTTGGTAAAGCAGACCTTCCGCCTTTTTATCTTTACATTGATGAATTTCAAAATGTTACTACAGATTCTATTTCCACCATCCTTTCCGAAGCCAGAAAATATAAATTATCTTTGACAGTGGCGCATCAATTTATCGCCCAGCTTGAAGAAAAAATTCGTGATTCTGTCTTTGGAAATGTGGGTTCCGTCGCTTCCTTCCGTGTGAGTTCCGAAGATGCAGAATATTTGGAAAAACAATTTGGTCCGACTTTTTCTAAAAAAGATTTGTCGAATATTGAAAATTTGAATGCTTGTGTTAAGATGTTATCCAACGGTGTTCCTCAGACACCTTTTAGTATTTTTATCCCATTTCCACCAAGAGGCGAGATGTCTTATATTGAAAATATGAAAGAACTTTCATATCTGAAATATGGAAGAGATCGTAGCTTGGTAGAAGAAGAAATAATGCTGAAATACAAGAAGCCGGAAGTGAAGCAGGAACAAAAATCTTTCTTCGATCCGAATATTAACAAAGATATAAAAATTTAATTGACGGGGCGAATCCCGTTAGAGATAAGAAACAATCCGATTGTTTCCATACAGAAAAAGAGTTTAAAAGAATATCAATATTTATTAAAATTAATTTAGATTAGTGTGCAATTCATAACACATTAATCTCTAACGGGATGAAAACAGAAAAAACATTTGTAATAGTAAAACCAGATGGGGTCCAAAGATCTCTTATTGGAGAAATTATTGGAAGATTTGAAAGAGTTGGATTAAAACTTGTTGCAATGAAAATGCTTATACCAACAGAAGATATGGCAGGAAGTCATTATACCTTAGACAAAGAATGGGTAAGAAAAGTCGGGGAAAAATCCATCAAAGGCTATGAATCAAAAGGACAAGTTCCTCCGTCAATGGATCCAATAAAATTGGGTAATAGGGTTTTGGAAGTTTTGAAAAAATATTTTACAAGTGGACCGGTGGTAGCGATGGTTTGGCAGGGGGCGCATGCTGTTCCTATTGTTAGAAAAATAGTTGGAGGCACGGAGCCACTTTCGTCAGATGTAGGTACCATTAGAGGTGACTTTGTTCTTGATTCATATCAGATGTCTGATACAGATGGTAGAGCTATTAGAAATCTAATTCATGCTTCTGGTTCTGTAGAAGAAGCCAAAAATGAAATTAATCTTTGGTTTAAAAAAGAAGAAATAATCAATTATAAATTGATTCAAGAAGCTATTTTGTATGATGTAAATTTGGATGGAATTTTGGAATAGTTAATTATAATTTAAAAACAAGGTAAAAAACCAGTATTTTGCTGGTTTTTTTACTGTCCACGATATTAGTTAAAAAAAAGTTTAGATTTGCTTGACTTTATTTTTGTTTCCTATATACTCTTCATTACGCAGATATGTTAAAACAAAATCAATTTTTTAAGCGGGGAATATAGCGAGCTCTCTTAAAAGAGTTGTCTGTATCTAGCCGCCAAGAAGCGGTTTTTGTTTTTTGCCGAATGAAAGATTTTTGACAACAAGATTGAACTTTTGATAAAAAGTTTTAATCGTAATTCTGTCATAATATCACCAATTTGTTATCGCAAGATAACTCGTGGGTCTTTTATAGATATTATAGACAGGCAGGCTTTTTACGTTTGATAAACGTAAAGAAAATGTTTGTTGTATGATTGATTTTATACAACAGACCGAAAAAAATAATAAAAATTGTGGTTTTTAAATTTCCTAATAAGAAATTTAAGAGCATATGGTGGATGCCTAGACTTAAAGAAGCGATGAAGGACGCAGTTTGGCGGCGATACGCTTCGGGGAGGTGCCTAGCAACCTTTGATCCGAAGATTTCCGAATGGGGAAACCCTTCTGACTTTGTCAGAAATCTTGCACTTGATGCAAGATGCACACCCAGGGAAGTAAAACATTTCAGTACCTGGAGGAATAGAAAACAATGTTCACGTAAGTGAACGATATTTCCTAAATAGCGGCGAGCGAAAAGGAAACAGCCCAAACCGACTACAAACTTTGTACAAAATAAAAAACTGCATTCTTGACTTCACAGGAATGACAGATTGTGTATAAAGTTTGTGGTCGGTGTAGTAAGACGACAGCTTCATATTTATATGGGAAAAGTTACAAAATATTTTGTTAGCGGAATCCACTGGGAAGTGGAACCCTAGGGGGTAATAGTCCCGTACGCGAAAATAAAATATCTTTTCTGTTGTTGTTCTTGAGTACCTCAAGACACGAGTGGCTTGAGGGAATCTGCCGGAACTAACCGGTAAGGCTAAATATTCTTTAAGATCGATAGTGAACTAGTACCGTGAGGGAAAGGTGAAAAGTAGCCCGGTGAGGGCGATGAAATAGACCTGAAACCATATGCTTACAAGGAGTCGGAGCGGGCTGGACATTGTGTCTAACTTGCAAAAATTCAAATTATTATTTTTTAGAATGCAGATTTTTTGTAAGAAATTTTTGTGTTCTAAAAAATTATTTAAATTTTTGTTAGTGGTTAGTCATAGTGTCCAGTCCGTCACGGCGTGCCTATTGAAGAATGAGCCAACGAGTTGATGTATGAAGCGGGCTAAGCCCTTTGCCGGGTGGAGCCATAGCGAAAGCGAGTATTAATAGTGCGTTTGTTTTATACATCAGACCCGAAACCAGAGCGAGCTTGCCTTGAGCAGGATGAACCATTGAGAAATCGATGGGGAGGTCCGAACCGTTGAGCCGTGCAAAACTCTCGGATGACTTGAGGTAAGAAGTGAAAAGCTAATCGAGCTTGGTAATAGCTGGTTCTCTCCGAAATAGCTTTTGGGCTAGCGTCAGATGTACTTTCTAGGGGTAGAGCACTGGAAGGTCTCGACAGGTAGAAATACCGCGAGACCTATCAAACTCCGAATACTAGAAATAAATTGTCTGGCAGTTAGACTGTGGAGGCTAAGCCCCATGGTCAAAAGGGAAACAGCCCGCATCTCTATTTAAGGTCCCTAAATTTACACTAAGTATACTTAAGGTGGTGTTTTTTCTCAGACAGCAAGGAGGTTGGCTTAGAGGCAGCCATCCTTTAAAGATAGCGTAACAGCTCACTTGCTAAGAGATTATGCGCCGCAGATAATCGGGATTAAGTGTAATACCGAAACTGAGGATTAGATTCTGCTTCGGCAGAATATAGTGGTAGGAGAGTATTCCAATCTGCAATGAAGCCAAAGGGGTGACCCATGGTGGAGCGTTTGGAAGTAAGAATGTTGGCACAAGTAACCGCAATGCAGGTGAGAATCCTGCACGTCGAAAAACCAAGGTTTCCTTCGCGATGGTAATCAGCGAAGGGTTAGTCGGCCCTAAGGGGATGGCGATAGCCGAACCCGATGGACACATGGTTAATATTCCATGACTTCTGTATGTTGCGATGAATTGACGAAGTTTAGTATGTTTAGCACATTATCGGATTTGTGTTCGTGTTGTGAGGGTGATGTCCAGGTAAGTCCGGATGTCTTTCTTTAATGATAAATCCAAGCAAAGCGGAAATTCTGCGCTTCGGCGCGGGGGATTAAACAAAGCAAGCTTCCAAGAAAATTTTCTAAGCATAAACATATAGAAACCGTACCGCAAACCGACACAGGTGGTTTGCTCGAGTAGAGTAAGACGAACGAGTGATAGATCTTCAAGGAACTCGGCAAAGAAGCAGCCGTAAGTTCGCAATAAGGCTTGCCCTTCGCAAGAAGGGCCGCAGCTAAAGATTTCCTGCTAACTGTTTAACAAAAACACAGCTCCCTGCGAAGTCGTAAGACGATGTATAGGGGGTGACACTTGACCAATGCCAGAAGGTCAACCGACGACGTTGTCATGTCGCAAGATGTGATGGTGATTGTCGTAAGCCCTGGTGAATGTCGGCCGTAACTATAACGGTCCTAAGGTAGCGAAATTCCTTGTCTGGTAAGTTCAGACGCGCTTGAATAGTGTAATGAGTGGGAAACTGTCTCGAAGATCAGCTCGGTGAAAATGCAATACCGGTGAAGATGCCGGTTACCTGCAGTTAGACGAAAAGACCCTAGAAGCTTTACTGCAACTTGATATTGAGTATATGTTTTGAATGCGTAGCGTAGACGGGAGGATTTGAAGTTTTTCTTTCGGGAAAAGTGGATCCGCAAGTGAAATACCGTTCTTTTTGAATATATATTCTAATCTGTACATAAAAACTGTATAGAAACAGTATCTGGTGGGTAGTTTTAGTGGGGCGCTATCCTCCTAAAAAGTAACGGAGGAGCCTATTAAGGTTAGCTAACCGCGAATGGAAACCGTGGTGATAGTGTATTGGCACAAGCTAGCTTGACTGTGAGATTTACACATCAAACAGGTGCGAAAGCAGAGCAAAGTGAACCGACGACTCGCATTAGATGCGATCGGAGATTATCGGACAAAAGCTACTCTAGGGATAACAGGCTAGTTCCGCCTAAGAGTTCATATCGACGGCGGAGTTCGGCACCTCGATGTCGGCTCATCTTATCCTGGGG
>JBAVTE010000021.1:0-1738 GCA_049695975.1 Minisyncoccia bacterium | reverse complement strand
AGAGAACACCATAAAAAAAATGATCCAATGGTTATGGGGGTTTAGGCAAAATTTCCACAAACCATTTTTCAAGAGAGGGAAGACGTTTAATCCGTGTTTCAATTTCTGCCATTGCCGATTTGGTGAGTTTAACCCCAGAGCGATAAACGGTTTCTAGCAATTGGACAACGGGACTATGGCTTTTAAAGGTAAGAGTTCTAGCGAAATTAAGTACAGTTTCGACGCTATCAAGTAAACTGCCATTCCAATGTTGTTCCAGCCAGCCAAAACAACGTTCTATCGGGTTGTACTTGCTGTGATAAGGAGGATAATAAGCTAACTGCAAAGTCAATTGAGATGCTATCGAAAAATCGACAATACGTTTCATAAATTGAGTACGACGCGAATGGTTTTCAGGGCCATTATCCTGATTAATGACCAATTTCTGAATATGAGCAAATCGATAAGCTGTTGAGCATTTAAACTGCATTGACAGCGTTACCCTTGTTTTTTAGCTTCCGCCCCCAGTTTATAACTAGCTCCCCCTCATTTAGTAATCGGTTAAGGAGTTCTTCTAGTTCTTCTATTGACTTAAATAGACGGTTTGCAATAAACTCTTTCGCTGAATGCCATACCAACTCTATTAAGTTATAGTCTGGACTATATTCTGGTAAAAACTCTATTATTAAATTCGGCATTTTCTCTTTTATTTTCTCTAGAAACTCTTTCTTTTTATGAATACTTGCATTATCTAATATAATCAGTATTTTTGGCCCGTTAATTTCAAACTTTTCTATTTTATTACCCTGTTCTGACCATTCTATTTTTATGTCTTCATAAAATCCTTCCAACACTTTAAAGAAGTTTTCTCCTGTTCCTTTTTCTAGAAATTCTACTCGTGTTTTTTTGTCTGAAAGTCTTAACGCTCCCATTACATTTACTCTTCCTTTTCTTCTATTTCCCTTCACTTTTTTTCTTTTTCCTTTTTTGCTCCAATTTTTGCGTCTTAACACCCTCAAACTGAACCCAGATTCATCCCAAAACCATATCTGGAGACGCTCTGGCGACTCTTTTGCTATTTTTAAATATTCATCAAATTTTTCCTTAAATAGCTTTCTTTTTTCTGGGTCTTGGCTTTCTTCTAAGCTATACTTTGCCCAAATATACACATACTTTTTTGATTGTAGTATTCTTCTTACCTGACTTCCACTTAACTTTATTCCTGTCTCTCCTTCTAAATATGTTGCTAATCGTTGTGCTGTCCATCTCCCAAATTCGTAACCTAATTCTTCGGGGTCTTTATCTATTACCTCCATCAGTTTGTTAACATATTCTGGAGTCGCTTTTTGATAATTCCCTTCCATTCTTTTATCTTTTAGGCTTTCCATGTTATTGGCATCTCCATGAACACACCAATAGGCTATCTTTCTTAATGAGCATCCTACAAAGTCTGCTATTTCTTGTTGCGTTTTACCATCATTTTGTAATAATAATATTAGGATTCTCTCCCTGATATCTGGGTGTTCATTATATTTTAGTTCGTTTTGTAGTTTCTGTTTTTCATCCGTTTTTAGATAATTTTTTACTGGCATGACTTTTCTCCTTTTTTACTTTCATTATATGCTATTTAAATGACTAACAGCTTATTCATAAAAAGAAAGAGTTTCTAGAGAAAATAAAAGAGAAAATGCCGAATTTAATAATAGAGTTTTTACCAGAATATAGTCCAGACTATAACTTAATAGAGTTGGTATGGCAT
>JBAVTE010000020.1:0-1645 GCA_049695975.1 Minisyncoccia bacterium | reverse complement strand
ACTTAACTCTGATCCCCCCTCGATTAATTTCTCTATTTGAGATAGATTTCTTTTGATATATTGCAGTTGCTTCTTGATAGCTTCTCGTCTTTCTTTTTGACAACAACGACGTTTTTTGGCTACTTTTAAATAATCTTTTCTGGCTCTTCCGAACTTGTCATGTAAAATTAAATAAAAAACAGACAATTATTGCTGACCAATAAAACAATAATTTATCTTTAAAAGTTCACTATGCTTGCAATACAGCAATTTATTGTTTAAAATATAGACAGCCAAGACCAGCAATTTTAGACACAAGCTATACTTATGCCATCAAATCCACAATTAAAGTTAATGACCGAGCTACTTCACCTAGAAGGAGTTGTCGTTACCAATTATCAAATTATTACCGATATAGGAATTGTTTTACATTTAGAAAATATGTCAAGAGAAAGCCAGTGCATTCATTGTGGAAGTAAAACGGAAAAAGTTCATCAAAACAATGAATTAACAATCCGAGATTTACCCTTTGGAGAACAGGCATTATATCTGAGAATCAATCGTCGTCAGATGAGATGCGAGAAATGTGGGAAAAAATTCACAGAAGAACTAAATTATTTGCCAAAGAAAAGAACCTACACAGACAGATTTAGAAAAAAAATAGTGGCCGAAGTCCTGAATAGTGATCTCAAAAATACGGCAGAAAGAAATGGAGTAAGCGAACAAGAAATAGAGACGATGCTCAAAGACTTAGGAGAAGAGTTAATAACCGCAAAACCTCAAGGGCTAAAAAAACTAGGAATAGATGAAATAGCCATGATAAAGGGAAAAGGAAATTACTATGCTGTGTTAGTAAATATAGACACAGGAAAAATTGTAGGCTTAGTGGAAAAAAGAACAGAAGAAGCATTAACAGAATATCTGAAACACTGGGGAGAAGAGGTTTTGAGCCAAATAGAGGAAGTAAGTATAGACCTGTGGATAGGGTATAAAAATGTGGCAGAAAAACTAATGCCTCAAGCTCAAATAGTAGGGGATAGATTCCATGTAATGAAACAAGTAAATAACGAGCTAGATGAAGCAAGAAAGGAGGTAAAAAGAGAGGCAGCTAAGATAAAAAATAAGAAAAATAAAGAAAATATCTTAGCAGGAATAGCCAAGAGCAAATATGCCTTATTAAAGAATGAAGGAGACTTAGTAGAGAAAGAAAGGAAAAAATTGGAAGAAGTATATAAAGTGTCTCCAAAACTTGGGGAAATGCACAAATTAAAAGAGGAATTTAGAGAAGTATTTGAGAAAAATACGGAGGGGAATGAGGGATTATTTGCCTTGAGTGATTGGCTCAAAAAGGCGATGGCTTACTTTCCTAAAAGCTGCCAGACAATTCGGCGGTGGATTGACGAAATAACTGCCTATTTTGATAACCGAACAACCCAGGGAACAGTGGAAGGAATTAATAATAAACTGAAGGTGATTAAAAGGAGAGGCTATGGATTTAGAAACTTTAAAAACTTTAGTCTTAGATGTTTATTAAATTGGCATTTTGCTAGTTGATTTTACATGGTAAGTTCGGAAGAACCAACTTTCTCGCCAGGGCAGTTTTACCATAACCCCCGGCGGCGGTAATCTCGATTAACCTTAGATGGTCATTCCCTAACGCTGTTTG
>JBAVTE010000019.1:0-12587 GCA_049695975.1 Minisyncoccia bacterium | reverse complement strand
AAAATGTTCAAGGTCTTTCATTTGGGTCCCTACCCAAATTTCAACTCGGCCCGTCGGCCTGCGTAATGTATTTCAAAAGGAACAGGATCGCCACCCCTAGCAAAATTTTCTATTTTTTAGGCGAAACTATTACGACAAATTCACCTCTCACTTTATCAGAATTATTCAGAAAATATCTTTCAACCTCTTCGGGAAGTCCAAAAACAGTTTCTTCAAAAATCTTGGTTAGTTCTCTCGCTATCATTATTTTTCTATCTGGAATAAATTTTTTAAATGATTCCAGGGTTTTCATAATCCTATGCGGAGATTCATAAAAAACCACAGTTCTTTCTGAACTAGCAATTTCTTTAAATAATGTTTCCCTACCTTTTTTGTGAGGCAAAAATCCTAGAAAAAGAAAATCTGATGATGGGAAACCTGAGACTGACAGAGCAGAAACTAATGCAGAAGGTCCTGGAATTGTAATTATTTTCGTATCAGGACTTTCTGCCAAAATTCGCGAAATAAGCAGTGAACCAGGATCAGATATTGTAGGAGTGCCGGCATCGGAAACAAGTGCCAGATTTTTTCCTTCTTTTAGCATAAAAATGATTTCATCAATTTTAGAAAGTTTGCTTTGTGTATGATAGCTGATAGTCGGTTTTGAAATAGAATATTTTTTCAAAATATTTCTTGTAACTCTCGTATCTTCACACAAAATAAAATCGACTTCAGACAAAATTCTGATAGCTCGTAAAGTAATGTCCTCCATATTTCCTATTGGTGTGCCCACCACATAAAATTCACTCATATATATAATCTACAATATTTTAGAAAAAAGGAAAGAGTCTCTAGAAAACTAGCATAAATTGTCTAAAATCTTGTAGGCTTCACCCGCGCCCATGGTAATGAGTACATCATCTTTTTTGAGACATGTTTTGAGATAATTTTCTATTTCGGAAAAGTTTGGTAAAGAAACGATCATATTATTTTGTTTAGATATTTCTTTTGCTAAAATGTCCGAGGAAATTGTTGGGTCAAATGCCTCACGAGCCGGAAAAATTGGGGCAAGGATGATTTCATCTGCGTCAGAAAAGGCGCGCGCGAAATCGTGGAGAAGCAACTTGGTGCGAGAAAATAAGTGGGGCTGAAAAACCACCACAATACGTTTTTTAGGAAACATTTCGCGCGCGCCAGAGAGCGTTGCTTTTATCTCTGTAGGATGATGCCCATAGTCATCATACATTTCTGCTCCACACTTACTCTTGCCTCTATATTCAAATCTCCTCCAAGTTCCGGAAAATTCTTCCAAAGATTTTGTAGCTTTCTTTTTATCAATTCCTATAATATGAGCAACTGCAAGTGCGACACTCGCATCATTTTTAATATGCACTCCCGGAACTTTCATTTTTAATTTATCTGCTTTAAATTTAGACCAATCTACTATTTTTCCATTTATTTCTGAAATAGCTCCCGAAATATTTTTATCTTTTGGATTACAAACAACAAATCCCTTCGAGGGGACTTTTTTTACAAAGGAATTAAATGCTGACTGAATGTCTACAATGTCTTTATAATAATCTAAGTGATCATTGTCTATATTTGTAATGGCCGCAATTGTCGGTTCAATATTTAAAAAAGACCTTTTGTATTCGCAAGCCTCCACAACCAAATACTTTGATTTTCCTGCAATAAAATTTGTTTGAAAATTTTTTAAAGGTGTCTCCTTAGCTTTGGAAAATGACTCCTTTGGAAAATTTTCAAATTTCATAAGAGAACCAACAATCACTGTCGGATCAAGACCAACATCCATCATCACTTTTGCAATCATTGCCGTCGTTGTTGTCTTTCCGTGAGTTCCCGAAACAGCTATTGTAAACTTATCTTTTGAAATTTCGTGAAGCGCCTCTGCATAAGTAATAGTTTTTATTTTTCGTTTCTGTGCTTCTAAAAATTCAGGGTTTTCTTTTGAAATCGCCACAGTGTAAATCACCAAATCCGTTTCTTTCGAAATATTTTTTGCATTATGCCCGACAAAAATTTTTGCACCTTCTTTTTCCAAACTTTTCGTTATTTCCGATATGGACGAATCCGAGCCACTTACTTTTTTCCCTTCACCCAGCATCATCCGTGCAATAGCAGAAATACCAATTCCCCCGATTCCTATAAAATGAATGTTTTTTGCCTCATTTAAAATTTTATTTTGCATTTGAATCATATTATCAAAATCCAGACAAAAAAATAGGGTCGAGTTAGCCCTTAATATTTTACCTACACTTCACAAAAAAAATCATATTTTGATTAAGTTTTTGTGGGAGCGAGAGGACTTGAACTACTAAATTGTGCTGGAAAAGGGACTTGAACCCTTATGAGATTGCTCTCGTACGCACCTGAAGCGTATGCGTCTGCCAATTCCGCCATTCCAGCGCTAAAATTATCACGGTCACGGCTTTTTTCTTTGACATCGCTCAGAAAAAGTCACGACCCCGACTCATAAAATTACTTGCTAATAATTTTACTCCGTCTTTTGCCCAAAATTAAAATAATACACGTGATTTTAATTCTGGGCAAACCTGAAGCGTATGCGTCTGCCAATTCCGCCACGCGCCCGTTACAAGAAATATAGCATGGAAAATTAATGTGGTCACGGATATTTTCTTGCTAGAAAATTCCGCGACCCCGCCTCCTTCGCCTTCGCTCAGTCCGGCTCGCACAATTTTAAAAACACCCGTTCAGGGTGTTTTTAAAATTGTGCGCGTACCACGAATCGAACGTGGGACCTCGTCATTATCAGTGACGCGCTCTAACCATCTGAGCTATACGCGCAATAATATAAATCTAGCAAAAAATCAGAAAAAAAACAACAAAAAAAGAGTGCCTCAGATCATACTGATCTTTAGCACTCTTGATAAAGTAGTCTGACAAACTACTCCACCCAAATCTCCTGCGAGTCATACCTTCCCGACAGAACTCGGGTTATAACCACAGGATCGGTGCTTTCACCTTCTGCTGTCCTCACACTGACAATCTTGCCAGTTATCGACTACCGGGAAATATCCACTACAAGTTGTAAAAACAAAGATGTAATAAACACCAACACCGTTATCAAAAAAGCTCCGGATAAATTTTGAAACATTTTTAATTTCCTCACACGATAAACAAATTTGTCCACTATGATGGACCTTTCCAACTGACTAATCCAAGAATTGATCACACCCAGCTCGACATCAACTCCCGATAAAATAATCGCTAATTGATTCATAGCAACTTCCTTTCTTTGTTAATGGCGTTTATCAATTCAAACTACTGTTTATAATAGTATAATATCCTAGATATTTGTCAAGAAAATTACATTTAACAAATCATGAAAAATGCATAAGAAAATGCCGTCGTGAATCTGATTCGCGACGGCATTTTCTGTTGATTTATTATTATTCTTTCTTTTGTTCCGTTCTCCGATTCAAATAAATGAATCTTTGTGATTGTCTTTCCAATCTGCCGACCTATTTAAAGTTTAGGTAAACCTTTCAATGCTCAATTGAGGCATTGAAAACCGACTCAATAAGTCAAATACACATCCGAAGATATATACTTGACGGTTTTCATTTGAAATAATCCACGAGCAGCTTCCGCTACCCGTGCCTTGTTACGACTTACTCCCTGTCACCAAACTTACCGTAGGTCCCCATAAAGGGGAACTTCGGGTATTCCTGGCTCCCTTGAGTTGACGGGCGGTGAGTACAAGACTTGAGAACGTATTCACCACAGTATAGCTGACCTGTGATTACTAGCGAATCCAGCTTCATGAGGGCGAGTTGCAGCCCTCAATCCGAACTTAGAACACTTTTATTAGGATTAGCTCAGAGTTTCCTCGTCGCATCCCGTTGTAGTGTCCATTGTATCACGTGTGTAGCCCAAGATATCAAAGGGACATGCTGACCTGGCGTCATCCTCGCCTTCCTCCCCCGCATCTGCTCGCAAGCTTTCGCTTGTGCTCAAATGCGGGGGCAGTCTCGTCTGACAAATATAACAGACAACGAGGGTTGCGTTCGTTACCCCACTTAAGGGAACAATTCAAACCACGAACTGACGACGGCCATGCATCACCTGTCTAGCTGTCCTTGTGAGACGAATAATATTTCTACTATTCTTCAGCTAGATTTCCAATCTTGGTAAGGTTCTTCGTTTACCATCGAATTAAACCACATGATCCTCCGCTTGTGCAAGTCCCCGTCTATTCCTTTGAGTTTTAACCTTGCGGTCGTACTACCCAGGCGCTTCTCTTAACGCGTTAGCTGTGACTCTCAGAGGGTCGATACTCCGAAAATCTAGAGAAGATAGTTTAGGGCGTGGACTACTGGGGTATCTAATCCCATTCGCTACCCACGCTTTCGTGTTTCAGTGTCAGGAATGCTCCAGTCTGCTGCCTTCGCTTTTGGTGTTCCCCTAGATATCAACGCATTTCACCGCTACACCTAGAGTTCCACAGACCCCTCGCACCCTCTAAAGCTTTGCCGTTTCTCTTGCAGGTCCCCGGTTGAGCCGAAGAATTTAACAAAAGACTAACAAAACAACCTACACACCCTTTACGCCCAATGATTCCGGATAACGCTTGAGGCACTCGTATTACCGCTGCTGCTGGCACGAGTTTAGCAACCTCTTATTCTCGAACTGTTCAATAACTTACTAGTTCGCAAAAGCAGTTTACATCCCGAAGGACTTCATCCTGCACGCGGCGTCGCTCCGTCAGGCTTTCGCCCATTGCGGAATATTCTCGACTGCAGCCACCCGTAGGTGTATGGACCGTGTCTCAGTTCCATCGATGGGGATCAAGCTCTCACTCCCCCTAGGTGTCATTGCCTTGGTAAGCCATTACCTTACCAACTAGCTGATACCGAGCAGGCCGATCTCTAAGCGATAAATCTTTACCGTATGCAAACTTTAAAAACAAATTTCTTTTAAAAAAATTTACGTTCAAAGTTCACACACGGGCTATCAAGTATTACCTAATCTTTCGACTAGCTATCCCTGACTTAGAGGTTCGTAACCTACTTTATACTATCTCGTCTGCCGGTTGTCCTTGCGGACCCCCTTGACTTGCATGCCCTATCCACGCCGCCAGCGTTCATCCTGAGCTAGGATCAAACTCTACTAAAAAAGAACGGAACAAAAGAAAAAATAATAATTTAACTTTTGAAAAATTCTTTTTGACCCCAGCTCGCTACATACAAAACTTGCTAAAATTTTGTATGTGAATCATTTTATATTAATTTATAGACTAATTTCAGATACCTATAAAAGTATCCGAAAATTAAACTTGCACATATCATTTACCAAAGTACAAAAATGCACTTTATTACTTAATATGTTCTCTCCAACTCCAGTTACACTATAACCGTGTTGGAATTATTTCAAATATGTCAACGAACTGTTTTTTACTGATTAAAAATCACCCAAAAGGTGATATCAAACAGTGAGGTCTATTATACTCATGACGAAAGAGAAGTCAAGCGAAATTTTCTGCTTAATTATATAATAAAACCTTTACCTTATCTATAACCTCACTTAGTAAATTTGAATCTATTTTATCAACAATTTTGACTTTTCTGGATCTAAAGTCAATTGATGTAATTTGATACACCATAATGACACCTTTGGTCTTCTTGTTATTAATCGGAACTTCAAAAAAATTACCCCTAACCTTGCTAGTAATAGGACAAACAGTAGCCATGTTAGTTAAACTATTCAAATCACTTGCACTTAATATCACTGCTGGCCTCAAGCCAGCCTGCTCATGTCCAGATGTCGGGCTAAAATTACAAAGGATAATATCTCCACGATCTGGAATTTTTTTCATAATTATTCTATTATTTCCCTACCAACAGGAGGTCCCCAATCAACCATTGGTTCAAAGTTTGCTTTAGTCATACCTTTCAGTATTTCTTTCATTGAAGGGTATTTTCTTTTTACTACTTTTAAAATAATTTCTGAACCTTTTTGATTGAAAGTTACCACCGCACCCTCAGAAAATGATGTAGATTCAATAAGTGCTTTTGGCAAACGAATTCCCAAACTATTTCCCCACTTTTGTATTTTTGTTGTCATATAGTAAGTATATACTTTGTATATACATAGTCAAGATAGTGTACAGTTAACCATATGAGGTGACATTCTTGTTTGATAGAGGTGACAAAGGTTATTTGCGATTCTGTTTTATAGTAGCCTTATCTTAATTGGCTTTTTTCTTTTTTACCCCTATTTAATGTTCTCTTTTATAGATAAAAAGTGTCACCCCATAAGGTTAACTAAACAGATAGGATGTGGATAACTAAATATCAAGGCTAAACCTTGCTAGCTTTTACTTCTTTAAAAGATTTCTCTTATCTTGAAATTTCTGAACAGTTACAAGCAAGTTTGACGCGATAAAGATAGATGAATAAGTTCCAAAGAATACACCGATAACGAGGGCGAGGGCAAAGTGTCGAGTGGTGTCTGGACCGAGGAAGTAGACGGCGAGGACGGCGAGCATTGTGGTGAGAGATGTATTTATGGATCGGACGATAGTTTGATTGACACTCTCCCCTACTACCGTCTCAAATGTTTTTGCATTTCTGTTTTCTCTGTTTATTTTCAAGTTTTCTCGAACTCTATCAAAGACGACGATAGTGTCATGAACAGAGAAACCAAGTATGACAAGAACTGCCGTGACAAAAAGTGTATCTACTTCATACCCTGCAAAGTGTCCGAGAATTGAAAAAATACCAATTGGAAGAATAACATCATGCAAAAGTGCAACTATCGTAATCAAACCATATTTCCAAGAAGAAACCGGCTCGGAAACTTTTCTGAAAGCAAAAGTTATAAAAAGAACGATAAATAAGATTACAAGAATAATTGAAACCAAGGCTTTTTTCTGTGCTTCCTGTCCAAGTACTGGTCCGATAGAATTGAAACTTTTTAATTCGGCAGTGCTTGAGGCCTCAGACAAAGAAGAAATAACATCCTTCTTTTCTATTTCTGTCACATTTCGCATTTTTATCTGATAACCGTTTGTACCGTAAGGAGTGATAGTATAAAGCCCTTTTATAGACGGATCTAAAGTAAGTGCGTCTAATTTTGTGGAAAGTGCTAAGGTATCAGGTCTTGCATTTGCATATTCTACTTCTATCGATGTGCCACCTTTAAAATCAATACCGAGATTGAGTCCCCAAATAAATAAAGATGCAATTGCAATGGTAAATAACGCTATCGATAAGAAATAAAATATTTTTCTATATTTAACTATTTGCATATTATTAATTTAATTTATTATTAGATTGCTTAGCAGAACCCACAAAGACCGAGTGAGAGGATGACAAAGAACCCCCTAGTAAAAACTTCAAAAACTTTCCAGCATTGTCGTGCTTAATAGCCAGCAAAAGTGATCGTGAAAGTGTGATTGCTGTGAATGCACTTGTAATAACACCGATAAGAAATACCAAGGCAAAACCTTTTACGACAGATGTACTTGAAAACATAAACAAAATTATCGCAGTGATGATACTCGAGGTGTTACTGTCTCGAATGGAAGTCCATGCTCTTGCAAAACCTTCTTTGACAGCGTCTTCGACTTCCCTACCTCTCTTTAATTCTTCTTTCATTCTTTCAAAAATAAGAATGTTTGCGTCCACCGCCATTCCAATAGAAAGAATAAAGCCTGCGATACCGGCAGATGTCATAGTCACAGGTATAAGCTTAAATATAGCAAGGTTGATAGCGATATAAGCAAGAAGTGCAATACAAGCAAGAAATCCAGGTAGTCTGTACCAAATAATCAAAAAGATAGAAATAATGATAAGTGCCCAAATACCTGCAAAAAGAGCTTTGTTCATAGCATCAGCCCCGAGAGATGCACCGATTGTTTGTGTACTGATAAGAACAATAGGTACAGGTAAAGCACCGAGGTTTAAGTTACTCACCAAAGCTTTTGCTTCTTTGAGACCTGCCGAACCATTGAAATTGCCAGATATCACAGCCTTACCACCATTGATTTCTTCTTTAATTGTCGGCATTGATTTTATATCTCCATCAAGGAAAATAGCAAGTACTCTACTAACATTTTCTTTTGTAATTTTTGAAAAAAGTGTTGAACCTTCATTATTAAATTGCATTGAAACCATCGCTGCACCAGTATTTTGATCAAAAACAATTTCTGAATGTTGTAAAAACCTTCCTGTAAGTCCCGTATCTTCAAAATCAGTCGCGGATAACTCCCCTGTCGTGGTAGCATTTTTTGAAAGTAATTTAAACTCCAAAACTGGCGTCTTTCCTATCATCTCAATAGCCTTATCCGTGTCTGTAACTCCTGGAAGTTCCACAACAAGGCGTTCTTCATTCTCACTTCCTGTAAGGCCAACTCTTTCAAGTCGAACTGTCGCTTCAGAAACTCCAAACATATTTACTCTTTTTTCTATAACATCTCGAAGAGTGTTCATTGAGGAGGATATTTCCGCCTGATTGATTTTACTCAAATCAGCCTTATAAACAAGCTCCGTTCCACCATTCAGATCAAGACCAAGTTTAAATTTTTTCGAACCAGAAACTTCCGTAGAATATACAAAAAAACCAATGAGTCCTGCCAAAACAATAAGGACAATGGCTATAAATCTTTTTTTAATCATATTTGGACATTATAAACATTTTTGACTTTTTTGCAAACAAATAAGAATTAGGCTTATTTTAGAAAGATTATATAATATACACATGTCAGTAGAATTTGAAGAATTTAAAATGAACGAAATGAGAACACCGAAAAGTGATAATTCTTTTGTCATGGATTTAATTATCAAATCCGGTTTAGCCAAGAGCAATCACGGTGCAAATATTGTAATGATAATTATTTCTATTATCTGTATTGCTATAACTATTTATTTTTTAATATGAAAAGTAAAATTGGTTTTACTCTTATAGAACTCCTTGTAGTTATTTCAATCATAATGATGTTTGCAAGTATGTTGCTCGCAAGTATAAATCAAGCAACAGAAAAAGCAAGAGACTCTCGAAGACTTCGGGATATAAAAACCTTACAGACAGTTATTAATATGTATCAAACCAATAATAATGGCGACTTTCCACCAGTAGATGCAGACAATAGCACACTACCAAATTTTTTATCAAATTTAATAATTGAAAAATACCTTCCACAAAAATTAGTAGATCCATTGAATAATACTGAGTATTATTATAGATATCTTACTGATGAATCTATTACTACTTACTGCACTATGCAACCTAATGTTAAAGCATTAATTATGTTTAGATTGGAAAACATAAATACTCCATATCCAAAATGTGGATCAACTCCCCCAAATAGCCTGTGGTCCTGTAATTGTATTGAATAAATAATCTTAAATCCCTAAAAATTCATTCTCCATCAAATCTTTGTGTGTCGCACGTTTATATTTTCTCATACCCATAAGTATTCCAAGGGCAGAAAAAGAAATAAATAAATTTGTACCACCATAACTCATAAATGGAAAAGTAATACCTGTGACAGGCATTATCCCAATATTCATTCCAACATTTACAATAAAATGACTCATAAATAAAACAGAAAGTCCGAGCCCAAAAAGTATTTCAAAATTTGTCGCCCCATAATAGGCGTTGAATAAAATTCGAGCAAGAATTACACCGAAAAGACCAAATAAAATAACAACTCCAATAAAACCCCATTCTTCAGCATATGCTGCAAAAATAAAGTCTGTATGATATGCCGGTAAAAATTGGAGTTTTGACTGTGTTCCATAACCTACTCCTTTACCAAGTATCTGACCAGAACCTACAGCAATAGTAGATTGATAAGCGCTATATCCTGCTCCACGAATATCGGCAAGTGGGTGCAGAAAGTTTACAATTCTTTGTTTTTGATAATCATGTAAAACAAACCCCCAAAGAATAGAAAAAGAAACGATACCCAATGCAAAAACAATAAAAAGATGTTTCTTGGAAACTCCAGAAACCAAAATCATTCCGAGCCAAATAAGTAAAATAATCAAAGCCGAGCCAAAATCTGGTTGAAATAAAACTAAAATAAAAACAAAAAAAGAATAGAGGCCAGAAACAATAATATGTTGAATGTTTGCAATCTCAATATGTCTCCTCGAAAAATACTTTGAAAGCAAAATAATTAGTGCTAGTTTGACGAATTCAACAGGTTGAAAAGAAAGCAAACCCAAATTAAACCAACTAAGAGCTCCCTTCATTACATTTCCTGTGACAAAAAGAAAAAGAAGCATCAATAAAGCCGAAACAAAAATAATAACAACTATATTTGTCTTTCTAAAAAATCTAAAATCAAAAAGAGCTAAAACAAAAAAAGATATTATTGAAATAATAAGCCAGATAGTCTGTTTAAAAAAATAAGTATTGTTTCCCACAAAAGAATTCATCGTGAGAAGTCCGAGAACCGAAACACAAAGGGTTGGAAAAAATAAAATCCAGTCAATATCTAATTTGCCTATAATCGGAAGTGGTTTTTTAAAATTACTTACATACATACAGAAAATTATTTGAGTGGAGAGAGAACTTTTGAGATAATTTCTATTTTATAAATATCTTTGTTAAATGGCTCTGGCCAAGTAAAAACAGCATTTTTCTCACTTTGCCCTTCTATTTTGTCTATTTTTGTTTTAGAAAAAGCTATCGCATTGCCATCAATATCATAAAGTATCCCCACAAATTCAATATCATAGATAGCAGAAAGAGAAGCGTTTTTTACGACAAAATCTACTTTTGGTTTGATATCCATATTTGATGGACTTTTAGAAATCACAGTTATAGATTCTTCTTTACTTTGCAGCTTTTTCCAAGGAATATTTTCGGTAAATACAAAATCTACTCGAGCCGGAATTTTATCATATAGATTAAACTGATCCTCAAAAACGGCAAAATCTTTATTGGAAGGAATAGAAGTTCTACCCAGCCTTTCACCCAACAAAACACCAGCTCTATCATAAACTCTAAAATCATAATTTACACCATCTGAACCTACACCAATGTTTGGATTTTCAAGATATGCAATGATACTATAAAGTCCTGTTGCTTTTATTTTTGACCATCTAGTCCAAAGAAGATTTGGTGCCACATATTCCGCTCGACAAAGTTGCTCGCATACTCCTCCACAATCAATACCCGTTTCATTTTGATTTTGAACTTTGTCAAAACAAGTAGGTGTAGTGGAAAAAATAAAATACAAAATAATACCAACAAATATAACAAAAAATAAAATAATCGCACCTAAATATGTTGTTTTTCTTCTAGTTGCCCAGGACATAAAATTATTATATCAAAATAAAACAAAACCCCCAATAGGAAAATTACAATATTCACGAGGTCCTATCGACCAATTCTTTTTGAAAAAAAGAAAACACCGATTAAATAATCAGTGATTGTTTTGCAATTGAACACTTAGTTCCGGCGGCTAGCTACTTTTGCCCAAAAGGACTATCATCGCCTCAACAGAGCTTAACTTCTGAGTTCGGAATGAGATCAGGTGTGACCCCTGCGACAAACCACCAGAACTAAAAGTTCAATTACCAAAAACATTTGTGATATTAAAAAGGTTTTTGCCTAAATTAATTTCACACAGCAGACCGAAAAAAAACAATAAAAAAGTGTATTTTTAAATTTCCTAATAAGAATGGACTAATTAGTATTGCTCGCCTCAACACATTACTGTGCTTACAGCTACAACCTATCAACCTGGTCATCTCCCAGGAGTCTCATAACGATTTCTAATCTTGGGGACGGCTTCACTCTTAGATGCTTTCAGAGTTTATCCGTTCCGTACATAGCTACTCTGCGGTGCCCTTGGCAGGACAGCAGACACACCAGAGGTACGTTCATTTTGGTCCTCTCGTACTAAAAACAAATCCCCTCAAAAATCAACGCCTGCAGTAGATAGGAGACCAACCTGTCTCACGCTTGTTACCAATGATTACTCATTGCAATGGACTATAGCTTCATCACAAGATTGCTCTTGCGACTGCTGATATTTAGTCTCTACGGGTGTTTATGAATTTTGTTGAGAAGCCCACACTAGTGAGCTCGTGCGGGTTTTGGGTTTGACCCACGCCCATTGAATGCTTGATTCAGCAATCCAACGACGAACCCGCAATTGTAAAGAACATTTTTGGTCGAGATGATTGGATTTAAACCAACAACCTCCCTGTTGTAACAGGGCGCTCTTGTATTTGAGCTACCACCTCGATAAAATATGCGCTACTAGAGTTCTCTTTTATATAGAGTCTGTCCCCATCACTAGCGCAAAATCAAAAAACAAAATTCTCAACAAAATTCACAAACTTCCCTCGATATTATCCACTTTTAAATGGACTCCACCGATATAAATCAGCTTGATCATACAAATAAATGTAAGACCGCCGTGATTTGATTGTTTCTTCTATCTTTTATACTCATGAAAAAAATCCTCATTTTTATCATTTGAGTCTTTTAAACGAAAATAATTAATCTCTCGTGGGATTCAAACTGTCAA
Organism: Minisyncoccia bacterium; assembly: GCA_049695975.1. GTDB lineage: Bacteria > Patescibacteriota > Minisyncoccia > Phycocordibacterales > GWA1-40-21 > CAILDB01. The sequence continues at coordinate 76 of JBAVTE010000019.1, read as the reverse complement.
AAAGACAAATCTTGTCTTCTCGACGGTTTGAACCCAGCTCGCGTATCTTTTTAAATGGCGAACAGCCATACCCTTG
>JBAVTE010000018.1:0-1778 GCA_049695975.1 Minisyncoccia bacterium | reverse complement strand
GCAGTGACGCGCTGATAGTTGTCAGTCAATCCTTCGATCTGCCAGCCGGCTTCTGTCAATGTGGAGGCGGCCTCCCACAGGACCGGTAAGGTCATTCCAATGGATCTGCGGTGAAACATCCCGGCTTGTTCCATCAGTAGCGCCCGCAGGCTGGAATTGCGTGCCTTGACAGTGTCTCCGCGCACCTGTGCTCGCATGCGGGCTGCCGGGGTGCCGGGACGGGAGGAGTAACTGAAGACATGCCCTGCAGCGAAGGCCATGCGCCTGACGAAATCCATGGTCTGCTCGAACTCCGCTGCGGTCTCCCCGGGAAAACCGGCGATGATATCCGTGCTGATCGCCACCTGCGGAATGGCAGCTCGGGCGGATTCCACCAGGGCAGCAAAGGCTTCCGGTGTGATCCTGCGAGCCATGCGCTTGAGAACGCTGGCGCTCCCGGATTGCAGGGGCAGGTGCAGGTGCCGGCACAGGCGTGTGTCCTGCCATAGGCTGAAGAAATCCGCATCCAGGTCCCACGGCTCGAGCGAGGAGAGGCGCAGGCGGGCAGGTGGGGTTCGGGAAAGGAGTCCGGAGACCAGGTCAGCAAGGCGGCTGACAGGTTGGAAATCGTGCCCCCATGAGCCGAGGTGGACGCCGGTCAATACGATTTCCTGGGCGCCACCGTCCAGGGCGGATTTCACATCGGCAATAACCTGCTCCAGAGGGCGGGAATGGGAAGGACCGCGCGCCAGGGTGGTGATGCAGAAAGTGCAGCCGTTGTCGCACCCATCCTGAACCTTGATGAACGCCCGCGTGCGCTGGTGCAGGCCCGGCAGCGGTTGGCGGGCGATCGGTTCTAGGTCGAAGAATTCCTGCGGCAAGCCGAGCAGGTCGGCTGCCAGGTGATCCTTGAGCGTGTTCGGGACGATGCGGGTCACACCGGTGAGGGCGGCAGCCCGGTCGGGCTCAAGTGTGGACCAGCAGCCGGTGACGACGATCGCTTCGGCTCCCAGCCGGTTTGCCCGGCGGATGGCGGCGCGCGAATCGGAGGCAGCTTCGGCGGTCACCGTGCAGGTATTAACCACGGCGAGGTCGGCTTCTGCGGGCGAGGCCACGATCGCATGACCGGCAGCCCGGAACTGGAGGCTGATGGTTTCAATTTCCGCCTGGTTCAAGCGGCAGCCGATGGTGTCGAGGAAGATCTTCATAAGTATTAAAAATCCAGAGAATATTCTGACAATCTTTATAATATGCTGCAGCAGGTTTGAGAAGCCTCAAGGATAAGGCTCAGCGATCAGATCGAACAGATCCTAGGGTTTGATCACCATGAAATTATCAAAACTGATCTCCACGCCGCCTTCGTCAAAGGCACCGGCTAGAAGGCCGGCATCACCGTTTGTAAATGTGGAATCATTGGCGGCCGCCACCAGCTGACCGTTCACATAACCCGTCAGCGCGTTCCCGATGCAGTCAAAACGGATGTGGTTGGGACCATCTCCATGAATGATGGCTGCGTCATATGCCATCATCTCCTGCCCGAGCAGGCTGCTTGCGCCATCCTGGATGATCGCCGTGGCATAATAACCGTCGCTGGAGATGATGAAAACATAAAAATTATTCACATCCTGGTAGCGGCAGATCAGCCCGAATCGATTGTCCGAGGTGCCTGCCAGGCGGGTGGTATCCACTTCGACCTGAACATCTCCATAGGTTTGCCTTGAAACTGCCCAGAGGTCGTAACCGGCTGAATTTACGACCACCTTGTATGCACCCTGCGAATATCCAAGCGAGCCGACCGC
>JBAVTE010000017.1:0-1927 GCA_049695975.1 Minisyncoccia bacterium | reverse complement strand
GGAGTTGAGTGCGTATGGATCGGCGTTTGTGGTGTTCAGGGGAAGAATTCAGAAGTCAGAATCCAGAAGTCAGAATGCCGGGAAGCAATGGAGGGCGGAGCCTGCGACGCCGTCGGCACCGGACTCGGGTTCGCAGGCTCACCCCTCCAAGGGGGACGGGAAGACGGAGGAAAAGGTAGGGACGGACCGCCGGGCCGTCCGCGGGGAGCCGGAGAGCGGCGGGTCCAGCGGCCCCGCCCTACCGAAGAACTTCCCGCAACTCAAGCCGGTCATGGAACTCACTGGCCCTTGGTCCGTCCAATTCGATCCCAAATGGGGCGGTCCCAAGGATCCAGTGACGTTTGAAAAACTGACCGACTGGACGACAAATCCGCTTGAAGGGGTCAAATGCTATTCTGGCACGGCAACATACCGCATGAGCTTCGAGTATCACCTCAAACCCAGCGATTCCAAATCCAAAATCTTCTTGGATCTTGGCGTTGTAAACCATCTGGCGGCTGTGCGAATGAACGGCAAAAACTTGGGCGTGGTTTGGTGTGCTCCTTGGCAGGTAGATGTTGCAAGTGCCATTCAGAATGGGCGCAATGAATTGGAAATAGACATTGTAAACCCTTGGGTTAACCGGCTTGCTGCGGATGTGAAGCTGCCAGAAGAAAAGAGGGTTACGGCTATGCCAAAACGTTGCCCACCCAACGTTAAAGATCTACCTCGTTCGTCCGGTCTGCTGGGGCCGGTACGGTTAATGATGGCGTCGGAAAACCGATAGGAGATCGGATGAGTTACAGGACAGAAACGGATAAGAAACCTTTGAGGATATCCAGATCCTGCCGCTGACGGATTCTTAATAGAACGATAAAACTTCGACAAAGGAAATCCTCTGATGAAACCACATAAGCTATTGGCAATACTTGCGCTGACTTTGACGGTCGCGACTGCGGATGAACCGATTGCGCCTAGTCGCAATAGCCGTGCTATCCAATTGGTCATAGACGACACTTTGCTGGCGGCGGTCAAGGATCGGCTACCCAGTGAGTTCAAGGCCACTCTCAAGAGTCAGGTCACAACGGCTTGGCTTGAGGCGGTCGCTGCGGGTGACAGCTTGGTTTGGATCGGCGAGGGCACTGCGATACCCAAAGAGTTGTGGATCGGTACGTTCCGGCCAGCCGGAACGAATGCGTTGGTGGTGACGCAGGCTGAGCGTTCTCCAATCGATTTGCCGAAGGTGAATTTCCGCAAGACGAGTGTTGCCTCGGGTTGTATCAGTCCAGTGAAGCTGATTCCTCGGAACAACATCGATGAGCAACCGCGAGCGGAGTTTCTGCCGATCCTTGAGGCTAAGGATCGTTTCGGTCAGGTGATTGGCTATCCTGCGGTTTTAATGCAGCATTATGGCCCGTCCATGGCGCGGCATCGTTTCGCCGGTAGCGAGTGTTTCTTTTTCCTGTTCGACAAGCCGCTCGAGGCGCTGGATGCGGACGGATGGGGTCAGGTATTGGAGAATATTTCCGCCCGGTTCCGCGCGCATTTGCAAATCAAGCGGGTCACGACTGACTATGCCTCGTACCGGCCCGGCGAACGGGTTCGGGTTCGGGCGCAGGTGACGAACTGGCGTCCAAATGCAGCGGCGACCGAACTGCGATTCTACGCCAAGGCGCCGGGGGAGAAGGAATATCGTGTGATCACAAAATGGCGGCGTTGTCCAGATGCCTACAGCGAGGCGGAAGCGACGGCGGACTTCCTGCCACGCGGCCCGGCGGGACTCTGGTCTCTGCGAGTCGAGGCCTGGCAGGATCCACAGAAGGCTGAAGAACTGGGATTGGAAGGCAAACTGGTGCTCGTGGATCGCCGTGAGATTGGCGTGGTGCTGTTGCCGGAAGGGGAACTGAAGACACCGCCAATCCTAAGTCTCAATGGGGCAGGCATTGAG
>JBAVTE010000016.1:0-2242 GCA_049695975.1 Minisyncoccia bacterium | reverse complement strand
GTGCCCTTCTCGACCGTGCATTTATCGTTCTTGACCGTGGCGAACCATTCACCGGCTTCCGCACCGCTGAACTTGAACTGGATGACCGCGTCCAATCCGGGAGCTTTTTCAGGCAGGAAGGCTTTGGGCATCTTGGACATGAGATCTACTACTGTTAGAGGCATTTTGTTCTCCTTGGGTAATGGATGTGTTTCTGATCAGCACTGATTTGTTGCACGCGCCGCGTTCGCGACTTGATGCAGGCTCTGAATTTACTTAATTCTGTAAATTCTCGAAGATGGTCGCCGCACCCATGCCGCCGCCGATGCACATGGAGACCATGCCATATTTCGATTTGCGGCGTGCCATTTCATAGATCAACTGGGTTGCCAGTTTGGCACCGGTGCAGCCGAGCGGATGTCCGAGGGCAATGGCGCCGCCGTTCACATTGACCTTTTCCATGTCCAGGTTCATTTCGCGTGCCACTGCCAGGGACTGAGCAGCAAAGGCTTCGTTCAATTCGATCAGGTCAATATCGTTCAATGTCAGGTTCGCCATTTTGAGAGCCTTCGGGATGGCAACCATCGGGCCGATGCCCATGATTTCGGGTGGGACCCCACCGACGGCAAAGTTCACGAAGCGCACCAGCGGCTTGAGTCCCAGCATCTGCGCCCTTTCAGCGGACATGATGACCACCCCGGCAGCACCGTCGGATACCTGCGAGGAATTCCCCGCAGTGACCGTCCCGCCTTCCTTGAAAGCCGGTTTGAGTTTGGCGAGGGCTTCCACGCTGGTATCGGCGCGCGGGCCTTCGTCCCTTTTGACGGCAAATTTCTTCGTCACCGGTTTTCCGTCTGCACCCATCTCCTTCAATTCCACCTCGATCGGAACGAGTTCCGGGTCGAATCTGCCGGTATTCACCGCGTGTGCCGCGCGCTGATGCGAACGCAAGGCAAAGGCATCCTGGTCTTCACGGCTGACTTTATACTTTACAGCCACATTTTCTGCGGTCAGACCCATATTGGTATAGTAATGAGGCAGTTCAGCAGCGAAATAGGGATTGACCGAGAATTTATAACCCATCATGGGCACCATGCTCATCGATTCGACCCCGCCGGCAATGGCAATATCCATTTGCCCGGATTGGATGGCATAGGCGGCATGGGCGATGCTCTGGACTCCTGAGGAACAGTAGCGGTTGATGGTCTCGCCGGGTACGGAATCCGGCAAGCCGGCGCGCAGGGCGACCATGCGTGCCATGTTCAGCCCCTGCTCTCCTTCGGGGAACGCGCAGCCAAGGATCACATCGTCAACCTGTTTTGGATCCAGGCCCGGTGTGCGGGCGAGAAGAGCTTTCACCACCGCGGCTGCCAGTTCGTCGGGGCGGACGGTAGCCAGCCCGCCGCGTTTGCCTTTTCCAACAGGGGTTCTCAGCGCAGTAACAATCACAGCTTCGTGTGTCATGGTTGCCTCCTAATTCCTTAACGCTTTGCCGGTCTGCAGCATGTTGAACAGGCGCGCCTGGGTTTTTTCCTCCCCGCACAGGGAGAGGAAAGCCTCGCACTCCAGGTCGAGAATATATTGCTCGCTGACCCAGGTCGGGCGGCTCAGGTCTCCGCCAGCCATCACGTTGGCAAGTTTACCGGCGATAACGCCTTCATATTCAGTGATGTACTTGCCTTCTTTAAATGTCCAGGCACCGATGCGCAATGCAGCCAGGGATTCTCTGCCCCCGGCATAGATCAATTCGGGTGCCGGAGCGTGGTAGCCTGCGGCAGCCATGTGCACCGCTTCACGCTTGGCTTCCGTCAGCAAATGCTCACGATTGATCACCACCCGGTCGGCGGGACCCAGGATACCCATCTGGCGGGCTTCCTCTGCGCTGGTTGCCACCTTCGCCTGCCCGATCTGGACAAAGACCTGTTGAAGGAAGGGGAAGATGTCAACCCCCGGAACGCGCATCCCCGGGTTGATGATGCGGCGCATCATTTCCTTCGTGCCACCGCCTGCAGGGATGACCCCCACGCCCAGTTCCACCAGGCCGATGTATGTCTCCGCAGCAGCCACCACGCGGCTGCCGTGCATGGTCACCTCGCAGCCGCCGCCCAGCGCCAGGCCGGCAGGCGCAATGACCACTGGTTTGGGGAAATAGCGCATGCGCATGTTCAGGTTTTGGAATCTCTTCACCACCTGCGTAAGCATCTCCCATTGCTGTGACTTGGCACCCATCAGGATCAAGCCAATATTCGCACCGACGCTGAAG
>JBAVTE010000015.1:0-2407 GCA_049695975.1 Minisyncoccia bacterium | reverse complement strand
GTCACAGCCTTTTTCGTCATCGCAGAACAGTTTGATTAATTAATATTTCCAACTTAATAATTTTACCTCAACAGACAACAATCATCAATTTTTATTTGGTTCTCTTTCTGATGTAGAGAACTTTTGTTCTAGATTTATCCCATCTTTCAAATATTTTGAGTATAAATACTCTATATATTTGAAAGATGGGAGAAATCTAGAACAAAAGTTCTCTACATCAGAAAGAGAACCAAATAAAAATGGCTCTACCGAACCTGTCATGTAAAACTATCAACAACTCACGCTTTAAAAGCTTATATACTAAGGCTTTGAGTTTTTATTAGATTGATATTTATCAACTTTAGAGCATTGCTGGGCAGAGAGGGAACTTGAGGAATTTTCTACAGTGTAAGTTCGGAAGAACCATAAAAATTGATGATTGTTGTCTGTTGAGGTAAAATTATTAAGTTGGAAATATTAATTAATCAAACTGTTCTGCGATGACGAAAAAGGCTGTGACTTTAGAAATTCCTGAATTAATACAATTTTTAGTTCAAGAATTACATGACTTACCCGATGACAGAAAACCAGGAAACAATACCAAATATCAGGTAGAAGATGCAGTTAAGGCGGCTTTTTCGGTTTTTTTTACTCAGTCACCTTCTTTTTTAGAGCATCAACGTTTGATGAAAAGTAGTAAGGGAAAAGATAATGCTTCAAGTTTATTTGGTATCAAAAAAATACCTTGTGATAATCAAATCAGAAACCTGTTAGATCCTATCCCAGCTGCCACAATATTTGGCTCTTTTCAACAAGTCTATCAATGGTTAAAAAAACAGGGAGTTATGAAAAAATTTTTCTACTTAGATGAGGAAATTTTAATAGCTTTAGATGGTACGGAATATTTTTCTTCAAAGAAAATTAGTTGTCCCCATTGTAATTGCCGCAATCATCGTAATGGAACGACAACTTATTTTCATGGTTGCGTCACGCCAATTGTGGTTTCTCCTGAGCAAAAACAAGTGATTAATTTAGAACCAGAATTTATTAAAAAACAAGATGGGCAGCAAAAACAAGATTGTGAAAATGCGGCTGTTAAAAGATGGTTAGATAAGAATCATCAAAAGAAGTATGGTTATCCTGTAACCCTGTTAGGAGATGACTTATACTCTCGCCAACCTATCTGTGAGTTAGCTCTAAAACAAGGTTATAATTTTATTTTTGTTTGTCTTGAAACTTCTCATAAAACCTTATATGAATGGCTAGAATTTTTAGAAAAAAGTGGAGAAGTTAAAACCGTAGAAAAGAAACAATGGGATGGACGAAAGAATCTCATTTATCGTTATCGTTATGTTTCTAGAGTTCCTCTGAGAGAGGTCGAGTCAAGTCTCGAAGTTAATTGGTGTGAAGTCACGGTCATTAATGAAAAAACACAGAAAATTATCTATCAAAATAATTGGATTACCAATCATCAAATTACTGAAAATAATGTTGAAAAAATTGTCAAAGCTGGACGCAGCAGATGGAAAGTTGAGAATGAAGGAAATAACGTTCTTAAAAATCACGGTTATAATTTAGAACATAATTTTGGTCATGGTCAAAGTCATTTATGCGAGTTCTTGTTGTCTTTAAATTTACTAGCTTTTTTATTTCATACCGTTTTAGATTTAGTTAATCATACTTATCAAAAGATTCGTGAGTTATTAGTTACTCGCACCAGTTTTTTTAATGATATTCGTACTTTATTAAAATATTTTTGGTTTAAGAATTGGTCAGAGTTTTTCTTGTTTATTCTTACCGAATATGTCCCGCTCAAAAAAATAAATTCTAGTTAAAAATGTCAATTTTTCGAGAGAAGGAAAGATTATTTTATTCATTGAAAAAACCACAAATTAGGTCAGAATTTCAGCTAAATTTATGAGTTGAGATAAGTTTTTTATGGGCAGATATTTTAAAACTGTCTCTTGAAGCTAATTATGATGATTATCTTGAAAAAAAATGATAATTAGACAGAAGTTCTCTTGTTCACATAGAGAACTTTATCTTCTTTTGTTTTCAAAATGAGAATTGCTGAATTTTAGCCCAAAAATCCACAACTGCTAGACCCACCTGAGTGGAGGGACAGGGATAGATTAGATAACGACAATATTAGTATTGGCGATAGATGCCAAGTTACTGAGAGTTGCGATTTGAATCGCAGCAGTAGCACCATTACCATCTACGTCAAACCGTAAAGCGCCATCAGTGGTATTGTAGATGAATCTTTGCGTTGCATTATTGGCGCTAGTAACTCCCGCACCAGATCGGAATTGTGTAGCCAACAAAGTACCAACAACCAGTCCACCAAGGAAACCAGTGGCAGAAACATTGATAACATCATTGTCAGCAAGGGTAAAATCGCTGATGGTGTCAATGCCTTCGGTAGAAT
>JBAVTE010000014.1:0-8577 GCA_049695975.1 Minisyncoccia bacterium | reverse complement strand
CATAATTGCCTGCCAACCAGATATACCACAAGGTGGAGTAGTACCGGCACATTTGCTAGGAGTAACGATTTTTTTTAATTGATCTCCTTCTGAATGAGTACCACGCCAACCAGTACTACTGGCTTGGGTCTGAGTCATTCCCAGTGCCATTTCTAATGACATATATTCATTATCAGACGGAAGGTGCCAGCCAACTGGACAAATACCTGTGGCACCAGATACCAAACTTCCCCCCATTGCTTGATCTTGTTCATACAAACCACCATATAAATCACAATTTACTTCATTATCAGAATAACAGTATTTTTTAATATTAGTAGTACTAGTACCTTGAATACTTGGCGTACTACCTCCAGAGGTACACACACCGACATATCCATTTACGCAGGAAGGAATTTTTGTTCCAGCATTTAGGTTTTGCGACATCCAACATTGAGAAGATGTGGCGATATAAACTGTAGAGTAAGACTTTGCATCTCGATTATCCAAAAGTGATGATCCACAGACAGCGACGGATGGAGAAGTGGTATCCAAAATAAAGTTACCCATACTTGTCCATGATGAAGTAGCTATTCCATCATTGTTTTGGGAACACCAATAATATATGCCATTACTTCCGATAGTAGATGCTGGAGTATAAGTAGTCGTGGCGTTATTTGTAGAAGTTTCAGAAGAAGTTCCTGAAGAAACTAAAGTTGTTCCGGCTAAACAATTGGCAGAGCTTGTGGCAATGCGGTAATTGGTCGTACCCGTATCACCTATATCTGGATCAGAATAATTTGCAGATAGAGTCGGTTTATTATTTGAAGTATATGAAGCACTCGCAGGAGAAATAAGAGTAGGTGCGTTTGGGGCAACATTATCCGGATCCACCACATAATCCACATCAATAGAGCCAGTAAACTTTAGATCAAAGATATCTGTTGGTGTTTGTAGATTTGAAAGTAATACTCTGTATTTGCCGGAATGATCAATGTTACTGAAATCTGGGTTAGTTCCATCAGAGATGGTAGTGAGCTGGGGTCCTTCGGTCTGATTACCACCTGCGTCGATGTAAACTGGAAAAACTTCTATACTTCCTAGAGTATTTGAATCTGTCGGTTTGGCATAAACTGTAATATCTTTTGTATTATCAAGTGTTTGATAAAAAGTAGCCCTGATGTAATTAGCATCTGGGATAGTTGTATAGTTATTGTCTAATGTTTGAACTTGATCATAAATGTCAGCAACAATGGTTTGATCTTGGTCGAGTTGGAAGGCTTTTGAAATAAAAATGATTTCAAATGTCTGCACAGAAAGGTGTGGAACTGTCCATTCAAGATAATCGATGTATCCATCACTATTTAGGTCATATGCTTGAAATGGCATTACTTGGCCATCATTGTTGGCCCATTTTATTTTGATTTTATTTTCTTGACCAAGCTTGTAAATTTTAGGAATATTCGTATATGCTAAAACATTTGTTATAGGTACATCTAAAGTATCCTCAGCAGAAATTGTAACTGTTTTACCTGTATCAGTGTTTGTTTCAGCGATAACAGGTGCTGGAGTTTCGTATTCTACAGATACAAAATCAGTGGAAGTGGCTATGGAAGTTACCAACAATGTTTCACCTTGAGGATCCGAAGGAGTGGTAGTTGGAGTTGATTCAGATGTGGTTGCTATAGATGAAGTAGACTGAATTCCTGTGTCCCCTTCCTTCACAAACAGAACAGGAATAATGGAAGAAGAAGTGGAAACTTCAGAGTCCACCGATATTTCAGAGGCTGACAAAATTTCAGTTGAAGTTGAAATAGGAGTTTCCGTTGTCGAAGCATCAGTTGAAGTTGAAATAGGAATTTCTATTTCTGTCACTACCTGTTCTTCTGGTACAGTTGTAATCTGATCTGCAATCGGAGAAGATGAAGCAGTGAGATCTATGAGTGTCATATCTGGAATAAAAGTTTCTGGAGAGTTTACGGCATCTCCGACTTCTGCAAACATTGGTCCGACTTTTGAAAAAATCTTAGTGACTAAAGAAAAAAAACGTTGTGGAGTTTGATTATTTTGTTTTATAGATTCGGCAAGTGCGAGTGATGCTTCTGACTGACTTGCTTTTGTAGAAAGTTCAGAAAGTTTTTTTCTGTCAATATTTGAAAGACTATTGTCTTTTGTGTTTCTTGTCTTCGTAAGAATAACAGAAAGAGACGTATTTGAAATTTTTATATTATTGGCAACACTGGGAACAGCCAAAAGATGTTCCAAACTGTTTACTTGATTGATACTAATAGTTTTTACCCATTTGATAGGCTCACCAGGGCGAGAAGGAAGCTGACGGACTGTAAAATTTTTAATGACTGACTTATTGGTAAGATTGGATAAGTTAAAAAAATCTGACAACCTATAGACCCCAAAAATAAAAGCCGTGAGAAGCACAACAAAACCTAGAATCATCAAAGGTTTCTTGAAATCAAATTTTTTTAAAAAAACTTCTCTTCTCATTTTCACATATTTTGGGGATATTAAAACATAATTAAATTTCCTTTATTTATCATATCATGGATATTAATCCTTCAAATATTTTACCACAGCCAAGTAGCTTGCGACGGCACCGAGAACTATACCAGAACCACATATAATGAGGAAAATCGGCAAGAAGTTCTTTGCGTAATATCCAAGGAAGCTGAAACCAGCAAAATAGTTGTCAGTAAATCGTAAAAGGTAAAAAGATCCAAGAGCAAAAACCATGAGCGTGATAGCAGAAGCAATAACCCCACACAAGACCCCACTCACTACAAATGGACCCTTTACATATTTACTAGATGCACCAACAAGACGCATCACGGAGATTTCATCTTTGGAAATAAAAATAGTAAGTCTTATGGTATTCAGAGTAATGATAATTGAAATTAATACAAACAAAAATGTAAACCAGAAGGCAATCTTCTGTGATGCATTAATGATCATATTGAGTCTGTCTATCACAACTTTATTTTGCTCATAATTGACTTTATCGATAATAGACTTGCCGTCTGTGGATAGAACATCTGGACTTTTTAAATATGTAGCTATACCGGCATATTGAGAAGGATCTTTTGCTTTTATATTTAATGATGCACCGAGAGGATTTTCACCGAGCAGATCGAGGGCTTGCAAAGTCAGTGTGTCATTTAAATGTTTTTCTTTAAAATTTTTAAGAGCTTGATCACTGGTAGTATATGTAATTGTGGCAACTTCGGGAAGACCTTTTAAAGTATTTTTTATTGATAAAATACCAGATTCATCAGCGCCTGTAATAAAATAAACATTGATATCAACCTTGTTTTTAATCTGACTCAAAGTGTAATCAAAAAAACCACCCATAAAAACCACCCCTCCAATAATAAGAAGTGTGATAGTCATCACAAGAAGTGACGAAAGAGAAACAAATCCATTTCTCCAAAAAGATACAAAACCTGACTTAAAAATTCTTTTTACATTTGTCCAGTGCATATTTTTTATTAATTATCACAAAATATACTTGCCATCTTTATCATCTCTAATAATCTTACCATTTTCCATACTTATTACACGCTTGCCAAGAGAATCGATGACTCCCCTGTTGTGAGTGGTCAAAATAACAGTTGTTCCTAAATCATTTATTTTTTTTAAAATCTGAACGATTTCATGAGTGTTTAGTGGGTCAAGATTTCCGGTAGGTTCATCGGCAATGATGACGTCAGGCTGATTGACAATAGCCCGAGCTATAGCCACTCTCTGCTTTTCCCCACCAGAAAGTTCATACGGAAAATTGAAAGCTTTTTTCTTCAGATCAACTAAATCCAAAACTTGTGGAACATCAGACTCAATCTCTGAATCATCTCTACCAGAAACTTCCATAGCAAAAGCGATATTTTCATATACGGTTTTATTTGGTAAAAGACGAAAATCCTGAAAAACTGTGCCGATCTTTCTTCGAAAATTGTGAATATCACTATGATGTAGCTTGTGGACATCTTTTGACTCAAAAAAAACTTTTCCTTTGGTTGGTTTTTCTTCTGCAAGAATCATTTTAATGAGGGTTGTCTTTCCTGCACCAGAATGTCCTACAATAGATACAAACTCCTTCGGACCTATAGAAAAAGAAACCTCAGAAAGAGCAACCGAATCATCCGTATAAATTTTTGTAACTTTATCAAAAAAAATCATTACAAACATTATATCACATTTTTTTGAAACAAAACAAAATATGGAGACCGTCTGTCATTATCTATAGTAATCTAAAACAATTCATTATATATCTTTCCATTCTAAATATTTTTCTCTGCCTCAACAAACTCATCCAAGTCTCCATCCAAAACTTTTTCAATATCATGTATCTCAACATTTGTCCTATGGTCTTTTATCATCTTATATGGATGAAAAACATATGAACGAATCTGACTTCCCCATTCTATCGAAGTAGTTTTGGAGACAAAAAGTCCCGCCTCCCTTTTTTGCTTTTCTTCTTCTCTAAATTTAAAAACTTTCCCTTTAAGAATCTGCAACGCCTTTTCTTTATTTTGTGACTGAGATCGCTCACTCGAACAGGTAACCGAAATATTTGAAGGAATATGGACTATGCGCACAGCCGTTTCCCTCTTGTTTACGTTTTGACCTCCCGGGCCACCAGCCTTTGACATTTCTATTCTCAATTCACTTTCTGGAATTTCTACATCGGAAAGTTTCTCTAATTTTGGTACGACCTCCACTAGAGAAAAAGATGTCTCTCGAAGATTTTTTGCATTAAATGGAGAAAGGCGGACAAGGCGATGCACACCCGACTCCCCTTTTAGTTTTCCATAAACATTTTTCCCAATTATTTCAAAAGTAATATTTCTATATCCCCCATTATCATTTTCATTTGAATCCAAAACTTTTGAAGCCCAACCTTCTTTCGTTACATATTTAGAATACATTTCAAAAAGAATTCTAGAAAAATCTTCAGCATCATCACCACCAGCCCCAGAAAAAATTGTTATGATTGCATCACCTTTGTCATATTTCCCCGCACCAGAAAGATCGGCTTTCAAATCACCCAGTTCTTTTATCATCGCTTGAGCTTTATTCTTATCACTCCAAAAATCCGCTTGCATCATTGCGGTCTCTATTTCTTTTATCCTTTTTTCTATTGCATCTTTGTTAGTCATATTGCGGAGCCGAAGGTGAGAATCGAACTCACGTTTCTACTTTACGAAAGTAGTGTTCTACCACTGAACTAATTCGGCTTTCATAGCTAAAACTTTTTCTCAAAAACTGGAGCCAAGATCGGGGATCGAACCCGAGACCTCGTCATTACCAATGACGTGCTCTACCAACTGAGCTATCTTGGCTTAATTATATATTTTCATCTGCCACAAAGCCAAAATGGCATCACATAAAGATACCTTATTTATCATAATTATTCAAATAATAACTGTAGATAGAGCCCAGATAGAGATTTATACTCTATCTTATGAATAAATGGTTCTTTAACTAAATTATTATTTATCCACAATATTACTCTTGAAGATTAATTATCTAATATGATATAATATTTTAGTGTTAGAAAAAGATAAAAAAATAGTTTTAGTTTTATTTTCTGGAGGTAGAGATTCTTCAGCTACCGTTATTGAAATGATACGTGCTGGTTACAAAGTTAAGCTATTTACCTATTTAGAATTTCCCGGAATAGTCGGTCCCAATGGTGATTCTCCTTCCAGCATAAGATACAAAGAATTACTAAACGCTTTCCCCAAATACATTGACTCAGATCGTGTTATTAAAATAAATGCATATTTGGTTAGAAAATTAGCAATAGAAAAAACAAATAAAATTCATGTAGTTTATCCAATAACACTTGCGCTTGCAATACATGTTGATGCGATTTTGTATTGTTTAGAAAATAATATCAAAGATATTGCCTCTGGAAATTCTGGATATCAAGCAAAAGAAGATAGATATATTGAACAACAAAATAATTACTGTGAACTTATGAAAGACTTTCTGGCAGAATATAACATTACATATCATACCCCAATTGCCAAAAAATCAAAAAAAGAAATAGTAGACGTATTGGAACAGTGCAGTATTAGCTCAAACTCACTTGAGGGTAATTCTATTTTTGGTGCTATTCCATTTGAAATCGACAAAGCATTGGATTTCTGGAATGAATCAATCCCTGTATGTAGGGAATATATTAAAAACATGCGATCGCCAAAGATATAATTCTATTCATGGTAATTAAAATAAAAGATTATTTGTTGATAAGTAAGAAATTGTTAGATATTGCGCAAAAAGATGGTATAGGAAAAAAAACAGTAAAGCTTCTAATAAAAAAAGGTGATACTGTACTTGTATTGAAAAGGGCAAAAAGTGTAAATTTCCCAGATTTCTATGAGCTACCAGGGGGCGGACTCAATGAAAATGAAGATATTTTTACTGGAGCAAAAAGAGAATTATTCGAAGAAACAGGATTAGCTATAAAAAAATTCATTTCTCAGCTTGAAATTATTGATTTCAATAAAAATATCCGTAATAAAAAAATAGGTCGTCAATATACATTTCTTATTTTGTCAGAAAATAAAGATATAACCCTAAATCCAGGCGAGCATAGTGATTATAAATGGGTATCTCTTTCCGAATTAGATAGTTTGGTTATGTTTGCCAAAACCCATGAAATGATTAGAAACATTCTTTTAAAATAAATTAAGGAAAAATATAACCTGTGATATATACAACATATATCACAGGTTTTTTGAGCAATATTTTCCATCATAATGGGTTTTGTGAGCAATATTTTCTGTCATGATATCCTTGATGAAGGGATTCATTTACCTCACAACAAGCAACGGTCGTAATTTGTATCTCAAACGACACTCCATTCTTGTATGCAATATATTGCACAAGTCGCAGAATTTTGCCATTAACACTAGGAACCGCCTTGGGTATTTTAAAGTAGTCGTGAACAAGATACCCAGAAAATTCCTGTGAAATTTTAGTAAGAACTGCATATACCTCCTCTATTGATTCAACGATGACACGTATGCCATATATATCATGTATTGAGAAAACATCTTGTGTTTTAACAATTTGCATTTTTTTCCTTAACGTTTCTGGATCTTTTACCCGAAAACTAATTAAAGGTTTTTTTGCAACAGTATTTATAATACATTGTATTTCCTCTGAAAGTGTCTCAATGGTAACACCAATGCGTTGTTGATATGCCAAGATATTTTTGTCTTTCACTATTACCCCCTTATTTTTGTCGGATTTGCCCCGACGATTGCGACTTATATCAATGAAACAAGTTTTACAAGTCCTAAATATTTTAAGACTCAAAAAACTTATCTCATTGATAATTAATTTTTAAAAGAACTTCTAACCTATGTTTAGTCTACCCCCCTATTATCAAAAGTCAATAATTTTCGGTAATGTCTAAACACATTTGACACTTTTTAGTAGCATTAATAAATGTGTATAAATATGCCAAAAAACATACAAGAAGCGCGTAAATACAGGTGGTACTTAAACCATGTTCCTCAGCAATTTATTTGACCGTCTTACCGGAAGTTTTGACCCGTTCTAGAATCTGATTTTTCAAATCTAAAGATACCTTGTATGTTTTTTTGTAGACATATGTTTTTACTAAGATTAATTAATACTCGACCAGTATTATACTACTAATCTTGGTGTAAAAAGTATCTTAATTTTGGGGTACCTGTCAACCCCGGCAAACACCATCACAAAACGGAACAGTGGAAAAAGCCACCGTGAAGATCAAGAGAAGTTTTACGAACAAAATACATTCAAAACATTTACAGAATTAAAAAACAAAATTAGAATCTGGAACGATTATTACAACAATCTGGAACACTGTGGTTTAGCCTTTATATTTAAAATTAATGGTGGTTGACCCCAATTTCCTAACAATTCTAATTCCCAACTACTCCCGCTATGAATTCCGGTTCATTTAGTTTATTTTGAAAGCTTTTGTACAACTGCTTCCATATCAGGAAAATTATCATCAAATGTTTGATCGATTTTTTCCGTATTCATAGATAAATAAACATTTTGCGTAAATACTCTTCTTGGAAAATTTTTGATAAAAATTAATGTCAAGGACCGTTAATGTCAAGGACCGTCCTTGACATGACTTTGTATAAAAAAAAATAAAATTAAATAAAAAAAAGGGCCTTGTGCGCTGAATCGATAACATCAATTCAGACACACAAGGCCCCGACAACACTAGCTACTTTTTCCTTTCAAAAGGTTAAAAGTCGAAGGTAAGTAAGCTCGCAATCGCCCCAGGATCAGACTGGATCTTGTCTGGAATAAAAATATACCATGTAGATCCGATAAAAATCACTGAGTCATCTAAGCCATCCCCGTCAAAGTCTGCTGCGCATACTTTACCATTCGGTAAATTTTCAGCAGTACCACCGGCACGATACGCTATTGGCTTGGTAGATGAAGGCCCAATCATCACTCTTCCGGCTTGCGGGTCATACTGTAACGGATCTGCTTTTCCATCACCGTCGCTATCAAGCACGAGGGGTATACGATTAATTTCTCCAATAAAACAATTTTTCATTATCGCAT
>JBAVTE010000013.1:0-25776 GCA_049695975.1 Minisyncoccia bacterium | reverse complement strand
TACTACAAATGGTTCATTCACTTTCGTTGCTACTGATATTGCTGGGAATATTTCTTCTACAACTGTAACTATCACAAACATTGATAAAGTAGCACCAGTGATCACTTTACTTGGATCAAATCCTGTTTCTATAGTAGTGGGTACTCCATATGTAGAAGCTGGACAAACAACTACGGATAATTTTGGAGGTTCTGTCACAGTCGTTTCTTCAGGATCAGTAAATTCAAATGTGATTGGAACTTATTACATCACATACACAGCGACGGATGAAGCTAATAATGAAGCTTCATCTACTCGTACAATCAATGTTGTTGCTGGTCCACCTTTTGATACCACAGCACCGGTCATTACTTTGAATGGTTCATCAACAATTTCAGTAATTGTGAATTCATCTTTCACAGATCCAGGAGCAACAGCTATCGACAACATTGATGGGGTAGTGGCGTTCACTGCAACAGGAACTGTAAATATTGCAGCTACAGGAACTTACTCAATTGTTTACACCGCGGAAGATTCTTCACACAATGTTGCTTCTACAACAAGAACAGTAAATGTTGTTGCTGTTTTACCTACTGATACCACAGCACCAGTTATTACACTTGTTGGTTCTTCAACGATGTCACTTATTGTAAACTCTACAACTACATTCGTTGATCCAGGATATTCTGCTTTTGATGCAATCGATGGAGTAGTCACAGTTACTGCAACAGGAACTGTAAATATTGCAGCTACAGGAACTTACTCAATTGTTTACACAGCTTCTGACTCTGTAGGAAACACAGCTTCAACTACAAGAACAGTTAATGTTCTTCCCGTTGGATTTGTTGATGTTACCGCTCCAGTTATTACACTCGTTGGTTCTTCAACGATGTCACTTATTGTAAACTCTACAACTACATTCGTTGATCCAGGATATTCTGCTTTTGATGCTGTTGATGGAGTAGTCACAGTTACTGCAACAGGTACAGTAAATATGTCAGCAACGGGAACATACTTTATTATTTATTCTGCAGTCGACAATGCTGGTAATCCCGCTGTAGCAACAAGAACAGTAGACATTATCAATACTCCATCACCTTTTGATACCACAGCACCGGTCATTACTTTGAATGGTTCATCAACAATTTCAGTAATTGTGAATTCATCTTTCACAGATCCAGGAGCAACAGCTATCGACAACATTGATGGGGTAGTGGCGGTCACTGCAACAGGAACTGTAAATATTGCAGCTACAGGAACTTACTCAATTGTTTACACAGCTTCTGACTCTGTAGGAAACACAGCTTCAACTACAAGAACGGTTAATGTTCTTCCCGTTGGATTTGTTGATGTTACCGCTCCAGTTATTACACTCGTTGGTTCTTCAACAATATCTATCGTTTTTAGCACTTCAACTTCATTTGTTGATCCAGGAGCAACAGCTATCGACAACATTGATGGGGTAGTGGAAGTCACTGCAACAGGAACTGTAAATATGGCTATTGTTGGAACTTACTCAATTGTTTACACCGCGGAAGATTCTTCACACAATGTTGCTTCTACAACAAGAATCATAGATGTCGTTTGGACTTCATTTATAGATAATATAGCCCCAAGCATTCCTGTCATAACGACAGCTTCTTCAACAGGTGTTATACTAAATTCAGCAAACATTTCATGGTCTGATTCTATAGATACTCAATCAGGAATGTATGGATATTTGACTCTATGGGATAATGCCAGCTCAACACAACTTTCAAGTACAACTGCTGGAGTATCTACAACTACAGCTACTTCATCTTCACAGTCTACTTATGGTACATATTGGTTCCATGTAGCTTCACAAGATAACAATAGAAATATTTCTTCAACCACAAGTTATGGACCATTCGTATTGTCTGATTCACAAGTACTGATAACCAATTCAGATATTGGAGGATCTCATTACACACTTTACTCTCCAACTCTTTCTCAAGCAGCTCTTGCTTCTACAACAGGAACTACAACAATTACAAATTCAACGACAACCGTTTGGTGGAATATAGATAATTCTGTATTAAACGATTCCATAATTAATAATTCAACGGTTATCAATTCTAATTTGACGAGATGTACAGTGATTGATTCTTCTGTATCAAATTTTACAGGAATAGATTGTTATATTGACCCTTCACATATTGAAAATTCTCACGGAGATAATGCAACTGTTATTAATTCAACCATCATAGGCTCAAATTATGACAATTCAAATATAAATAACTCATACATTTCTACATCTACAGTAAATTATTCGACAACGACATATAATAATATTGTAAATTCGGAAATATATAACTCAGTTATAAATAATTCTACATCTACAAACAGTACATCCACTGATTCTTTAATAGACGGTTCAACATTAAACGGATCAACTTTGACTAACGCCTCTACTACAGATTCTACAATTTCAAGTTCTACAATTACTGATTCTGTTATCGAAAATAGTACAACCACAGGATCCACAATATCAGCTTCAAATTTTTCAAATGTTACACTTACTGGAAGTTCAACAATAAGCAATTCAACCGTCTTTGACTTAACTGCAAATGATCTTGTAATAGATGGAGATATTATTACTAATGGTACTGTAACAGTAAATGGAACAACAAGTGTAATAACTACACCAACACCTCTAAACACTCTTGTTGACTATACTCCAGAATCAGCCTTTAGAATTTATCCAAATGGTCTTGAAGTATCAATAATAGATCAAACTTCGGATGCAAATGAAGGTACAGTATTTCCAGATAGTTGGACATACAACTGGAACTTTGGAGATGGAAGTACACCAACAGTTGTAGCCACTTCAACAAGACAAAACATAACTCATACTTACACTGCAGATGGTACATATACAATATCTTTGACTGTCACAGACGCTTATAGTAAGAGCTCTTCTACATCAACTTCTGTAACTGTATCTTCCTCAAGTCCAGATACGATTGCCCCTGTCATTACACTCAACGGTTCTTCAACAATGGAAATTATAGTGGGTGATGTGTTTACAGATCCAGGAGCAACTGCTCTTGATAATATTGATGGAACAGTGACAGTTACTGCCACTGGAACAGTAAATACTTCAGTCGTTGGAATTTATTCAATCAATTACAATGCAACTGATTTGGCAGGCAATCATGCCACGACTTCTGTTAGATTTGTAAATGTTTCCGTTGCTCCAATTATTCCTGATACAACAGCACCAATACTTACACTCAACGGTTCTTCAACAATGTTTATCGTTTTGAATTCTTTGTTTACAGATCCAGGCGCAACTGCAGTAGATGATATTGATGGACCAATCACGGCCACTTCCACAGGAAATGTTGATAATACAGTTGTAGGTATTTATCCAATTTTATATTCTGCTACAGATTTAAGTGGAAACTCTGCTTATCAAACAAGAAATGTTGTCGTCTATGATAATGCTCTTCCACAAGCACCAGTTATTACTTTAAATGGATCTTCAACAATAAATATGGAAGTAGACACTTCATACACAGATTTGGGTGCAACTGCATATGATGTCACTGACGGAGATTTGACTACTAACATTGCAACAAGCACAAATTTGAACACTTCATCTATAGGTGTTTACCAATTTACTTATGATGTATCAAATGCTTCTGGTACTCCAGCTATTCAGGTTACAAGGAATATAAATGTCATTGCCGCTCCAGACAGAATTGCTCCAATTATTACTCTTACTGGCAGTGCATTAATAAATGTTAATATCGGTGGGGTGTTCACGGATGATGGTGCAACAGCACTTGATAATATTGATGGATCATTTATCGCGACTGCGACAGGGACAGTAGACACAAATGCAACAGGAACATATTACATGAGATATGATGCAACTGATGTAGCCGGAAATCGCGCAACTCCAGTATTTAGACAAATAATAGTTTCTTCAGATTTAGTTAAACCAGTTATCACTCTTACGGGATCATCATTGGTTTCAGTTGTGTTGAATTCAACATACACAGATGCAGGAGCTACTGCCTCTGATGATATCGATGGAGATATTACTTCAAGAATTCAAACAAATAATCCTGTAAATTCTGCAATCGCTGGTGATTATTATATAACTTATAATGTGTTTGATAGTGCACACAATTTTGCCGATACTGTTAGACGTCAAGTTGTCGTTTTGACTATGCCATCTACAGATCATATTAAGCCTATAATTTCTTTAGTTGGTTCAAGTACAATAACAATTAATCAAGGATCTTCATATTCTGATTCTGGTGCTACAGCTATTGATAACGTGGATGGAAATCTTACTTCACAAATAATAACGACCGGTCTTCCGATAAATACAAGTGCAACAGGAACATATTCAATCAATTACAATGTTTCTGACAGAGCAGGAAATGCAGCCATAACAAGAACAAGAACAGTTACTGTGATTGCCGTTCCTACAAATTTTACAACTTTGGTAAACACAATTACTGCAGCGCAGACTTTGTATTCATCTTCAACAGAAGGAACTTTACCAGGTCAATATGCAGTGGGTTCAAAAGCAATATTACTCACAGCCATCAATACAGCAATAATAGTGAGAGACAATGGCGCCTCCACACAAACTGAAGTGGATAATGCTGTTTCTGCATTAAATATCGCTGTAAATACTTTCAATGCGGGAGTAGTAGGAGGAGACAATACAGCACCTGTCATCACAATTCTTGGTTCCAATCCTATTTCAATTACAGTTGGTTCTACCTATACAGACGCAGGAGCAACTGCTCTTGATAATGTAGACGGAAATGTGACTTCACAAATAGTTGCCTCAAGTTCTGTAAATACAAATGCCACAGGAACATATTCTGTGATTTATACAGTTTCTGATGCTGCCCATAATACAGCTTCTCTCTCAAGAGTTGTTAATGTTATCCCAGCTGTAGTAATAAATAATACAATTTCATATAATGCTGGGGGTGGGGGAAGCTCATATAATCCTCCAACTACAATTTGGGGAGATATAAATAATGATGGAAAAGTTAATGAATTTGATTTTTCAGTAATGATGGCAGATTGGGGAAGAACAACCGTTAGTCTTGCAGATTTGAACAAAGATGGAGTGGTAGATGAGTATGACTTCGCAATATTAATGTCGAAATGGACTTATTAAAATAAAATAAAAAATATATGAAAATAAATCAATTTAAAATAATCGTATACACCCTCACATTATTGCTTTTAGCAAGTTCATTTAATCTTACCTATGCGACTTCTGGTGCAAATGTTTATTCTTTCCCAGCTACAGCTACAAAATATGTGAATGATAATATTAATGTTGCAGTAAAAGTGGATCCAGCAGGAAATGATGTCTGCGTGGTGAAGGGGACTATCGTCTTTGAAAATTTATCTTGCAAAAACATAACTTTGACGGAAGGACTAATGGCCCAAACGATTCCTACATGTTCTAAACCAAATTTTACCGTTGGAATTCCTTCTTGTACGAAAACAGAAAAAACTTTATTCACTGTAAATACCGATTTTGCTAGCACAGGTAGTGCCGGCGTAAAACTTTCTGGAGTATCAGTGATAGGTGTCGGAGTGGCAGTACCGTCTTCATATTCAGATGGAAACTACACAGTTTTGGCTAAAGAAATTCCTGTCGAGCCAATAGTAAATACAAATGAAAATACAGAGACTATAAATATTGCAGGTACAACTAGCAATACTAGTGTAAAAATTACAGCTTCAAGTAGTGAGACAAAAGTGGTGGCAACTTCTACGAAGTTTAATCTTTTGGCTTCCGTTAATGATGTTTTGTCTAATGTTTCTCCTACCGTCGTTTATTGGTTATTAATAATAATAGTTGGTTACATTATTATTGTATCTATATGGTTATCTGGTTATAGAAAAGGTAAGAAAGCAATCGAAAATAAAGACAATAAATAACTAAAGAAGTCATCCGAATCGTAATAAAATATGAAATAGGGAGGAACTAAACATTCCCCCTATTTTGCTTTTATTTTTATATGTTATAGAATGTAGATTAGATTGCTCCTAGTCACGACCGGCGGTTGCACTCACATTAAGACATTAGTTGGAGGTTAGCTCCCGCCGGTCATGAGTAGGAGTAATAATTTTTGTTATGAAAATAAAAAAATCGGTAAAACTTTCCAAGTATTGTTCATTTAGAACCGGCGGAAACGCTCGGTTTTTTTGTATTGTAAAAAATTTGAGTGATTTAAAAAAAGCCATTTCTTTTTCAAAAGAAAATAAAATCAAATTTTTTATACTTGGTGGTGGTTCAAATGTTTTAATAAATGATGCTGGTTTTTCTGGGCTTGTAATTAAAAATGAAATTCTGTGTAAAGAAGTTTTTTCAAGAGGAATCATTTCTTTTGGTGCGGGAGAGAAATGGGATGGATGTGTTCTATTTAGTATAAAAAATAATTTATTCGGTTTAGAAAATCTTTCCTATATTCCTGGGACAGTGGGCGGTAGTGCTGTGCAAAATATTGGTGCATATGGAGCTGAAGCAAAAGACTTTATTTTGAAAGTCGAAGTGTATGATGTAGTAAGCGGAGAAGTGTTTCAGCTAAAAAATAAAGATTGTAATTTTTCTTATAGAAATAGTATTTTTAAAAATAATAAAAATCTGATTATTACAAAAGTTTATTTTTCTTTGGATAAAAAGTTTAAGGCGAATTTAAATTATAGTGGAATAGTAGAAAAGATAGAGGAAAATAGTCAAAAGAAAAGAAAAAATATAAAAAGGGAAGTGACAGCCATAGACGTTAGAAACGCAGTAATTTCTATAAGAAAATCAAAATTACCAGAAGTCTCGGAACTTGGCTCTGCAGGTTCCTTTTTCAAAAATCCTGTTTTAGATAGAAAGGATTTAAAAAAGATACAAAATATACATCCAGATATTAAATTTTTTTCTGGAAAAGGTGCAGAAAAAGGAAAATTTAAAATTTCTCTAAGTTATATTTTGGATAAAATTTGTAATTTAAAAGGTTTTAGGAAAGGGACCGTTGGATTTTATAATAATCAATCATTGGTAATAGTGAATTTTGGAAAAGCAAATACAAAAGAAATTTTGGAACTTGCAGAAATTGCAGAAAAAAAAGTAAAAGAAAAAATTGGAATTAAAATTCAAATGGAAGTGGAAAAAATTTAGTTATCCACATATTTCCGCCAAAAAATATTGTAATGTTTTTTATTTTAAGATAAAATTGTAGTAGTTTAATGATTTTTGTTTTCTTGGTCGATAAAAATCATAGACTCGTTAGGAATTAATTTAAAATAAGTTTGAAAATTGTTTAATAATAAAATTTCAAACTTCAAAACTATTATGGCAAAAAAGAAAGCAAAGAAAGTAGTAAAAAAAGCAAAGAAGGCAAAAAAGAGATAATTTTTTAAAAACCGTTCGCCGAAAAGGCGAACGGTTTTTTTTATCAATTTTTATGCTATGATATTTCAATGATACTTTTAGATAAAATATTTGGAAGTCGACAGGACAGATATATGAAGACATTGGAGCCTTTAGTGGCTCAAATTAACGCTCTGGAAGCTGATTTCCAAAAAATCCCTGATGATGGTTTAATGGTTAAAACCCTTGAATTTAAAGCCAGATTGGCCAAAGGTGAGACCCTAGATGACCTTTTGCCGGAGGCGTTTGCTCTCGTGCGTGAAGCAGGAAAAAGAACTCTGGGTCTGAGGCATTTTGATGTTCAACTTATGGGTGGAATTATTTTACATAGAGGAAACATTGCTGAGATGAGAACTGGTGAAGGAAAAACTTTAGTTGCTACACTTCCCGCATATTTAAATGCATTGTCTGGCAAGGGAATACATATTGTGACCGTCAATGATTATCTTTCAAGAAGAGATACCGTGTGGATGGGACAAATATACTCGCTTCTTGGACTTTCTGTTGGAGTTATAAATCACGAAGCATCTTTTTTGTATGACCCGACTCATACAGAAGAGGATAAAATACGAGACGAGGTTGGCTCCTTCAAAGTTGTCTATGACTTCTTGCGACCTTGCACCAGAAAAGAAGCGTATCTCGCAGATATAACTTATGGAACAAACAATGAATTTGGTTTTGACTATTTGAGAGATAATATTGAATATGATGTGAAAGATCTTAGACAAAGGGATTATAATTTTGCAATTGTTGATGAGGTGGACTCAATTCTTATAGATGAAGCGCGAACCCCGCTTATTATTTCTGCACCAACTTCAGAAAGTGAAAGTTTGTATGATTCATTTTCAAAAATTGTTCAAAATTTTAAAAAAGATGAAGATTTTAAAGTTGATGAAAAACTTAAAGCGATTCAGCTTACTGATACTGGAATAAACAAAGCCGAAAAAGCTCTCGGTATGGGAAGTATTTATACAGAAGGTGGCATGAAGTCGGTACATCATTTGGAAACAGCAGTCAGAGCTTTGGCTCTTTTTAAAAAGGATAAAGAATATGTAATAAAAGATGGGGAAGTGATTATTGTGGATGAATCTACAGGACGACTTCAGCCAGGACGAAGATGGTCTGAGGGTTTGCATCAAGCGATAGAGGCAAAAGAAGGAGTGAAAGTACAAAAGGAGTCTAGAACTTTTGCATCTATTACTTTTCAGAATTATTTCAGAATGTATAAGAAGCTTTCTGGTATGACTGGAACCGCTATGACGTCCTTTGAAGAATTTTTTAAAGTTTATCATGCGGATACTTTGCTTGTACCTACCAACAAGCCTCTTGCGAGAAAAGATTTAAATGATTTGATTTTTCAAACAGAACATGGAAAGTTTCTTGCACTTGCAAGAAAAGTAAAAGAGTTAAACAAAGAAGGTCACCCGGTACTTCTTGGAACTGTTTCTATTGAAAAAAACGAAGTGCTTTCTGAATATTTACAAAGGGAGGGTGTGGTACACAATGTTTTGAATGCCAAGAATCATGAAAGAGAAGGAGAAATCATTGCACAAGCCGGAAAGCTCGGCGCGGTTACTGTTGCCACAAATATGGCCGGAAGAGGAGTTGACATTAAACTTGGAGGAGTTCCGCTTGAACAATCAAACTATGAAAAGGTAAAATCTCTAGGCGGGCTTTATGTTATTGGTACAGAAAGACATGAGGCCAGAAGAATAGATAATCAGCTAAGAGGACGCTCTGGTAGGCAGGGTGATCCAGGTTTTACTCAGTTTTATGTTTCCATGGAAGATTCTTTAATGAGAGTTTTTGCAAATGAAACTGTCAAAAAAATGATGGGAAAGCTTGGTGTACCAGAAGATGAACCGATAGAAAATTATTTGATTACAAAATCACTTGAAAATGCTCAGACAAAAATAGAAGGTTTTAATTTTGATTCCAGAAAACAAGTTTTGGAATATGATGATGTGATGACTTTTCACAGAAAAGTTGTTTATGAAAGAAGAAGAAAAATTTTACTTGGAAATAAAGATGAAATAAAAGAAAAACTTTTTGAAATAGCGCAGAGTGATGAAGACAGAAAAATTATTGAAGAAAAAGAAAAAGTATTAGGCGGAGATGAATTTTACAGAATTGCTCGACTTCTTATTTTACAATCTATAGATATGTTTTGGGTTGACCATTTGGAAATGATGGACCACCTAAGGGGTAGCGTGAATCTTCGTGCTTATGGTCAGAGAGACCCGCTTGTCGAATACAAAAAAGAAGGTTTAGCTCTTTTTAAACAAATGCAAAAAAATATTGATGCTGAGGTCTTGCGACTTTTACCACATCTAGGAGTGGGTGCTTTTAAACATGATGAAGAGAAACTAAAGGAAATACAAAAACATATGGTGGAAGCTGGTGCTGATAGAAAAATTGACTCAAATGTTTTTATTGTAAAAAATGAAAATAAAGTGGGTAGAAATGACTCATGCCCTTGTGGTTCTGGAAAAAAATATAAGAAGTGTTGTTTTAAATAGTATTGTTTTTCAGTATATATTTTGTCTTGCAAAAGTTTTTTAATTTTGTATATTTAAATTAGATAAACTGTTTGTTTTTTTAAAAAAGGAGGTTTTTACGAACATTGAAACTAAGACTGGCTACGATTTAGAAAATGTGGTCTCTGGTGTAAGTAGTGAAGGAATGAAAAGGAAAGGTAGACGATATGTTTCGTATGGTAAGAGCATCATTCTTGTCAAATGCAATCAACAAAAAAAATGGGATCCGCATTACCCACATACGAAAGTTGCCAGGGCCCTTTTTACCAGTGTAGCTTCGTGGCTGGGTGTTGGAAAGAAAACAAGAGAACTACGAATCTTTGTGGCAATAGGAACGCCGCTTGATTTGTTCCACGGTGTTGATCTCTTTTTTGAATATCGACATCAGATAGTTACAATTGATCTTAAGTTAAAACCGCGGAAAGGAATAAAGGCTCATTTTCTGATAACTCTTGAAGATATTAGGGAGAACCGTTACTACCAAATCTCTCGAGAGATTGCTTCCGAACTGAATAAAAAAGTTGAGGAAGAAAAAATTCTAAGAAGAAAGCGCGAAGATTTTGAAGTTCAAAGAATTCGACAGGAACTTGATGCTCAAGAAAAAATGGCCGGTTGAGTATTGATCGCCCACATCATAAATGAGAAATGATGTGGGCGATTTTCTTTTTAGTTTTATATTTTTATGTTCTAATTTTTCGAGACATTTTTTTGGTTTTTAATTGTGATATGATACGAATTGCCCGCGCATCTTTGTGCGGATTTATTTCGACGAGTGAGAAGCAAAGTGGACAATTCTTATTGTACATTTTGTTCGAGCGAAGTCGAAACACAAAGATTCACAATCTTTTTATTAATTTATTTTTTTTAAAAAAATGCATAAAATTTCAAAGATTATTGCGAGAGAAATATTAGATTCAAGAGGAAATCCTACAGTTGAGGTTGACCTTACATTATCCGACGGTTCATTTGGACGAGCGGGAGTTCCTTCAGGAGCATCTACTGGAAGTTATGAAGCAGTTGAAATTCGTGATGAGGACAAGAAAAGATATGGTGGCAAGGGAGTTATGAATGCTGTAAAAAATGTTAACACAATTTTGAGTAAGGCCTTGGTTAGCAAAGAATGGAACCAAAGAACTTTGGACGAAAAGATGATTGCGGTGGATGGAACAAAAAACAAAGCAAAGATTGGTGCAAACGCAATACTCGGAGTTTCTCTTGCATTTGCTCACGCATCTGCAAAGAGTGAAAAGAAACCTTTGTATAAATATTTCAAAGATATTGCAAAGACTGGTTACAAGATGAGAATGCCAGTACCAATGATGAATATTATCAATGGTGGAAAGCACGCGGAAAATTCTACTGACTTGCAGGAATTTATGATTATGCCGATTGGTGCAAAGACTTTTGCGGAGGCACTGCGATACGGAGCTGAGACATTCCATGCTTTGAAGAAAATTTTGAAGGGGATGAAGTTAAATGTCTCTGTGGGAGATGAGGGAGGATATGCCCCGTCGCTTAAAAACAATGAATCTGCGATAGAAGTGATAATTGATGCTATTAAGCTCGCAGGATATAAGCCAGGAAAAGATATCTCAATTGCGATAGATGGTGCTGCAAGTGAACTTTTTGATAAAGAAAAAGGTAAGTATATTTTGAAGACGGAAAATAAAGAACTCACAAGCGCAGAAATGGTTTCTTTTTATGAAAATTTGTGCAAAAAGTATCCGATAGTTTCTATTGAAGATGGACTTGCCGAAGATGATTGGATGGGATATGAAATTATGACGAAAAAACTTGGCAAGAAAATTCAAATAGTCGGCGATGACTTATTTGTCACAAATATTGAAAGATTGAAAGAAGGAATTGAAAAGAAAGCGTGCAATTCTATTTTGATTAAATTAAATCAAATAGGAACTGTTTCTGAAACGATAGATGCTATAAATATGGCAAAGAAAGCCGGATATACATCAGTCGTCTCCCATAGATCTGGGGAAACCGAAGACTCAACTATCGCGGATTTTGTAGTTGGTCTTGGTACTGGACAAATAAAGACGGGTTCACTTTGCAGAAGCGAAAGAGTTTGTAAATACAATCAGCTTTTGAGAATTGAACAAGGACTTGGTAAAAACTCACTTTTCCCTGGAAAAGATGCATTTAAAGCTTAAAAACTATTTTAGAATGTTTAGTAACAAAAATAAAAAACAAGTCGTTCTTATTATTCTCGATGGTTGGGGATATAGAGAAGATAGAAAAGATAATGCAATTGCAGAGGCAAGTACGCCAAATTTTACTAGACTTTGGAATGAATACCCTCACACTCTTCTTAAAGCTTCTGGAGAAGCTGTTGGTTTGCCAGAAGGACAAATGGGGAATAGTGAAGTGGGACATACCACTATTGGTGCCGGAAAAGCGGTTTTTACTGATCTTGTACGCATTAGTAAATCGGCTAAAAGTGGCGAGTTTTTGACAAACAAATCATTTGTTAAACTTTTTGCTCACATTAAAAAAAATAATTCGGCATTACATGTGATGGGTCTGCTCGGTCCTGGAGGAGTGCATTCGCACAGCGAGCATCTTTATGATTTTTTAAAAACAGCAAAAGAATCGGGAATTAAAAATATTTTCATCCACGCTTTTACGGATGGAAGAGATACTCCTCCGCAAAGTGCTGGTGGATATTTGATTGAACTTGAAAAAGAGATTAAAAAACTTAAAATCGGATTTATTTCTACTATGTGTGGAAGATACTTTACCATGGACAGAGACAATAACTGGGACAGACTAGAGAAGGTCGAAAAACTACTTTTTGATGGAATTGCCGATAACATTTCAAACAAAAAACCTTCAGAAACTATAAAAGATTTTTATTTAAAGAATGTTCTGGATGAACATTTGAAATCCGTAATATTTGAGGATAAAAATGGAAAAACCCATTCAATAAAAAAGAATGATGGAATTTTCTTTTTTAATTACAGAGCTGATAGAGCGCGTATGCTATCTCAAAAGATTTTGGAAAAACAAAATAAAATGAATTTGTTTTTTGTGACAATGACTCAATATGACAAAACACTTAAAACCGAAGTAGCTTTTCCTCCAGTAAAGATAGAAACAACACTTGCAAAAGAAATTTCTAAGGCCGGTTTATCACAGGTGCATATTGCAGAAACAGAAAAGTTTGCTCATGCGACATATTTTCTCAATGGTGGAGAACAAAAAAAATATCTAAAAGAAAGGCATCTTTTAATAAATAGCAGAAAAGATGTGGCTACTCACGATTTAGCCCCAGAGATGAAAGCAAAAGAAATAGGAGAAGCTGTAATTAAAGAAATTAAAAAAGGGACAGATTTTATTTTTGTTAATTTTGCAAATCCAGATATGGTAGGACATACTGCAAATATGAAAGCTATTAAAATTGCTATTGAAACAGTAGACAAAGAACTTGGTAATATAGTTGGAGAAGCGGAGAAAAGAGGAGTTACTTTATTGGTAACTGCAGATCACGGTAATGCAGAGGTGAATGTTGATCTAAAAACAGGAGAAAAACACACGGCCCATACGACCAATCCAGTTCCTTTTATCATTACGAATAAAGGATTGATGCTGAATAGCGGTAGTCTTTCTGGAATTACTCCAACAATACTCAATCTTTTTAAACTCAAAATTCCTAAGAGTGTAAGTGGTAAAGTTTTAATTAGAGGTATATAATTTAACATATGTTTAAAAAAATAATAAAATTTTTTGATAAATTGGAAGATAGAGTTAGAGCAAGATTGAGCCACAGGTCTATATTTTATGCACTTGTGGGGGCACTTCTCACCGTTCTTTTTTGGAGAGGTGTTTGGCATACAGCAGATATTTTAAAAGCAAAAGGTGGAGTTTGGTATTTTATATTTTATGAGCCAAATACTATTATTTGGACATCGATTTTACTTCTTATGACAGGGCTTTTTGTTTCTCTTTTTATAGGAGACAGAATAATTATTTCGGGTATTAAAAGCGAGAAAAAGATTGATGAAAAAACTGAAGAAGAATTAAGAATAGAAGGTGGTGAACTAAAACAAATCATTCTTCAAATAGATTATCTTCAGAAGGAAATGCAAGAAATAAAAGAGATGTTTAGAAAGAAAGGATAAGATGAAAAAAACAAGCGTCGCTACACATAGTGGAAATTTTCATCCAGATGATGTTTTTTCTGTGGCACTTCTTTCTATTTTTTTTAGTGGCAAAATAAAAATTATAAGAACAAGAGATATAAATATCTATTCAAAAGCAGATTTTGTGTTAGATATTGGAAGTGAGTACAATCCGAAAAACAAAAAATATGATCACCATCAAGAGGGTGGATCGGGAAAAAGGATGAACGGAATATCATATTCTACCTTCGGCCTACTTTGGAAAGATTTTGGAGAAAGAGTTTGTGGATCAAAAAAAGTTGCAGATGTATTGGATATCAAGCTTGTCCAGGTGATAGACGCTGATGATATTTGCCCCGATCTTTATGAATCAAATTTATCTGGTATTTATCCTTATTTACTTACTGATATTATTTACTCAAAATATCCAACTTGGAAAGAAAGAAATATTTCATTGGATGAAGTTTTTTTGGAAGAAGTAAATTTTGCAAAGAATATAATTTTGCGTGAAATAAAAATTGAAACTGACAATATCGAAGCTGAGAAAGTTATTGATAAAATTTATAAAAAAAGTAAAAGCAAAGAAGTCATTATTTTTGAAAATCCTCATTTACCATCTTCTTTACTTTCAAAATATTCCGAGGTCTTGTTTGTTATTAAACCAGAAAAAGATGGGGAATCTTGGAAAATTACAGCTATCAGAGATAGTGAAAAAATTTTAAAAAGTAGGAAATTGTTTCCAAAAGAATGGCGAGGAAAGTGTGAGTTGGAACTAGTTAAAATTACAGGAGTAGATGATGTAGTTTTTTGTCATAATTCTGGCGTTTTTGCTGGGGCAAAAACGAGAGAGGGAGCAATAAAACTCGCTAAGTTAGCCGTAAACTTCTAGCATCATTTTCTATTGACATATTTTTTTGAAATGTTAGTATGTAGCCAGTGTTCCTTAACAGTAGTTTTAAACAATTTTAGCCTACTAGACGTTGGCTAAAAGGAGGAAAGGAAGAGTGTGGTATGCTTGTAGTATTAAGGTCCAAGAATGTGGTGAAAAAAGTACCTTTACGCATTCAAGAACTAAAAAGACAAGCCCCGAAAGGACTAGTTCTTCGATTGGGGAAGACTTGGGGATGGCACAACAGGCATGGTGTGTCCCACTTGGGAATGAAACGTTGGCTTCCCTGCATTGTCACAAATATCACATCAACAGATAAACATAAAATTATTGATGGTCTCAATCATCGGATTCCAGATATTCCACTAAATTGTGGATGGGTGTTTGATCCAGAATGTAAAAAATTTTGGAAAGAACTCCACTGGTTTCCATCACATGAAACCTTAAAGGAGGTTGAAATAAGAGACATCCGAGACACTCTGGAAATGGCACCGGATGAATATCTCGTAGTCCCTAGCGAGAAGACCATGAGTCGTATAGTGGCTTGCCTGAGAAATTAAGCAAGCCGAAACCCTTAAGATCGCTCTGACGCTTTGAACTTGTTTCAAAAGCGTTGGAGCGATTTTTTTTATATAAATAATGCCATAATTTGTTTTTTGTGATAGAGTAATCCTAATAATCATTAAAATTAAACAATGGCATTTATAGATGAATTAAAAATACATTTGAAAGCTGGAAGTGGAGGAAATGGTGTGATTCGTTGGTTACATGAAAAGGGTATTGATCACGCTGGTCCCGCTGGAGGAAATGGCGGAAAGGGAGGGGACGTTTATTTAAAGACACTTCGGGATGTTGGTATACTATATAAGTATCAAAACATAAAAGAATTTTCTGCAAAAAGAGGCGTTGATGGAATGAAAAAAAGCATGCATGGCAAAGACGGAGAAGATTTTTATTTTGAGCTTCCTATCGGTTCTGTTGTTACAAATCTTGTCACGAGAGAAAAGTTTGAACTCGAGAAGGAAGGGGAAGAAATCAAAGTTTTGAATGGTGGAAGAGGGGGTCTAGGAAATGAATATTTTAAATCATCCAGAAATATTTCTCCAGAGCAATGCAGTGAGGGGAAAAGAGGAGAGGAAGCTGATTTTTTTATTGAGCTCCAGCTTATGGCAGACGCTGGCTTTGTTGGACTTCCAAATGCGGGAAAATCAAGTTTGATAAATGCCCTGACAAATACAAAATCAAAAGTCGCAAGTTATCAGTTTACAACTCTTGAACCACATCTTGGAGATATGCACGGATTTATTCTTGCTGATATTCCAGGACTTATAGAAGGAGCTTCTGAGGGAAAAGGTTTAGGACACAAATTTTTGCGACACATCAAAAGGACAAAAATAATTTTACATTGTGTTTCTCTTGATAGTAAAAAACCGCTTGCTGATTATGTGGTGATAAGAAAAGAGCTTGAAAATTACAGTGAAGTTCTTGCAGAGAAAAAAGAAATTGTTATTTTGACTAAGACAGACGAAGTGGACGAAAAGAGAGTCAAAGAAGTCAAAAAAATAATCGCAAAGAAAAATAAAAATATTTTGGAAGTGAGCATCCTTGACGACAAATCTATTAAAGTACTAAAAGATACGCTTATTAAGAAGTTGAGAGAGGAGAGTAAATAATGCTATTATTTGACTATGTCTGAAGAAAAATACAAAGCGACAATCGGTCTTGAAATACATGCAGAATTGAAAACAAAAACAAAGATGTTTTGTTTTTGTAAGAATGATACCGAAGAAAAAATGCCAAATGTAAATATTTGTCCTATTTGTATGGGTCATCCAGGGACTCTGCCTGTATTAAATAATGAAGCAATAAAACAAGTGGTGAGAGTCGGGCTTGCAGTTGGAGGGAAAATTGCTGATTTTACAGAATGGGATAGGAAAAATTATTTTTATCCGGATATTCCAAAGGGTTATCAAATAACTCAGTACAAATTTCCGATTGTTACCGGTGGGCAAATAAACGGCGTGGAACTCACGAGAATTCATTTAGAAGAAGACACTGCAAAGTCGTCTCATGAAGAAGGTGACTTTAGTTTGGTTGATTTCAATCGTTCGGGCGTACCACTTATGGAGCTTGTGACGGAGCCTGTGATTCATGACGCTAAAACCGCTTCAAATTTTGCAAAAGAATTACAATTAATTTTGCAGTACCTTGGTGCAGGTGATGCAAATATGGAAAAAGGTGAAATGAGAGTAGAAGCAAACATTTCTGTGAGTGCGAATGATAAACTTGGTAAAAAAGTTGAAGTAAAAAATTTAAATTCTTTTAAAACAGTTGAAAGGGCTGTAGAATATGAAATTGAAAGACAAATTGATATTATAAAATCCGGAAAAGAAATAGTTCAAGAAACAAGGGGTTGGGATGAAGGCAAACAAATCACTTTTTCTCAGAGAGCAAAAGAAGATTCTCACGATTATAGATATTTTCCAGATCCAGATGTG
Source organism: Minisyncoccia bacterium (assembly GCA_049695975.1). Taxonomy (GTDB): domain Bacteria; phylum Patescibacteriota; class Minisyncoccia; order Phycocordibacterales; family GWA1-40-21; genus CAILDB01. The sequence continues at coordinate 8,308 of JBAVTE010000013.1, read as the reverse complement.
CCAAAAGTTATGATTTCTGAAATTTTTGATCTCGAGGAATTGAGAAAAGGTTTATCGGAGCTTCCAAGACAAAAAAGGGAAAGATATGCTAAAGATTTTGGTATTAAAAAAGAAGATATTGAACTTTATATTTCAAACAAAACATTTGGAGATTTTTTTGAATCAGTTGTGAAAAATCTTCTGGGGAAAAATGAGCTGATTAAACTCGCTTCAAATTATATTTGCTCTGATTTGTCGGGGCTTCTAAAGAATGCGGATTTAAAACTTCCAAACATGAAATCATTTGCAAAAATAATAGAGATGGTTGGTGAAAACAAAATTTCTTCAAGAGCTGCAAAAGATATCCTTTCAAAAATTGTTCAAGAAGGCGGAGATCCAGAAGAAATTGCAAAAAAAGAAGGACTATTACAGGAAAGTAATGAAGAGGAATTGAAGAAGGTCGTTGAAAAAATCATTTTAGATAATCCTAAAGTAGTGGCTGACTATAAAGCGGGAAAAGAAAATGCCATCATGTCCCTAGTAGGACAAGCGATGAAGGTTACAAAAGGTGGAGCCAATCCACAAATCATCAAAAATTTGTTATTATTAATGTTGAAGTAATATGAGTAAAAAAACTCCACATTTTAAGATATATATCGGCTCGGACCATGCTGGTTTTAAAATAAAAGAAAAAATCATTCCATGGTTGAAAAATATGGGGTATGAAGTCTGTGACTATGGTGCTTTTCAATATGATGAATATGATGATTATCCAGATTTTATTGCGCCTGTTGCAAAAGCAGTATCTTTGAATCCTGACCATGTGAAAGGGATTATTTTGGGAGGTTCGGGGCAAGGAGAAGCTATAGTTGCAAACAGATTTCCGCATGTTCGAGCTATTGTTTATTATGGTAGATCTATTTCCTCTTTTAAAAATATTTTAAAGCTTGGTCGTGAACACAACAATTCAAATATTATTTCTATTGGCGCAAGATTTGTTGGGTTATCTTCCGCAAAATCAGCAATTTTAAAATGGCTTGAAACTCCTTTTTCTTGGTCAGATAGACATATTCGAAGAATTAAAAAAATAGAAAAAGTTACAAGAGATGTCAGAAATATGATAAGTTAATTTATTTTTTAAATGACTGAAATAATCCCCGCAATATTGCCAGAAGATATTGAAGAAATTAGAGAAAAAATGTCTCTCGTTAATGGTCTTGTGAATCTTGTGCAGGTGGATGTTTGCGATGGTAAATTTGTACCAAGTAAGAGTTGGCCATATGTAAATGATAATGAAGGTAATTTTGAAAAAATAGTAGGTGAAGAAGAGGGTTTTCCTTTTTGGGATTCGATTGATATTGAAGTAGATTTGATGGTAGAAAATCCTGAAGAGGCTACAAGAAAATGGATAAATGCTGGAGCAAAAAGGTTGGTTTTGCATATTGAATCATCAGGTGATATTCGTGGACTTTTGGAAAAACTGCGAGATGAATACGGATATTCTGGAGACAATTCTCTTGGTATTGATATCGGACTTGCTTTAGATGTAAAGACACCAAATGAAGCTGTCTACGAATTTATCGGTTTGAGGGCCAATGGAAAATATCTCGTTGATTTTGTACAATTTATGGGGATAGATCAGATTGGTTTTCAAGGGCAAACTTTTGATGAAAAAGTGCTTGAGAAAATTAGGAGTTTGAGAAATGATTTTCCAGAAATGATAATAAGTGTGGACGGGGGAGTAACTCTTGAAAATGCATATGATATAGTAGAAGCAGGGGCCAATCGCCTTATTTCTGGTTCAACTATTTTTGGATCAGAGGACATTGGAGGTATAATAGAAGAATTAGAAAATATATAATGAAAACATTAAGACAATATATAAAAGAGGCTGAAGAAAACGGAGTGGCTATTGGACATTTTAATATTTCAAATCTAGAAACTTTGAGGGGAGTTTTTAATTCCGCAAAGAAGCTTGATTTGCCTGTGGTTATTGGGACAGCGGAGGGCGAGAGGAAATATATTGGCACAAAGCAGGCTGTGGCTCTCGTGAAATCTTTTCGCGAAGAATATGATTATCCAATTTTTCTAAATGCCGATCATACATATAGTTTTGAAGGTGTGAAAGAGTGCATCGACGCTGGATATGACAGCGTAATTTTTGATGCGACAGGAATGTCGTATGAAGATAATGTAAAAATTACTAAACAGTGTGTGGAATATGCAAGAAGTGTAAATCCAGAAATTATTGTGGAAGCGGAGCTAGGTTTCATCGGAACTTCATCAAAAGTTTTGGATGGGATTCCAGAGGGAGTCAAAATCACTGAGGAATTTTTGACAAAGCCCGAAGAAGCAAAAAGATTTGTAGAGGAGACTGGCGTGGATATGCTTGCTCCTGCGGTGGGGAATATTCACGGAATGCTTAAGGGTGGTATAGATCCTGCATTAAATATTAAAAGAATTGCGGAAATAAAAGCAGTTGTGAATGTGCCAATAGTTCTTCACGGTGCGTCTGGAAATTCTGCAGAGGATATAAAAAGTGCAATCAAAGCAGGAGTTTCTCTGATTCATGTAAATACGGAAATTCGTGTAGCCTTTAGAAAGTCTCTCGAAGCAGAACTCATAGAAAAAAAAGATGAAGTTGCCCCATATAAATATATGGACAAAACTATTTTGGCGGTTGAAAAAGTAATAGAAGAAAAACTCAAACTTTTTAATAATGTCTAAATAATAAAGGAAGAAAAATTTATAGGTGTTTTGTCGATACATTTTTATTCAGCCCTATTCACTTGACTATATTATCTTTTTCGTCTAATATGTGATAACTATGCTTACATTAAAAGTAGAGAAAAGAGACGTAAAAACAAGCCCAGACAGAATTAGAAAAGAAGGCATTTTGCCTGCTGTTTTCTACGGAAAGAAAGAGAAGTCCACTTCTATTTCTGTCAATTTTGCCGATTTTGAAAAAATATTTAAAGAAGCTGGAGAGTCCACTGTTGTTCATTTGGATGGTAACGGTATAGATGTGGATGTGCTTATTCATGATGTAAATTCTGATCCTGTCACAGACAAGGTCCGACATGTTGATTTTTATGCTATCGAAAAAGGTAAGAAGCTCGAAATCGCTGTTCCCTTAGAGTTTATAGGTGTTGCTTCTGCAGTCAAAGATCTTGGCGGTGTACTTGTTAAAGTTATGCATGAAGTAGAAATAGAAGCTTTACCAAAAGATCTCCCACATGGTTTGAAAGTAGATATTTCAGGGCTTATCAATTTTGAAAGTGTTATTCTTGCAAAAGATATTATGCTTCCAGAAGGTGTGATTCTAAAAATTAAACCAGAAGAAGTAGTAGCTTCTGTATATGAGCCTAAAGAAGAAGTTGTAGAGGCAGCCCCAGTAGACCTTTCAACTATCGAAGTTGTAAAGAAGGGCAAGGAAGAAGTTGAGGATGCTGAAGGCGCAGAAAAGGCTGGAGCTGGAAAGAAAGAAGAGAAAAAAGACAAGAAATAAAATCTCTCAAAATTATAAAGACTTCTGATTTAAATATAAGTTCTACTTTTTATATTTCTCTGGTTTTGTGATAAAATAGGCTAATGGATTACCAAAAAAAAATAATTTTGGCATTTATTTTTGTATTTATATTTTTGTCTCCTCTTTTTGTAGAGGCTGCAGCATGTGATTTAAATTTGGATGGCAAAACAGATCAAGAATTACAGGCCAGCCAGGCTCAGTGTGAGGCTGAAATTGCCGATTTGACCAATCAGTTTAACTCTACGAAAAAATCTTCTTCAGAATTGAAGCAGGGTATAGCTGATTTAAATTATAATATATCTAAAATACAATTAGAAATTAAGGCAAAAAATGCAAAAATAAAACAATTGGGTGATAGTATTGTCGTCAAGACTCAATATGTCGGGCAATTATTGGATAGAATGGAAAGAATAAAGAAATCTATTGCTAATATGCTCATGGAAAATTATTCAATGGAGGGGCAGTCGTCTATTGATGTTTTTTTGTCTAGCAAAAATCTTTCTAGTTTTTTTATAGATATTGATAATTATAATTCTATAAATGAGAAACTTCAAGAACTTACGCAAGAACTTTTAAATATTAAAAAGACTACAGAAAATGAAAAGAAAGATTTGCAAACCAAACAAACTCAGGAATCAAAATTAAAATATGAGCAAGAACAAGCTAAAAAAATAACTGAAAGCTATAAGACAGAAAAACAAACCCTTTTATCTATATCAGTCAATAAAGAGGTTACATATCAAAAACTTATTGCAGAAAAAGAAAAAATAAAAAAGCAAATCAGAAATAAATTATACAGAACTGCTGGTGGACTTGAGATATCTTTTGGAGATGCTCTAAAAATTATTCAACCTTATGAAAGTACTATTGGAGTGAATTCTGCACTTATTCTAGCTGTATTATTTCAGGAGTCTGCAATAGACAATACTATTGGTAAAAATATTGGTAGGTGTACATACAATCAACCTTCTTCTTGTGTCGCTGGCAAAACAGTGATGTCAGATGCACAAAAACCTTATTATTTAGAAATTATGAGTAATATTGGTTTAAATCCAAATACATCTCCAATATCTTGTGCGATTTGTAGGGATGGAAATTACGGAGGAGCTATGGGACCGGCACAATTCATGCCGCAGACATGGGCAAGTATTATAGATAGAGTTTCGAGTATTATTGATGTAACATATCCATCACCTTTTGAAAATTTGGCAGCTTTTACTGCTTCTGCTGTATTATTAAAAGATAATCAAGATAGATGTAAAACAACTTTTACTAAAAAGAATGATATTTGGGCATGTGCCGCTTCAAAATATTATGGAGGTTTGAATTTAAAGGGTAGTAAGCTGACAAACTTTATGTATTATGGTTATGGATCATCGGTTTTGAAAAGAGCTCTGCAGTTTGAGAAGGATATAGAGACACTGAGCCTGTAGTGTAAGTCGCGTTGCTTTTTTAGTTTAAATCTGTTATTATCTTACTCTATGAAAAAAGATATACATCCAAAATATTTTGAGCATGCAAAGACCGTTTGTGCCTGTGGAGCTAATTATGATTTTGGCTCTACCAAAGAAGAAATTCACATTGAAATTTGTGCTAATTGTCACCCATTTTATACTGGTAATGACAAGACTTTGGATACTGCTGGAAGAGTAGAAAAGTTTAGAGCAAGAAAAGCTCTTGGTGCTACCAAGGCTGTAAAGAAAGAATCTAAGAAAAAAACTGTTAAATAACTAAGAAAAGCTAGCGTATTCAAATTTTTTGCCCCCGGGTCGGACTTGATAGAGTCTTCAACCAGATACAAAAAATTTGAACACACTAGCTTTTCTTTTGTGGTAAAATTAGATATATGAACATAGAAGATTTTAAAAAAAATAAAAAGACATCATATCTCGCAAGTGAATATGAACGTCTAGAAACAGAAGAAAATGCGACTAAGGAAATGGTGTCAAAAGATCCGTCAATGAAAGAACTTGCTGAAGAGGATTTGATAAACATTTCTAAACAAAAAGAAGATCTTTTAAAACAGATGACAGAAATAACTGCCGTGGAAGAAGAGGAGGACAAGTTTCCAAACGAAGCTATTATGGAAATTCGTGCTGGCGTGGGTGGGGAAGAAGCTGCACTTTTTGCTGAAGACTTGTTCAAGATGTATAAGAGATATGCCGATTCACGAGCTTGGGCTTTTTCAATTATCGATGAATCAAAAAATTCTATTGGAGGTTATAAAGAAGCAGTCTTTGAACTTCGTGGAAAAGATGTTTATAAAGATTTGAGATTTGAGACTGGGGTGCATAGAGTACAGAGAGTTCCCATGACAGAGAAGTCCGGCAGAGTTCATACGAGTACTGCATCTGTGGCTATTTTGCCAATCAGAAAGAAAACAAAAATGGTTATAAATCCAGCAGATCTTGAAATAGAGATTTCAAAAGCGGGCGGTCCTGGAGGACAAAATGTAAACAAAAGAGAAACAGCAGTGAAAATTATTCACAAACCGACAGGTATTGATGTTCGATCTACATCGGAAAGAAGTCAGCCAAAAAATAAAGAAAAAGCGATGTCTATTTTAATAGCCAAACTTGAAATTTTAAAAGAGGAAGAAGAGGCTAAAAAATCTGCCGGAGAAAGAAAGGAACAAATAGGCACTGCTGATAGATCAGAAAAAATAAGAACATACAATATCTTACAAGACAGAGTTACAGATCATCGTGTCAGACATTCATGGTTTAATATTGAAAATATTTTTACTGGTGATGGTTTCGGAGAAATTATTTCTTTTGTTGCGAAGAACATTGGTAAAGTAGAGGAATTAGGGAAAGATGATACTGATGAAGAATAAATAAAAAATAGTGTTGCATAAAAGCATATTTTCTGATAGAGTGGTACCTATATGTCAGACGAAAAAAATTCAAAAAGTAATATAAAAATAGAGGAGATGTTCAAAGTCGGAGCACATTTTGGTTATCCAAAATCAAGGAGGCATGTATCTACAGGGCCATATATCTTTGGCGCTAAGAACAAAGTAGAAATTATTAATCTTGAAAAGACTGCTGAGCTTTTAGAAAAAGCATGTGATTTTGTCACATCTATTGCAAAAGAAGACAAGCAAATACTTTTTGTTTCTGGTAAGAATGAAGCTAAAAATATTATTAGTATGAATGCTTCTTCCATAAATATGCCGAATGTCGCCGGTAGATGGATCGGTGGTGCCCTTACAAATTTTCCAGAAATTAAGAAAAGAATAGCAAAGTATGAAGATCTTTTGAATCAAAAAGAAAAAGGAGAACTTTCAAAATATACCAAAAAAGAAAGATTGATGATAGATAGACAAATAGATAAACTTGAAAAAATGTTTGCTGGAATCACAAACATGAAGGAAATGCCAAAGGCTGTTTTTTTGGTTGATCCCAAAAAAGAAAGCATCGTAGTTTTAGAAGCACAGAAAATGGGTATTCCAGTGATTGCTCTTGCAAATTCTGATTGTGATGTAAGCACAATAGAATATCCAATAGTTGCAAATGATTCAGCCGTTTCCAGTATTTCATATTTTGTTGGAGAAATTATGAAGGCTTACAAAGCTGGAAAATTGGTGAAATAAATTATTTATTAATTAAATTTTGTGTGATTATTTTTTTGTCATCCTTGTGAATGTGGGGATTCAGAGAAGTAGAAATTGATTCTTGTCTTCTATGTTTGCACAGGTGGGGGAAAGAATGACAAACACAAACTAAAGTAAAAACTATGAACATTACAATTGAACAAACTAAAGAACTTAGGGATAAGACTGGTATTTCTGTTATGCAATGCAAAAAAGCGCTCGAAGATGCGGGTGGAGATATGGAGAAAGCAGTTATTTTGCTTAGAAAAAAAGGTGCAGATATAGCTTCCAAAAAAGCTGGTAGAGAATTTCATTCAGGCAGAGTAGCTACATATGTGCATGGTACAGGAACTGCTGGTGCTATGGTGGAGATTTCGTGCGAAAGTGATTTTGTTGCCAAAAATGAGGAATTTTCAAAGATGGCTTATGATATTGCGATGCAAATAGTTGCAACTAAACCAAATTATATAAAAAGAGAAGATGTTCCATCTGATGAAATGGAAAAAGCAAAAGAAGTTTTTTCTGCCGAAGTCAAAGGAAAGCCAGCAGATATACAGGAGAAAATTCTCGCAGGAAAGCTGGACTCATATTTCAAAGACAAAGTTTTACTTGAACAAGATTTCATAAAAGATCCGAATATGACAGTTGCTATTCTTTTGCAGAACGCTATCCAAAAATTTGGCGAGAAAATGGAAATTGCCAGGTTTACAAGATATGGTGTAATGGAAAAATAATATGCCCATAGCATTTTGGTTTTTTATATTATCTTTTTTCTTTTTAACTATTATGATTAGTGTGCGTGCTTTTGAATTGTCAGGCGGATACAAGATTCTCGAAGTGGATTTTGTTAGAAAGACCGATATTATGGTGCACAATTTTTTCCACTTGCTTAGAAAGCAATTTTCGCGTATAAGTATTGGAGGTATTTATCGGTTTATGTGTGGAATATGCATATGGGCGAAAGATACAGTAATAGATTTGAAAAAGGGATTTGATAGTAGACAGCCAAAGTTTTTTATAAAACAGACAAAAAGTGATATAATCCAAAATGGTTCTGCATCGTTCTTTTTGAAAAAAGTTTCCGAGTATAAAGATTCGATTAGGCAGAAGTAGTTTAAAAATAGAATATTGCCACCTTAGCTCAGTTGGTAGAGCAATCGCTTTGTAAGCGAAAGGTCCCCAGTTCAAATCTGGGAGGTGGCTCC
>JBAVTE010000012.1:0-137599 GCA_049695975.1 Minisyncoccia bacterium | reverse complement strand
GGTTAATACATCACCGCAGAAAGAAACTTCCGAATCCGAAAGGTGGGAAGAAGCCCGCGCCGAAGTCGCGGCAGTGGGCAAAAGAGTCCGTCGCGAAGCTATGAATTGGGACGGGGCGGGCGTGGCGAAATGCGCGGACTTGTCCTTGTTTCATATCTAAAAACTATTTATATGTCCAAACCAAAATATTTTCTATACGCGCGTAAAAGTACCGAAGATGACGACCGACAAGTGATGTCTATTGAGGCACAGCTTTTTGAACTGCAAGAATTGGCGCGTAAAGAAAATCTTGAAATTCTTGAGGAATTTCAAGAGTCGAAAAGCGCAAAGACACCGGGGCGCGAGGTGTTCGGTGAAATGTTTGCGAAAATTGAGAAATTAGATGGTGTCGGCATATTGGCGTGGCATCCCGACCGCCTCGCGCGTAACAGTATTGACGGTGGACGAGTTATATACGCCGTAGACACTCGCAAGGTGGTGTCTTTGCGCTTTCCGACATTTTGGTTTGAACCAACCCCGCAAGGGCTCTTTATGTTGCAAGTGGCGTTCGGGCAATCTAAATATTATTCGGATAATCTATCTGACAATATCAAGCGCGGCGTCCGCCAGAAATTGCGACGAGGCGAATGGTTGAATTTAGCTCCCTTTGGCTACACTAATAATCCGAAAGTGAGAAATATTGAGCCTCATCCGACAAATGCTCGCGTGGTTACTTTAGCTTTTCAAGAATACGCCAAAGGGTCGCACACTTTTATTTCGCTCGCGCAATTTTTGGCGGACTTGAATGTGGTGACTCGAAACGGAACGCCACTTGCCAAAGTTTCCATCAAACGTCTTTTGACACATCGGGCATATCTCGGTTTCGTCAAACATGGTGATGAATGGTTTGATGGAAACTTTGAGCCGATTGTTACTCCCGCATTGTTTGAATCCGTGCAGAAAGTATTGCAAACGAAAGAAAGGCCGCGCAAAAGGAAAATCAAGCATGATTTTCCTTTCACTGGACTTTTTCGATGCGCCGAGTGTGGCAGTATGATTTCCGCGCAGTGGACGACTGGAAAATCTGGCGGTCGCTATCGGTATTATCGGTGCTCGAAAAAGCGCGGCCACTGTTCGCAAGCGTATTTGCAAGAAAGCGAGCTTACGAGGCAAATCTGTGCACGGCTTCAAACAATCTCGCTTTGCGATCGCTATACAAACTGGATGTTGAACAAAATGAAAAGTTGGGAGCGTGAGGAAATTGGAGCGTCGCAAAGCGAGGTTCAAAATCTTTCTAGTGGAATCAAAGCGAACGAGGAGCGCATGGAAAAACTGCTCTCGGCGTATCTTGATGGGGATGTACCAAAAGATGTTTATCTCAAACGAAAAGATGTTCTCATGCGCTCTCTCGCCGCTTTGAAAGAGAAAATGAAAGATTTTGAACGCGGGAGAAACAATTGGGTCGAACCCTTGCGGGAATGGATTTTAGATACGAAACAAGCCAATTTTTTGTCCTCCTCGTCTGATTTGTACCAAATCAAGTCGTTCGTCCAAAAAATCGGAACGAACCCGCTGGTTCGTGACAAATCCGCCCAGTTCGCCACGCCCGCCCCGTCCCAATTCATAGCTTCGCGACGGACTCTTTTGCCCACTGCCGCGACTTCGGCGCGGGCTTCTTCCCACCTTTCGGATTCGGAAGTTTCTTTCTGCGGAGAGGGCGAGATTCGAACTCGCGAGACCGTTTCCGGCCTTCTGGTTTTCAAGACCAGCTCATTCAACCACTCTGACACCTCTCCGTTAACTTATCAATAGATAATAAATCCTTTGAATTACTACTGACAATTCTCATAGAATGTTATCATATTTAGACTTTTTTTCAAGTTCAAAATTTTATTTCTTCTCCAATTCCACTACCCTCACTCTCACTTCCCCTCTGTTTCTAAAATTTGAAAACTCTAAATTTCCAATTAGGTCTATTGCATCGCCGATTTTTATTTCTTCACCCCATGTTTCCGGTGAAGAAAAAAAGGAAATTGCTTTAAATTCTCCACCATCACTACCCTCACAAACTAATTCTAGGTGATTATTTTCTTTTCCAAATTTTTTAACACTCACAACTCTCAAGTTTCGCCACAAAAAGATTGGCTTTTCATTTTCAGCACCAAACGGTGAAAGTTTTTCCAAAATTTTATAATTTTTAACATTTACATCTTTTGCATTTACTTCTGCATCCACATCAAAACCTGTTTCTATCATCTCTACCGCAATTTTCTTGTATGACATTTCTAGACGTTCTTCTAAAAGAGATATTTTTTCAAAAGCCAAAGTAAAACCTCCAGACATTTTGTGCCCACCAAATTCTACAAATACATCCCCTGCTTCTTTCATCATTTCCACAAGATCTACACACCCATCAGAGCGACATGAGCCCTTCAAGTTCTTCCCGTCTTCTCTTCCCCAGAGAAATACTGGACCATCATGGTCATCAAGAAGAGAGTTTGCCACAAGTCCAAGAAGTGAAGGTTTCCAATCTGGATTTCCTGCGACCAAGACTTTTCTTTTACTCTCAGTGCTTCTTTCGGAAATTTTCTTTTTAATTTCTTTTACAATGCTTGCAACTACGCCTTTTCTTTCACTATTTATTTTATCCAAATGCCTTGCGAGGACTTCTGCTTCGTCTTCATCTTTTGTAATCAAAAGTTTAAACGCATCTTCTGGCTTTCCCATTCGGGATGCGGCATTGATACGCGGAGAGATCATAAAGCCGATATCATCTTCTGAAAGTCGGCTCTGGTCTATTTTTAAAATTCGCAAAAGTTTTACTAAACCAAGACGAGGCGACTTTCTCAAAACTTTAAGTCCATAGTGAGCGAAAATTCGATTTTCTCCAACAAGTGGCACCATATCGGAAATAGTGCCAAGCCCTACCATGTCTAGAAGCCATTTTTCCCAACCATTTTTGATTTTAAATTCTTCCCCATACTTTGAAATCATCGCTTGCACAAATTTGAAAACTACCCCAGATCCACAAAGCATTTTTTCTGGGTAATCGCAATCTTTTCTTTTCGGATCAAGAATCGCATATGCCTCAGGAATTTTTTTGGGTACTAAATGGTGGTCTGTAATAATAAGATCAATGCCTTTTTCATTAATTAATTTCGCTTCTTCCACATCCGCAATTCCACAATCAATAGTGATGATAAGTTTTACATCTTTTTTTGAAAATTCCTCCACCGCGTCCTTATTTAAACCAAAGCCCTCCATCACTCTGTGCGGAATATAATTTTCAAAATTTTTAAATCCAATTTTTTCAAAAAAATCGTAGAGCACTACTGCTCCAGAAATTCCATCAGCATCATAGTCACTAAATATCACAACCTTTTCATTTTTATCAATCACCTTTTTCATTCTCACTACGGTTTTTTCCATATCCTTCATTAAAAATGGATCGTGATTCTTTTCAAAATCTGGATTTAAAAAGTCATCTGCTTCTTCTTTACTTTTCATTCCTCTCGAAAGTAGTAAAAGCGAAAGAAGTTCGGGATAATCACCGAACTTCATTTTTTCTTCTATTCCAAGTTTTTGTCTGATTAAGTATTTTGTCATCCTATTCCACAAGTTCCGGCTGATATTCGCTATTCATCTGGATTTTTCTTAAATTTACTGAAATAATTTTTTTATCTTTTATTTTTACTTCAAGAAGACCTCCCGACATTGTTTCTGGAGAAAAATACTGATCGAAAACAAAATTTCCTAAACTATACGCAATAAAAACATTCCTGTATTGTTCTACTGGCTCCACCACATGAGGATGTCCGCCAACGACGAGATCCGCACCCACATCCACTACAATCTTCGCCCATTTTTTCTGAAAATCGTTAGGTATATTTTTGTATTCTTCCCCAAAGTGAAACGACACCACCACAATATCAGCCATGTTTCTAGCCATTTTTACACTTTCTTCAACTTTTTTCTGATCTAGGATAGCAATTCCAGAAGAGCTTGCTGTCGCACTATATTGTCCTGCGCCAAACTGACTAAAAGATAAAATCGCAATTTTATTTCCATCAACATTTATGACATTTACACCATACGCTTCGCTTTCATTCATTCCTCCGCCTGAAACAATTATTCTATTTTCTTTTAGTCTAGAAAAAGTATCCTCCATCGCTATTTTTCCCCAATTATCTATGTGGTTATTTGCAATAGACAAAACCTTGAAACCAATATCTCGCAATACTGGTGCAAAATTTGGATCCATCTCAAAAGAATACAGGTTGTGCGAATCTTGCCCCTTGTCTGACATAGGCCCTTCAAGATTTCCAAAGACTAGATCATACTTAGCCAAATCATCTTTTATTTTTGCAAAGGGAAAATAATAATCACCATTACCATTTTTTATAAATTTAGAATAGACACCTCTATCAAGCATTATATCCCCGACAAAAGCCAAGGTGGTTTCATTGGATTTTGTTATTTCGGCAAAGTTCCGAGACTCAATAACAGAAGAAATATTTTTATTTAATATATTTATTTCTTCTATACTCAATTTTCTATCTTTTAAATTTTGCCAAATAGACAATAATTCAGACGGCATTTGTACAAAAGCAAAAATAAAAAACGCGAGGACAAAACCCTCCAAAATCATTGCCGATAATTTTTTTAAAAAACCTTTTTCCATCCCGTTAGAGATTAATGTGTTATGAATTACCACCTTAATCTATTTATTAAATTATTGTTATTAAATTTTATTATTTGATTAATTTTACGTAATCAATCTGATTGTTTCTATCTCTAAAGGGATCCATAAAACCTATCCTAGACTTCACCAAGTATGTTTGCAATTTCAGTGAAATTATCGAACTTCAAACTTTCTCTACCGAGAAGTATTCCATCCACTTGTCCCCTCGAAATAATCTCTTTTACATTATTTTTATTTACTGAACCACCATAAAGAATAGGAACAAGAAGACCTTCCTCTTTGAATTTGTCATTCAAAATCTTTTTTATAAAAATCGTCATCTCATGCAAATTTTCTGGACTGATTGCTTCACTTTCTTTTTTGCCGATAGCCCAAATTGGCTCGTAAGCAATAATTAAATTAGAAAGATAACTTTTCTTAATTTTTAGAAGAGCACCGAGAAGCTCTGTTTTTATAAAATTATAAAATTCACCTTGTTCATCTCTAGCTATTTCTCCGACGCAAAGTATAGTCTTCAATCCACCCTTGAGTGAAAAAACAACTTTCTCTGATACCATTTCCAATGTCTCGAATATCTTTCTTCTTTCAGAATGTCCTACAATCGCATATTCAGCGCCAGCATTTTTGATCATATCCACGCTTACCTCACCTGTAAAAGAAGTGCCGTCTCCTCCAAATACATCTTGTGAACCGAGCTTGATCTTTTTCTGATCTTTGAGAACTGCTCCAACTTCATTTAGAAAAATATAAGGTGGGCAGACGACCACATCAATTTTTTTATTATTTTCCAACTTTTGTTTAATTTCTGTCGTAAGGGTCACTGCATCTTCAAGTGAATTCGGGTTCATTTTCCAGTTGCCTACAAGTATTTTTCTTCTTTTTATCATATGACCATTATATCATAATTTTTAGAGTCAAAAAATCTTCAAGAGAGTCTGGCTTTTCCCTCTTTCCTTGCTATAATTATCATATGGATTCAAAAATTAAATGGACAGCACCTGAGTATCGTAAAAAAGAAAGAAGTGTGGATTGGTATTGGTCTTGGGGTATTATTTCTTTATCAACAATCATCATCGCCATATTTCTTCACAATTATGCATTCGTAATACTCGTCGTAGTATCAGTCTTTGCTTTGATGACCGTCATCAGAAAAGATTCTACTGTTTTTGAATATGAAATAAATGAAAAAGGAATCAAAGCTGGTGGAGATTTTATGGCCTATGAGTCCATCGAATGTTTCTGGATAAAAGACACAAAAGACGAAGACCTTTTGATTCTTAAAACAAACAAATTTCTTGCACCAATACACTCTATCATCATAGAGGATGCAGACATAAATAACATAAGAAATTTTCTCATAAAAAAAATAAAAGAAAAAGAACTCGAGGAAACCGCTTCAAAAAGAGTTATGGAATTTTTGGGATTTTAAATCTCCTCTCTCTGTCATTCCCGTGCAAACGTGAGCTTGGGTTGGAACCCAAGTGCAAGATCGGAGCGCGACGGCGCGAGATGGGCCCTGCATGCTTTTCAGCAGAAAAGCACTGTGGGGAATCCATTTTTTTCGTAATTTAAAGCAAAATGTGTTAGAGTTTTTAAATTCCCCTCGTCGTTCAATGGATAGGACACTTCCCTGCGAAGGAAGAAATCCAGGTTCGATTCCTGGCGGGGGGACAATTATAAAAAGAGCTCTTCCAAGAGCCTTTTTATTTTGTCCCACCGAGAAACTGCTGGGTAGCAGTTTCGTCCAGGAATCGAAGACCTTTGATAGTTTTCTGGAGTGTCTTCACGAACAGAAAACAGAAAAGGTGTACAGCTCCCGTAGGGAGAGATATCCTGGCGGGGGGACAATTATAAAAAGAGCTCTCGTAAATAGCCAACAAAAAAACCACATCTCGGTGGTTTTTTTGTTTAATAGTTTGATTTATTTCTTTCCTTTATTTACAAACAATGTAAGTCTGGATTTGTATCTTGCTGCGGTGTTTTTCTTTATATAGTCTCTCTTCATCGCTTTATCTATTGCTTTGTAGGCGACAGGGAGCGCTTTTTCAGCTTCTTTTATCTTTCCTTCTTTAACAAGGATTTTAATATCTCTTATTTCGTCTTCAAAACCTCTCTTTGTTCTAATATTAAAAACTCTCTTTTTGAGAGATGCTCTATTTGCCTTTTTTGCTGAACTTGTTATTGCCATATATTATTTAATGTTTTTCTTAATTGAACTAAGCTAGATTACCACCTTTTAGAAAAAAAGGCAATATAAAAATCAATTTTCCAAATATGATAGAATATAGATATGATTACAAAGATTACTGGAAAAATAATTTTTTTATCAGAAAAATTCATAGTAGTGGAAACAAATGGCATCGGTTATAAAATTTTTGTGCCAACAGAAGTGTCACATCAGAATAAAAAAGTTGGGGTTGAAATTTCTCTTTGGACTCACTTCGCTGTCCGAGAAGATGCACAGACACTTTATGGTTTTCTAGAAAAAGAAGATTTGGACTTTTTTGAATTACTTATCACTATTTCCGGAATTGGTCCAAAAACAGCTCTGGGCATAATGAGCATGGCCACCGTAGATGGCTTAAAGAGGGCTATCAAGACTGGAGAAGTGGGACCACTTGTCAAAATTTCTGGCATGGGTAAAAAGATGGCCGATAAAATTGTTTTAGAACTTAAAGATAAAATTATTGGAGAAGCTGGAGACTATGAAGGACTCAAAGAAGAATCCGATGCACTCGAGGCACTAAAAACTCTCGGATATTCACATGATGAGGCCAGAGATGCTTTAAAAAAAGTGGGTGATGAACACAAGGAAACTGGCAAGAAAATAAAAGAGGCACTTAAGATTCTTGGTAAGTAAAAACAACTATAAAAAACAAAAACCTCTCCATAAAATACTTTTGACCATCACGAAAATTTTTTGCTAAAAATTTTCTCTGTCCGTCGCCAGTCGCGACTTCCAAGGACGTTCAAAAGTACTTTGTTACGAGGTTTTTGTTTTTTATAGTTATTTTTTAAACTTGATGCACTGGGCAGAAATGGGTGCTCCTACCACCCACGATAATTCTTTTAATAATTCCCGAACAGCCCTTTTTTACACATTTTTCTCCGGTCTTTCTGTAAACCTTATGAAAATCTTGAAATCTCCCCTTTTCACCATACGGATTGCGATAATCAGACATTGAATCCCCGCCGAGTTTAATGGATTTTTCTAAAATAATTCTTATATTTTTATAAATTTCTTTCTTTTGCTTTTCTGAAAGATTTTTTACTATTTTTTCTGGATGCACGGAGGAAGTCCATAAAATTTCATCGGAATAGATATTTCCTATCCCAGCAATTACATTTTGATCCATTAAAACAGTTTTTATTTTACTTTTTGGTCTTTTATTAATCCGTTCTGTAAAAATCTTGTAAGAAAAACTTTTATTTAGGGGTTCTGGTCCTGTTTCACAAAATTCTTCCTCGCATTTTTCTCTTTCTAGAAGTAAAATCTTTGCAAACTTTCTCGCATCGGAAAGTACAAGTTTCTTTCCATCAGACAAAGAAAAAACTAAATGGACAAATCTATTGTATGGATCTTTCAATGCACCGCCCTCTTTTGGCGACCATTTTTTATTTAAAAAATCATATTCACCATACAAAAGATGCCCCGTCATTTTCATATGAATCAAAACAGTGTTTCCTTCCGAAAGTTTTATCAAAACATTTTTTGCTCTTCTCTCCACACCGAGGATTTTCTTATTGATGATTTCTTTTTTAAAATTATAAAAATATTCTGAATCTTTTATTCCCAAAGAATATTTCGCAGATTTTCCACGGTAATCTGTCCAAACATCTTCTATAAAAAGATTTTTTATTTTTTTATCCAAAATTCTGCAAGTAGTTTCTACTTCTGGAAGTTCAGGCATGGGTTTTATTCAAAAACTTTTTCAACTCTTCGCTTGCTACCTTTGCATCACTCCATTCCTCTTTCTCACCATTTTTTCTCATTATGTAAGGGTCGGTCCCCTTGCCTGTAATAAGCACCGCACCGTTTTTATCGGAAATTTCTATAGCTCTTTTGATAGCTTTTCTCCTATCCATTATTATTTCCGGTTTCTTTTTCTGCATCTCTTTTGCCATATCTTCCACGATTTCTCCAGGATTCTCGTCGTATGGATCCTCGTCTGTCAGAATAATCTTGTCACAATATTTTTCTGCAATAAGCGCCATTTCTTTCCTCTTCCATTTATCTCTACCCCCTCCACAATTTCCAAGCACACAGACCTTCGGCTGATTTAAAAAGGCCTCATAAAGTTCTCGGAGAGAATCCGAGGTATGAGCATAGTCCACGACAACGTCAAAACTTTGCCCTTCTTTGATTCTTTCCACTCTGCCACGAATAACAGAAACTTTTTCAAGAGCATTTTTAATTGTCTCAGCACCAATCCCTTCCGCTCCGGCAAAAGTTCCGGCCGCGAGTATATTATAAATGTTAAATTTACCGGTAAGTCGGGAAACGATTTTTACTCCATCAAAAACCATTGTAATTCCCTCCTTCTGTAAAGAAAATGGTTCGGCATTTTTTATGGAATACGCAAATTTATTTGAAATGTTTGCATCTAAAAATTTTTGCCCTTCTTTATCATCTATATTCGAAACTATTACTTTTCCACTTTTTGAAGAATCTTCCAAAGCTTTTGCAATAGAAAGTTTTGCCTCCAAATATTTCTCATATGAACCGTGTGATTCTATATGTTCCGGTGAAAGATTTGTAAAAATAAGAGCATTCAGATCTATGAACTTGTGTCTAAACTGTTTTGCTCCTTCTGAAGACATTTCTATAACTGCCCAATCACACTGAGCATCTACCGCTTTTCTTAAAAGATTTTGTAGGAAAAATCTCCCCGGCATAGTCATTTTGAACTTGTTGTCTTCACTTTTCTCACCAATTTTAAACCGTAAAGTACTGGCAAGGGCCGTTTTAAAGCCTGCTTCTTCAAGGATTGCATTCACAAGCTCGGTGGTAGTAGTCTTGCCTTTTGTACCCGTTATCGCCACAACTTTGAGCTTTTTTGCAGGAAAACCATAATAAACTGCCCCCACAAAAGCCAACATATAGTGGTACACTGGCCTGCCTTTTGCTACCAGATTTTTCGGTATGATTTTCTTTACCAATTTCAGTATCTTTTCCATATTCATATAATAATAACTCTAATTGAAATTAAATCAAAATCTCAAATCCTGCAACACCAAAAGCAACAGAAACATTCAGTGATTCTTTTTTACCAAGCATTGGGATTTCGGTGATGACATCGGCAAATTTAAGAACTTTTTGTGACAAACCGTGCACTTCTTCACCGAGAATTATTGCAACAGAATTTTTTGTTTTGACTTTTTTGTAGTTTATCGATTTTGAGCTTTGCTCAAGCGCAATGATTTGCACTTTTTCCTTTTTTAATTTCTGCAAAAGTTTTTCTACATTTTCGCAATATTCCCAAGCCACACTTTCCTCCGCTCCTAGCGCCACTTTTGCCAGATCCTGCCTCTTTCTACCAAATCTATCTTTCGCTGTCGGCGTACATCCGCAAAGAAAAATCTTAGATACTCCAAGAGCATCTGATGTCCTAAAAATCGAACCGACATTGTGGATACTTCTTATATCTACTAGGACCACAAATTTTTGTTTTTTAATCATTCTTCAAATACTACGACATTGAAACAAAAAATCAATCAAAAAGATGCAAAATAATATAATTGTATTATAATAGTCATATGTTAAATACATTTCCAGATCTGTTAACCTATAGTATGTTCGCTCCACTCATTTTAAGAGCCGTGCTAGGACTCATAATGATAAATCTTGGCTTTTTGAAATTCGGTGCAGAAAAAGAAAGATGGGGAAATCTTTTTGATTTTACTGGACTACGTCCTTCTCTCTGGTTTGTAAAAATTTTTGCGCTTGTTGAAATAATCGGCGGACTAATGCTCATCGCTGGTATATATATTCAGATTGTCGCCTTAGTTTTCATACTCATCACTTTGTCCGAACTTATCTTAGAATTGGAGGAAGAGGTACTTATAAAAAGAAATTTTCCTTTTTATCTTTTGCTTTTTACGATTTCCGTCTCTCTTATTTTTTCTGGCGCAGGTGCGTTTGCATTTGACCTACATCTGTAGGGCAAAGTTATAGTGAAAGAAAATTGGACTTTTTTAAATTTTCTTGGTATATTTTTTGTTGTCTATCAATGCCCTCATAGCTCAGTTGGTAGAGCAGTTGCCTTTTAAGCAATTGGTCGTAGGTTCGATTCCTACTGAGGGCACGATGAATGAAATGAAGAGTGCCCTCAGAGCAAGGTCTGGGAGACCTTGCGTTAGGAATCGAAGACCTTTGATAGTTTTCTGGAGTGTCTTCACGAACAGAAAACAGAAAAGGTGTACCGTCCATGTAATGGAAGATTTCCTACTGAGGGCACATTGCAAATATATGAAAATCGCCAATGATCCAAAGGCGATTTTCTTTTGCAATGTGCCGGCCGGACTGAGCAAAGCGAAGGAGGCGGGGACTGCGACTTTGCCTTGAGTTCACGAAAGGCAAAAGTCGTGGTTCACAAATTTAAAAAGAGACGCTTCGGCGTCTTTTTCTATTTGGGCCCGAAAGCAAGCAAACTGCTTTGCTTGCGTGTAGGAATCGAACAGCGGAATCATATTTTTCTAGCAAGAAAAATAGACGAGCTGGTACCCAGACTTTTTCGAGTGACGACGAGAAAAAAGTCGAAAGAGATATTCCTACTGAGGGCACCGATTAAAAAGTTACAGCCCCATCACCATTCTCTCTAGCGCCACGTGCATATCGGCATTTCCCCTATGTGCTTCATGATACATGGAAACCATTTTTGATGAGAGATTTTTTAGCTCATCTTCTGTATAATTTTCCGCATAACGCTTTGATTTTTGAAATGGGAAGTCCTTCATTCCGGCCTCATTTGCCGTCTTGCACTTCTTTGCAAGGATCATTGTTTTTATTTGCCAGAAAAATATTCCATGAATCTCTTCCGCCGGCACAGACTCATTTAAAGCATCTTGAAAAAGTACCCAAAGCTCTTTTCTTTTCCTTGCACCCAAGGCATTTGCAAATTCAAAAAAATCGATTTTTTCACCTATGAGAGCGAGCTCTTCTTTTTTGTTCAATTTTCTAAATGGTTTTTGAAACTCTTTTGATTTTTCTGATTTTTCTTCTATTTTTTTAATTATTTCTAGATCGGTCTTCTTTTTAGAAGTCAAAATATCACACAGCACAAAAATATTTTCACTTTCTTTCATTTCTTCGAGAGCAGAAAGAATGGCCTTTTTATTTTCAACATTATCTAAAACACGATAGAGAAAAACAATATATTTGTTTACAAAAAGCGCTTGACTTTGTGCTAGTTCAAAAATTCTTTGTTCAGAAATTTCTTCACCGATAATTTTGACGAGTGTAATATCTTTTTTCCTAGTCAAAATACTACTGACCACTTTGTCGGCATTTACTTTTGACTTTTCAATATCTTCTCCATAAAAAAAGTAAATCATATTATTAAATTAAAAAGAAAGTAGATGCGACAATAGATGCTGTTTCTGCACGCAAAACTTGTTTACCGAGAGAAACAATTTCACCTCCAGCATCTTTCAAAACTCGCAGATCTCTTTCAGTCCAACCGCCTTCAGGACCAATAAATATGGCGATTTTTTTGAGATTTTTGAGACCGGAAATTTTTGTGCCGACACTTGGAGCATTTAGGTCAAAAGACAAAAGTGTACCATCAAAGCTTTTGATTGCATCAAAAAGTTTGGCCGGCGCAAAAATTTCCGGTACTTCCCTTCTTCCCGATTGTTCACTAGCTTCTTTTGCAATTTTGTTTAATCTTTGCAAATTCAAATCTTTTTTTTCACTCCTTTCAGAAATAACTGGGTGAAATGCATGCACCCCAAGTTCTGTACACTTCTCTATTATCCACTCAAAATTATCTTTTTTTATAATTGATTGAAATAAATGCAGTTCAACTTTCGAAATATTTTCATTTTTATTTTTTGAAATAAGTTTAAAATTCACTTTATCTTTTTCAAAACTCAAAACTTCTGAATCAAAATCAAAATCACTTCCGTCAAAAAGCTCTAGCACTTCCCCTCCACGAAACCGAAAAACTCTACGAAGTTGATTTGAAAGTTCTTCATCGGTAACAGAAAAATCATCATTAATCTGCAAATCACTTAAATTTTCCTTCACAAAAAACCTCTGTAGTTTCATAAAAGTTAATATTCTTATGTTCCTTCTTCACTCGGACACTATATGAGTGAATACACTCATACATGCTCCTCGCTCGCTGGAATGAAAAAAGTATAGCACAAAAATGCTAGAAATATTCAAGTTTTGAGAATATGGTTGATTTATATTTAATTTTATGTTTTAATATCTAAAGATAGATTTTTTAAATAACAAAAAGGAGATTATAATGAGGATTATTCTTATTGCGATTGGGCTATCAACAATAGCCGGAAATTTGTTTGCTGAAAAGAGCGAACCTATCAATTATGCCATTAATGAAAAAATCATTCAGAGCAGGATTACGACAAACGCTGTGGGTTGCAAATACTCACCCGTATTCATCTACCGTTCTTTAGATTTTGGAAAAACCGGTTCGCTAGCTGGAACTGGCTCACTTTATGTCGAAAATGGTCAGAATAATATAGTTACAGCTGAGCATCTTTTTGATAAGACAATGGGCAAGCAAGTTTTTGTATATCGCCCACTTCGCCCTTATGAACCATTCTGGACTTTCCCGATTGAGAGGGTTCTAAAAAATGGTTCTGATATTGTTCGTCAGAAAAACAAAGGGCCGGATGTCACTATCCTAAGATGCGGTAGTTTAAAAGTAATAGACTGCTTCTCGGAAAATTTGTTGACTAACAAAATGTCAGTAATAAGCTACAGCCGAGATCAATTAGGAAAAAGACTTACTTCCCTAATCACTGGAAAAACTTTTCCAGTAGTTGGAATGATCGTCCTCAGTAATAACAAGTCAGTAAAGATGTTCGTGATCGAGTACACCTCGATTTGCGGTGAAAGTGGAACTGGTTTCATAGACCAGGAAGAAAATCTGTATGTCCTTTGTTCGAATTATTCAGGAAATATGGATGGATATCCCCAACCTTTCACAAATATGTTTGGAACGACCAACGAGCTTTCAATGCTCTACGGCCCTATTCCAAATAAAAGTCATTGAAGTCAAATCAAGGCGCTCTTGTGTTTCAAACACAAGAGCGCCTTTTCATTTAACTTTGAATTACGAAAATTTGATTTTAATATAACATTGTTATATTCTATAAGTATGAATTTAATACCCACAGTCATAGAAAAAAGTCAGTTTGGCGAAAGAGCTTTTGATATTTATTCGAGGCTTCTAAAAGAAAATATTATTTTTCTCGGTGGTCCAATAGATGATGAAACTGCAAATATTGTAATTGCACAGCTTCTCTTCTTGCAATTTGAAAATTCCAAAAAAGATATTCAGCTTTATATAAATTCTCCTGGGGGATCAGTTTCCGCAGCTCTTGCAATTCTAGACACAATGCACCATGTAAAAAATGATGTTTCTACTGTTTGCGTAGGTATGGCAGCATCAGCAGCAGCACTTTTACTCTCAGCTGGTAAAAAAGGAAAGAGATTTTCTCTACCAAACTCTGAAATAATGATCCACCAGCCAATGGGTGGTGCACAAGGACAAGCCACCGATATTGAAATCACTGCAAAACAAATTGTAAAATTAAAAGCCAAATTAAACAAAATAATGGCAGATAATACCGGGAAGCCCGTAGCCCAAATAGAAAAAGACGCCGACCGCGACTACTATATGTCCGCCGAAGAAGCCAAAAAATACGGAATTATTGATAAGGTGATTTAAAAAAGACCGAGAAAACTTATAACAAAACGCTTTCGAACGTCCTTGGAAGTTGCGACTGGCGACGGACAGAGAAGATTTTTAGTAAAAAATTTTCGTGACGGACAAAAGCGTTTTGTTATAAGTTTTCTCGGTCTTTTTTTTCACTAAAGTATCTTTGTAATAATCTTCATTAATTCCTCATAAGAATTCGTCACTTCAATGTCTTTTTCTTGTTCAAGAAGTTTGGGCGATGCCCTGAAAAGTATTCCCTTATCGGCACCCTTTAGCATTTTTAAATCATTAAAACTGTCCCCTATCGCTATGACAAAATATCCTGCCTGTTGCAACCGCTGTACCATTTCTATTTTGCCGTCTTTTTCTCTGAGTTTATACCCCACTACCTCGCCCTTTTTATTTATTTCTAGCTTATTTGCAAAAGTAAGAGGAAATCCAAGTTTTCCGATAAGGGGCATTATATAGTCGTAGAAACTTCCTGTAAGTATGATAGGCTGTGCCTCCCCAGTTTCTCTTATCCATTTTATAAATTCAGGAGCGCCCGGAAACGGCTTCATTTTTGAAACAACTTCTTTTATTTTTTGTATGTTATATTTATTTTTTTCTAAAAGATCAATTCTCATCTCCATAAGAGTTTTATAGTCCGATATATCTCTAGTAGTCAAAGCAAACTCTTTTATTCCAGTAACAATCGCAAACTCCTCCCAGAACTCCGGTATCAACACCCCTTCAAGATCCATACAAATAATTTTCATAATACGTTACATATACCATAGGATAAAGCATATTTCAACTTTTACTATATTTCGGTAGACATTTACCTAAAAATAAGATACTATTAATCTGTTATCAATTTTAATTTATAGATTTCGTTTATTGCAGAATTTCCACAAAAGAAGTATGTTTCCAAAACCTAGAACTCAAAAACAAACATAGGACCAGTTGAAATAAAAGCGGTTTCTACCCCAGGGTATTCAACCTTTATATTTCGTCTTCGTTCGGACAAAATGATAGATAGGGATTTCTCACTTTGTTCCTCACTTTTCGGAATAAGCTAAAGCGAAATCTTTTAGCATTATGTCATTAAAAATAGTATTCCTGTTAGTATCTGTCGCAGGCCTTTTGGGTATTGCGATTGGATATTTTTTACGTATAGTCATATCTTTAGGAAAAAAGGGTTCTGTTGAACTTGAAGTCCGAAGCTTGATGGTAAAAGCAGAAGAAGGGGCTAAAAAAATCATCTTAGAAGCTGAGTCAAAATCTGTAGATATTATAAAAGAAGCAAAAAAAGACGCAAAAGAAAAAGAAGACAAATTATTACAAACAGAAGAGAGATTAATAAAAAAAGAAACACTTCTTGATCAAAGACAAGGAGATATCGACAGCGAAGTTGAAAATCTCAAACAAAAAGTCATTGAAATAAAAGAAATAAAGGAAAGAGTTGACAAAATGGAGATAGAAAAAGGTGAAGAACTCCAAAAAATCGCAAAACTTACTCTAGAAGAAGCCAAAGAAAAAGTCATTGTCATTGCAGAGAAAAAGTTTGAAGAAGACATTATGACAAGGATGAAGAAGCTCAATGAAAATGGAGAAGAAAGACTCGACCACAGAGCAAAAGAAATCCTCATCACTTCCATTCAGAGACTTTCCTCTTCCGTTGCACCAGATATTATGTCCACCATAGTCAGTATTCCTTCAGATGACATGAAAGGTAAAATTATCGGAAAAGAAGGTAAAAATATCAAAGCTTTTGAAAGAGTCACGGGCGTAGAGGTCATTGTAGATGACAATCCTGGAGTTATCACTATTTCATCCTTTGATCCTATCCGAAGACAGGTCGCAAGAGTAGCACTTGAAAACCTACTCCTAGATGGTAGAATTCAACCAGCTAAGATAGAAAAAATTGTAGAAAAAGCTCAGCAAGATATAAATAAGATTATTAAAGAAAAAGGTGAACAAGCTGCATATGAATGTGGAGTGATTAACCTTGATCCTAGGATTATTTTAATTCTAGGAAGATTATACTTCAGAACAAGTTACGGACAAAATGTTTTGCAACACTCCATAGAGATGTCCCACATTTCAGGAATGATAGCTACAGAAGTAGGTGCAAATGTTGCTATAGCAAAAGCAGCAGCACTTGTACACGATATAGGTAAAGCAGTAGACCACGAAGTGGTTGGTACTCATGTAGAAATAGGGAAAAGAATTCTTCAAAAATTTGGAGCAAATGAAGAAATCATAAAAGCTATGCAATCGCACCATGAAGAATACCCCTATGAAAGTCCAGAGGCAGTAATCGTACAAGTTGCTGATGCAATTTCTGGTGGAAGACCAGGAGCAAGAAGCGATAGTATAGAAAATTATATTAAAAGACTTGAAGAGCTTGAAGCAATCGCCAATTCGTTCAAGGGTGTGGAAAAATCATACGCATTGCAAGCTGGTAGAGAAATCAGAGTGTTTGTGAGACCAGAAGAAATCTCTGATTTTGACGCTCTTAAACTCGCCCGAGACATCGCCGACAAAGTAGAAAATGAGCTCAAATATCCGGGTGAAATAAAAGTTACTCTCATAAGAGAAGCAAGGGTGATAGAATACGCTAGATAATAAAAAAGAAAGAAAACCGACAGTTTCGCCAGACGAAACTGTCGGTTTTTCATACCCAAACTATTACACGTCTAATTATATTAATCAATACCTTTATTTGAGATTAAATATATCCTTATTTTAAGCCATATTTTCAATGTCGAAAATACCCTTATTTTACAACACTCAGACAATAAACAGGTTATAAACTTCCCCTATTGCACCAAAATACCCTTGTAATATAATACTTCTAGGTCAGTTGTCTTCAAAAATATTTTTTTGAAGATTATAAAATGGTCGATTATAGTAAGTTATTTAATAGTATGAATCCCGTTAGAGATAGGAAACGATCAGATTGTTTCCGAAGAGAATACAACTTCTCGAGATTTAACAGGATTTATTTTTTAACCAGATTAAGTGCCAATTCATAACACTTTAATCTCTAACGGGATGAATAAACAATCAATTGCAGAGGCAGTAAATAAATTGCTTAATGGAACAAAAGTTCAGTCAGAGCAAGTCGTGGATATAGTTATTGATACAATTGTCGGTGGTTTAAAGAAAGGCGAAGATGTTTCTATTGCAGGTCTCGGTATCTTCTCTGTCAAACAGAGAGCCGCCAGACAAGCCAGAAACCCAAGAACAGGAGAATCAATCTCCGTTCCAGCTATGAAAGTTCCAAAATTTAGAGCAGCAAAGGCCTTGAAAGAGGCAGTTCGATAGTAATTACTAAAAAAAGAATCGGGGTGTTTAAATTTTAAGAACCTTAAAATTTAAACACCCCGATTCTTTTTTTCTTATATTTTACCTTTCTGATGCAAAAGTTCATTAATTTTATTTACTACCTCCTTTAAAGTAAAGTTAGATTTAATTAAGAATTCATCTGCGCCTAGCTTCTTCCCCTCTTCTATCTCATATTCCTGACTAAGATTAGAAAAAATAATAATTGATACATTTTTATAACGCGAATCAGCCCTTATTTTCTTTAATGTCTCAAAACCATTCATTTCTGGCATAATAATATCCAAAAAAACTATATCGGGAATTTCACTTTCAAGAAATTTCAAAGCTTTCACTCCATCATTCACACAAGAAATTTTATATCCTTCTTTGTCCAACCGTCCAGTTAATAGTGATGTCAGAAAAACATCATCTTCAACAACTAATATTTTAATATTTTGTTTTTTTCTATTTTCCTCAATAGAAATTTCTTCTTTATTAATATTGATATCCATTTTTAAATATAAACTATTAACATCATTATACTATAAAAAATCATCCCCACAAGACTAACTTTTAGCATTATCTTGCTTAGCTATAGGAAGAGTAAAATAGAATATAGTTCCTTTATCAACAACGCTTTCAAAACCAATTTGGCCTCCATGCTTTTCAATAATATCTTTAGAAATGAAAAGACCTAAACCTGAGCCATCTGTTTGCATTTTAGCAGCATTATCAGCACGAAAAAACTTATTAAAAATATCTGCCTGTTGTTTTTCAGGAATGCCAATACCATTATCTTCAATAGACACTTTAACCATATTGTTTTCAAGCATAGCCCTTACGACAACACTTCCTCCGCTTTTAGTGTATACCAATGCATTCTCAATTAAATTTTGAATTGCCCCACGAATTTTTTCTGGAGCGACATTAATATATGGCAACTGATCTATCGGTTTATCAAAAAAAATATTTATCTTACGCATAAAAGCAAGCCCGACAAAATCTGAGAGCAAGCTATTAATAATATCCTCTATATGCACAAGAGTGAGACTATACTGAACTTTACCAGATTCTATCCGCGTTACTTCCAACATATCGTTTACCAAATTAATCATACGTTCATTACTTTCATAGCCTTTCTTTACCAAATCACGCTGTTCTAAAGTTAAATTTTTTGAATATTCGTCAATAAGGAGAGAAAGTACCCACTTGGTAGCATTAAGTGGTGTCCTTAACTGATGTGCAATCACTGAAATAAATTCTGTTTTTATTTTGTCAACTTCCAATAAACGCTTATTTTCAATTACCAAGTCTTCTTCTTTTTTTATTAGAAGTCGCCTATTCTGATTTAGCTCTTCTATTTTTTTGTTATCAAATGCGTCATCTGAAAGTTCACAATCTTTATCGTATTTATCATATGTATTACTTACAATCTGCAAAAAAATATCCCATTCAAGAGATGACGGCGTTTGATTATTAAAAATTTTTTTAATCTGTTGTTCTAGTAGATAATTCATTTGCTTTTATTAATACAAGAGAATTATAACACACAATAACAAAACCACTTACAAGAACAGCATTTTATTTTGTGCGGGATGGGGGAATCGAACTCCCGACCACGGTTTGGAAAACCGTCGTTTTACCACTAAACTAATCCCGCGTAAAAATCAAACGAACTCTAATATTATACATAAAAGAGTGTAAAAATAAAGGGACAAGATTAACAAGCTAATTAAGACTAGTTTTTAGAAACAGATAATTTTAAAACCTCATCCATATCATCTTCCTTTTGTATTTTATTTACTCTCTCAAAATCACATCTTTGACATTTGTGTTTGATACGAAACTCACCATTTTTCTGTTCAATATCAATCGGCTTCATCATACCCTTACATCTCGAGACTCGATCGCCAGGATTATCATCGACATGTTTACACCAAAGACATTTTGGACAATGGTTTGTATAGCCATTACCTTTTACAAAAAAACCACATTTTTCACATACAAAATCTTCTACTTTTTTAATAAACTTTTTCATATTTTTTCAGTATTTGAGAAATTAGTTTTATTACAAAAAAATCTCAATGAGTATTGCAATAACACGAATTCAAATTTTTATTATTTTTGCTGTTTCAAGAGATTTTTCAATAAAAATCTCATCTCCGCGTTCCAATTCTATTTCATCACTATGGTTATCTGCATATGCTACTGCTACACCCCTAGTGATCTTGATTTTAATTTTAGAACTATCTTTTATTACTATATGATCAGATTGCTCAGTACTATTATTGAAAGCTACACCTATTCCCACTTCAAAATAACTAGCCGTAATCGCACGATAATATCCTGTCGAACCATATGGACTAGCCACAACTACTCCATCGCCAATAATCTCTCCACCAATTTTTTTATTATTTATAAAAATTTCATATCTGATAGCTCTCCTCGGATCTTTGTTATGAACGATAATTTCGTTGAGACCACAAATATTTTTATCTTTCGCTTTTGCAGAAATTTTTATGTATTCTTCTATTATATATTTTTTACTTAATACTTTTTTTAAAACATCTTCATTAGAAAATTGAAAACATTTTTTGCACACGCGACTATTTTTCAAATAAAATTTCGGCACGTTAGGGTATTCCTTTTCTGCAAGCATAAAAGTTCCGTCTCCACCAAAGCTTGCTATCAGGCTAGGATTTTTTTTAACGATATTAAAACCGATTTTTTTAGCAAGATCAGTAATTATTTTTGTGCCAGTACCATAAATAAAAAGATTCATAAATTAACAATTAGTGTTGCGATACGGGATTTTGAAATTATTGTCGGGGTACCGAGATTTGGTCACAGATAATTTTCTCACCGTCGTTCGGAAATTTCTGCGACCCCGACTCGCAATCTCGCCTGCTGGCTCGATATTGCTCCGTCATTCAAATCTCGAACAAAACTACCTCAAGGTAATTATTGTCGGGGTACCGAGATTTGAACTCGGACTGCATGCTCCCAAAGCACGTATGCTACCGTTACACCATACCCCGATGTAAAGTAAATCTAACACAAAATAAGAAAAAATAAAAGGTATTAAAGCGCTATTTATTTATTGACTCACTGTCTGTTTTGAAGTCATTCTAAGTAATATTTCTTTTAGGGTATCTTGGCTTGTCGTGATAATGACAGTTTCTTTGTCCAGAATACAATACAATAGAAGAATTTTCCCCGCACTATCCTCTACCCCTCTACAATCTTTATTTTTTATAACAATATCCTGGAAATTTTTGATATTTTTGGCAAAGACATCTACATCTGTCGAAAAAGAATCATCCGAATCTACAATTCCAAATAAATCTTTAAAATTTATCCACAAATCCTTCTCCCAAGAAAGCATTCCCGAATACGCATTATCATAAGAACCAAATTTCAAAATAAGAAAACTTTGATTACCAATAAAATTGTGCATTCCAAAAAGATAATCTGGTCTCAATGTCCTTGCTAATATGTCTGGCACATTAAATTTAAGAAGAGTTATAAATTTGTTTATATCTGTTAACTTCCTTGTATTATCGACATTTTTTTCAGTCAAATATATACCGCGAATAGAACCAACCTTGATAGATGTTTGTTCTACCCTTTCCGCAAGGGTCTTGGGAATTCTGGTTTGATCTAAGTCTTCTAAATTTAAATCTTCGGTAGAATCAGGATTAATTATAGGAGAAATTCTTATTGGGATGACAACTGGTGTATATTTTTTGTTGACAAGAAATACCGGAATAACAACAGCAAGCACACCCAAAATAACCAAGAAAAAAGAAACTAAAATAATAATGTAATTCTTTTTGTCTTTCTGACCAGCGTCTTTTGACTCTGCCAACCTTTCCATCATTTTTCTATTTTCTGACAAAGCAATATTGACCGAGGAAAGGTGATTTGATAAAACAGTTTCTTCCACATCGCTCTTATATGTCCGGATAATTGTTTTACCCCTAGGAGAAAGAGAGTTTGAATTTAAATTTAAAAATTTTGAAGTCTCCTCGTCAATAGATTTGACATCATTAGCTAAAATATTTTGATTTGTATTTTCTTCTGGAGGCATATCTAACCTCTATTATAACCGAATTTGATTTATTTTCCCAACTTCTTTTGTGCCCATTCTGAATCAGCTAGTTTAATAGAAAGACTAATACGTCCTCTTTCATCTATACCTTTTACAACGACTGGTACTTTGTCTCCTTCTTTCAAAATCGTGCTGACATTATCTACTCTAAAAGGTGCAATTTCTGAAACATGTACAAGGCCTTCTGTATCACCCATCCCAATTTTCACAAAAGCACCAAAATCGGTGGTTTTTGTTACAATTCCCTCGTATCTTTCTCCTGCCTTGTATTCATGAGTCATAGCTTCAATAATCAACTTGGCCTTTTCTGCCGAACCGTCTTTGCCGGTACAATACACAGTGCCATCATCTTCAATATCGATATCAGCACCAGTTTTTTCTTTAATTTCTTTAATAACTTTTCCCCCAGAACCAATCACTCCACCAATCTGATCCGGTTTAATTTTTATTACTAAAATTTTTGGTGCGTTTGCTGAAATATCTTTTCTTGGTTCAGCAATAGCTTTCAAAATCACATCGAGAATTTTGAGTCGTGCAATTTTTGCTTTTTCAAAGGCCTCGGCGAGAATATTTACAGGAACACCACTGACTTTTACATCCATTTGAATAGCAGTAACTCCATCTTTTGTCCCCGCAACTTTAAAATCCATATCACCATAATGATCCTCGGGGCCTTGAATATCTGTGAGAACTTTATAATTTCCTTTTTCATCCATCATTAATCCTGAAGCAATTCCAGCTACCGGTTTCTTGATTGGCACACCTCCGTCCATGAGAGCAAGAGTAGATCCACAAACAGAACCCATTGAAGTTGAACCGTTTGAAGAAAATGCTTCAGATACTAGACGAATTGTGTAAGGAAAAACGCTATTAGAAGGAATCATTGGCAAAAGAGCTTTTTCAGCGAGTGCGCCATGGCCTATCATTCTTCTATTTGTTCCACCCATTTTTCCTGTCTCGCCAGTTGAATATGGAGGGAAATTGTAATGGTGCATAAATCTTTTTGCATTATTACTTTCTTCCATTCCATCTATTATTTGTGCATCACTTGGTCCACCGAGGGTAAGTGTCGTCAAAATGTGCGTTCCTCCTCTATAAAAGATTCCTGAACCATGAAGTATTGGAGAGACTCCACCCGCTTGTGCAAAAAGAGGTCGCAAATCATCAATTCCTCTACCATCTGCTCTCTTGTTATTTTTCAATGCCTGATCATGAATCATTGCATCTACTTTTTCTTCAAATAAATGTTCAGCAAAATGCACATCTTCCGGAAAATTTTTCTCGGCTAGATTCATCCACTCCGACATTATTTCGCCTATTTTTGACCCGCCTGGAATTCCACTCATTACAAAACTTTCGAGCTTTGGCTCAATTTTATCTGAAAAAAGTTTGGACACAGTTTCTGGCATTACCGGAGCAGGAAGTGAAATCTTTTTTTCACCAATTTCAGAAATAATTTTCTTTTGCCACTCATTTATTTTTTCTATTTCTATTGATGCAAGATTAAGACCTTCCACAACGACTGACTCCTGGGCTTCATCTCCACCAAGTTCTATCATATTGATATTTCCATCTTTTCCACAGGCAATAAGATCGATTTCATAATTTTCATTTTCTCTTTCAATATATGACGGATTTATTTGAAAACCATCAAGTTTGTGTTTACCAACTCTTGTGGCGCTGACAGGTCCATGAAATGGAATTTTGGAAACGGAAACCGCAAGAGATGCTGCAATAACAGAAAGTATGTCTGGATCATCTGTGTCTAGAGAAAGTACGGTGACCACCACTTGTATTTCGTGTCTAATCCACTGATCAAAAAGTGGACGAATAGTTCTATCTACAATTCTTCCAGTCAAAATAGCTTCGTCCGATGGTTTACCTTCTCTTTTCATAAATCTACTTCCAAGAATCTGACCGCTTGCATAAAACTTTTCTTCATAATCGACGGTGAGAGGCAGATAGTCTCCCCCCAACTTTGGTTCTTTTGAAATAACAGCCGTGGCAAAAACCATTGTGTTTCCATATTTCAAAAGTACTGAACCATGCGCGTTTTCTGCGAGATCACTAAACTCCGCAGTAAGTGTCCTACCTCCAAACTCTGTCGAAAATTCTTTCTTATGCATCCCGTTAGAGATTAAAGTGTTATGAATTGGCACTTAATCTGATTACCTGATAAATCCTGTTAAATTGAGAACGTGGGTTCTCTACGATGAATTTTTTTGTTGCAAAAAAATTCATCTATCTCTAACGGGATTAGATTTGTCCCTAAATTTCAGATTACCCGCAAAGAGCGGACAAACTGCATATTCAGAGGCAAATCATATTAATAAAACTATTAAAGACGAAAAATCATCTGATGATTTTTCGTCTTTAATCTTAGCATAAGTTTAAAAATTTGTTTAGTTTACTATATTTTGGAATTAATATATCTATATTTATTTAAGATTTTTTGTGCAATGATTTTGCCTAAAGATTAAAGTCAATACAAAAAACAGCTCGCCTTAGGCGGGCTGTTTTTTTTCTAATATTTCATTAAATACTTTCTCGCATTATCTCCAAGATCAATAAAATCATCTACCGCCTCTATAAGCTTTGCTGAGGTTGATTTGCCAAAAGAAAGAAGCTCTACTTGGCAACCTTCATTTGTTTTTAGATATTCTACAAGAGGCACAAAGTCCCCATCTCCAGAAATAAGTATCACTGTGTCTAACTTTGGGGCAAGTTTGATTGCGTCGACCGCAAGACCGACATCCCAATCGGCTTTCTTAGAACCCCCGACAAATATTTGTAAATTTTTTGTTTTTGTCTCTATTCCTGCTTTAGCAAGTGCATCAAAAAAACTCTTTTCGTCACCTGATTCTGTGGTAATCACATAAGCAACTGCACGGATAAGCGACCTGCCCGCAAGTGCGTCTTTTACTACCTGCCCAAAATTCACCTTTGCACCATTGTAAAGGTTTTTTGCACAATGATATAAATTCTGTGTATCTATGAAAATTCCGACCCTCTGATTTTTATGTTTTATAACTGACATATTAAAATATTATTAAATTATTAAAAACTTTCATCCCGTTAGAAATAGAAAATTTTTAATTTTCGAGGTTTCTAATGAGATCGACCTTTTACATTATAACACTAAAAACAAATCCGCTCTTGTGAGCGGAGTTTGCTGATTGTCTATTTAAGTCCAACTTTCTTCTGAATTGCATTGAATCTTTTTGGATTTTTCTTTTCCAAATATTTCAAATGTTTGTGTCTTCCCGCTACCATTCCAAGAAGTCCCTTTCTGGAGTGATTGTCCTTGGCATTTTTCTTCAAATGCTTGGTCAATTCCTCGATTTTCTTCGTAAGCATGGCTATTTGAACCTCTGGAGAACCAGTGTCTGTATCATGGATAGCCACTTCACTAATAATCTTATGTTTCTTTATTTTTGTAAGCATAAGAAAAGTCTAGCATATTTTATGACAATACGCAACCCCTAATTTTGGTGTCGCACAATATTATATTTTTTTGATATAATACATAGATGAACACCAGAGAACTCAAAACACAATTCCTAGAATATATTGAAATAGAAAAAGGACGCTCGCTCAAAACGATAGAAAACTATGACCGCTATCTTACTCTTTTCTTTGAACAAACAAAAATTACTGACCCAAAAGATATTACCAATGAAAAAGTGCGGGAATTTCGCATTTGGCTAAACCGTCGGCCAGGGGCAAAAAGTTATCATCTCTTGGGCGAGTCCGCTACTCCCGGCGGAACAATGAGTAAGAAAACTCAGAATTTTTATTTAATTGCTCTCAGAATTTTTCTAAAATTTTTAACTCGTCGCGGAATCGCTTCCCTATCAGCCGATAATATCGAGCTTGCAAAAGTAAATGAACGGTCAATTGATACTATATCTCCTGATGAATTGAAGAGACTATTAAATGCACCAAATCAAGAAGAAAATCCAGAACGGCGAGCTCGTGATAAGGCTATTTTGGAGCTTTTGTTTTCCACAGGTCTTCGTGTCTCCGAACTTTGTTCACTTACAAACGATTTGGACTTAAAAATGGATGAATTTTCCATTCGAGGGAAAGGAGGAAAAGTGCGGGTGGTTTTTCTTTCCGATGAAGCGAAAAAATCGATAAAAGATTATTTAGTCCTCAGGAATGATATGTCTGATGCCCTATTTACCCAAATTTCTGTCAATCCTACAAAAAAACAAACACCGAGCACAAAAAATTCAACTAAATTTCAAAAAAATAATGAAAATAATCCCCATGGATTTCTTGATAAAAGAACGATTGCAAGAATTGTAAAAAGATATGCAACCATTGCCGGAATTTCAAAAAAAGTTACGCCTCACGTGATCCGACACTGCTTTGCTACCGACCTCCTCAGTAATGGTGCAGACATTCGCTCCGTACAAGTCATGCTCGGTCACGCCAACATTGCCACCACGCAAATTTACACTCACGTCACCGACAAACACCTACGTGATGTGCATAAAAAATTTCATAATAATCCATAGTGTTCAAATTGTTATAAAAACTAATTTGTTGTATAATTGTATAAATAGAATAGGAAGTAATTATTTTATTAATTAATTTACAAAAATTTTATGAACGAATCAAATAACACAAATCAACAAGCCCCCGCAAATAATGACAAAACAATGGCAATAATCGCCTACATTATTTTCTTTATTCCGCTTCTCGCAGTAAAAAATAGATCGCAATTTTTAAATTATCATACAAATCAAGGAGCAATTCTTTTCATTATCGGGCTGGCTGGTTCTATCATACTAACCAATATATTACATATATATTTTCTTAGTAATATCTGGGGATTGATCATGTTTGTGTTTATGATACTTGGTATTATGAATGCCTCCAAAAATGAAATGAAACCTTTACCAATTATCGGAAATCTCTTTACAATAATTAAATCCTAATATAAAGAATCGTTTACCATAATGGTCTTTTCTTATGTGATCTTGCGTATCTTCTTATTATTATTTTATGTTATTATTTATCCATGAAAATCATTTCATGGAATGTAAACGGTCTACGCTCCCTCGGAAAAAAGGATAAGTTCAATCAGATTTTTGAATTTGATCCGAATATTATTTGTTTACAGGAGACGAAAGCGCATCCCGAACAACTTTCAGAAGAGCTTCACTCTCCTCCCGGCTACCACGCATTTTTTGACCATTCAAAATTAAAAAAAGGTTACAGCGGAGTAGCTATTTATTCAAAAGAGAAACCTGAAAAAGTGGAGTACGGTCTAGGAATTAAAAAATTTGATGAAGAAGGGCGCACACTCGTCGCATATTTCAATTCCCCAAGGTCAGACCTTGAATCTGAAAAAAGGTCTGCCCTTAATGGCTGGGTTTTAATTAATGTTTATTTTCCAAATGGTGGAGGTGGAGAAGACCGACTTGCCTACAAACTTGAATACTATGCTGAATTCCTGAAATTTATAGAAAAGCTAAAAAAACAAGGAAAGTCAGTCATTTTTTGCGGAGACGTAAATACAGCGCACAATGAAATTGATATCGCAAGGCCAAAAGAAAATGAAGATCACACCGGATTTTTGCGAATTGAAAGGGATTGGATGGATAAACTTATTTCACACGGTTGGATAGATACTTTTCGTGCACTTTATCCACAAAAAGTTCAGTATAGCTGGTGGGATATGAAAACCTTTGCTCGTGATCGCAATATCGGCTGGCGTCTAGATTACTTTTTCGTCTCCCCTGACCTCGCACCAAAAGTTTTCCGCGCAGAAATCCTAAATAATATTTTTGGCTCTGATCACTGTCCTGTTTTGTTGGATTTGAATTTGTAAAATATTAAATAAAAAAACAAGCACCATGGGTGCTTGTGTAATTTGTTTCATGT
The DNA here is from genome assembly GCA_049695975.1 of Minisyncoccia bacterium. Taxonomy (GTDB): domain Bacteria; phylum Patescibacteriota; class Minisyncoccia; order Phycocordibacterales; family GWA1-40-21; genus CAILDB01. The sequence goes on along the minus strand of JBAVTE010000012.1, from coordinate 109,686 downwards.
TGTCCGAAGACAACAGAGGAAACGAAAGAACAAGAAGAAAAAGAAAGAACAAAAGTGAAAGTTTAGAGTCGGGTAGCCAGAAGGCATTTGATCACACCACGACTGAGAAGTAGACCAAACGGTCAAACTCTCGATACAAACTTCAGCTTTCAGCTGATTTTGAACCTTTAACTCAAATGAATTAAAGATTAACTATATTATAGTCTTTCTAATCTAGAAGTCAAGCAAATTAATAATATATTTCTAAAGGACGTTTCATAATAAATAGTTATCCACAGGTGTGTCCTTTACATGTCTTTTATTAAAATAGTATAATAGCAGGTAGAGGTCGTTAGGTGATTGTATTTTGTAACTCAAATCAAATCTCCTTATCACCATTATGACCACGATTGTTCTTTCCAAGAGGTGTGTACAACCTCAGAAAGGTTTGCTTAGTTAGATCTTATTTTGTGCTCAATGCATTTGCCTCTATATTTGGGGACACTTATGTCTCTCGGGGCGTAGATGCAGAAATGATGTCTTGCTCAGCGTTCGCTTTCGCCGCCTGAACCAATTTGTTTCAGGCGGTTTTTTGTTGGAAAATTAATTTTCTTACGAAGGCTTCGCCTCCGGAGATCCTACAGTATTATATCCTCCAACATCTTTACCCTCCCCACCCTTTTAATCATAGAAACATACACACATAGGACATCCACCTGCCATTCTGTTTCATCTGAAACATCCATTTCAAGCAAATATGCCTGAATAACTCGGCTTAATCGTTTAATTTTCTGTGGGTGTAGATTGTCTTCTGGCCTAAAACCACCCTTTTCATACTTATCTGACACTTCTGAAGATGAAACATTGCCAACAGTTTCACACGAAACGCTTTTTACCTCAACAAAATGGATTTTCCCTTGTTTTTCAGCGATTATGTCAATTTCTCCGTATTTTTTAAGATAATTCCGACAAATAACACTAAACCCCTGTTTCACGAGAAACTTACAGGCTATTTCCTCACCTATTTGTCCTAACTCATTATGTTTTGCCATCCCAATTAATGAATATATTATATATAAATATCATAAATACACAAGAACACATCAAATGTTCGCAATATTTGAGTATATTAATGAAAAATTCAAAAAATATTTAAAATGAAAGAATTGTGTATATTTTTTAGCTAAAAATTACGAATTTCATTTCATGTGTAACATTTGTATAAAATGTTACTTAGAAACACTTCATTTATATAATCGACCTATTGACAAAGTAATACTACAAAATAAGGACATTACTAGGACGGGTCTTTAATGAAATACCTCATATTTATAGGCATATTTTGTAAAAGACTCAGAAAATTTCGTCACATTCTTAGACAAACCACAATCTGTCTTTAATCAACATATTCACACAGTTATCCACATGTTTCACAAAAGCAGCTCTATATAATAAGCGTTTCCCAAAACAGGGGATTGGCAAGTTCCTTTACTTATGTTTATTATTTGTCCTTTTAATTTTTGGTGGCTTTTAGGAAAATTCAGTATTAGGTTGACTGCGAGCGTGGTAAAAACTCTCTCGACTAAAGTTTCACTGACAAACTTTGTCTGGATACCAACTCATTCGTATATTTTCTTTTTAAAAAACATTACTCAGCCGTTTGATTCCCGGACGAATGCAAATAAATTTGCATTTTCTTTTGCACAATTAGAAAACCTCCCAAAAGGGAGGTTTTCTAATTGTGCGGGCGCCGGGAATCGAACCCGAACCCAATCCTTGGCAAGGACTAGTTCTACCGTTAAACTACGCCCGCGTTTACATCAGACATTATACACGAAAAATAAAAAAAACAAAATAATGTGAATAACCCATCTATTTTGCACTCGACTGATAATTGATTACAAATATACCCCAAAGAAGAAATTAATCCAAGTGACGAGTGTGGGCGTCCGGTATTGAACAAGAAAAGTCAGTACACAAACTCTTACTGAATAGTACAATTAAAAATTCCACAAAGGTTATTCATTTTTGGTGTCTTCGGATAAGTATAATAGTGAGTGATGCGACTTTCGGTTAATAATTTGGACAAATACTTTTTAAATTCCGAGACCTCATATGCATGTGCCCTCGGCAGGAATCGAACCCGCAACAACGGTTCCGAAGACCGTTGTGATATCCATTTCACCACGAGGGCAATACAAGCAATCATACGCTAAATTCGCTAAAAATCAAAAAATATAATAAAATAGTAAAGTGAATAAATTACAAGAATTTAAAAACATACCAACAGAAGTCTGGGAAGTATCAGAAAAACTTAAAAAAGCTGGCTTTCAAGCTTATTTGGTCGGTGGATGCGTGAGAGATATTTTGCTCAACATAGAGGCAAATGACTGGGATATTACAACAAACGCAACTCCCGAACAAATCATTGCAACATTTCCAAAAACATTTTATGAAAATACCTATGGCACGGTAGGCGTAGTAAATGAAGAGACAAAAAATGAAAAGGTGAGGGTAATTGAAGTGACTCCATATCGTCTGGAATCAGAATATTCTGATAATCGCAGACCAGATAGCGTAATTTTCAGTCAAAAACTAGAAGATGATTTAAAAAGAAGAGATTTTACCATAAATGCTATCGCACTAACTCTAGAAAAATTTGATAAAAAAACAGAAACCTATCAAGGACATCTCACTGATTTATATAAAGGACAAGAAGACCTCGCTGATAAAATAGTAAAAACGGTAGGGGAACCAGATGAAAGATTTGGAGAAGACGGACTTCGAATTCTTCGTGCTGTTCGAATCGCAAACTACATTGGTTTCAAGATGGAAAAAAAAACAGAGGAATCTGTAAGAAAAAATCATGAATTTTTGAAAAATATTTCAAAAGAAAGAATCCGCGATGAATTTGTAAAAATAATAATGTCGCAAACTCCAATGAAAGGAATTTTGAAATGTTATGAACTTGATATTTTAAAATATATTATTCCTGAACTTGAAAAAACAGTAAGCATTGAGCAAAAGGGCTCTCATATTTATGATGTTTGGGAACATTCTCTCAGAAGTTTGCAACATTCAGCAGATAAAAATCTCGCCTTAGAGATACGGCTCGCAGCGCTTTTACATGACATTGGTAAACCAAAATCTAGAAGATCTGGATTAGATGGTGAAAAATGGACTTTTTACGGACACGATGTGGTAAGTGGAAGAATGACAGAAAAAATTCTCGAAAACTTAAGATTTTCAAAAAAAATTATAGAAAAAACTACAAAGCTCGTGCGATATCATATGTTTTTCTCGGATACAGAACAAATTACATTATCGGCTGTGCGAAGAATCATCTCACATGTAGGCAAAGAAAATATCTGGGACCTCATAGAACTTCGTACTTGCGACAGAATAGGGATGGGCAGACCAAAAGAAGATCCCTACCGTCTACGAAAATATATGGCAATGATAGAAGAAGCAATGAGAGATCCGATATCTGTGGGAATGCTGAAAATCGATGGCAAAAAAATAATGGAAGTGACTGAGGAAAAGCCTGGGCCAAAAATCGGCTTTGTCTTGCACGCTCTCTTAGAAGAAGTGCTGGATAATCCAAAATTAAACACCGAGGAATACCTTGAAGACAGAGCAAAAGACTTCATAAAACTTCCGCTGAAAGATTTGGAAAAAATCGGTAAAGAAGGTAAGGCAAAAAAAGAAGTAGAGGAAGGAAAAGAGATCGTGGAGATAAGGAAAAGACATTGGGTAAAATAGTCCTTGTATAGTTTTTCTCCTCTGATATAATTCTATTATGATAAACACAATACATTTTAAAAATAAATTGGAAGAAGAGTTGAAACTAGTTGAAGCAGAGCTCAATACCGTCGCCAGAAAAAATCCTTCAAACCCTAACGACTGGGAAGCCATTCCTGACGATACCGAAATAGACAATCCAGATCCAAATGATGCCGCAGATGTAATAGAAGGATTTGAAAATAACTCCGGGATTGCAAAAGAGCTAGAAATCAGTTTTAATGAAATAAAAAATGCCCTCAAATCTATTGAGGATGGAACTTATGGAAAATGCAGTGTCTGTGGCGAAGAGATTCCAGAAAAAAGATTGGAAGTAAATCCTTCCGCAAGTACTTGTATAAAACATGCAAAATAACGCTTCTTGATGTCATTACTGTGAAAATTGGGGAAGTTTAAAAACAAAAAAGCCGCATAAATTAGGATAATAAATGAGCTTTGCAAAAGTTTACAGCGCCCAAACCGTAGGTTTGGGTGCCAAAATAATTGATGTGGAAGTGGATCTTTCCAAGGGTTTGCATTCTTTTTCTATTGTGGGACTTCCCGACAAGGCAATAGATGAATCCAAAGACAGAATTTCCGCTTCAGTAAAAAATAGTGGTTTCAAATCACCAAAAAATAAAAATCAAAAAATAGTTATTTCTCTCGCTCCTGCGGATATCAAGAAAGAAGGGCCACGATTTGATACAGCTATGGCTATTGCATACCTTCTCGCAAGTGATGAAATCAGTTTTAATCCGGAAAAAATACTTTTCATCGGAGAACTTTCTCTCGATGGTATGCTTCGAAGGATAAGCGGGGTTTTGCCAATAGTTGCTGAAGCAAAAAGAAAAGGTTTCAAAGAAATTTTTCTACCAAAAGAAAATGCCGTGGAGGGAGCACTCATAGATGGCATCAAAATTTTTGGTGCAAATAAACTTTCAGAAATAATTGCACATATAAATACAAAAGAGACAAAAGAAGGGGAAGAGGTGAAAATTTTACCAAAAAAAATTATCGCCCAGACAAAAACAGAAATTAAAATCGTTGAAGATGAGACACTTATAGATTTTGCAGACATAAAAGGTCAGGAAACGGCAAAAAGGGGACTGGAGATCGCCGCCGCAGGCAGACACAACATCGCTATGTTTGGCCCTCCAGGCACGGGAAAAACAATGCTCGCAAAAGCATTCCGACATATTCTTCCACCACTCTCTTTTGATGAAATTTTAGAAATAACTTCCATTCATTCTGTCGCTGGATCACTGAAAGACGACCTCATATCAAGCCCGCCGATCAGAAATCCTCATCACACGGCTTCATATGTATCCATCGTCGGCGGTGGCTCCACTCCCAAACCCGGAGAAGTCACACTAGCACATGGCGGAGTATTATTTTTAGATGAATTTCCTGAGTTTGATAGAAAAGTTTTGGAATCACTCCGAGAACCGCTTGAGGAAAGAGAAATAAGTATATCAAGAGCGAAAGGCACAGAAAATTTTCCTGCTAATTTTATTCTGATAGCATCTATGAACCCATGCTCTTGCGGTAACTTCGGTTCGAAGACAAAAGAATGCATTTGTAGACCGACAGACATCACAAGATATCAAAAAAAAATATCTGGCCCAATAATTGACCGCATAGATATGTGGGTAGAAGTCGCACAGGTGGATTATGAAAAGCTCGGTGAGAAAACTTTGTCAAAGGAAACAGAAAAAATTAAAAACCGAGTAAAAGAAGCAAGAAAAATTCAGGAAAAAAGATTCGGCAATAGCAAAAGAAAAACAAATAGTGAAATGTCCGCCAAGGAAATACTGAAGCTCGCAAATGTGACAGATGAGGCGATCCAGACCCTGAAAAATTCTGCAACCCGCCTAGGTCTTTCCGCTCGTGCCTATCACAGAGTCATCAAGCTCGCTCGCACCATTGCCGACCTAGAAAAAAGTTCTGATGTGAAAAACACTCACATCCTCGAGGCCCTCCAATATCGTCCAAAAAACTATTTCTCTTAAGAAAAAACTGAAACAAAAACTCCCTCCACAAAATGCTTTTGACCATCACGAAAATTTTTTGCAAAAAATTTTCTCTGTCCGTCTCCAGTCGCGACTCCCAAGGATGTTCAAAAGCACTTTGCTACGAAAATTTTGTTTTTAACTAAAACGGATTCTTGGCACCTCGGATTTCGAAGTGAAGGTGAGGACCGGTAGATTTTCCGGTATTTCCAGATGAACCGATAGCTTGACCTTGTGCGACAGTTTCACCCACAGAAACATTTACATAGCTTAAGTGACCATAAACCGTCTGCGCGCCATTGTCGTGTGATATAACAATATAACTTCCATAGCCACCATTCCATCCTCCCATTTTAGCAATAATAACCTGTCCAGAAGCAGAAGCGAGAACTGGAGTTCCGACAGGTGTGGCAATATCAATGGCATTATAACCATGCAAACTCTGTGTCCTTCTACCACCAATGAGAGGTCTCATAAAGTAACTACCACAATCTGGCCCACCGTAACCTGCAATAAGCTTGCTTGCTCCTGCACTTGAACTAGATTTTGAAGGTGTTGAGACCACTGAACCTTCACCGTCGGGAATAATAATTTTTTGTCCGATTGCAAGAGGATCATTTCTATCAAGATCATTAAATTGAATAATTTCGTCTATATCACCACCATATTTTTTCGTAATACTCTTTAATGTTTCACCTTTTGTAACGGTATGTGTAATTCCTGAAACAGGCAAAATAACAAGTTGCTGACCAAGCTTTAATGTTTTACTAGTTAAATTGTTGGCCCAAACGATAGTATTTGCTGATACTCCAAACATTTGTCCTATGGAAGACAGCGTGTCATTTTGTCTCACAACATATAGACTAATCTGACCAAAATTTTGTGAATTATTTACATTAGCAAATGTTCCTACTGGGCCATTTTCGGAAATAAGAGAGTCACCACCAACTATATTTATAGCAGCGGTCCTTTGTGCATCTGAATTGACGAAATTACAACTATCCAAAACAGAGGAGGAATCTGAAGATGGAGATGATATAATCGAAGAACTGGAAGACAAATCTTGGGAAACTGAATCATAGGCCACAGCTTCGGTATTGATTCCAGAGAAAACTTTATTAATAAAAGAAAAAAGTCCGGCATGAGCAGGATATGGATTAGAAAAAAATATAGAAACAAGCAACAAAACAGCACCAAACCATTTGATATATGTGTCTATAAATAAGGTTATTTTAGAATCATAGGAACTGCAATCAGTGGCCCGATGATCATTTTTATGGTAATTGTAAGAAATAAGCCGATAAATTAAGGGTTTTCTGCCTGTCTGAACTATTTAATGGCTCTGATTAGCCATTATTTCGCATTTTCTGTAATTTCAGGGTTACTAATAATGATACACCCTAGGACGGTCAAGTCAACTGACAAATGTGGGGGGTGTGGATAAGTGAAAAGGGGAAACTAACAAACGGGCGGGATACTTTTCACACTAATAGCTACGCTAAATCGTTCAAAAAGTATCCCGTTCCTCTGTTAGTTTCCTTAGACCGGTTTCAAAAGCTGGATTTTTTCGGCTTTTTACATAAGTGTGATATATTTTCACGGTGGATTATCTAAATGGCTTAAATGAAAAACAAAAAGAGGCGGTTTTGTATACAGAAGGACCAGTTTTGATCATCGCTGGTGCCGGTGCAGGTAAGACCAAAACCATCACTCACAGAATTTTGCATTTGATAAAAGAGGGTGTGGCTCCACACAATATTTTGGCCATAACTTTTACAAACAAAGCCGGTAAAGAGATGAAAGAAAGGGTAGAAAAGATAATGTCTGAAGATAAAAGTTTAAATTTTCCCATAAACACATATGAAAAACCATTTGTCAGCACATTTCATTCTCTCGGTGTACATATTTTAAAGGAAAATGCTCGGATCATCGGACTTACCAGAAACTTTTCAATAATAGACAGAAGCGATTCTACTAAAATTGTAAAAGATATCCTAAAAAACTTGGATATTGATCCAAAACAATTTGAACCATCGAAAATTTTAAATATTATTTCGAGAGAAAAGAGTGAAACAAACACACCAGAAAATTACTCTCAAACTGCAGGAAAAGGTTTTACCCTTGCAGGAGTCGTAGCAAAAGTCTGGCCACTCTATGAGCAAAAACTAAGGGAAGAAAAAGGGTTAGACTTTGATGACTTACTTTTAAAAACTTATTCTCTTTTAAATAATCACAAAGAAATTCTCGAAAAATATCAAGAAATATGGAAATATATTCACATAGATGAATATCAAGACACAAACAAAGTTCAATATAGAATGGTAAAGCTTCTTGCAGAAAAATACAAAAATATCTGCGTGGTAGGTGATGTAGATCAGAATATTTATAGCTGGCGTGGAGCAGACATTCAAAATATTTTGGATTTTGAAAAAGATTACCCAAAAGCAAAAGTAATTTTATTAGAACAGAATTACCGTTCCACACAAACGATCCTTACTGTAGCAAACAAAGTCATCTCAAAAAATAAAATCAGAAAAGAAAAAAACCTTTTTACAAAAAATTCTGATGGAGAAAAAGTTTCATATCTCAGGGCAAAGACGGAAGTGGAAGAAGCGAGATTTATTGCAAGAAAAGCAAAAGAACTCATAGAAAAGGGCGTGGTTCCAAATGAGATTGCGGTGCTATATAGAGCCAATTTTCAGTCACGAGTCATAGAAGAGGCATTTCTTACCGAGGGGGCACCGTATCAGGTCCTTGGTACAAAATTTTTTGAAAGAAAAGAAATTAAAGATATTTTAGCTTTTTTAAAAGCATCCTTGAACCAAGAAAGTTTAACTGATATAAAAAGAATTATAAATGTTCCAGCGAGGGGGATAGGTAAAGTTACTATTTTGAAGATTTTTGGTGGGGAAAAAGAAAAATTGACGGAGGGAATAAAAGAGAAGGTGGACGCCTTTTTTATTTTGCTCAGCAAAATAAAAAAGGCGTCCGAGGAAGAAAAACCTTCTGATGTGATCAAATTTATTATCAAAGAAAGTGGAATCGAGAAAGACCTCATCAATGGAACAGAGGAAGAAAAAGAACGACTAGAAAATATTAAAGAACTAGCAACCCTTGCAACAAAATACGACTATTTGCCAATCGGAGAGGGAATAGAAAAACTTTTGGAAGAGTCGGCGCTTACCACAGATCAGGATTCGCTTGAAAAAAAAGAAAATGCAGTAAAACTAATGACCGTCCACGCATCAAAAGGTCTAGAGTTTGAATATATTTTTATTACTGGGCTTGAAGAAGACCTCTTTCCTCATCAACCTGTCGGGAAATCAGAAAGAACACCCGAGGAAGAAGAGGAGGAAAGAAGACTTTTCTATGTAGCAATTACAAGAGCAAAGAAAAAACTTTTTTTGACTTATTCTGAAACACGAACCATTTATGGTTCACTTCAATGCAATATGCCATCGAGATTTTTTGCAGACATTGACAATGAGCACTTAGAAGAGGAGAATTTTGAATATAGAGAAAAGATAATATATTTAGAATGGTAATATGACTATACAAGCAAAAAAATCATTGGGACAAAATTTTTTGAAAAACGATGGAGTTTTGCAAAAAATTGCTGATACAGGAGATATCTCTGCAAGTGATATTGTCCTAGAAGTCGGACCTGGGGAAGGTGCCCTCACAGAAAAACTCCTGGAAAAAGGATGCAAGGTAATTGCTGTGGAAAAAGACCACCGTTTAATAGAGATTTTAAAAGAAAAGTTTTCAAAAGAAATAAAAAATAAAAAATTTGAACTAATAGAAGGGGATATTTTATCTACCCCAAGGACCGTCCTTGACATTGGTAAATACAAAATCATCGCAAACATACCATACTACATAACAGGACAATTTTTAAGAAAGTTTTTGGAAACGGATTACCAGCCTTCAGAAATTATTGTGATGGTCCAAAAAGAAATTGCTGATAGAATAGTAGCAAATGATGGAAAGGAAAGCATACTTTCTATCAGCGTAAAGGTCTATGGGAGTCCAGAAATAATAATGAAAGTGAGTAGGGGAAGTTTTCAACCTTCACCAAATGTTGATTCTGCCGTTTTACAAATTTCAAATATTTCAAAAAAATTATTTACTGAAAATAGTATCGAGGAAGAACAATTTTTTGAAATCATAAAACTAGGTTTCTCCAGCAAAAGAAAAATGCTTTTGGGAAATCTAAAAAAAGAATTCCCAAATAAAAATCTGCAACAGATTTTTATTGATTGCAAAATATCAGAAAAAATTAGGGCTGAAGACCTATCTCTAGAAAAATGGATGGGGCTAGTCACACAACTTCGCAAGGACCGTCCTTGACATCGTCTTTTTCAAAGTTCATCCATTCTTTTACCATATCAGAAAACTCAATTTTATTTTGAAAATATTCTGGAAAGGAACCCTTATTTAATATTTTACCAGTTATCCTTTCTCCCCTAGAATAATCCAAAAAACTTGAATATTTATAATCTTGTAGAAATTTCAATCCTCTTTCAACATTACTGATTTCTTTGTTTTTCCAACCATTATCAATAATTCCTATAGGATTAAGATGAATATATGTAAACTGGTATTTAAGATATTGATCATAATTCAAATGTTTTGCTTTAAATCTCCCCTCAAAAAGAGGCCCTGTTCTATTATATTTTTTATTAAAATACATTGAATACCCAGTAAGAAGCTTTTTCATAAAAAGGGTAATACCCCCCTCAATTTTTTCTTTAAGCAATAAATGAAAATGATTGGGCATAAGACAATACGCACCAATATCAACAAGATTCTTACCCTTCTCTAAACCAAAAAACTCTATTAATTTTTTTTCTTTATGATCGCTTACGTGTACCACTTTTTCAGAGTTGCATAAGTAAATTAAAATTGTAAATCTTTCATAATCTCTTTCATTAAGAAAAATTTTTCTTTTTTCAACTCCACGACTGTATATATGATAATATTCACCAACTGAAAGTACTATATTTCTTTGCATATATTCATAATACTATTTGGTCCTACCATGTCAAGGACCGTCCTTGACATGGGTTTTAAAGTACCTTTACCACCAACCAAGATCACTGCCTAAGCCGATAGCACTTCCAACAACATGCCCGGTGGAACATCCTACGGGGCCAGCCGTACAACCAGCAGCAATCCCGGCACTAGTCCATTGAACAGTTTGCATACCGAAAACACTTCCGCCACCCCCTTCATCAGCAGTTGAACCATCCTCAGCAGGGGAAGTAGCACCACTACATGCACTGGCCCCCATATCTTGTATAACACCACCTGCCACAAATACATCTGAACCTTCTACTGCGCTTCTAACTTTTCCATCCGAAATACCATCACATATCAAAGCAGGATCCGTTTCATCACAAATAGCATCAGTATTTCCATTTGATGTCCCAAGAACACAGTCCCCGACAGCAGCTTGAGGACTTCCTCCTTTTGTAAATACAACCAGCTTTCTTGTTTTATCTCCAGCTCCCCAAGTCATACCAGCCGAGTTGCCTCCAGGTTCCTGACAACCATTTGGATTTATACGTGTGGGAACATCTGTCACTACAGGCTCTGTCACACCACTACTATTAGTATAAGGTTTAATAACAAGTTGCCATCGTCCATTACACTGCCCCATAGCTTCCACAATTCCAGCAAAATCAACTGATATTTCTTGACCCTGACATTCAAGCAAAGCTGCATCATAAGCTGCACAGCTAGTAGGTTTTTCTCTTAAAAGTTGTCCTAGGGCTGTAATAGCACCACTGTCAATCGCCGTGTGTCCATAACCATAATAAATGAATCCTCTGGTGCCTCCGAGTAATACATGACACGCATACGCTTGGAGTTTTTTTGTGTCGGCAAATGCAAGACCATCTCCTCCTTGGCCAATAGCATTCAAAACTGCACCACTATCAGTACTTACCAATTCTCCGCTATTACCATAATCAGTAAAGCTACTTGGATGATATTCTTTGAACCAATCAGAACTTGGTGGTGCTGAATGCGATCCAACATAATACGACTTCAGTCCTTTCCATAAACCTTTAAATATATTTATAAATCTATCTCTCTTGTCATGACATTCACTAACCCATTCGCTTACGGGCTGAAGAATAACCAAGTCAGTACCAATATTTTGGGTAATGTAGTTCACAGTATCTGTGAATAATTGATCAGTAAATAATGACCTGCATATGTAGTCATTTCCTGTTTCGTCGTGCAATTTTCCATTTACCAAATTTACAAAAGTTGTAATTTTCTGGGCTCTCATCGCAGTAATAAATGCTTTCAATTTCGGCAATAAAATAGTGGCTGTTCTTTTGCTATCATAAGGGTCAATATTCAATTCCACTTGTGTAGTAGTAAGACCTGCCATAGCAAGCTGACTAGCGAGGCTTGTAGCGCTAATTTTCTCCCAGTTATTTACTGGACCGTATCCGATTATTTTTGATACATCTGTGGGTCCTTTGATAGGTGGGGTAGTAAGAGTTAATGAAGCATTGGCTATCATAAGATTGGCAGATGACTTTATACTAATCGCTGGATTTTGATTTAAAATATTTACCGCTGTAGTACCTGTGGCACAGGCAATAATAAGGTTCAATTTTCCAGTTACATTTGGTTTTATAGTAAGCGTGGTACTACTTGTCGAAGGAGCTGATATTTCAGCGGGATCGTTTATTATAGGATCTGAAGTAACTTTACAATCGGTAAACCCAGTAGACGCCCAGCTAACTACATGCGAAGTGTCAACAGTAGAAGAAGTTGTCGTTGAATAATCTTTTACACCATTAACAAGAATAGATAAAGTTTTTGAGGCAGTGGGAGGTGGCAAAATAGTTAAAGTAGAAGAAGCTAAAATAAGATTTGCAGACGTTTTTAAACTACTCAATGGAGTCTTATTTAAAGTATTAACAGCCTCTGTTCCTGTGGCACAGGCCATAACAATGGTTAATTTACCAGTTATATTTGGATCTATATCAAGTGTGGTACTACCTGTTATAGGATTTGATACAAACACATCGGCACGGTTGTTAATTACAGGATCAGTATTACCCTTACAACTAGTATATCCAGTAGAAGTCCAACTGACTATGTGATGTGTAATACTAGAAGAAGTCGTCGTTGAATAATTTTTCACACCATTTACATATACATATAAGCTTCCTATGGAATAACCCGGACCAGCTGGATCGCCCGGATCGCCCGGCTTGCTTGGATCGCTTGGATTATTTGGCTTGCTTGGATCGTTTGGTTTATTTGGATTGTTTGGATTGTTTGGATTGTTTGGGGTACTCGGACTGTCTGAAGTGTTTGAACTTTTTGTACCCAACACAACGAAATCTATAGAATTTATTGTTTGATTATTGTTTAGAATAGTCATAGTGACGCTGTCTGAAACTACACCTTTGGGACCCACGCAAGTCATCACAAACTGACTAGGAGAAACTACCCCCATTATTGATTCGGTACCAAAAGTAGGTTTGGCTTTGTTTGCACCAGACACACAAGAAGTGACATTTTTAGATGTCCACATAAGCGTGGCGGTACCACCATAACCAATCTGCACTTTGTCGTCTTCACCATTTACTTTCAAATCTACACTTGGTCTGTCTGCCTCTGGCACATTTGTATTGGTAATGACACTCAAAAGAGCGTTCAGTTTGGCTCTAGTCACAGCATCTACAATTCCCGTAGGTGAAAAATGGTAGAAATTTTGAAATTTGATGACAGCAGCTTCTGTCGCCGGACCAAATGTAGTAGTCTCATTTCCAGCGGAACCTGGACCAGACAAAGCCACTACAGTAGCAGAATTGGTGTTTAAAACTTTTTGTAAAAGTTTGACATCTTCACCTGTTGAACCTTTTTTCAAGTCTCTATTTATTCTTGTATTTGAAAGAGCATTTGCAAGAATAGTCCTTGCAAGATCTGCTTTTTCAGAAGGGATAACTCCAATAGTAATAAGAGTTTCTAAAAAATTTATTAACTCTTGGTCTGACTCAGCTTTTACAAATAAAGAAAACGCGCCTAGAAACATCACACAAACTAAAATAGAAAATATTGTCTTTCTTAAAACTGACATAAAATTAAATTAAATTAATAATAAATTAAAATTATTATATCATAATTTAATTTTATTTGTTTCCACAAAACAAATAGCAAAAGGAAAATTCAATTTTACATTTTATCCGAGCGAGGGCAAAACAAAGGGTTTAATACCCCACGAGGCTAGACCTACTCTGTGGTAAATACCTTTTATTCGACTGGAGTAGAACAGGTAGCTTCAGTCGACTGAGTTCCGTCGTTAACCTCTAAAATGAAATCTCTAACGCCAGAAGCAGGTTTTTCAATTGGAACAGATTTACTAGTGTTTCCTATCTCACCATGTCCTTCCTCTATCCACTTATAAGTATAATTTCCCGTACCACCTTTAGGGTATGCCACCAAATTTAAATATCTTGGACTATTCCTAATATCCGATGTCTTTCTTACTTCATTTTCAACAAGCGAACAAGTTGCGGATAATGGAGAAGTAGCATTTGGATCTGGAATATCTACATCCTTTACAAGAGCAGAACAAGTCGCTATTGCTAAATTTCCTCCTACAGGTCCCTTTGTTGATGCCATTAGAACTACTGCTCCTTTTTCTCCAACTGAATTGTAGGTTCTAGAAACAGACTGTCCAGCTAATCCAATGGACCCTTCACTATCTCCCCAAGAATATGAATATTCTCCAGCACCTCCCACAGGATGCGCTGTCCAAGTAATGGACTGCCCTAGGTTTATGGTGCTAGGACTTGCTGAGCAAGTGGCTGACAATGGTGTCGACACCGAATCCATATCTACAGAACAGCTAGCGTTGCCAACCTGATCACCTGAATAAACTTTTAATGTTGCATTTACATTGCCGGTAGTTGTATAAGTTTTAGAAATAAACTTATCTGTCGTTATCTCAGCATTTTCTGCATTTGGTAACCACCAAAGATAGCCATAATTATCTCTACCTTCTGATGTTTTGCTCCCTCCCGAGGCGTTCGCTCCCCATATGACTGTTTTATTAGAAGATGGTGAAATAGTTCCAGAACAGGAAACAATAAGTGGTGGAGGTGGTATATCTACAACATTAAAATTACAACTTTTTGTCACTGTTTCTGTGCCAGAAGTGACTTTTACTACCATGGTTTTCTTTCCTGGAGTTGTGTATACCTTTAATAAATTAAAACCAGCAGATCCTTCATCCCCATCTGTATCAGACCAATAATAATTATACCCTCCATTTCCCCCAGAAGTCTTGGCTGTAAAAAATATATTTCCGCCTTTTGCAAGCGGGAGATGTTTTGGACCAAGGTAGACAGTGGTCACATCAGAAAAACACGAAACCTGAAGAGGAGCAAAATTTTCCTGAGATTGTATCGGATCGTAAACACTGGTATTACATTTAACAGAGGCATTATTGCCCGCAGAATCATTGACCGTCAAAGTAGCAGTCTTTATACCGGCCGTATTGTAAACTTTCGTAACCGTTTGTCCTGCAGTACCAGATACAATATTTGATGATCCTTCATTGTCTGACCATGTATAGCTATATCCACCCGCACCTCCGTCAATTACAGCAGACCAGCTAACGGAACCTCCAATAGGAACTCTTGAAGGATTGGCAACACAAGAGACAAATGCACTCGCAGAATGAGAAGATGGTGTAGGGGAAGAAATATAGAAGAAATTGCTACTTGGACTACACTGTTTATTAGTATCAGAAGAGTGGTCGCAAATTTTTATTTTATATAGACCATCATATTCATCCACAGCCCAATCATATAAACCTGCCGTCACTTTTGAAGCTATCATTTTTGACTCACAAGAGCCACTTTCATAAAGACAAAGCTCGTCCAAATAAATATCATAGTAATTGGTAGTTATAAATCTGCGATTATCCTGCCATTTTATTTTTTGAACCTGCCCTCTCATTAATTTTCCCCCGCTATTCGGAGAGAGAAGGGTAATAGATGTAGCACCACCACTACCTCCTGTGGTATCAGTTAATTGTTTAAGGATTATATTTGCTGCACCAACTTTATCTTCTGTTATTGCACCTACAGCAATCAAAGCTTTAATATAGTTTGCAACCTCCAAATTACTCAGCTCTTTTTCAACAGCTTTTGCAAAAAAAGGTACACTATAGATTAAAGAAAAGATGATAGCGAGGGCCAAAAAATATTTTTTCATATGATCAAACATTAAAAAAATTAATAAATTTATTACTATTTCTATATTATATCAGATATCATAGAAAAAATTGCAAGATAGTAGTGTTATTGATATAATTAAAAGATGAGAGTTGATAAAACATATCTCCCTTCTAGAAAATTTGTTATTTCTTTGTCTACAGCGATTGCACTCGTCATTATTATTTTTGTTATAAAATTTATAGGAACTAATGAAAAAGAAACATCTATATTTTTAAATAATAATCAAATTGTTATTCAAAATATAAAAGATATCAAAACAATTGATACGGACAAGGACAATTTAGTAGATTGGGAAGAAACACTCTGGAAAACTGATCCGAGGAATCCTGATACAGATGGTGATGGAACGCTCGATGGGGATGAAATCACTCAAGGCAGAAATCCGCTCGTTCCAAATACTGCAGGAAAAAACAAAGAACCAAATGATAAAATTGACCCGACCATCGTAGCCAACAATACAAAAGATGAGGAAGAATGGAATAGTTTAAACGAAACTCAAAGATTTTCAAGATCACTTTTTTCAGATTATATTGCCGTACAGCCAGCTGATGGCTCAAAACTAACAACTGACCAAATAAATGAACTCGTAGCAAATTCTGTTGCAAATATTCCAGACAAGCCACTTGAGCAAAAATATACAAGTACGGATTTAAAAATAATTGACAATCCGACAGCAAAAGATATCTCAAACTATTCAATAAAAATCAATAAAATTATAAATAGCAATGAAATAAAAAATAATGTATTTAAGGAAATTTCAATTGCTAATACTTTTTTGACAAAAGAAGACCCGGCAATTCTCTCAGGCATAGACAAAATTATTACCTTATATCAAAAAACATCGGAAGAAATAATCAATACAGAAACTCCAGCAGAAATAGCAGATAGTCATTTGCTCCTTGCAAATTCTATATATAGTTTGTCATTACTTGCAAAAGATCTAAAAGCAGTAGATACGAATCCTATAATATCCCTAACTACCGCAAAAAAATACGATAAAGTTATACAAGATTTTAGTAGATCAATCAGTAATATCAATTTATACATATCGAATAAAAGTAGCTAAGATTAAATATTTGATATAATCAAAAAGACAAAATGCTAAAAAACAATTTAAATAAAAAAGTGCTATCCGGAATTCTGATAACGGTAATGATAGTTTTGAATTTTTCTTTTTTGTTATTACCCCAAAAAGCAGAGGCCGTTCCAGTAACTGTAGTAGCTAGTGTTTGGGAAAAAACAAAATCTGATTTGGTATTTTTTGCTAAAGCCGCCGCAAAAAGAACGATTATTTTTATGAGCCAAAGTATTGCGGATTGGATTTCAAGTGGGTTCCAAGGAAATCCTTCTTTTCTTAATGATCCAGAGAGATTCGCTACAAATGTCGCAGATGTTGCTATAGGTGACTTTCTTTATAATAATCCGGCTTTCAGTTTTTTGTGTAAACCATTTCAACTACAACTAAAACTTTCTCTGGCATTGCAACACAGAAAATTTTATCAAACAGTAGACTGTACCCTATCTGGAGCGTTACAAAATGGAAAAGATGCCTACACCAATTTTGCAAATGGAGATTTCATAGGTGGTGGTGGTTGGAATTCTTTCCTCACTATGGTCACCGACCCAAATGCCACTCCTGAAGGAGCATTCCTAGTGTTTGATAGTCAACTCAGCTTAATAGGACAAGACAAACAAGGACAAGTTGACAAAGAACAGTCACTAGGTAGCGGTTCCTTAACTTTACGAGAATGCACAGATACAACCTACAACATTTCCATAGACCCAGTAACTGGCAATACACAAAAACAATTTGTAAGTCAAGGTCAGCCTTATGTAGGAAGTCCATTCTATAAACCACCTGTTACAACCAAAAACACGATGGATGAAGAAAGTGGTAGCGATAATAATACTGACACAATAGAAGGCACAAGTGTAGAAACGGTTTGTAAAGTTAAAAGTCCAGGGAGTTTGATTGCCTCCAGATTATTTTTCGGAAGTACCTCTGGACAAAGAATGACCGAAATGCAAATAGCGATAGGAGATGGGCTCGATATTATAGCCGCTGCATCTGTAGATTTATTAACGGAATTAGCAACAGAACAATTAAAATCAACGATGAGTTCTCTTACTGGTAATAACAAGGATCAACAATACTATGATAACGAACAAACCATCAAAGACCTACAAGCTCAGCAAGCGGTTCAAAATTCTTACAATAACTCATCAAACGGGGGAAATTCAACAAACAACAACCCAAATAACCCCAACCCGTCCGATCCGCTATCAGGTACTAGAACCGCACTCAAAAATCAAAGAAATATAGAAACTGACTATCAATATATACAAAATAATATATTAAATTATTTAAATATTGGAAGTAAATCCATAAGAAGCACCTTCACAGAAGCAATGAGTTGTAATTATCAAGATAGTAGCGACGCTACCACCAACACCCAAAGGGCTAAAGATATACAAACAAATGTTTTAGACCTTATAACCACAACGGATATTTTTAAGGAACTAAATAAAAATATTATAGATAGTAATACAAATGTTAAAGAAATAGACTCGAGACTTAATACACTAAGTGCTAGCACGCAAATAAATGACCTTGGGGCACCACCCTTCCATACAGAGGGGCAGGCATCGGATGTAAGTCTGGCTGAATCTATCTATGTACAGGCCTATGACATAGCAAACAGATATCCACATTATTCCACTGAGAATTGCCCCATTACAATTCCTACATTTTCAGAATATTTACAGTCAATATAAAAGACAAAAGAGTTTTTAGTCAGAGACGATTGGGAAAAAGGAGTTACATTTGGTATAATTAAAGAGGTAAAATAAGTAAAATGAAAAAAAGATTTTTTACTTCAAATACATTTAAGTTTTTTGTTGCACTTTCTATAGTGTTAGGGGTTTTTTTGACGCCGATAAAATTTATTGTGAACCCAAATGATTCTTTAATTATTTCCACACAAAAAAACGAGGTCGCAGCTGGTGATATATCATACTATTCTGCCCCTAATGGATACCAGACAGAGACAAACAAGACAACTGGTGTTATAACCTATTATGATAATAGGAATCAAATCATAACTAAAGAAAAATATGACGCGGGGGTGGCGGCGAATGAAAAGCAAATAAGTTTTTGGAAAGACCCCATGGCATTTATTGCCTCTGGTCTTTTAGGCATTATCCTCAAGGGGATTGCTTATATACTTTTAGTCGTAAGAGCTATCGCTGGAATGATGCTGGTGATTTCTGCCAAGCTATTGGATTGGACACTTGGAATAGCTATTGGTTTTAATTATGATGATCCAAATATAGGAGCTGGAATATTTAAAGTTTGGACAATTGTAAGAGATATTTTTAATGTATTTTTTGTTTTTGTGCTTTTATGGGCTGGCATTTCTCAAATAATTGGAAAGGCTGGAAATACTACAAAACAAATTATTATCGGAGTTGTTATATCCGGACTTTTGATAAACTTTAGTATGTTCTTTACGAGAGTTTTAATAGATGCAAGCAATACTGTCTCAACTGCCTTATACAATCAAGTTGTCTCGGTAAATGGAGAAGCAAAATCATCTCTGACAGCTGGTCTTGCTAATGGTTTGGGTATACCACAATCAACACAAGGGACAAGGCTTTTTGGCGAAGGAAAGGATAAAATAAGTTCAAACAATAATACAGAGCCAGTTGGTATTCTGGGGATAATAATACTTTTTGTACTACAAATTGCAATTTATTCTATTGCAGCTTTTGCTTTTTTCTCTGTATGTATTTTATTTATAGGAAGAATAGTTACATTAATCTTATTATTAGCTCTTTCTCCATTAGGATTTCTAGGACCGGGTGTAAAAACAATGCTTTCAAAAGTAAAAGCTCTCGAAAGTCTCTCTCCAGACTGGTGGTGGAAAGAATTTACCGCACAGCTTTTTATTATTCCTATATTCTTGCTTTTAATAATTATAACTCTAGTAATTGCTAAAGGTTTTGGTACAACTGACATATCAACAATGATAAGTGGTAATGGCGAATTTACAGGTGCTGCTTCTAGTTTTGCAATGCTTCTAAACTTCTCAATTATAATTTTCCTTATATTGAAAACTGTGGAAATAACCAAAAAGTCCAGTGGAAGTGTGGGGCAAATGGTAAACGGCTTGGGATCCAAAGTAGTAGGATTTGGACTTGGGGTTGCAACGGGTGGAGTGGCCTTGGCTGGTAGGCAAGTAATTGGCAGACTTGCAAACAGCCAACTTCAAGGTGCCCGAGGTGAGAAATTAAGAGCAGACGCAGCGAGTGGAAGTATTAGGGCTAGGATGCAATTGGCAACATATGAAAAAGCTTCAAAGTCCACATATGATGCTAGAAATGTAGAGTCTGTACGTAAAGTAGCTGGTGTTCTTAGCAAACAAACAGGTATCAATATGGATATGGGTAAAACCAGTGGAATTTATGGTAAAGAAACAGGTTTTGCAGGAGCTAGACAAGCACAACAGGAAAGAGAAAATGAAATATATAATAAACTTGATAAATCAGTTACTGGTAAGCAAAGATTGGCGGCAAATACTGCTCTACAGGCTAGAGATACCGTAGTAAAAGGTCAATTAGATGGTGCTGGTATGACTGTCGTAAACCCTGCTACTGGTATTAGTAGCACAGTCTTCATAGACCCAGTTACTGGTTATCATACCGGTGGTAGCGACGTTAATTACAATAATTTAAGAAATCAGAAAACTGACTACCTAAGAGTCAGAGACAATCATAAAGATCTTGTAAACGAACAGGCTGCTTTTGCAGATGCAAAGACAGAAAAAGAGGATCTGGAAACAAGATCAGCTAGTATTATGGCTACGGGTACCACTGTACAAAAAGCTGAGCACAAAAAAGCACTCTCTGAAGCAAAGAGAATTTACAACGACGCAGCTAGAACAAAAGATAAAAAAGTAAAGGAAATTCAAGAGGAGCTTAAGAAGAAATATGCTGGTGAAATAGCTGCCCTAGATGATCAAATGAAAGCCATAAAAACAAAGGCGGAAAAGAAGGTAGAAAATGATCCATCTGTAATAACTGCCCCTGAAAAAGCACAACTAGATGTAGTAAATAAAGCTAGAAATTATGCAGATTCAGTTAGAGAGGGTAGGACTGGAAAATGGACCTCTATGGCAAGAGCAGCTAAATTAGCAGAAGGTATGGAAACTCAACACGAATCAAAATAAAAAATATTAAATATGCAAAAAGAAAAAACGACACAAGAAATAGTAGCAGAACAGATGAAAAAACTTCCACAAGATGTACGGGAATTTATCCTTTCTGTTGATTATGGAAAAAAACTTGGAGAGATATCTGAAAGACAAAAGTTATCTGCTGAATTGACTGAAAAACTTGAAATGGAAACCTCTTTTGTTTTGCTTGGTCTTGAACCTATTTCTGACTATGTTGCTAATCTTGAAAAAAATCTCGATATATTTTTAATTCAGGCCCAAGAAATAGCGACGGATGTAAACGAAAATATTTTTAGGAGGATTCTTCAATCCTTACAGAAAATGGATGAGGACATGTTATCGGTTAGTGATATTTCAAATACATTGGTAAAAAATAATTATATGTTACAAAAGCCAAACAGCGAAATAGTAACAGCGATAAGGATTAAAGTAGGTGGAAAAAGTATAAAGGAAAGATTGGCTGAGATAGCAACAAAATAATATAAATTATGAATGACACACAATTACAAAATGCAATAGATGAGCAAATGAAGACGCTTCCACAGGATGTGAAAGATGCGGTTTTTTCGGTGGATTACAGCACGGCGCTGGATCAGGTCACAAAGAAAAATAAATTACTGATAGACCAAGCAGGGAAGCTTGAGACCGAGACGACGCTCGTCATGGTGGGGCTTGAATCACTTGCTGACTACAAGAAAAATCTGATGACAAATATGGAGGTAGATGAAAGAGTCGCAAATACAATAGCTATGGATGTAGATGATTTGATTTTCAAAAAAATAAGAGAGTCACTTCAGAAGATGAATGAAGAAACGGGCGAGGAAAATTTGTTGGAAGAGCCAGAAATGACAAGGGCGACGATATTGGAGGGCATAGAAAATCCAAGCGAAATACACAAAAAAGAAGGATCTATTTATTTTAGCTCACTCAATTCAAATAGTGGGGAAAAAACAAAAGAGATAGAAGATATGGGTGAGGGAGTAGAAATACAAACACCTATGAACAATTATATTTCTGAGACAAAACAAATTTCACCAAATCCGAAACCCATACTTCTTGCAACAAATTCACTTTCAGACAATCCAGAGAAAAAAGTAGAGGATGTAATAGTGGAGAAGATGGGGGGCATGACTAGTATGCCGAAAGAAAGGGTAGTGATAGAGGAAACCAGTAAAATCCCTCTGAAACCAGAGCCCAAAAAAGACCCCTATAGAGAACCAATAGAATAAAATGCAATTTCAAACACCACAATTTATTGATATAGAAGACAAAATATTTGGACCATTGACCTTCAAACAGTTTATTTATATCGGTGGAGGTGTGGGTCTTGCTTTTTCGGTATATTATTTTATTCCTTTCAAAATATTATCCATCCCCATCGCTCTTGCTGTGGCAATAGCCGGCTTACTCCTCGCTTTTTATTCTGTAAACAACAGACCTCTTATATTTATGATTCAGTATGCATTCAATTATTTTACAAACAGTCGGCTATATATTTGGAAAAAGGCAGATAAAAAACCAGAACATACCATTTCGGAAAATAATACCCAAAAGTCTATATATATGCCAAAGCTTTCCGACAGTAAATTAAAAGATTTGACATGGAGTTTAAATATAAAAGAGTCATTGAACCCAGTGTCAAAAGAAGAAAAACCTCTAGGCAGGATAATAGGAGAAAGTAGATTATAGTTTTTTGGTCTTTTAATATATAATATAGTTATGCCGGTAATTGCAAAAGCAACACAAGATTTCGTACCCATCAAAGAAATCCGAGATGGAGTGATGATTTTAAAAGATGGCTCAATGAGAGCGGTTATTATGGTTTCATCTGTCAACTTTGCTTTAAAATCCGGAGAAGAGCAGGAGGCTGTCATATATCAATTTCAAAATTTTCTGAATTCTCTTGATTTTTCTGTTCAAATTTCCATCCAATCAAGACAACTCGATATCCGACCGTATCTAGCTCAGCTCGAAGAAAGATACAAAGCCGAGCTTAGTGACCTTATGAAAATACAAATCAAAGAATATATTGCTTTCATCAAAGCTTTTGTGGAGCAATCCAACATTATGACCAAAACTTTCTTTGTAGTAATACCATTTTCACAAGTATTGACGACGAACAATGCCGGTAGTATTGCTAGTAACTTTTTTAACAGCAAAAAAGAAGAAAAAACAAAAACCACAGATAAAAATGACTCTTTCCTTGAAAACAGAACCCAGCTTGAGCAGAGGATCGGAGTAATACAAGGTGGACTTATCAGATGTGGACTGAAGAGCATCGCCCTTGGTACAGATGAGATTATTGAATTGTTCTACAAGATATTTAATCCTGGGGATTTAGAAAAACCCATCGTAAATGCATAATATGTCATTTTTAAATAATTTATTCGGCAAAAAAGAAGACAAAAAAGATGAACTGACATCTTTTCTTCCCCAAGAAATATATGAGGCTGGGGTTCTAGAATTACAAGACATCATTGCACCATCGGCGCTCAAAATTACGCCGAAAGAAATAAATCTTGGAGAAAAAATAGCTCGAACATTTTTTGTTATTTCCTATCCTAGGTTTCTCACTGAAAGCTGGTTTGCCCCAATCATCAACCTTGATAGAGTTTTTAATGTTTCAATTTTTATTCATCCGCTCGACACAGTAAAAATACTGCGACAATTTCAGAAAAAAGTGGCCGAAGTACAAAGCCAAATAAATGACAGGGAAAGGAAGGGTCTGGTGCGTGACCCAGTACTAGATACTGCATACCAAGACCTCGAAGGGCTTCGCGACAATCTCCAGCAAGCACAAGAAAAGCTTTTTGATGTTGGTCTTTACATTACTATTTATGCAGACAATGAAGAAGAACTAAACAAATTTGAATCGGAAATCAAATCAATCCTTGAATCCC
The DNA here is from genome assembly GCA_049695975.1 of Minisyncoccia bacterium. GTDB lineage: Bacteria > Patescibacteriota > Minisyncoccia > Phycocordibacterales > GWA1-40-21 > CAILDB01. The sequence goes on along the minus strand of JBAVTE010000012.1, from coordinate 85,507 downwards.
GCCTTATTTATGTAAAACCAGCACTTTTTCAACAAGAGCAGGGTTATAAAAGTATTTTACCAACAGGCACAGACCTCCTTGAAATACATTCCAAGCTCAACTCATCCCCATTATCGAGTATTTTTCCTTTTATTTCTTTCGACCTTACATCCGACAAAGGTATTCTTTATGGTATCAACAGGCACAATTCCAGCTTAGTAATCTTTGACAGATTTTCTCTAGAAAACTACAACTCCATCACTTTTGCAAAGTCTGGTTCTGGTAAATCATACTGTACAAAGCTAGAAATATTGCGAAGTTTGATGTTTGATATAGATGTCATTGTGATAGACCCAGAAAAAGAATATGAATTCCTCGCCGAGGCAGCTGGTGGAAAGTCGTTTAGTATTTCTTTAAACTCTGATGCCCACTTGAATCCATTTGATCTTCCTATCGCTCGTGAAGATGAATCATCAGCAGATGTTTTGAGAACAAATATTATAAACCTTGTCGGACTTTTCCGCCTAATGTTTGGCGGACTTTCACAAGAAGAAGATGCGATCATAGATAAAGCAATTTTGGAGACATATGCACTGAAAGATATCACCCCAGACTCTGATTTCTCAAATGTTGAGGCGCCACTTCTCTCGGACTTTGAGCTCGTTCTTTCTGGTATGAAAGGGGCCGAGTCACTTGTACAAAAACTTTCAAAATATACGAGAGGAACATGGGCAGGATTTCTAAACAAAGCCACAAACATTGATATAGACTACAAATTCGTAGTTTTTTCCATTAGAGATATGGAAGATGAACTCAAGCCAGTAGCTATGTATCTCATTACACACCACATTTGGAATGCCGTCCGTAAACAACTCAAAAAGAGATTGCTTGTGATAGATGAGGCATGGTGGATGATGAAATCGGATGACACAGCATCATTCCTTTTTGGCATGGCAAAAAGAGGCAGAAAATACTTCCTGGGTCTTGCTACTATTACTCAAGATGTCGATGACTTCTTGCGTTCACCTTATGGGCAACCTATTGTGACAAACTCCTCAATACAAATTCTCCTCAAACAATCCCCGACGGCTGTGGACAATTTGCAAAAAATATTTAACCTCACTGATGAAGAAAAGTTTTTACTGCTTGAATCAGATGTAGGAGAGGGTATTTTCTTTGTAGGAACAAAGCATGTCGCTCTCAAAATCTATGCATCTTATACCGAAGATCAAATCATCACTTCCGATCCTTCACAGCTCCTCGCTATCAGAAAAGCAAAACAAGAATATGGTATTGCAAATGGGTTGATGGGTTAATTTTGTGTTATAATATAACAAATGAATAGAAGCTTTCTTACATCTCTAAAATTAATTATTATTCTCACAGCCATATCAATATGTCCTATTTTTTCTTTTGCTCAAACCCCAAATTCACAGGCAATCTCTGGATCCAGTATGACTATATCGCCCATAAATCCAAAATTTAGAGATACCATCACAGCTTCTCTCAAAAACATTTATCAAAATTTAAATACCGAGCAAATATCATGGTTTGTGGATGGAACTTTGAAAAAAGAAGGGGTGGGTTTGACCAGCTTTTCTTTTGATTTATCAAATAAATCACAATCCACGACAGTAAAAGCTGTTATAAATTCCACAAATGTACTCGAACAAGTCATCCAACCGAGAGACATAAATATAATTTTTGAGCCACAGTCATACACACCCAATTTTTACAAAGGTTCGCCTCTTTTTGCAAAACAGGGAACTGTCAAAGCGCTGGCGATACCAGAAATTTATATTGACGGAACAAAGATACCAGATAAAAGCCTTACTTATACTTGGATGAAAAACGGGGTAGTTGATGAAGATGCTTCAGGCCGAGGAAAAAATACTTTTGTTTTCAGCGGTAATGGTATCTCTGATGATACAGACATAGATGTCACAGTACAAGATGACAACAGAAAAGTTACAGCAGAGAAAATTATTTCTATTTCTCCAACAAGTCCCAAAATTTTAATGTATGAAGACAATCCATTATATGGAATATTTTTCAATAAAGCCCTTACAGGTGTGATAAATATTGGTTCAAAAGAAGAAATGGATATTATAGCTTTTCCTTTTTATTTTGATGTAAAAGAACCAGATTCATCAAGATTAAATATGACTTGGTCAGTAAATGGACAAAGTTATACTACAGCAGGAAAGAAAAATACTATTATTTTAAAACAAGTCGAGACATCTGGATCGGGGAGTGCAAACATCAGCATAAATGTAGAAAATCGTGATAGAATGTTTCAGTTTGGTAGATTTGGTTTTACATTAAATTATGAAAAATAATAAAAAAATAGCATTATTAATAGTTTCCTTCTTCATACTTTGTACAGCAATACCTTTTACTTTATGTAATGCAGAAGATGCTCAACCCCAAAACACACACTTTATACCATCTGACAATAATGATGGCACAATGAAATATGTTCCGCTAGAAAAAAAAGCGATGATAAATGAAAAAATAGATACGAGTGGAAATTTGGGAAAATTTTTGGCTTCTGTTTATAACTTCGGAGTTGCTGCTGCTGCCGTGCTCGCCGTCCTTATGATCGCTTGGGGAGGAGTAGAATATATGACTACCGAGGCCTTTGATGGAAAGAGTGATGCTAAAAGTAAAATAACTAATGCTCTCTGGGGTCTACTGCTCGTCCTTGCCTCATATCTCATCCTATATACAGTCAATCCTGATATTCTTCAAATTCCAGGGTGGTTTCAATAAATAAAATAAAATGGAAAAGAAAAAAGCAATCATTTTAATACTTGGAATAACAATCGTTATTTTAATAACATTCCTTTTCTTTTATTTTAGGACAAATACAAACACTAATGTACCTGTAGACAATACAACCCAGACACAAAATGGTTTTGGTGATACTTCGGTAGACAAAACCAATACAAATACCGCCAATTTTGGAGATACGAGTACACCTACTAGCACTACCACAAACAATACAGCAAACGAATTGGGACTAAAACAAATTTTCCAGGAACCAGTAGCAGGGGCTACAATATTTGGAGTGTATCCAAATGAAAAAGTACGACTGGTAGAAAGAAGTAATGGCAATATTCATGAAATAAGCTTTGGTTCAAGCCAAATTACAAGAATTACCAACACCACTATACCTAAAATATATGAGGCACTCTTTGATAAAACAGGTACAAATGTCTTACTAAGATACATCAAAGATAAAACTGAAAAAATAGCAACTTATTCCGCAAAAATCACTCTCTATGCTTCTACCTCAAATGAATTTGCGGGAATTATTTCTGGGTCCTTCTTACCAGAAAATATTAAAACGATTGCAATAAATAAAAATTCTTCTAAAATATTTTACTTATTAGAAACCGATAGTGGTTCTGCAGGTTTTACAGGAAATATAGATGGAACGAGCAAAAAACAAGTCTTTACTTCCGAATTAAAAAATTGGAGTGCAAGTTGGGTAGGGGACAATACCGTGTCTTTGTTGACGAAACCTAGTTACTATATGCAAGGATTTTTATTTGACTTAAATACTTCAGACGGAAGTTTGGAACAAGTCACAGGAGATATATATGGTCTTACAACTCTAGTAGGGAACAACGGAAACAGTGTTTTGTTTTCTAAAAATGTAAGAGGAAGACCAACACTTGGATATATGGATATCGAGAAAGATATTGACTCCTCTTTATCTCTGAGCACATTTGCTGATAAATGTGTGTGGAGCAAAATGAGCTCAAATATTGTATATTGTGCAGTACCTAAAAGCATGCCAAGTGGTCTCTTCCCCGATGCATGGTACAACGGTTCTGCGTCTTTCTCTGATGATTTTTGGGAAATAAATACAGCAGACAAAACCACCACCCTTTTATATCAGACAAAAGATAATGAAAGCGTAGATGTAAGCGATCCTGTCATAAGCGCAAAAGATAATTACATTATTTTTATAAACAAAAAAGATTTGTCTCTCTGGGAGTTTAAAATTTCTCCAGCAGGAAACTAAAATTAAAAAACAGGAAAGTAATATTCCTTTTCTGAACGCGCATAAAATCTTGCTAGATTTTTGCTATGCTCGGCCCGTCGGCCTGCGCAATGTTCATAAAAGAAACATTACTCTCCTGTTTTTATGACCTAGCTCTTTATATATTTTATAACAATCCTCCTAGACAAACCTTCTCCTATAGATTCTGTCTTAATATTAGGCTGATCACTGAGTGCTGAGTGTATAATGAGTCTTTCATATGAAGACATAGGATCCATTTCTATATTAACTTTCATATCTCGAGCCCTATTTGCAAAGATATTTGCTTGATTTTTGAGTTTTATTACCTTACTTGAGTGATAATCATTGATATCAATCGCAAATGAAGACAGTATCTCCTCATTTTGAGCCTTCTTTGCAACCATCCTTTTGACAAGCATGAAAAAAGCATTAAATGTTTCACCATTTTCACCGATCAGAAGCCCAGAGTCCTTTGTTCTTATTACAAAAATATTTTTCTTTGTTATTTCATCAAATACTTCATCAATAGAATCGAAGCTAACCTCCATCTTTTGAATCATCTCTGCTATTATGTTTTTTATATCTTCGTTTTTCATTTTATTTTAATTATTAACCTTTTGCACACCTGCCTTCTCACTCGCCATCTTTCCTCTCATATAAAACTCCTGCGCGACTGAAAAGAGGTTTGTAGTAATAAGATAGATAGATACAACGACAGGGAAGCTCCATGCGATGAAGAACATAAAGATAGGCATTATGAATTTCATTTGAAAATTCATACTTTTTGCCAAGTCATCGCCCATACTTCTCTTTGCAGAAGGGTCTTTTTTGACGGTGCTTTTCATAGGTGTAGCTACCTGTATCTGCCAGAACTGTGTCACACCAGCCAAAATTGCGAAAACAATGCTTTTTTGCATCGTATCTATACCAAGAAAAAACATATTGATTGTCACAGGAGGATAAACAAAAGGGTAAAGAAGAGAATAATCTATTTTTGGTAAACCACCACTTAAAAAAACATAATATAATGCAATAAGCACAGGAAGCTGAAGAAGAATTAGAAAAATGCTAGAAAATGGATTGACTCCTTTTTCTTTATAAAGCTTCATAATTTGCATAGACTGCTCCTGCTTATTATCTTTATATTTATTCTTTATTTCTTCTATTTCTGGTTCAATAATCTTCATTTCAATCTGGGTTCTCACAGCCTTCTTTGAAAGAGGAAAAAGGATTATTCGTACAATAAAAGTCAGAACTATGATGGCAAATCCAATAGAAAAATATGGAAAAGCCCCTAAAATAGCAACCATGAAGTTATAAAGTGGAATATAAAAAAAATTTTGAAAAATAAAATGAATCATTCTGTAATACTAACAGAAATACGCGAATATTCAACCTTAAAAATTTTTATGAGTATTCTCTAAAATCTGACTGACTTCGATAGAAATTTGAAAAAAACTTAAAAGAGGTGCCCCTTTTTTTGAAAAAATGATCAAATCAAATGGTATTTCTAACGACTTAGGATTTTTTTTAAAAAAACTCTCAATAGTAGAAGAGATTCTTCTCTTTAAAAGGTGTCTGCCTACCGAAGTTTTTTCTATTTTAATAGACGAAACGACAGCAAATCTTGAGTTTTTTGTATTATTCAAAGCAAATTTACCATAAAAGTGATCTGCATGAAAACTTTTACCATTTTTTATGGTTCTACCTATATCCTCACTAGAAATTCTATATTTTTTGGCAAGCATATTTTTTGTTCACTAAGGGTAAATTAAGACGAAAGGGGCTTTTAGCCCCCATATTCGTCTATTATACAGTTAATTTATTTCTTCCTCGCTGTCTTCTTCTTTTGATAGTATTTCTGCCAAATTTTGATTTAGACCTTACAAGAAAGCCATGGACTTTTGCTCTTTTTCTCTTTTTTGGTTGATATGTGACTGACATAGGATAAAGTATACACTTTTTTAAAAAGAGCGCAAGGTTCCTGCCCCTCTGAAGAAAGTCCTTCTGAACGGACTTGGGAGCGCGACGGCGCGATCACGAGGAATTTTTTAGCAAAAAAATATCCGTGCCGTTCAGAAGGACTTTCTTCAGAGGGGCAGGGAAACAAAAAATAATAAACAGTTTGTACACAATTTATTAACTTATTTAAGTTGTTGTCCACAGCGTTCACAGTATATAATAGGGTTATAAATGTTAGACAACAAAACGCTTTGGAATAATGTTCTCGCTGGGATGGAATTGGCTCTGTCAAAAGCCAATTTTAGTATGTGGTTCAAAGATACTTATATTATAAAGCAGGAAGATGGCGTAGTATTTTTGGCCGTACCAAATGTTTTTGTAAAAGACTGGCTTTTCAATAAATATCATAAGGATATTATGAAAAATTTAAGAAATTTTGGTGAGCACATCAGGGCTATTCAATATCTTGTATCAAAAGAAGAAATAAAAAAATCATCTGAGGAGGCAAAAACCCCACATCACAATGAGTTGCCCTTACACGAATGTTATATAAACAAAGAAGACAACTTAAACCCAAAATATACCTTCAATTCATTCGTCGTCGGCCCTTTCAATGAGCTCGCCCACGCAGCATCTCAAGCAATACTAAAAAAATCTGTCATTTATAATCCACTTTTTATTTATGGAAGCACAGGTCACGGTAAGACCCACCTCATACAGGCGATAGGGAATCATTTTAAAACAAGCGACCCAACTAAAAAAATCTTCTATATGACTTCGGAAAAATTTGTTAATGATTATTTTAACTCTTTAACTAACGGCACAATAAACAATTTTAAAGAAAAATATAAGAAGTATGACATGCTTATTATCGACGATATCCAGTTTTTATCAAAAAAAGACAAGTCCCAAGAAGAATTTTTCCATTTGTTTAATAATTTTCATGATAATAGTAAACAATTAATATTTTCTTCAGACAAACACCCTAATTTTATTCCTGATATAGAAGATAGAATTAAATCCAGATTCAATGCAGGGATGATAGTGGAGATTCAGAAGCCAGATTTTGAATCAAGAATCCAAATTTTTACAAAAAAATCATCCCTTATGAATCTTTCTATATCAAGCGAAATAATAGAATATCTTGCATCATCAATAGAAGGTAATATAAGAGAACTTGAGGGAGTTTTAAACTCTATTTTTTGCCAAACTCAACTAAAAAACAAAGATTTAAACATAAATGAAATTAAAGATTTAATTAAAAATACCACAAAACCAAAGAAAAATAGATCTGTTAAAGAAGTTATTAAAACAATTTCTGAATTTTATGGAATTAAGGAAGAAGAAATATACGAAAAGGGTAGAAAAAAAGAAGTTATTAAACCAAGACAGATAATAATGTATATTTTGAGGGAAAATTTTGACATATCTTTTCCATCAATCGGGGAAAAAGTGGGTAACAGAGACCATTCGACAGTCATACATTCATATGAGAAAATTAAAAATGATATTAAAAATGACAGTGTACTTGCAAACGAAATAGAACAAATACAAACAATGTTGAAATAGAATATAATAATCTGTGGATAACACTAGTAAAAACTGTTAATAAAAGTATGAGTTATACACATAAAAGTAAAATAAAATATTTAACAAAAAAATAACAACAAATTAGGAACAATATTTAAAACAAAAAATTAGAAAAGAATAAGGAAAATTAAAGATAAAAATAATTATAAACAAATAAACAATCCTAATATATAAATTTATTTAAATTAAAAACAAAAATATGAAAATAGAATGTATAAAAGAAAAATTAGGTATTGTAGTTGGAAAAGCAGAAAAGGTATCTGGTAAAAATCTCACCCTTCCAGTACTTTCTTGCCTTTTATTTGAAACTAAAAAGAATTTACTTTATATAAAGGCTACAAACCTTGATCTTGGTGTGGAAATATCAATTCCTGTTAAAATAGAGGAAAGTGGCTCTGTCGCTATACCTGCTCAAGTTTTAAACAATTTTCTTACTAATACTGATGAAGATAAAAATATTATTATAGAAACTACTGAAAATGATAATATAAAAATATATACCCCATCAAATAAGGCAATAATAAAAACACATGCAAAAGAAGATTTTCCTACTATTCCTCTTGTAGATGCCGACAAAACATTTAAAATAAATTCTAAAGATTTAATAAAAGGACTTCGTTCTGTCTCTTTTAGTTCTTCTGTTTCGACAATAAAGCCAGAATTTTCAAGTGTTTATATGTATTGTAATGAAGAAAGTGTTATTTTTGTGGCCACAGATTCTTTTCGTTTAGCAGAAAAGAAAATCAAAACAAAACGAGCATTAGATTTTAGTCCTATTTTAATTCCTTTTAAAAATACTCTAGAAATAATGAGAATTTTTGATGATATAGATGATGATATTGAAGTTGGTATTACAAAAAATCAAATATCTTTTATTTATAATAATATTTATATTGTTTCTAGAGTAGTAGATGGAACATTTCCTGATTATAAACAAATAATAGCTAAAGATTTTAAAACACAAGCAACTGTTTTAAAACAAGATCTCATAAATACATTAAAAGTTTCAAATATTTTTTCTGATAATTTCAATCAAATAAATGTAAAAATTTCACCAAAAACAAAAACTTTTACATTTAAAACAAAAAATTCAAATGTAGGTGAAAATGTAAATACTATAGATTCTGTTCTTGAAGGAGAAGATGTAGAGATTAATTTTAATTATAAGTATATTCTTGATTGTCTGTCATTTATTGATACAGATAGTATTACCTTATTTTTTAATGGACTTACAAAACCTATGGTTATTTGTGGAACTGGTGACAAATCATACACATATCTCGTAATGCCTATGAATAGATAATGTTTAATATATCTGGATTTTTAGAAAAATTTAAAGAACTTTCTCAAAAAAATTCTTTTATAAAAAAAACGGTTGTTGAAGCTATATTTTTTATAACTGGTTTTTATCCAGATGAAAAAAGAATTGAAGTTTTGGGTAATAAAGTGAAAATTAAAGAATCTTCTGTCCTAAAAAATGAAATTTTTTTAAAAAAAGATAAAATTTTTAAAAAACTTATAGAACTAGGAAATAATATTACAAAAGAGATTGTTTAACTTTTAATTCACATTAAAAGTAATAATTTTTTCTACTTTATTGTATGCACTGTCATATGCATCTATTTTTAATTCATTTTTTGATTGTAGGGATGAAATTTCGCTGGGAACAAAGGAAATATTAAAAGGAATATTGTGTGATTCACCTATATATTCTCCATTTACATAAAAATTGGCTTTTAATGGAGTATATCTTGAACTAATAGAAATAATTGCGGTTATTCTAGTGTCCTTATTGTAGACAGTGGTTTCATCCGGAGAGAGTACTATGACTTGTGGAGTGTTCATTGTAGTATGCACATCATCTGTCATTGTTGGAGGTGTATTTGTAATTATAGGATTATTTCTTAACCACTTTTGAACTGAGTATTCCCATAAACTAAATTGGTAATCATTGTCGGGATTTTGAGGGGCACCACCCAAGGGATTGTTTTTGTCTACCCAATACAAGATTGAATGTATATTTGTGATTGATTTTTCTTGTTTGGTTTCATCTGGTGTCATATCTGTAGCAAGCTTTCCTGAAATCTTGTCTATAAAATATGTTTGATTACCCTGCCAAAAACCACGTAATATTGGTTTGATGTTTTGATCTATAGACCTTGGTGTTGGGAAGTGTTCAACTGGCATATTTGGTAATACTTTGTCCATAAATGCTCTCCACATCGGAGCAATTATCATGCCCGCTACCTTCTTTTTCATGGGGGAGTTGTTATTATTTCCTGCCCAAGCACCGACGACTAAACTTGGCGTATAGCCCACAATCCATACATCTTTGTAATCATTTGTGGTACCTGTTTTTGATGCGACAGGTCTTCCGGGAAAATAGAGAGGGGAATTTTCTCCGTAAGCAGGAGTTCGCGCAATATTATCAGAAAGTATATCTGAAATATGAGATGAAATATTTTGATCGAGTACTGTTTCTGGTCTTGGTGTATATTTTTCTATTTCGTTACCATTTTTATCTGTAATAGAAATTATTGATGCATAAGGGTTTCGAATACCATTGTTTGCAAACACTCCATATGCACTTGTAAGGTCGAGTGGCGAGACTTCTCCACCTCCAAGTACGAGCGTGAGGCCATACTGATCTGGGTTATTGGATAATGTAGTAATACCCATATCTTGTGCAGTTTTTAGAGAGTCTTTTATTCCAGCTAAGTATAAAGTTTTGATTGATGGAATGTTTCTGGACTGGGCAAGAGCATCTCTTAATGTCATTGGCCCTAAATATAGTCCATCATAATCTTCTGGCATATAGCATTGGTTAGGGTCACCACTAGGATCTATAGGTTTTCCTTCTGGTGTACAGGTACTTTGAAATTCTGTTGGAATATCAAAAAGAACTGTATCTGGTGTATATCCTTTTTCAAAAGCAGTTGCATATACAAAAGGTTTGAAGGTGGATCCAGGTTGTCTATTGGCAATTGCTACATTAAATTGACCATCTATTACTTTATCAAAATAGTCGCGAGAGCCAACCATTGCGAGTATTTGGCCATTTCTTGGATCTATTGCCACGAGGGCTGCATTTTCTGCGTTGAAATTTTTTGCGTTTTCTAGAGCATATTCTTTAACGACCGCTTCTGCTTTTGCTTGTATGTCATAATCAAGTGTAGTGATAACTTTATAACCATTTTCTTCTATCGCAGTTGCACCATATTTATTTGCTAAATATTGTTTTACAAATTCAACAAAATGAGGAGCGAGTATACCGTAAGGATCCCTTGGTTGAAAAGTAATTTTTTCTTTTTTTGACGAGGCGTACTCTTCTTGTGTTATAAACTTACTGTCCAACATTTTTTTGAGGACGAGATTTTTTCTTGCGTCCAATTTGTCTTTATTATTTCCATAAGGCGAATAAAAAGTAGGAGCTTGAGGTATAGCAGCAAGGTATGCTGACTCTATAATGGACAAGTCCGAAGAACTCTTTCCAAAAAATGTTCGGCTTGCTTCTTCTACACCATAAATGTTTCCACCATAAGGGGTTTCATTTAGATAAATAGATAAAATTTGGTCTTTAGAAAAAATCCTTTCTATTTTTAAAGACAGGTATATTTCCTTTATTTTTCTTGAGAATGTTTTATCTGTGGTTAGTAAAGTGTTTTTGACTACTTGCTGTGTAATAGTGGATCCTCCCTGTGAATAACCACCAGAAAATATATTTGCGAGAGTTGCCCTGATTAAAGAAGTGATTCTAATACCAGGATGGCTGTAAAATTCTGCGTCTTCAATGGCAATAGTTGCATTTTTAATATTCCTTGAAATCGTATTAAAAGGCACAGCGGTTCTCTTTTCGTTTGCATGTACATCATAGAGAAGTATTTTGCCTGTTTTGTCGTAAATTTTAGTGGACTCGACTACTTTTCTTGTCTCAAAAGAGCTGATGTCTGGTATAGTAAGTGTAGATAGCCATAAGGCGAGAATACCACAGACTAAAAAAGCAAAAATTACAAAAGAAATGAGTATTTTTTTAAAGTTTCTCTTTATTTTTCTATAAATATTGTGAATTATTTTATTAATTATCATTTGTAAAATAATATCATAAAATATGAGTGATATACAGGACAAAAAACTTTTCTTGTGATATATTTTAAAGATGAAAATAGACACAGATGAAAAGAAAATAGATGAGATTTTAAATAGAGGAATAGAAAATATTTACCCTAATAGAGAATTTTTAAAAAAGAAACTTTTATCTGGTGAAAGACAGACTATTTACCTTGGAATAGATCCTACTGGACCGTCATTACATATAGGACATAGTATTCCAATTAGAAAATTAACCGAACTTCAAAAGCTAGGACACAAAGTCATTCTTTTAATCGGTGATTTTACTGCAACCATTGGCGATCCAGATAAACTTTCTCTAAGGGTTCCTCTCACAAGAAAAGAAGTGTTGAATAATTGTAAAAATTATAAGAAACAAGCTTCAAGATTTTTAAAATTCGGTTTCCGGGGAGCAGAACTTAAATACAATTCAAAATGGCTTGCTAAAATGAATTTAGAAAAAGTTTTGGAATTGGCCTCAAAAATGACCGTTGATCAAATGCTTAAAAGGGATATGTACCAAAAGAGAATTACAGAAGGAAGGCCCATACATATTCATGAATTTATGTACCCTTTAATGCAAGGGTATGACAGTATTGCTATGGATGTTGATGGAGAGATTGGAGGAAATGACCAAATGTTTAACATGCTAGCGGGCCGTGACTTAGTGAAGGAGGTTCTTAATAAAGAAAAATTTGTTATTACTACCAAATTACTCGCGGATGCAAATGGAGATAAAATGGGAAAGACAACAGGGAATATGATTTCGCTTGAATGCGAGCCTTTTGATATGTTTGGAAAAGTGATGAGCTGGACTGACGGTATGATACTTTCTGGCTTTGAACTTTGCACAGATGTTTCTACAGAAAAGATAAAAGAAATGAAAGAAAGAATGGAAAGAGGAGAAAATCCAAGAGATATAAAAATAATTTTAGCCAAAGAAATGGTTTCTTTATATTTTAATAAACAAGAAGCCGATAAAGCTGAGGAAAACTTTATAAATACTTTTAAAAAAGGGGGATTGCCGGAGAATCTTGAAGAAATAAAGGTTAGTGTAGGGGATTTTCTTGGTAAAACTCTTGTTTCTGCAAAAATAGTTTCTTCAAATACAGATTTTCGCCGATTGATTAACGAAGGGGCTGTGAGCGACGCAGTTTCCGGAGAAAAAATAGATAAATTTGATTTTAAGATTGAAAAGGAGATTGTGGTGAAGGTGGGAAAAAAGAGATTTATAAAAATTACTATTTAAGTTGAGCAAAAATAGTTAGTAAGAAAAACTCTTTTCTCACTAATAGCTACGCAATCTAGAAAATCATACAAAATTTTCTTAACCCGACCGCAACGCTTAAGAAAGCGTGTCGGTCGGGCGAAAAACTCAAAACTCCTCGCAGACTCGTCAAACAGTCTCGTTTTTCTAAAAATTTTGTTGATTTTCTGCTTGCTACGCTAAATCGTTCGAAAAAAGTTTTTCTTACTAACTATTTTTGTTCAAAAAAGTTATCCACAGTTTTGTGCTATTTTACTCTTGCAAAAAATGATAGAAATTAGAAAATATACAAAAGCTCGATTTTGAGCAAAAAAATAATATGAAAAAAATAAAAGAAGAAGATGTAAATAAAGGAGAAGAAGCGGAAGAAGTAAAAGAATCAAACCCTGATATTCTCGAAAGTGCTTTTGAAGTAGCTGACTCTGGTGGGGAAGAGGCTCTAGAGGATGAGGATCCACTTATTAGCGGAGGGGAATTAGAAGATGATGATATGATTGATTCTGGAGATTTTAGAGTTGCAAATGATTGGTAGTTGAATAAAAATGGAAGTTCAAAAAGTGTGGGCGTATTTAAATTTTGAGAGTTTGGTTGATGCCATCATAAGGCCGACCCGAGGACCTCAAAATTTAAATACGCCCACACTTTTTTCACTATCTCTTTTGCGTTGCAAAAAAAGTAAGGCCTATCGCAATAGCATCATACTCATCATCATGCTTAATCGGCTTTGTGATTTTAACTAATCTTTTTACCATATTTGTCACTTGAATTTTGTCACTTTTCCCATATCCAGTGACCGCAATTTTTACTGCCATCGGAGAATATTCAAAAATTTCTAAATTATTTCTTTTACTTTCATACATTATGACGCCTCTAGCTTCTGCGACTTGCATCGCAGACTTTTGATTTTTAGCAAAAAATAATGTTTCTATTGCTAGAGCTTCGGGTTTGTATTTTTCTATTACTTCTCCTAGTTCTTTGCCTATCAAATGTAATCTTTCACTATGAGGTAGCTTTGCAGATGTTTTAAAACACTCTGAAAAGATCAAAACCTCTTTGCCATTCTCTTTTTCCAAAATAGCAATTCCAAGCCTTTCATATCCAGGGTCTACGGAAATTATTTTCATATAAAATTATAAAAAAAGTGTTTTTTACTCAGCGTTCGTGTAAACATCCTGCACTTCATCATTTTCTTCGAGGGCATCTATGAGTGACTCAAGTTTTGCACTATCTTCTTCAGAAATAGACATTGTGGTTTTTGGAACCCACTCACCATCTTTTCTCTCATATGCCCATGAGGCACTTCCAGGGGACGCGAGTACTGAACCATGTTCTGAAAGGATGTGTTTTACTTCTCCTGCAGCTTTGTTTCTATTGTCAGTAAGAGCTTCAATAATAATAGCAACACCACCTGGGCCGTATGACTCATATGTAATAGATTCCATTTCCGCGCCACCTTTTTCAGACGCCTTTTTTACAGCTCTATCAATACTGTCGTTTGGCATATCTATTGATCTTGCTTTTTCTATTGCAGATCTTAATTCTGCAGAATTGATATCACCTTTTGATTTCCTTGAAGCTACTGAAATCAACTTCACCATTTTTGAAAAAACTTTGCTTTTTTGAGCATCGTTTTTTGCTTTTAACCTCTTTATTTTTGAGAATTTATTGTGCCCTGACATAAGACTATCCTATCAGAATTTTATTTTTTTTCAATTATAAAACATCCTCAATTTACGAGGGTGTTTTATTTATTCTCTAAATCTAAACCTTGAAGTTTTTTGCCGAGATGTTTTCTCGCTCTATCTGTAATCACGCGTCCACGGGAAGTTCTTTCTAGGAAACCGAGCTGGAGTAGATAGGGTTCATAAACATCCTCTATCGTAGCTTGTTCTTCGGAAAGTGCGGCAGCTAAAGTGTTGAGACCGACGGGCCCACCGTTGAATTTATCTTCAATTACAGTCAAAAGAGTGCGGTCTGAAGGGCCGAGACCCATTTCATCTATACCAAGAAGATTAAGTGCTTCTATCACCATCTTTTTTGAAAGTTTTTCTTTACGAACCTGTGCAAGATCACGGCATCTTTTCAGAAAATAGTTTGCGGTTCTCGGTGTAAATCGACTTCTCTTTGCGATTTCTTTTTCCGCATCGCTTTCCATCGGTACTTTTAGTATTTTGCTTGAGCGATTTATGATTTGTTCTATTTCTTCATCTGTATAAAACTCTAAACGAAATACACCACCAGAAAAACGTGATCGGAGTGGCGCAGAAAGTAGTGCGATACGAGTAGTGGCAGCAATAAGAGTGAAAGGGGGAAGTTCAAGCTGGATAGTTCTCGCTGATGGACCCTTACCAATAATAATATCAAGATTGCCTGACTCCATGGCAGGGTAGAGTACCTCCTCGATAGCTTTGTTGAGCCTATGGATTTCGTCTATAAACAAAATATCACCGGGAGAGAGATTCGTAAGTATGGATGCAAGGTCACCAACTTTTTCTATTGCAGGCCCCGATGTACATTTTAGTTGGGAACGAGTTTCTTTTGCAATAAGATGAGCAAGAGTAGTCTTCCCTAGCCCTGGAGGACCATAAAAAAGTAAATGTTCGGGTGGATGTTTTCTCTCTGAAGCAGCAGTAAGTAGAATTTTTAAATTTTCTTTGATATTTTTTTGCCCGATATATTCAGTCCATGTATTGGGTCTAAGTGTTTGGTCTAAAAAATTCGTGTCAGCATTTTTAGGGCTTAAATCATCGGTATTCTCAGAATTTTCTTTTTTTTTATCATTTTTGCTTGACATAAGATTGTTTTGTGATATACTCTTTGCAGAGACCTACTTTCGGGTCTTTTTGTTTCGTTTTTCGTTTTTTAAAAGTGGAGCGCACAAATCTCTAAACAATTGAATCCCGCAAGGGTATTTACGAATTTATCTTCAAGGACATCGTGGTTTTAATCTTCGGATTACTGCTGAGGTTATCCTTAAAGCTAAGTTTAACTTTACACGCCAAGTTTAAAGTATTGTTTAGAGATTTCTGCTCTCGACTCAATTTCACCCACAAGGTGAAATTTTAATTTTCAATGTTCACTATTTAACATACTATGCTCTCGCCAAAGAAAATCAAGAACTAAAAAAATTAAAGAACAACTATTGCTTCTCTTCAAGGTCGATAACTCTTTTGAGCTCATCTAAGGAAGTGACGCTCTGTAAAATTTTTATTATTCCATCTTGTTTCATATCTAAAAAATTTTGTTCGAGAGATGCGTCTTTGACTTCTCTTTCGCTTGGATTATTTACTATTGCTTCTTCAACTTTTTTGTTCATAAGAATTATTTCACACACTGCAATTCTGCCTTTGTATCCTGCGTGGCATTTTTCACAACCTACTGCTTCCCAAACTTTTTCTCTTTGGATTCCTGATATGTAAGATGGATCTGTAATTTCAGAAATAATTCTTTCAAATGTAATTTTTTCTTCTTTTGATAATAATTTTTCTTTTTTACACGATACACAAAGTTTTCTAACGAGTCTTTGTGCCATTGCAACATTGATAGCTGAGGAAATAATTTTTGGATTTACTCCGAGTCCTATAAGGCGGGGGAAGGCGCCGGAGGCGCTATTGGCATGGAGTGTAGAGAAAACCAAGTGACCAGTATTTGCTGCGTCTATTGCAGTATCTGCAGTTTCTGAGTCACGAATTTCTCCAACCATGATGACATCGGGGTCTTGTCGCAGAGCTGAGCGAAGTCCAGATAGAAAAGTATAGCCTTTATCATTTTCGACTTGGGTTTGAACGACTCCATCTAAGTGATATTCTATAGGATCTTCAATAGTAATAACTTTAATTTCTGAACTGATTATTTTTTTTAAAAATGCGTAGAGGGTGGTGGTTTTACCGGAGCCAGTTGGACCTGTAATAAGAAGCATTCCTTCTGGTCTTTCTATTTGTGTAATAAGTGCCGAGAGAGTACGTGGGTGAATACCCAAATCTTCGAGTGGCACAGCAATAGTCTTTGGATTTAAGAGTCTCATTACAATAGATTCATTATAATTACCCGGCAAAACAGAAGTTCGGATTTCAATGTTGTTGTCTTTTATTTTTACACTGAACCTGCCGTCTTGAGCCTCTTCGTTAACATTTAATTTGAGTCCAGATAGAAGTTTAATTCTCGAGAGTATTAAATTGTAGTTTTCATTACTAAGCTCAATAACATCTACTAGAACTCCATCTAGACGATATCGCATTTTTACATATGTTTCTTCTGGCTCAATGTGAATATCAGAAGCAGAAAGTGAAAGAGCTCCTGCGAGCATGATTTCCATTATTTTTGAAATTTTGTAAGTTTGTTTTATGCCGAGCAAACTATCTATTTCTCTTTTTACATCTCCAAGTTTTTTTATTTTGTCTATAAGAATCAAGATTTGTTCATCTGAAATATCAAAAGTTCCAGCTCGGCTTTCGGAAGCATAGGAAAGGTCTTTATATCTACTCCAAGCTTTTTCCAAACTGGCTTTGGAGACCATAAACACAGTGGGGAAGTAGCCGTCATCGATAAGTTTCTGTAAGAGAGCCATAGTCTTTTCGTACCTTGGTGAAAGAACGGCAATCTGTATTCTTTTATTTACTTCTTGGAAGACTGCGGTGTTGGTCTCTTTTGCCAATTCTTCAGGGACAATACGAAGAGCATCAGTATTGATCGGAATGGGGGTGAGATCTAGATATCCCACTCCATATCTTCCAGCAAGAATTTTTGCAACATCCTCCTCTTCCTTTTTTTTTAAATCATCTATTCTCCCTTGTTGTTTTTTATCATCAAAATCTACCATATTGATAATATTGTAACATTTTTTTTATAAAACACTTCAGGTTTTATACTTGACAAAAAAGTTACTTAGATGTAAACTAAAAAAAGAAAATTTTGTGTTGAAATTCTTAAACAATTAAGGAGGATTGATATGAAAATTTTTTCGATTGTTCTTTGTTTGGTGTTTGGTTTATTGTTAGGTGGGTGTGTAATGATTGTGGATCCAAATGGCTATCCTGTTGTATATTCGCCCCCTCCATCATCTGTGATTGTGACACAACCTTATCCTCCACCTGTTTATGTGCCGAGTCCGGTGGTGATTTATCCGGCATATCCAGTGTACAGACCTTATTATGGAAGATATTACTATTACGGTCATTCCTGGTATGGATATGAGGGACATGGGAGGAGATGGAGATAATTTTTAGGAAAAAAAGTTTTAGGGCGTGGTTGCTACAACCGCGCCCTATTTTTTTACTTGTTTTCATATGTTATCATGTTTTTATGAAGATAATCAGCAAAAGTTTGGTGGATACCGAAGAAGTCGCAAGAAATTTTGTAGAGAAACTTTCTGTTGGATTTTATGACGGAGCTTGTGTAGTTGGGCTTTACGGAGATCTCGGTTCTGGAAAGACAACTTTTACAAAAGCTATTGCAAAAATT
The DNA here is from genome assembly GCA_049695975.1 of Minisyncoccia bacterium. GTDB lineage: Bacteria > Patescibacteriota > Minisyncoccia > Phycocordibacterales > GWA1-40-21 > CAILDB01. The sequence goes on along the minus strand of JBAVTE010000012.1, from coordinate 67,109 downwards.
TTAGGAGTAAAAGGAAATATTACAAGTCCGACTTTTGTTATAGAAAAAATATATCCTATTTCATATCATTTTTTTACAAAATTAATCCATATTGATGCATATAGACTAGAAAGTCCAGAAGAACTAGAAAAACTTTCTTGGAAAGAAGCATTATCAAATTCAAAAAATTTAATTTTAATAGAATGGCCAGAAAATGTTTTAGGTATTTTGCCAGAAAATCATTTGAAAATAAACTTTAAATTTATTTCAGAAAATGAAAGGGAGATAGAGATTTAATCTGATATAATATAAAATATGTTAAATAATAATACAAAGACATCCTTGAACGACAATATATTTGATAAGAAAAAGCTAGTTGAAGAGGCTAAAAGAGATAATGAAAATATTAAAAATGCACAAAAACAGAGAGAGAAAAATGTTTTAATACTCAAAGTAAGTAATTTAAAACAGGATATCACTCGCTTACGGATGGAAATGAGAAGTAAGGAGATTAGACTGAATGATTTTAAAAAAAGCATCATTTTGTCAAAGCAAATAGTGAGCGAGCTTGGATTTAAAATCAAAAAGGAAGAAGGAGATCTTAATTTTTTAAAATTTGGTCTAGAAAGTCAGAATACGAAAGCTTCTTCTCTTAAATCTGAGCTTGATAAATTAAAAATTAATGCTGATTCTTTGAAAAAAGAGATACAAAAAATAGAGATTGAATTGCAAAATAAAAAAACAGAACTAAGCTCTATAGATCAGCGAACTAGATTTCTAGAAACAGAGATGAAAAAAATTCCAAAAAATGAAGATAAAAAAGTTGATATAAAAAAAGGAGAAAAAGAAAAAATAGAGGCAGAGCTTGTCTTTAAAAAAAGACAAATTTCTGATTTTGAGAGAGAAGAAAAGAATGTTTCTGAGGAAATTAATAAATTAGGTTCAAGTATTTCTCAAAAAGAATTAGAAGTAAATTCACTTATGATTAAAATTAGTCAAATTAAATAAATTGTGGAAAAAGAAAAAAACAAAAAACTTGTTTTACTAGATTCTCACGCTATTATTCATCGTGCTTATCATGCATTGCCTGATTTTGTGTCAAGTAAAGGCGAACCTACTGGAGCACTCTATGGCCTTTCGACAATGTTACTTGCAATAATTACCGAACTCAAACCAGATTACATTGTCGCATGTTTTGATCTTCCAAAGCCGACATACAGACATGAGGCCTACAAAGATTATAAAGCAGGTAGAGCAAAGACAGACGAAGGGCTTATTTCACAGCTCAAAAGATCTAGAAATATTTTTACAGCACTTAATATTCCTATTTATGACAAAGAAGGTTTTGAGGCGGATGATATCATTGGTACAATAGTAGAAGAAACTAAAAAAATAAAAAATCTTGAAGTGGTCATAGCATCTGGTGATATGGATACTTTACAGCTTGTGGAAGATGGTAGGGTGAAAGTTTATACCTTGAAAAAGGGGATTAAAGATACAATTATTTATGATGAAAAAGCGGTGGTAGCGAGATTTGGCTTTTTGCCGAAACTTTTAGTGGATTATAAAGGTCTTCGGGGAGATCCATCTGATAATATTATTGGTATAAAAGGAATTGGTGAGAAAACTGCAGAAATTCTCATACAAAATTTTGGAACAATAGAAGATATATATAAAAAATTAAAAAATGACACGAATGCTTTCAAAAATGTAAAAATTACAGAAAGAATTGTAAATCTCCTAAAAGATGGGGAAGAAGAAGCAAGTTTTTCCAAAATGCTTGCAACTATCAGAAGAGATGCACCGATTGATTTTGTTTTACCAGAAAAAACATGGAAAGAAAATTTTGATGTATCGAAAATTAAACAACTTTGGGCCGAGCTTGATTTTAGAACACTTGGTTCCAGGCTTGATGATGTTTTAAAAGGTTCAGTTATTCTGAACAAAGTGAAGCAACCTAATAAATCAGAATCTGGATTGCTTCGGGATTATACTAACACAGACGGAAATAGTACCGCGGACGAAGGGACTTTTGGAAGCAAGGAATATATTTTTAAACAAAAAGAACTTTTTATCGCCACATGGCTTTTAAATTCAAATACCACAAATCCCACCCTTGAAGAAGTTTTTGATCTTACTGGCCTGTCTGCTATGCCTGTGCATGTGGGGCAGGCAGGAATAAAAGATTTAGACTCTGCAAAGGCAATACTGATGAAAGATCTTGAAAATAAAGGTCTTAAAAATGTCTTTGAAAAAATAGAAAAACCTCTTATTCCAATAATTTTAGAAATGGAAAAAACTGGAGTAAAAATAAACAAAAAAGAAGTCGAAGATCTTTCAAAAGAATATCACACCGAACTTTCCAAGAAAGAAAAAAAAATTTGGGAACTCTCGGGGACAGAATTTAATATAAACTCCCCAAAACAGATGGGAGAAATACTTTTTAATAGACTTGGTTTAAAAGCAAAAAATCAAAAGAAAACAGGTGGGGGAAATTTATCTACCAAGGAATCTGAGCTTGAAAAAATGCGAGATATGCATCCGATAGTTCCACTTATTTTTGATTATCGTGAATTGCAAAAACTTCTTTCTACATATATTGATGTAATATCAAAAATTTTGGATAAAAAAGATAGATTGCATGCAAAATTTTTACAGACTGGGACGACAACTGGCAGAATGTCTTCACAAGAACCAAATTTACAAAATATTCCCACAAAAAGTGAGCTTGGAAGAAATGTGAGAAAAGTTTTTATTGCGGAAAAAGGTTTCAAACTTGTTTCATTCGATTATTCACAAATAGAGCTTCGCATAGCAGCATTTCTATCGGGCGATAAAAAACTTTTAGAAATTTTTAGAAATGGAGAGGACGTGCATACTGCTGTCGCATCGGAAGTTTTTGGAGTTCCTCTAGAAAAGGTAGACAAAGAAATGAGGAGGAGGGCAAAAGTAATAAATTTTGGAATTATGTATGGGATGGGTGTGCTTGCGTTAAAACAAAATATAAATTCCACAAGGGAAGAGGCACAAAAATATCTCGAAGAATATTTCAGAAAGTTTTCTGGATTGGCAAAATATCTGGATAGTATAAAAGCAGAGGCAGAAAGAAATGGTTTTACAGAAACACTTTTTGGCAGAAGAAGATATTTTGAAGGTTTGAAGTCACCATTGCCATATATCCGCGCAATGGCTGAAAGGATGGCTATAAACGCACCTATCCAAGGCACCGAGGCAGATATTATAAAACTTTCAATGATAAAAGTAGATGAGTTTTTGCATGGAAAAAAACTAACAGACAAAGTTAGATTGATTTTGCAAGTTCACGACGAACTTGTCTATGAAATTGAGGAAAAACTTGTTGAAACAATTTCAAAAGATATAAAAAATATAATGGAAAGTGTTGTTTCTCCAGAGCAAACAAAAGGAGTGGTTTGTAAAACCGATGTGTCAGTGGGGGATAATTGGAGAGACATGGAGGGGATTTAAATAGTAAAGAAAAATATAAAATTTCTCGGGGTCCTGCCGACCCATTCCTTTTGAACTTCACAAATATTTTTCTTTACTTTTTTTATTTTTAATATAAACTGGCAGAATATGAATAAAAAAATATTTACGATAAAAAGCAAGAAGAATCTTCCTGATTGTGAAGTAGAAATGATTGCAGAAATTTCGGCTGAAAATATAGCAAGCTATAAAGATAGGGCGTTTAAGCATTTATCAGAAAAGATTACTTTGCCAGGATTCAGACAAGGACACGCTCCTGAAAAAATCATTAAAGATAAAGTGGGAGAGCTCGCTATTCTAGAAGAGGCCGTACACATTGCGATAGATGATGGGCTTGTAGAATTGATAGTTGAAAGTGTTCCGAATTTTTTGGGTAGACCAGATGTTTCTATCACAAAGCTTGCCGTAGGATCGCCTATAGAAATAAAAATTACTATTGTTACTGCTCCAGAAATTAAACTTCCTGATTACAAAAAAATTGCCGAGAAAGAAAATGCAAAACCAATTGAAAAAATTGAAACCAATGAAAAGGAAGTGGAAGAAGCAGTCAGCCAGCTTCTTAAAATGTTTGCTGGAGAGGTAAAAGGTGATGACAAAAATAAAGAGCCAAAAATTCCGGAACTGAATGAAGAATTTGTGAAAAAAATTGGAAATTTTAAAAGCGTTGATGACTTTAAAGAAAAAATAAAAGAAAATATTTTGAAAGAAAAGGAACAGAGAGTGGGGGACAAGAGAAAAATGTCTATTTTAGAAGCGATTATAGAAAAATCAGAAATAAAAATGCCAAAAGTTCTTGTCGAAAATGAAATTGATAAAATGCAGGCACAATTCGAAGAAGATATTAAAAAGTCTGGATTAAAATCAGAGGATTATCTAAAACATATCAAGAAATCTTGGGAAGATTTGAGGAAAGAGTGGTTTTCAGATGCGGAAAAAAGAGCCAAGCTACAACTTGTATTAAATAAAATAGCTATTGAAGAAAAAATGAGTCCAGATAAAGAAGCTATAGAAAAGGAAGCAAAACATTTGCAGGAACATTACAAAGATGCGAGCCCTGAAAGAATAAAAGCATATGTGGAAATGATATTGGTCAATGAACAAGTTCTAAAGTTTTTAGAAAATACTAAATAAAAACAGAATTTTTTCTTCCCGAAGAAAATGTATTGAGAGAGACATTGGGAGGCGCGACTGGCGCCGGACATAAAAAATTTCTAGCAAGAAATTTTTGTGTCTTTCGAGATATATTTTTGGAGGGAAGAAAAAGCTTTTACTTTTTTATAAATTACAACTTACTTGCACTCGTAGCTATGTTGTTTACATTTATGCTATCAAGGTCGCTTTTTATACTACCAAGATCGTCATTTGTATTTGTGATCTCAGCTGTAGTAGCGGTTTGGCGCATTAATTTTTGTTGTGCCAATCTTTGATTCACAAAATAGAATCCACCGACAGTAAGGAGTAACACAACTATAAATACAGCAATAATCGCCCCATTTCCTTCCTCTGTGTGTTTTTTTTGAGTTTCGTTTTCCATATTAAATTATTTAGAAAATTTACTCTGTTGTCGTTGCATTTTTCGTTTGCTCAGGTGTCAAGGAAGTGACCGCATCTACCAAGGCAGAATGAGCATCTTTCATAAGTGATTTGATTTCCTGTATTTTATTTTTTACTTGTTCGGCAAGAATTTTTTCTGTTTCTGGTGCAAAACTTTCTGTAAGAGTGGTGAAAGCGGAAAAATCGGTCAATTCAAAATCATTTACTGCTACTCGGACTATAGATATGCTTGTAGATGCAATTTCTAGCAATTCTTTTGAGTCTGTCATATCGATAGTACCTGAAGCTTCTAACTTGTTAATTCTAGAGTTAATTCTCAGATTTAAATTGTCAAGATTTTTGATTGTAACTTTGAAATCTTTCAATGCGCTTTCTTGAATTTTGCTTATTCTGGTTTCAATTTTTTGTTCTTTAATTTCTTGTACCGCCATTTTTATTTCGGCTCTTTTTCCTTTAACTATATTTGCAGATGCGCGTGTGGAAGACGCAAGTTCTCTCGCATTATTAATAGCGTCGATAGCTTCTTGTCTTACTTGTATGATTTGTTGCTTAGTATTTTCAATTCTTTGTTTTTCCGCATTAATCTTTGAAAGAGCTGGGCTTTGTGCATAGGCAGTACCTGTCATTAGAATTGATATTATTGAAATTATAATTATTTTTTTGGTCATATTTGTTTTATTATAATTAAATATTATAGCATTATTTTTTAAAAAAGAGCATTATCTTTTACTTTCCTTCGGTTTTAGGAGTTTCTATTTCTTCTATGACTTCTTCCTCAACATATTCGCCTTCAACAGGAATAATGTCTATTTTCCATCCAGTTAGTTTGGCAGCGAGTCGGACATTTTGTCCACCTTTTCCTATAGCGAGTGACTGCTGATCAACGGAAACTTCTATTGTTGCTTTTTTTTCTTTCTCATCAATTTCTACACCCAAAACTTCTGCTGGTGAAAGAGCGTCTGCAATAAATTTTTTTTGATCTTCTGACCATTCTATAATATCTATTTTTTCACCTCCGAGTTCGCTTGTTACTGTGGCAACTCTGACTCCGCGTTGTCCCACCATCGAGCCAACAGGATCCAAATGTTTGTCTTTTGTGGCAACGGCAATTTTGGTTCTAGATCCTGCTTCTCTTGCAATAGCTTTTATTTCCACTACTCCGCCAGCAATTTCTGGTGCTTCAATTTTAAAAAGCTCTTCTAGGAATTTTGGATGTGATCTGGAAATTCTCAAAAAGATTCCTTTTGGACTTTCTTCCACACTGTAAAGGTATGCTCGGATTCTATCACCAGCTTTATACCTTTCTCCTGGAATCTGCTCTTCAAATGGAAGTATCGCGGTGGCTCTACCCATATCTACAAAAATATTTCCTCTTTCTATTCTTTGGACTGAACCGTTGACGATAGTGCCTTCTTTTTGACCATATTCTTTGAAGACGGAAACTTTTTCAGCTTCTCTTATTTTTTGAATAATTACTTGTTTTGCAGTCTGAGCGGCGATTCTTCCATAGTCGGCCTTTTCTTCAAGGGGGAAGATGAGTTCTTCACCTACAATTACTCCTTTTTTGATTCTTTTGGCATCTTCAAGAAAAATGTGGTGTTCAGGATTATAGTAAACAGGCTTATTTGGATCGGTTTCTATTTCTGGTTCAAATTTACTTTCGTGGAATTTTTTGGAAGAGTTTCCTGTTTGTGCATTCGAATCTTCTTTTAATTCATCTTCTTTTTCATCTCGTATGATAACGTCCTCTTTATCGACGACATTTTTTACTTGATAAAAATCCATTTTTCCAGAATTTAAATCAATTTTAGATTTTATTATTTGTCCTCTTTTACCGTATTCCTTTTTGTATGCAGTAGCGAGGGCCATTTCAATAGCTTCAATCATTTTTTCTTTTGGAATACCTCTTTCTTGTTCCATTTGGCCTATGACCGCATTTATTACTTTTAGATCTATCATGTTATTTTCTTGTTATTACTCTATTTAATAAAACGAGCTCGCCGTAAGCGAACTCAATGTAAATATATAATAGCAAATCAATATTTTTTGTCAATGTATTGTTTTTTGTTTCAATTTTTATGTTATAATTTATGGAGAATAATATGTTAAATGAAGATAAGCAATTAAAAGAATTCATCCTTGATTCCGGGCTTTTGACGAGGTCTGAATATGATGGAATGGAAAAAGAAGCCAAAAAATCTGGGGGTAGAGAAAAAGTCGCTAATTTACTTGTAAGTCGTGGTAAACTTACCGAAGATGATCTACGTCGCGCCGAAGCATATATTTATGGAATTCCGTTTGTTTCTTTACTTAACCAAAAAATTGATTTAAGTACACTTTCTCTTATTCCTGAACCAGTAGCAAGGAAAAACAACATTATCGCTTTCAGGAAAAATCAAGATTCTCTGGAAGTTGCAATGCTTGATACAAACGATTTTGCTTCTATTGAATTTATTAAAAAGAAAGTTGGATTGAAAATTCTACCACGACTTACTGATGTTGATTCGATCAAAAACGCACTCCTCCAATATCAAAAAAGTTTGAAGGCCGAGTTTGGTGATTTGATACAAAAGGATATTCTATCTCTTCGTAGTATTGATGAAACGAGAACAAGTAAGGATTCTTTGGAAGATTCACTTAAAAGAATGGCTGAGGATATTCCGGTGGTAAGGATTGTAGATACACTATTGAAACATGCAGCTTTGCAAAACGCTTCTGATATTCATATGGAATGTATGGAGAATCAATTTTTAGTGCGTTATAGGATAGATGGTATTTTGCATGACGCAATGATTTTGCCTAAAGATTCTTCCACAAGTATCACTGCGAGAATCAAAGTTCTTTCAAATTTAAAACTTGATGAAAAGCGATTACCACAAGATGGTCGATTTAAAATCGACATGAATGGTGAAAAAATTAGTTTTAGGGTTTCTATTATTCCCACATATTTTGGAGAAAAAACCGTTATGCGACTTTTACGTGAAAATCTTTCCGGATTTACTTTGGAAGCAATGGGTTTTCATGGAGCAGATTTAGAAAAAGTGTATGATTCTACAAGAAAAGCAAATGGAATGATACTTACTACCGGCCCTACAGGTTCTGGTAAAACGACAACTTTATATACAATACTTGAAATATTAAATACTGCAGATGTAAATATTGCTACTATAGAAGATCCTATTGAATATCAGATGTCGAGAATCAATCAAACACAGGTCAGACCAGAGATCGGCTTTTCATTTGCAAATGGTCTCAGATCCCTTGTTAGACAAGATCCTGATGTTATTATGGTCGGAGAAATTCGTGACAATGAAACAGCTTCTCTTGCCGTCAATGCCGCTCTTACCGGTCACTTGGTGCTTTCTACTTTGCACACCAATAGTGCTGCAGGTGCGATTCCACGACTTTTAGATATGAAGACTGAGCCATTTTTGCTTGTTTCTACTATTAATATTATTTTGGCCCAAAGACTGGTGAGAAAACTGTCACAAGTAAAAGAAAAATATTATTTAACCAAAGATGAAATTGCAACTTTGTCGAAAAATGTTAACCTCGATAGAGTTTTGACTTTTTTGAAGGCAGAAAATATTGTTGGAAAAGATGAAGTGTGGGAGAAGATCCCTTTTTATCGCCCAAAAGTTTCTGATGATAAAAAGAATGATGGATATTTGGGAAGAGTTGGTATTCATGAGGCACTACTTATGTCTAGTGCAATTCGCGAGCTTGTAATGAAAAATGCTACATCTCAAGATATAGAAATGCAGGCAAAAAAAGAAGGTATGATGACGATGATAGAAGATGGTATATTTAAAGCTGTTCAAGGACTTACCACTATAGAAGAGGTGATGAGGGTTGTGTCAGAATAGTTTGTGAAGAATTTTGTCGGAGACAGAAAACAAGCCGATTATTTTTGTAGTAAAATAAGATTTTAAATATTAATAACAATCATATAGTAAATAGATTAAAGTAATAATTCATAATACTTTAATTTTAAGGGATGAAATTTAAATATAAGGCAGTAAAAAAAGATGGAGTAATATATGAAGGAGTTAGGGAGTCCACAGATAAATTTTCTTTGAATAGAGTTTTAAAAGAAGAAGGAGAAACTCTTATCACTGCAACAGGCGCGGAGTCTTCATTTTTTTCAACAAAATTTAAAAAGATTTTTGGAATATTTAGTACAGTGCCGACATTGCAGAGAATAATTTTTGCAAAAAATCTTGGTGCGATGATAGGCGCGGGACTTTCTGTCTCTAAATCGCTCTCAGTTCTTGAAAAGCAAATAGACAATAATAAATTTAAAAATATTATTTCTTCCATCAATTCAAATATTAAAAAAGGACAAAGTCTTAGTGAGTCATTTAGACTATATCCTGATGTTTTCTCAGATATTTTTATAGCAATGACGAAAGCCGGCGAGGAAAGTGGAAACTTGTCTTCATCTTTGAAAAATATCAGTACGCAGATGGAAAGTTCATACAAATTAAAATCCAAAATTCGAGGCGCGATGATGTATCCGTCAGTTATTTTGATAATAATGCTTATTGTAGGGACACTCATGATGATTTTTGTGGTCCCAGGTATTACTGCGACATTTAATGATTTGAATACTGATCTACCGACCGCGACAAAAATTCTTATTTCGATGAGCAATTTATTTAAGTATCATTTTGTATTATTATTTTCTGTATTTTTGGCTATCGTTGTGGGAGTATATTTATTTTCTCTTTCTAAAATAGGGAAGAGATTTATAGATGCATTTGTATTGAAAATTCCTGTTATATCTTTGATTATAAAAGAAATAAACTCCGCAAGAACCACTAGAACTTTATCTTCTCTTTTGTCTGCGGGTGTACCATTTGCAGAAGCGATTACTATTACACGAGATGTAATTCAAAATAGTTATTTTCGTGATATATTATCTGAGGCAAAAATGCGGGTAGAAAAAGGTGAAAATATTTCCGTTACATTTTTAGAAAATACCAAACTTTATCCTGTTTTTGTTGGCGAAATGTTGAATGTGGGTGAGGAAACAGGAAAATTACCGGAAATGCTTTTAGAAGTAGCAGTTTATTATGAAGATTCTGTCGACCAGAAAACAAAAGATATGTCTACCATCATTGAGCCAATCCTTATGATTATCATTGGATCTGCGGTAGGATTTTTTGCGATTTCTATGATTACTCCCATTTATTCTGTGATGGATAAAGTATAATTATGAGATTTTCAACAAAAAAAGGATTTTCATTTATAGAAATTATGGCTGTCATTGCTATTACACTTCTTATTCTGAGTATTTCTACTCTTACTTTTTTAAAATTAAACAAAAAGCAATCTCTTGAAAAAGCATTGTCCAATACTATCGCTGTCATAAATAGTGTTCGCTCCCTCGCCGTTTCTTCAAAAGAATTTTGTAGTTATGGTGTGAATATATCAGTAGCCAGTAGCTCCCTCACATCTTTTGTTGTTTCTGATTCAAGCTGTACTTCAGAAAATTTTCATCCTACTTTTTTATCTCTCCCAAATAATTTTGGAGTTATCATTTCTACATCGACAATCAGTGGGGGATCTATCATTTTTCAAAAAATTGGAGGTAACACAGCAAATACAGGTTTATTGAAACTTCAGTTAAAAAATGATTCTACAAGTTCTTCCACGATCACTATTTATCCGACAGGACTTTTAGAAACAAAATAAAAATGAATAATATTTTAAAAAATAAAAAAATAAATAAAAAAGGAGTTGCACTTGCTGAAGCAATAGTCTCAGTTTTTGTTCTATCCATAATTTTGATGGTTTTGATTTCTGCAAACAATCTTTATATAAAATCTGCAGATTTAAATATGCTATCTGCTCAAGCAGCCTTTCTTTCAGAAGAGGGAATTGAAGCTACGCATACTATTATAGATAGATCCTGGGAAAGTTTTTCTGTTCTTTCTACTTCTACTCCATATTATTTATATTTTTCGACGACTTCATCTTCTTGGGGTGTAGTTACATCTACAAGTTCCGCCACTCAAACAGGGATTTTTACAAGGAGAATTAACATTTATCCTGTGTCGAGAGATGTAGATCATAAAATTGTCACTTCAGGTGGTACAAATGACGACAATACGAGGAGGGTCGTATCGGAAATTTCTTGGTCTGACAAAGGTCAGTCAAAAACAAAGTCTCTTACAATATATTTTACAAACTTGGAAAATTAATTATGAAAATAATAAAAAAAACAGGATACGGACTTATAGAAATGATAGTATATACAGCCATAGTCGCTATGGTAATGATTGCTATTGTTGGAGTGACTGTAACTGTCATAAAATCAAACAAATTTGTAGAGGCGCAACATGAAATAGAAAATTCCGCGATTCTTTCTCTCGGTAGAATTTCGAGAGAAGCGAGATCTAGCTCTTCTGTCACTCTCACGAGTCCATCCAATGCAAATTTTGGTAATTCCACAATATATTTAGAATCTGGTGTGATAAAAATTAACGATGGTTCTGGAACAAGCCCACTCACTTCTTCAAAAATTAATGTGTCTCGTTTATTTTTTACAAAAATAACTTCGACTAGTTCCACTGCTATTCGAACCGAAATGACACTCAGCGCATCATCTACGGGATGGTCTTTGTCAAAAGTTTTCAACACGACAACGGTTTTAAGAGGGGTAAATTAAAACAAAAATGAAAAAGAATTTTAAAAAAGGACAAATAATGATTTTTACCGCAATATTTTTTGTCGCACTCTCATCTATACTTATTCTTGGTTTTATTACTCCCATTATTAAACAAACCAAGATTACTTCCGATCTTTGGAATACAAAAAATACTTTTTTTATGAGTGAATCGGGTGTGAATGACGTAGTCTATAGATTAAAAGGAGGTTTTACTGTAAATTCTAGTGAATCTCTACCTCTTTTAAATGGTAGCGACAGTGATTCTGTTTTGACTTCTATTATTGATAATCCAGATGGAAGCAAAACTATTACTACCACTGCCGATATGGGTGGCTATGTGAGAAAGACGCAGGCGTCCATCAAAGAGGGATCTGGAGTTTCTTTTTCTTACGGGATTCAAGCTGGACAGGGGGGTATTATATTTAATAATAGTGGAACAGTAAATGGGAATGTATATTCAGGCGGAGATATCATTTCATACAATTCATCTGCAAAAATTAATGGCACTGCAATAGTAGCGAGAGAACCAAATCTTTTTATTGCAGAGCAAAATTTAGCTTCATCTTCACCACCAAATTCAATAATATTCAATAAGACAAATGAGGCACAATATGTGGCACAAAGTTTTGTTGTTTCTACATCATCCCCACTAGTTCAAACGAATATTTTTATAAAAAAAGTTGGTTGGCCACAGGAAGTTTTTGTTAAAATTATCAAAGATTCCTCTGGAAGTCCTAGTGGAAATTTAGAAGATATTATTTTATCTGTTAAAATAGATGCAACGTTAATTACCACAAGTTATAGTTGGATAGAAGTACCTTTTGACACAAATCCTAAACTCATAGTTGGAAACAGATATTGGATTGCTTTAGGCACTTCAACTAACAGCTCTAATTATTTTATAACAGCAGCAAATTTGGATAATTCTTATATGAATGGTACAGCTAAGACAGGAAACATCGGCGGTTCTTGGAATGACACAAATTATGATTCATATTTTAAAATATTTTTAGGAGAGAATTTTGGAAAAATTAAGGGTTATGAACGATGGAATCAGTTTCACATCAGTGGGGGAGCATGGGCGCCTTCTTTAAATTATGTAAATTCCGATGGTTTTATGAAATGCCAAATTGGGTCCATGCCAAATAATAATAAAAATTGCGATGATACATATATTGACCCGGCTCCTGCCGACTTTCCTATTTCTGATACAAATATAAGCGACTGGGAAGCGGAAGCACTAGTGGGAGGGATCAGAAATAGTAGCTATACTTTATCCGACGATGAGACTGGTTCTCTTGGACCGAAGAAAATTGTTGGTAATTTAAATCTTAGTAATAGTGCTATACTTACGGTTACGGGAACCCTCTGGGTGACGGGAAATATAACTTTGGAGGGTAATGCAAAATTAAAACTTTCATCGTCCTATGGTTCAAATAGTGGAGTTATAGTTACTGATGGAAAAGTTACCATTCCTAATAGTTGCTCCGTAAGTGGTTCGGGAGTATCAGGCGGTTATATTATTTTGGTTTCGAACAGTACTTGTGACAGTTCAAATTGTAACGGATTATACGCGATTGATGTGTCTGGAGATAGTGGATCTGTTGTCCTAAATGCCCAAAAGGGAACAATTCATTTAATTGGAAGTTCAAAAGTAAATGAAGCAACTGCAAATAAAATTGTAATAGACGGAAATAATATAATTGATTATGAAAGTGGACTAATTAATCCAAATTTTGTTAATGGTCCATCTGGGTCTTTTAATGTTACAAGCTGGAAAGAATTAGAAAATTAAAAACTTAAACAAAATCTCAGCCATTGAATAAAAAGCATTTTTGGAGTATAATTTTATAAATGGAAAAGGAATCAAAAATATCTTTAAATATCACGACCGGAACAATAATTAAAATTATTTTGGTCATTTTAGGATTTTGGTTTATATTTTTTATCAAAGATTTAATTTTGGTAGTGATTGTTGCAATTGTCCTTGCTTCCGGACTTGAGCCGTTCATATCACTTTTTGGCAGATACAAAATCGCCAGATTGCCTGCTGCTATCATCACATATCTTGGACTTTTTGCTGTTTTTGCTGGGCTTTTTTATTTTTTTATACCTTCAGTGTTGAAGGAAACTTCTTCATTTTTAAATTCTTTGCCAAAATATCTTGAGTCTGCGACACTATGGAACCCATCTGGTGCAAGTAGCGAAATTATTACGAAATCGCAACAAGTAGTTGATAATATTTCGGGGGGTCTAGCCAATCCTAGCTCTCTCGTATCAGGTCTTGGTGCTACTATTAGCAACAATGTGACAAGCCAGGCCGTTTTAAATTCACCTTTTGGTCTCAAAGATCTAATTCAAATGGTTCAGCAACTTGCATCTGGAGCTTCAGACAACTTTGTCAAGATGATAAGTATTATTTTTGGTGGACTTTTTTCTTTCGTACTCATTGTTGTATTATCTTTTTATTTTGTTGTGAGAGAAGATGGAGTTGCTGATTTTCTATGTCTTATCAGCCCCGAGAGCAAGGAAAAGTATATTGTTGGTCTTTGGAAAAGATCACAAAAAAAGATTGCATATTGGATGCAGGGACAGCTTGTTCTTATGCTTGTGATAAGCGTCCTGGTATATCTTGGACTTACTATTCTTGGTGTAAAAAATGCCCTTATGCTCGCTCTTCTTGCGGGGGTTCTTGAAATTATCCCACTCTTCGGGCCAGTTCTTGCCTCTATCCCAGCCATTCTTTCGGCCTTTGTAGACGGCGGAGTCACGGCAGCGCTTATCGTTGTTGGGCTTTATATTATTCTCCAGCAATTTGAAAATCACCTCATTTATCCTCTTGTTGTCAAAAAGATTGTTGGTGTTTCACCAATTTTGGTTATTTTATCTTTAATTATTGGCGCAAAACTTGCTGGATTTCTTGGAATTATTTTGTCTGTGCCGATTGTTTCTGCCGTCATGGAATTTGTGGAAGATATTGAAAAAAGAAAAAAGACTCCAATGCCAAGTATTTTATCAGGTGAAGATTCTTTAAAATAGAAACAGAAGATGGAAAACAAAAAACCTTTTTATATTACTACCACTTTGCCGTATGTAAATGCCGAAGCGCATATGGGGCATGCACTTGAAATCGTTCGTGCAGACGTGATAGCTCGATACAAAAAACTGCTCGGATATGAAGTATTTTTTAATACTGGAACAGATGAACATGGGCAGAAGCTTTATGAGAAAGCTCTTGAGGAAAATAAAACTCCAAAAGAATATACTGATTTTTTTGCTGATAAGTTTAAAAAACTTCTAAAATTGATGGGTGTTAATGAGGTAGATGGTATAACTCGCAATTTTATCCGTACAACAGATGAAAAACACATCAAATCAGCACAAGAATTTTGGGAAACTTGTGATAAGAACGGATACATTTATAAAAAAAATTATCAGATAAAATATTGTGTGGGTTGTGAGCTTGAAAAGACAGATTCTGATCTTGTCGATGGCAAATGCCCTGACCACCCCAATCTTACGCTTGAAATTCGCGATGAAGAAAATTATTTTTTCAAATTTTCTGCCTTTAGTGAAAAACTTTTGGACTTTTACAAAAAGAATCCAAATTTTGTTGTTCCAGATTTTAGATTTAATGAAATAAAAGCATTTGTAGAGAGAAGCTTACAAGATTTTAGTATTTCTCGTCTTAAAAGCAAAATGCCTTGGGGAATAGAAGTACCAGGAGATAGTGAACACATAATGTATGTTTGGTTTGACGCTCTTGTAAACTATGTTACCGCTATCGGATGGCCTATGGATATGAAAAAGTTTGAAAAGTGGCAGGTAAAAACAGGCGGAATGGTGCAGTACTGTGGAAAAGATAACCTTCGCCAACAGTCAGCAATGTGGCAGGCGATGCTTATGGCCTGTGGGCTTCCAAATTCTAAAACTATCGTGATAGACGGATTTGTCACAGGTCCTGGGGGTCTCAAAATGAGCAAATCACTTGGAAATGTTGTCAGCCCAGTGTATCTTATAGAAAAATATGGTACCGATGCACTTCGATATTTTGTTACTAGAGAACTCAGCACATTTGAAGACAGTCCAATGTCCGAGGAAATGTTTAAAGAATCTTACAATGCCAATCTTGCAAATGGTTTGGGAAATTTGGTTTCGCGAGTTATGAAAATGGCGACAACTAATAACATCACTATTGATGAATTTCCCACATACGAACAAGCTTTAGAGAGTGATATAAGTGACCCTATACGTTTTTCAAATTTAATAGACAAATTTAATATTAAGCATGCCATGGATTTGTTGTGGACTCGTATACAAATACTTGATGGAATAATACAAAGATTACAACCATTCAAATTACTAAAAAGTGATGATTTGGGAGATAAAACGAAAGGTGTTGAATGTATAAAAGAAATTTTAATAAATTTATATACGATTGCTTTACTTCTTCAGTCGGTAATGCCGGAAACTGCAAAAGAAATATTAAGACTTATAAAAGAAAATAAAATGCCAGAAAAACCCCTATTTTTAAGAATGGAATAATATGAAATATATAGACATCCATTCACATCTTGGTTTTGATGATTACGGAACTGATCAGAAGGAAGTTATTAAAAGAATGCAGGATGCCGATGTTGCCACTATTGTAGTAGGTGCTGATTTAGAATCATCAAAAGAAGCTGTAAAAGTAGCCACTGAAAATGAAAACATTTGGGCATGTGTTGGAATGCATCCAAATGATAATCCAACAGAAGTATTTAATGAGAAGAATTATGAAGAGCTGGTAAAAAATCCAAAAGTGGTGGCAATAGGAGAGTGTGGATTGGATTATTTTTTCAAAGACGAGTCCTTAGCTTTGGAAGGTCTCTCCTTGGAAAAAGTGAAGCAGAAGCAGAAAGAAAATTTTATAAAACAAATTGAATTTGCGATAAAATACAAAAAGCCACTCATGCTCCATATTCGTGATGCTCATGATGATGCCTACGAAATTCTGAAAAAATATGAAGGAAAAGTTTTTGGCAATTTACATTTTTTTACTTCAAGTTTGAAAAACGCGGAGAGATTTATTGGACTCGGTTTTACAATTTCTTTTCCGGGAATTATTACCTATCTAAGGGATTTTGATAAGGTAATTAAATCAATTCCGCTTGATAAAATTCATGCCGAGACGGATTCTCCATATGCATCACCTCTGCCACATAGGGGAGAGCGTAACGAACCATCTTATGTCATAGAGGTCTATAAAAAAATTGCCGAAATTCGTGGGGAAGATCCAGAGAAAGTCCGATTACAACTTTTAGAAAACGCTAAGAAAGTTTTTAGTATCTAACTTTCTCTTTTTGTTTTTTGCTGATATAGTATTTCTATCATGGAACTAAAAACTTTAATTACAAAAGTAAGTGTAGATTACGAACTTTTGGACAGTGGAGATGGTGAAAAACTTGAAAGATACGGAAAATATATTTTACGAAGGCCAGATCCGCAGGCTTTGTGGAAGAAAGTTTTACCTGAAAGTGATTGGAAAGGAGCCGATGGATATTTTTATAATGAAAGCGGAAAGAAAGGCTGGAAGAAAAGCGTAAGCATGCCAAATGAATGGCAAATAAGTTTTGATGAATTAAAATTTAATATTAAGCCAACAGCTTTTAAACACACTGGCGTTTTTCCAGAGCAAGAATCAAACTGGAAATGGATAAAAGAAAAAGTTAAAAAAGAGGTTTTATTAAGGTCTGGCCTTGGAAAACCAGTCAAACTTCTTAATCTTTTTGGATACACTGGCGGAGCTACGCTTGCCGGACTTTCGGCTGGAGCAGAAGTTACTCATATAGATGGTTCAAAATCTACAATTACTTGGGCGAAAGAGAATGCCATCCTTTCGGGTTTGAGTGGTATGCCGGTAAGATGGCTCGTGGACGACGCTAGAAAATTTGTGATGAGGGAAATAAAGAGGGGAAATAAATACGATGGGATTATCATGGATCCACCATCTTTTGGTAGGGGAGGCAAAGGTGAGATTTGGAAAATTGAAGATGACTTTCTCAAACTTATTGAAGAATGTTCTAAGATTCTTTCAGATAATCCTGTTCTTTTTCTGATAAATGGCTATGCTGCTGGTTATTCTGCTACTGCTTATTACAATGCTTTGGAGTCAATTTTAAAAAAATACAACGGTAGTTTTGAAGCGGGGGAACTTACCATAGAAGAATCAAAGTCAGGACGTTTGCTTCCTTGTGGAATTTTTGCTCGGTGGAATTTATAATCTAGAACAAAATCTCCTGGGAAAAGTATTTTTCTGAACGCACATAATTTTCTGCTGAAAATTTGTTATGCTCGGCCCAGTCGGCCTGTGCAATGTTCATAAAAACACCTTTCCCAGAAGATTTTTTTGTTTTGTATATTTACATATTTCTGTTATATTACACTAATGGTAAAAATACTTGATGGAAAAAAGGTGCGAGATTTTCTTGCAAAAAAGCTAAATGAAAAAGTCTCAAAATTAAACAAGAAACCAGAGCTTGTGGTTTTTCAGGTTGGAAACGATGAAAGATCTAGTACTTACATAAAACAAAAAAAGATTTTTGGTGAAAAAATTGGTTTTAATGTCAGATATATTCAACTCAACGAGAGTATGAGAGAAAATGATTTCATTTCTCAAATTATAAAAAAAAATCTAGATAATTATGTAAAAGGGATTATCGTTCAATTACCATTACCTGCAAATTTGAATTCTGTAAAAATCATAGATGCGATAGATCCCCAAAAAGATGCGGATGGACTTTCCTCGGTTAATATTAAAAAGTTTTTTGTAAATGATAAAAGTGCTATCGTGCCCGCCACAGCGAGAGGTATCATTTCTCTTCTTGATTTTTATAAAATTAAAATTAGTGGCAAAAAAGTCGTGGTGGTGGGGAGGTCCCTTATCGCAGGCAGATCTATTGCAAATGCTTTCCTGAACAGAGATGCCACAGTGACTATTTGTCATAGCAAAACAAGAAATTTAAAAGCTGAGACAAAACAGGCGGATATTCTCGTAGTGGCTCTTGGTAAACCAAAATTCCTCAAAAAAGATTTTGTAAAAAAAGGTCAGGTGGTGATAGATGTAGGAATAAGTAAAGTAAAAGACGGAATTTGTGGTGATGTAGATTTTGAAAATGTGTCAAAAATAGTAAGTGCTATAAGCCCCGTTCCGGGTGGGGTAGGACCTATGACAGTGATTTCTCTATTTGAGAATATGATGTAATGTTTTAATAATTGTTGTGTCTAATATGTGTGATATAATAGGGGGTATTATTAGTTTAATTAACTTAAATCTGTCTTTGATGGAAATAAGTAAAAAATATGGAAATAAATAATCAAAATGCGAATTCGGGTCAAGGTTGTGATTGCAAAATGTGTCAGAAATGCGGATGGTGCCCAGCAGGTAAAGGACATAAAATAATGGGAATTATCTTGCTTATTGTCGTTGTCATCATTGCAGGTAGAATGATCTGCGGTGGACATGGGTACAATAAAAGCAATGTTCAAAAAGATACTATCACCGTTTCTGGTAAAGGTGAAGTAATAGTGAAACCTGACATTGCAAATATTTCTTTCTCTGTTTTAGCTGAAGATATGGATGTAGGTAAAGCGCAGACCGCTTCTACTGAAAAGATGACAAAGATTATTAATTTTTTGAAATCTTCTGGCATTGATGAAAAAGATATTAAAACTACAGATTATAGCATTTATCCA
Organism: Minisyncoccia bacterium; assembly: GCA_049695975.1. GTDB lineage: Bacteria > Patescibacteriota > Minisyncoccia > Phycocordibacterales > GWA1-40-21 > CAILDB01. Next base: position 47,665 of record JBAVTE010000012.1, on the reverse strand, counting down.
AGGTATGATTATATAAGCACTACTATTTATCCATATAATGGTAAACAAGTTTTGTCTGGATATGATGTCAGTCAGACAGTCTCCGTAAAAATCAGAGATATTTCTAAGGCGGGGGCTATCCTTTCTGGTGTGGGAGGATTTGGCGCAACAAATATGAGCGGACTATCTTTCACTGTGGATAATGAAGACGCAGTAAAATTACAAGCCAGAGATTTGGCAGTTCAAGATGCTAGAGCTCAAGCTAAAAATTTGGCAAAAAGTTTAGGTGTAAAATTGGTCAAAATCACTGCTTTCTCGGAATCTGGAAACTATCCTGTTTATTACGATTCTGTGATGTATAGTAAATCAAATCGTGCAGAAACAGGTGCTTCAGCCCCCGCTGTTATACCTGCAGGACAGAATACAGTTACTTCGAATGTTAGTGTGACTTATGAGATAAAATAATAAAAGGTAAGGTCTATAACTATTGTGTCTTAGATTTTAAGTATTTATTTTTTTATTATTATCACTTTTATCCTCGTTAGCCGGAATAAAGAGGTTTAGATTGTGAAAATTTGTTTTTGATATGTTACAATATACTAATATATTTATTTATTAATTAATATTTATGAAAACAATGAAAAAAATATCCCGATCCTATAAAAAAGGTTTTACCCTTTTGGAAATGCTTTTGGTTGTTGCTATTATTGCAATACTTGCAGGTATTGTAATTGTAGCTATCAATCCTTCCAAACAGTTAGGTGCGGCAAACGACGCAAAGAGATGGTCTGATGTAAATACTATTATTAGTGCAGTTTACCAATACGCTATAGACCATGGTGGCACTTTGCCTGGGCCAACCGCTATCGCACAAGATAGTAGTTGCAGTTCGGCAACTTCTACAAATGAAATATGTATTACGGGTGGGTCTTGTGCTGGTTTAATAAGCTTAGCTTCCACTACAGACGCCGGAACATATCTTTCAGCTATGCCAGTTGATCCACAAGGTAGTACAAGCACAAATGGTACAGGTTATTATATTGTTAAAAATCCTACCACAAGTAGAATCACAGTCTGTGCTCCTTCTGCAGCTGGAACTGCCACAATTTCCGTCACGAAATAATTTTTCTTAATATGGTTATATCAATTACAAATCTTGCCAGAATTCTTATTGATAATGGTTTAGTTAAGGATGTTGATTTTGATAAAGCCTTTAAAATTTCAGAAAAAGAAAAACTTCCCATAGAGGTAGTACTCGTACAGAGAAAATATATCTCTGACCACGAGCTTGGTGAAGCCATTGCTACTTTTATAGGATTTGAATATGTTGATTTAAAATTCGAAAGGGTGACGAATGAGCTTATGAAACTTATTCCTGAGGAAGTAGCAAGAGCGCAGAGAGCGGTTTTCTTTGATATGACAGAAGACACTTTCAAATTAGCTACCGTAAATCCAGAGAATTATGAATTTATTAAGTTATTAGAAAAAAATACAAAAAAGAAAATTTCTGTCTATTACACTACTCCTTTAGGTATAGAAGATGGTCTGAAGTATTACAGTACTGATATTGAAAAAAAAATAAAAATTCTTTTGAAACACTATCAGGAAATAAATGATGATCAGGATATTATAAAGATGGTGGATACACTTATTGAATATGGTTATAACATAAAAGCTTCCGATATTCACATTGAACCTCTTGATAGAGAAACCGTGATTGTAAGATACAGAATAGACGGAGTGCTTTATAAGAGTATTGAATATCCAGCAACTATTCATCCCAAAATAGTTTTTAGGGTTAAAATAATGTCGCGACTTCATACAGACGAGCACTCTGCCACTCAAGACGGTAAGTTTCCCTTTAAAATGGAAAATGAAAACTTCGATGTTCGTGTCTCTGTCTTGCCAGTTACTAATGGAGAAAACATTGTACTCAGAATTCTTTCAGAGAGAGCCAGAAAGATTTCAATTACCGAATTAGGTCTTTCAGATTTAGGTTTGGAAAAAGTAAAAGAGATAATTAACAAACCGCATGGTATGATTCTTTCGGCTGGAGCGACTGGCTCAGGAAAAACTACAACTTTATATGCCCTTATTCAGGTAATAGACAAACATTCTCTAAATGTTGTTACAATAGAAGACCCTGTTGAATATGCTATGGAAAATGTTCAACAAATACAGGTTAATTTAAAAAAAGATTTAACATTTGCAAACGGTCTTCGCTCAATTGTGCGACAAGACCCAGATGTCATAATGGTTGGAGAGATTCGAGATGCAGAAACTGCCACTATTGCAGTAAATGCTGCAATGACTGGTCATGTTCTTTTTTCTTCTATACACGCAAACGATTCTGTCACAGTATTTCCTCGATTGGAAGAAATGGGAATAGAACCTTTTCTTGTCGCTTCTTCGGTGAATTTGATTATCGCTCAGAAACTTGTAAGGAAGATTTGTGAAGTTTGTAAGATAAGCTATTCCCCAATAGGCAAAGAATTGGAAGTTCTTAATAAATATTCTAACATCAAAGAATCTTTTGAAAAGTTTCTAAAAATACAAGATGTCGATTTGAGTAAAATAAAATTATATAAAGGATCTGGATGTAAGGTATGTAATCATACTGGTTATGATGGCAGAATAGGTGTCTTTGAGCTTCTTGAGGTTAATGATAAAATAAGAGAGATGATAAAAAATAGAGTGTCATCAAATGATATTCAAACAGAAGCAAAAAATAATGGTATGGAAACATTGGATTATGGTACTCTTGTGAAGGTCATTCTAGGTATAACCACACTTGAAGAGGCGGTAGATTTCTCCAAACTTTAAAATTATGTTCAATAGTATTTCTCCACAAGAAAAAATAGATTTTGCAAAAAACTTAGCAGTGATGCTAAAAGGTAGTATGACCATCAACGAAGCTGTCAAAGCTCTTTTGTATCAAACCAAATCTGGGGAAATGAAAAAAGTCTTAGAATCCCTAAAAAATGATCTAGAATCTGGTATTTCACTTTCGGAATCTCTTAAAAAAGAAGAAAAAAGGTTCGGTAATGTTTTTACTAGTGTTATTCGTGCAGGGGAATCAAGCGGAACCCTTGAAGGTAATCTTGATTTTCTTTCAGATTGGCTTGATAGAAATAACTCCTTAAAAAAAGAAATAAGTTCAGTTCTTCTATATCCAAAAATAGTTTTGATTGCGACTGTGATTCTGGGTGGGGGACTTACTATTTTTATTTTACCAAAACTTGTTCCTATTTTTAGTAGTATGAACATAAAATTACCCCTTATAACAAAAATAATTTTAGCGATATCAACATTTATCGGCAAAGAATGGCTTCTAATTACCGCGGGTTTTATTTGTATTTGGATTCTATGGATACTTTTAAATAGGGTAAGGTCTATAAAGAAAAAACTCCAATCTTTTTATCTTAGTTTACCTTTTATTGGAAATCTCGTCATTTGCTATGAACTTGCTCTTTTCTCACAATTAACTTCCACATTATTAAGAAGTGGAATGTCTATAAACGAAGCTATAAATGTTTCTCTTTTAGGAACAACAAATTTAAACTATCTTGATTCTTTAAAAAATATTTTAGAAAAAATCACACAAGGTATTAGTTTTACAGAATCCGTAAAATTATATCCTAAGTTATACCCGCCTAATTTTGTTAATATTGTTTCTGTCGGAGAACACACAGGTACCTTGCAATTGTCTTTTAAGAATCTTTCAGAGTTTTATTCAAAGGAAATTATAACTAAAACAAAAAATCTTCCTACTGTTATTGAGCCCATTCTTCTTGTTATCATAGGTATCGCAGTAGGGGCGGTGGCAATATCCATCGTTCTTCCTATTTATAGTCTTACAGGAAGTTTCACTAAATAATTCGTACCACATGATGGTAATTTTGTCATGGAATGTTATAATATTTTAATAGAGAAAAAATGACTAAAAACAAACGAAAAGGTTTTACATTAATAGAACTAGGTATAGTAATAGCTATGATGGTGACAAGTGCTATTTTACTTTTACCAGTTCAAACAAATTATTATAAATTAAATATACTTCTAAACACACAACAAGAAATGATATCAGCCTTAAATCAAGCAAAATCTGCCGCTATGACAAATAAAAATAACAGTTCTTTTGGAGTAAAGTTTGACGATGTATTGCATACTTATACAATTTTTCAAGGAGATAGTTATAGTGCAAGGGTGGTTGCATTAGATCAGGTATTTCCCATGGATTCAGAGATTTCTATTACAGGTATGGACGAAGTAATATTTGGTCGTGGAACTGGTATTGTTTCCAGCTCCACTGTTCCCGGTAGTTCTTCTTGGCTTGTATCTTTTCAAAACGACTATGTGTATCGTGGATCCAAGTCCAATAACTACTTTGTGCGTTGTGTCCGTTAGTAAATTTAAGTATATATTGTTAGAAATAAACGCATAGTTCAAAAGATAAAAATAAGATTAAAAATCAACAGGATTTAACAAAGTCAACATAAATTATAAGTTAAAATTTTTAATGGGGTGATAAGAAATAAATTAAAAAAAGGAAATAGTTTACTTGAAATATTGCTTGCCATTGCTATTTTTACAGCTGGAAGTATTGTAGTGGCGTTACTTGTGATAAATGCCGGTATTACTATGAGATATGCAGAGGAAAGTTCAAAAGCCCTGCTTTATGCTAAAGAGGGAATAGAAGCGATGAAATCTATTCGCGATCAAAGTTTTTCAAATTTAGTTGGTGAAAATGTTGGTAATCATGGCGTTTCAATAATTGATGGGAGATGGAGTTTTTCCGGTTCATCAACTCTAGAGGAAAACCACTACACAAGAATAATTTCCATTTCTACCACTACCGCTACCACAAGCAAAGTCACTAGTACAGTAAGTTGGAATTTTACTGAAACAAAAGTTAATCAAGTTCAATTGATAACATATCTTACCAATTGGTAATCTTGGATAAAATGTTATAATAATATAGGGAAAATGAAAATAAAAACAGTAAAAATCTCTAAACAAAAGTTCACTGCAGGGTTTACATTAATTGAGTTTTTGATTTATCTTGCTCTTACCACTGTTCTTCTTGGTCTTATCGTTGCTATAGGATTCAATGTGCTTTCAGGTGGAACAAAATTTAATTCTATTCAAGACGTAAAAGATAATGGCAATTATGCAATACAAAAAATTTCAAATATGGTGGGTAATGCAGAAAAAATAAATGGAGTTTCAAATTAAAATGAAAATCAAAGCAAACAAAATTAAACTACTCGCGCTTTTGGGGATATTTTTATTTTCTTTTGCTTTTGCTCAGTCTGCTTTTGCTTATTCTATTAGCAATCCTGTAATGGCTAATGGTACAATCTACGGCGGTGGTGGTAATGGGAGTTGGTTTCGTGGGGTAACAACGATGGGCTCGTGTGTAGATTTTACACCAGTTGGGGGTAACGCTTGTTATTCTTCTATTAACGGCGGTGCTTGGCAGCAGGTGGCTTATTCTGCTGGAATGGGTTGCGGTGTTGGTGCATGTTACGCCACTTTAGATTGGGGGCAGACTATGAATAATATGAGATTTGCAGCATATTATAGTCCCTCGGGCTATGTTGTTAGTAATTACGCAACATTTAATTATGATGTGACAGCTCCTAATGTATATGCAAGTAATAGTTCTGGCGCTTGGTTTAATTCTCAAATATCTGCAGTATTATCTGCAAGCGATGGTGGTTCTGGTATATCTTATGCTCATTACATGTATGGACCTTATAATTTTGGTGTGAATCCTAAACCTTGTTCTGATGGCGACCCTGTTTATTCTCTTGCTGGTACCGTTATTTATCCTCCTGCTGGAGGGGCAAGAGTATATATGTGCGCAAAGGATAATTTAGACAACTATAACTCAGGGCAAGGAGTATCTGCCATCGCAACTTACAACTGGGAAAATACAGTACCAACCTGCGGTACATGGTCTCCTGCTTTTAGTCCTTGGAAATCTTCTGGGGGTCAAGCTTTTACATTATCCAATTCCACAGATAGTGGAGGTAGTGGAATAAGTATAGCGGGAGGTTCTTGTACAACAGGTGGTGCTTATGGAAATATCTGCAATGTCAATATTTCAGACAATGCTGGCAATACGGCAGCTTGTACTTCTCCAGGAAACTTGGTTGATACTACAGCTCCAGTTTGCGGTTCTTGGTCACCTACTTCTAGTACTTGGAGAACTTCTGGTACTCAAACCTTTACTTTGTCTGGGTCAACGGATAGCCAGAGCGGAATAAATGTTGCTGGTGGTTCTTGTACAACAGGATCTGGAAATGGAAATACTTGTACTGTTACAGTATCTGATAACGTGAATAGAACTACGGTTTGTACCTCTCCAATAAATAATATTGATTCTACAGCTCCAAGTGTTTCTGCAAATAATAATTCCAGTACTTGGTACAGCTCTCAAAGAACCGCTACAATCTCAGCGAGCGATACTGGTGGTTCAGGTTTGACCGAAGTTCGTTACAACTTTGGTAACAATACAATGAATGGAGCTTGTACTACAGGTGGCACAGTGACTACAAATGGCGCTGTTTTAAATGCTCCTGTTGGAGGAACGACTTTGTATTTGTGTGCTAGAGACGGTGTTGGTAGTACTGCAACTTGGAGTGGTGTTTACAATTGGGGAGACTCTACTCCTCCAACCTGCGGTACTTGGTCACCTACTTCTAGTACTTGGAGAACTTCTGGTACTCAAGCTTTCACTTTGTCTGGATCAACGGATATTGGTGGTAGTGGAATAAATATTGCAGGCGGAAATTGTACCACAACAAGCTCAAACGGAAACACTTGCACTGTAGGTATTTCAGACAATTCTGGCAATATGACAACTTGTAATTCTCCGGTAAATAATATTGATTCCACTATCCCAAGTATAAGCGCGAATAATTCTGATGTTGCTTGGTATTTTTCCCCAAGAACCGCTACAATCTCAGCGAGCGATACTGGTGGTTCAGGTTTGACCGAAGTTCGTTACAACTTTGGTAGCAATACAATGAATGGAGCTTGTACTACAGGTGGCACAGTGACTACAAATGGCGCTGTTTTAAATGCTCCTGTTGGAGGAACGACTTTGTATTTGTGTGCTAGAGACGGGGCAGGTGGTACTGCGACGTGGAGTGGAACTTATAATTGGTGGGGGACTCTACCATTTGTTGCTTATAATGATTCATCTCTTTATATTTCTCCAATGAATAATTCATCTGGTGCATCTTGGGGGTGCGACGGAACAGTCATAGGTTTGGGATCCCAATCTACTTCAAATGGATCTGGAAATACTACAGCTATAATAGGGGCTTGTTCTACAGAAGGTATTGCGGCTAAAATATGTTCAGATTTAGATTACGGAGGATATACTGATTGGTATTTGCCCGCAAGAGATCAGTTGTATGCAATGTACAATCAAAAAAATACTGTAAACACAGGAAGCTATTCCGCACAATGGGTCGGTTTTTCCAGTGGAGATTACTGGTCATCTACAGAAGATTCTGGAACTATTTCTATAAATCTTGGAAGTTATTCAAAATATATTACTATTGGTTATTATGGTGATATATCAGGGAATTAATTATAAAAGATAAATAATGAAGTTCAGTAATTGTAGAAATTATATTAATTATATAATTTTAATACGTAATAAAAATATTATAATTTAAATATTATGAAAAAAGAAATCATCGCAACAGCAATAGTTGCCTTCATTCTGGGAATTTTAATATCGGTAACAGTATATTTTGGATATGTAGTATATAAAATGAACGCAAAAATTGATCAAAATACTAAAAATATTACAATGATAACTGATTTCATCAATGGAAGTCTCTCAGGGCAAAACATTGCGCCCGCTACGACAACGAGGAAGAAATAAAAAAATGAAAAAAGAATTTAAAATAAAACCAATTTTGATTACAGGAATTTTTTTCTTTTTTTTTATTTTTGTTCAGTTTTCTTTTGCTACCGATAAGTATTGGTTAGGAAGCGGTTTATTAAATATCGGATCGAACTGGTCCCCATTGGGAACACCAAATATATTTGACGTGGTTTTTTTTAATGGTGATAGTGTGTCAAATGCCACAATAGATGATGACTTTGGGGCAAATCAATTGAATGTTTTTTCAACCTATTCAGGTTCTATTTATTTAAATTATGGTAAAACCTTGAATCTAGGTTATCCACCAGCAGTACCTGAAACGCCGATAGTCGTTTCTTCTGTTGGTTCACAAGTTTCAACAACGACGTATCCTTTGTCTGGAATTTTCTTGGGCGGAAGTTTTACATTTAATAAGTCTGCTAGTTCAACTATTGTTTCCAGAATCGTGATAACGCAAAAAGGATCGCTTAATGCTGATACAAATTTGGCGAATTTGCAATTGTATTACAAAAAAGAAGAAACTTGTTCCACCAGTTTTCCGTCTGGGGCGACTTTGTTTAATCCCGGGGGATCTTCATTTTTTTCTAATGTTATCTCAATTACTGGAACGATGAATGTCAGCTCCTTTGAATTTCCAAACAAAGTTTGTATTTACATTAAGTATGACATTACTGGTTATGATCCATTGATTATGGGTCAAACTGTTGATTTAGAGATATTGAATCCATCAAACGATGTTACAGTCAATTCAAGTACAGTTAGTCCTGCTACCGCAATTGATATTTTTGGTGCAACAACTTTAATTAGTTCTACTACCCCAATGCTTTCTCTCGAAATGTCAAACCCAGCAAAAAATCCAACCACATTTTATTTACAAGATGGGATTTTGTGGATAAAAGAAGGGGTAAATGGAACACCAGGTAGGATAACTTCGAACAAAGTCGAAGTAACAAGTTTAAGATTTACCACTCTTACAGGTTTTCTTAATACTTTGTTTGGTTCTTTGAAAATAGAGATGACGGTCAAAGCAAGAAATGAGGGAGAAACACAAGAATATAAGGTTGAGAGAACCTTTACTACCACCGTAAAAGTTAGAAAAAGATGATTAATAATAAATATTTAAATAAACGCGGATTCGTGGCACTTCTTGGTGTTTTAGTTATCAATGCAATCATTCTGCTTGTTTCTGTTGGAACTGTTTCAAGATCCATTGATGAAGTGAACTCTTCTTTGGGAGAACAATATTTTTATACTGCGTGGAGTGTAGCAAATTCTTGTGTGGAAAAAGCATTAGTAAGTTTGGTAGCTACTTCAAGTTATGCTGGAGGAGAAATTTTAACCTTTGATGGTAATTCTTGTTTTATTTCTTCCATAACAAATATTGGAGGAATTATGACATTTACGGCATCTAGCACTATTTCCGGATATTCTGAAAATTTTGAGATCGGAGTTAGTACTACTACGCCTAGGATCGTGCTGGACCATTGGACGGAAATATAAACTCCTAAATATCTTTATTTTTTATCTTCCCCGTGTTATTCTTCTTGTAATGGGCAGATTAAAAAAGAAGATATTTGAGATTCTTAATATAAAGTTAGATCCTGCTTTTGGTATGGATATTTCTGACAAATCAATAGAGATTTTGGAGTTTTCAAAATTTTTATCTTTTAAAGTTACAGCTTATGGAAGAGCCGAGCTCGATAGAGGAATAGTTGAAGATGGTAAAATAGTAGATATAGAAATTTTGGCGGAAAAAATAAGAGTTCTTTTAGCAAATATGAAGCCAAAAAGGGTTTCCACAAATAGGGTGGTGTTGTCTTTGCCCGAATCAAAGGTTTTTATACACAATTTTAATTTACCCCTAGAGATGAAAGACGGGGAATTGCGACAAACTATATTGTCAAAAGCTTCAGAATTAATTCCTCGAGAAATAAATGAAATTTATTGGGATTTTCAATCATATTCTTCTTTGGAAAAGGCTGAACAATCTGTTGTTTTTGTGGGTATAGAAAAAGATGTAGCAGAAGATTATATTAGACTTTGCAATATTATAGGTCTTGAGATTGTTTCTTTAGAGGTAGAATCAATGAGTTTGGGTAGGGTATTGCTTGGTAGGACGGAAGAAAATACTCTTGTCGTTGATATTGGTGCAAAATCTACCAATATTTTAGTTTTTAATAACAAGGATGTTATTAATCTTTCTGTGACGGATCATATCGCAGGAGATAGTTTTACAGAAATAATATCGAAGGTTCTTTCTATAGATTTTCAAGAAGCAGAAAGAGAAAAAATAGCTGAAGGGCTTAGGGAAGAATCCTCAAATCGCGTGGCCCCTATTTTAAGGAAAAAATTTGATGAGATTATCTCAGAAATGATTGAAATTATTACTTATTATGAAGGAAAAACAGGGCAAAAAATAGAAAAGATTATTTTAGTTGGTGGCTCATCTCTTTTGCCGGGAATAAATGAATATTTTTCAAGCAAAATTAATATACCAATTGAAAATAGAGATTTATTAAGTCATATCAGCAGAGAAAACCTTCTCGAGCAAGGAAAAAATTCCGTATTATTTGCAAATGTTATGGGACTTGCAATGATAGGAGCGTCAAATGAATTTCACAGTATCAATCTTTTAAAACAAATTCCAAAGCAATTTTTTGTAGCTTCTAGTAAAATTGATTTGGTTAAAGACGGATATTTGAGGAAGACTACGAAATTTGCGTTACTGATGAATAGCTACATAGTTTTAGTTCTTTTATTAATAATCATCGTTATAACCATCTTTGTTTTTGCATACTATTTTAATCAATATTTTAATCCATATTTTAATAAATATATAAATTTCATCAGCAACTTGTTTTTAAAGAATGTTTGACTTATTTCTAAAAAATGTGTAGTATTAAATAGTCGCCCAAAGGGGCGGTTTTTTATAAGCAAAAAATTTTAATAAAAAATTCATGTCAAAATTAACTGATTATATTTTAGAGACAAAAACTGAAATGAAACACGTGAGTTGGCCTACAAGACAACAGACCATTATTTTTACAGTAGTTATTATCCTTGTATCTGTCGGTGTTTCTGTCTACCTTGGTTTGTTTGATTACATTTTCTCAATCACACTTCAAAAATTTATTGGCTTTTAGTTTTTTAAAATATGGCAAAACAAATTATACAAGAAGGAAGGAATTGGTACGCTATTCATACCTATGCTGGTTATGAAAATGCCGTTGCAAGAAACCTCAAACAAAGAATTGAATCCTTAAACATGCAGGATAAGATTTTTAATGTGGTTGTCCCAATAGAAAAAGTTATCAAAATTAAAGGTGCAAAGAGAATAGAACAAGACAACAAAGTTTATCCAGGATATATTTTGGTGGATATGACAGTCACCGATGATTCATGGTTCGTAGTTCGAAATACTCCGCGAGTTACCGGATTTGTTGGTACTGGAGTGTATCCCGTTCCGCTTTCAAAATCAGAAGTTGATTTTTTCTTAGGTAATATGAATAGTCAAACAGTCATACACAATGTTGATTTTGTGGTTGGTGACATTATAAAGATTACAGATGGTCCATTTAAAGACCTTGAAGGAAAAATAGACGAGATAGATGGAGAAAAGGGTAAGGCAAAAGTAATGGTTCTCATGTTCGGTAGAGAAACATCTGTAGAGCTCGATCTTTTACAGATTAGAAAGGTATAACCTTTACTTTAGGTCTCTTTTCTGCTACTTTAATCAAGCCTCGGAAATAAATAATTAAACTAAAAAATATGGCAAAGAAAATAATGAAAAAGTTGAAGCTTCAGATTCCAGCAGGAAAGGCCACACCGGCCCCTCCTATTGGGCCAGCTCTTGGTCAAGCAGGAATAAACATTGGAGATTTTGTAAATAAATTTAATACTGCCAGCAAAGACAGAATAGGTGATATTCTTCCGGTTATTATTACTGTATATGAAGACAGAACTTACGATTTTGTGCTCAAACAGCCACCTACATCGAGTATGATTTTGAAAACACTTGGTATAGAAAAAGGTTCAGGAAAGCCAAACTTATCTAAGGTTGGAAATCTTACAAAAGCACAGGTTAAGGCTATTGCTGAGAAGAAAATGGTAGATATGAACTCAGTAGATATAGAAGGTGCTATGAAAATGGTAGAAGGTGCAGCTAGATCAATGGGTATTGATGTAAAATAAATTAAAAAACAGCTCCGTGGGGAGCTGTTTTTTGTTGCCGAAATTATTGTATAATTGTGTTTGTATCAAATAATATGAAAACAGAAAAAACTTTTGTAATTATCAAGCCCGATGGAATTCAGAGATCTCTTATTGGTGAAGTAGTAAAAAGATTTGAAAGAGTCGGAATGAAGCTTGTTGCAATGAAAATGCTCGTTCCTTCTGCAGAAATAGTAGAGAGACATTATACAAATGATCCCGAATGGTTGAGAAAAGTGGGAGAAAAGACGATTGAAGGATACAAAGCAAAAAATATAACACCACCATCAGATGACCCAATTGAAAATGGGAAAAATGTTTTAAGAAGACTTTCTATATATATGAAAAGCGGACCTATAGTGCTTATGGTGTGGCAGGGAGCCCACGCGGTGAAAATTGTGAGAAAAATAATCGGTAGTACAGAGCCTCTGAACTCTGATGTCGGAACCATAAGAGGGGATTTTGTTATGGATTCATATATTTTGTCTGGTGCTGATGATAGATCTGTGAGAAATATTGTTCACGCTTCGGGTTCTCCTTCTGAGGCAGAGGATGAAATCAAAATTTGGTTTGATCAGAAAGAAATTTTAAATTATCACTTGATACAAGAGGCTATTTTGTATGATGTAAACTTGGATGGAATTTTGGAATAGTTTGTCTTTGCATATTTTTATTTAAGGAGTAATATTTAATCTATGATAGAACCAAGAAAGAATCACATTAGTTGGGACGAATGTTTTATGCGCATTGCTCATATAATTGCCGAGAGATCCAAAGATCCATCTACTCAGACTGGAGCAGTGATAGTTACAAAAGATAATATTGTAGTGGGTATTGGTTACAATGGTTTTCCTAGAAATATTGATAGTGGAGCTTTGCCATGGGATCGAGAAGGGGAGTTTGAAAATACTAAGTATGCATATGTTTGTCATGCCGAGGAAAATGCTATTTATAATTCAAACAATTCAACGAGGGATTGTAAAATATATTGCACTCTTTTTCCTTGCAATGAATGTGCCAAAACTATTATTCAAAATGGAATTAAAGAAGTGATTTATGAAAATGATAAATATGCTGAAACGCCGTCTGTTAAAGCGGCAAAGAAAATGTTTGATTTAGCCAGAGTTACTTATCGACAATTTATTTCACCAATTTCATTAAAATAGTATGAATAAAAAAATAATAGCAATTATTGGACTTCCCGGATCTGGTAAAACTGAAGCCATAAAATATATCATGGAGAAATACAAATGGCCGAAGGTGTACTTTGGTGATGTTACTTTTGATGAGATGAAAGTTCGGGGACTTGATGTAAATGAAAAGAATGAAAGATTCGTCAGAGAAGATTTGAGAAAACAGCATGGTCATTTACACTATGCAAAGAAAATTATTGAAAAAATTAAGGACATGAAAGAACATTCCACTATATTAGTCGAAAGTCTTTATAGTTGGGAAGAGTATTTGGAGTTTAAAAAAGAATTCGGGGAGATTTTTAGAGTGTTGGCAGTATATTCTTCTCCAGATAAACGTATAGAAAGACTAAAAAATCGTCCATATCGTCCTCTTACAGAAGAAGAAGTTATTTCTCGTGATTATTCTCAGATAGAAAATTTGCATCAGGCTGGCCCTATAGCAAGAGCTGATTTTACTGTTATAAATGAGAAAGAAATAGAGGATTTATATAAACAGATAGATAAAATCTTGGAATAAAGTGAAAGACAAACAAATAGAAAAACTAATAAAGGCGGAAGAGAATAGACAGAAAAAAACTATTTCTTTAATAGCCTCAGAAAATTATGTTTCTGACGATGTGCTCGAAGCGCTTGGTTCAAAGTTTACAAACAAATATTCTGAGGGTTACTCTGGAAAAAGGTATTATAATGGGCAGACATTTACCGACCAAGTAGAAAATCTTTGTAAAGAAAGAGCGCTTAAACTTTTCAAACTTTCACCAGAAAAATGGGCGGTAAACGTCCAGGCACTCTCCGGCTCTCCAGCAAACTTGGCTGTATATCTTGCACTTGTGCCACAAGGGGGAAAAGTAATGGGGATGTCTCTTGATCATGGGGGACATCTTACCCATGGGCACAAAGTTTCTGCTACTGGAAAGATATGGACTCAAATCCCTTATGGAGTAAATAAAGATACTGAAGTTTTAGATTATGAAGAAATAAAAAAACAAGCGATAAAGGAAAAACCAAATATGATAATTGCTGGTTACACTGCTTATCCTAGAATCGTAGATTTTAAAAAATTCAGAGAAATTGCAAATGCTTGCGGAGCAATACTTATGGTGGATATGTCTCATTTTGCAGGTCTTGTGGCAGGCGAGGCTTACCCATCTCCTTTTGAGTATGCGGATGTTGTGACGACCACAGTTCATAAAACTCTAAGGGGTCCTAGAAGCGCAATAGTTTTTGTAAGAAAAGATAAAACTTTAACTAGCACAAAAGGAAATCAAATAAGTTTTGGTGATTTGATCGATAAAGCAGTTTTTCCAGGCCTTCAAGGCGGTCCTCATATGAATCAGATAGCGGCTGTGGCAGTAGCTTTGAAAGAAGCTTCAACTCAAGCTTTCAAAAAATATGCAAAACAGGTTGTAAAAAATGCAAAAGTTCTTGCCGAGGAATTAAAAAAACTTGGGTGGAAAATAATTTCTGGCGGAACAGATAGCCATTTGATTTTGATGGACACAGGGAAAATCAGCGGTGCAGAAGCAAGCGACAAACTTGAAAAAGAGGGAATTATCGTAAATAAAAATACAATTCCAAATGAAACTCGTTCGCCAATGGATCCATCTGGTATTCGTCTTGGTACAGCAGGAGAAACAACGAGAGGTGCGAAGGAGAGAGATATGATTAAACTCGCAAAGAGGATTGATAAGGCGTTGAAAAAATGAAATTAAAAATTAAAAAATTACATGAGGATGCAAAAATACCAAAATATGCTCATCATGATGACGCGGGGTTTGATTTGTGTGCGATACAAAATACTTTAATTAAAATTGGCGAAAGAATTCCAGTTCCGACGGGTATTGCTATGGAAATACCAGAGGGATACGTAGGACTTATTTGGGATAAAAGCGGACTTTCTGTGAAGCATGGAATTAAAACAATTGCCGGAGTTATTGACTCTACGTATAGAGGAGAAATCCTTGTAGCTGTCACAAATCTGGGAAAGGAGGATTACCTTTTTGAAAAAGGCCACAAAATTGCACAAATGATAATTCAAAAAAAAGAAACAGTTGAATTTGAAGAAGTGACTAAACTTATTGAAACCGTGAGAGGTGAAGGCAAGTTTGGAAGCACGGGGAAATAAATTTTTGCACATAACATTATTAAATGATAATATGTGTGTAGTTTTTTAATCGGTTAATTTTTTGAATGAAATATTTTAAAAGTTGTCCTTTGTTTCTTGCCGGCTTATTTTTTTTGTCTTTTTTCCTACCTTTTAATAGTGTTTTTGCACAGACGAATATTTATGTAGATGAAATTGACGATATCTATCATATTTCTGTGGATACTACTTGGACAAAAGAAGCTTCGCCATATGTAATTTATGGTAATATTTCTTTGGATGTAGGCGCAACTTTAACAATTGAACCTGGAACTATAATTAAAATTAAGGAGGGTGTGTTTTATGTCTCAGGAAAATTGATCGCTAATGGATCGACAAGTGATAAAGTATATTTTACGTCTATATACGATGACTCAGTCGGTGGTGATACAGATAGAGACGAAGAACTTTGGAATGGTGTAAATATAAAATGGGTAGGACTTTTTGCTTTAGAAGGAGCAAATCTAGAAATTCATAATGCTGAGATATTGCATTCTGTATATGTTTTAAACTCTAATTTTGCAAGTAGTTCTTTTGATTCTGTAACGATTTCAGATTGTTATCTTGGAATAGAACTTATATCAAGTTCTTTGAACATTAAAAATAGTAATATATCGAATATTTCCCAAGATGCTATTACGCTTTTTTCTACAAGCACTGTATCAATCGACTCTTCTTCTATCAAAAATATTGGTCGAGCCGGTTTCACTTTATTTGATTTTAGTTCTTTGACTTTTTCTAATTCGAATTTGGAAAATGTTTTTGGTGATGCGTTTTTCCTTTATCAGGGAAATTCTGTTGAGATAAATAATTCTACAATAAAAGATATAAGGGGCGGAGGTTTTGAGTTGGATGACAATAATAGTCTAACCTTATCAAATTCTAATTTAGAAAATATTGATGGTCGTCCTTTTCTTGTCAATAGAAATAATCAGATAAATATTGATAATTCGGTGATAAAAAAAGTCGGTAATGGTCAATACAAAGCTTTTGATGTTTATGGCAATGGTTTATTAAATATAAGTAATTCAAAAATAGAAAATACTGGAGATTTATTTAGTATTATTTATGATAGTCATCTAAATGTTAGTAACACAGAAATAAAAAATATTAACGGAGATTCAATAATTGAAACCTTTGTAAATAGTTCTGTAGAAATAAAAAATTCAACAATAAAAAATGTACCAAATGGTGACTGGGCCGCAATATCTGGTTTTGATAATAGTTCTATAAATATAGCTAGTTCTAGTTTGGAGAGCATTACTGCGGATTCAGTTTTTCAGGTTTTTTGCAGTAGTAGCTTGAGTTTTTCCAGTTCATCTTTGAGCAATGTTTCCACTGGTCATTATGATGGAGCATTTGTGATTTATGGTTGTAATAACGAATATGCGACAACAACTTTAAATATTGCTAATTCTGTAATAAGTGATGGAAATGCTATAGGGCTAGAGATTTTTGGAAATACGGAGGCAAATATCAAAAATACAAAAATTCAGAATTTTCTAGGAGATGGGGTGAAACTTTTTTCAGATCCAATTGTTCGAATATTAGACAGCGAGATTTCTGGAAACAAAAACGGCATACAAAGTTTGGGAGCGGATGTTGAAATAAAAAATAGCATAATAGCAGATAATAAATTGTTTGGAATTTATAATGAGCCCCCATATCTTGGATATAATGTTTGGATAAATAAATTTCCATTAAAAGCTACTCAAAACTGGTGGGGCGACAAATCTGGGCCATTAAATATCGAAACGAATGCTTCAGGAACGGCAAATAAAGTTTCCAGTAATGTCGATTTTATCCCATGGCTTACTTCCGACCCAAGTATAAAAAAGAAAACACCTGTAATCATTATTCCGGGGATTATGGGAACACAGATTTCTAAAAATTATGATAGTAATGGGGAAGTCTGGCCGAATATTGGAGAACTTCTCGAATCTTTTGGGGATAGTTTTTTGGACGACCTTTCTTTTATGTCTGATGGTATGGAAAATCCTAGTTTCCCAATGACCATTGGAGATATAATGCGAAAAATTGATCTCGCTGGTGTGACCGTTTTAAATACATTTGACGGGCTCATTTCTACTTTGATTTCTAGTGGATATACAGAGGGCACTGATCTTTTTGTCTTTCCATATGATTGGCGAAAGAGTAATGCTGATGATGCGATACTTTTGAAAAATAAAATTGATACAGTACTTGCAGAAACTGGTATGAGTAAAGTCGATATCATTGCCCATTCAATGGGAGGACTTGTCGCTCAAAAGTATGTCGCTGACGAAGGTGGTGATAAAATTGATAAATTGATTTTCATTGGTACACCACATCTTGGAGCGCCGAAGGCATTCAAGGCATTGATGTATGGGGATGATATGGGAATTAATAAATTTAATATAGGTTTAAACCAAGCCGAAATAAAAACAATCTCTCAAAACTTTCCCTCTGTCTTTGATTTACTACCCAGCCGTGGCTATGTCGATGGTAACGCAAGTTCAGCTGTGCCAATGTCAGACAAATATATCTACGATATGACAGCAAGTACCAGCAAATGGCTGAATTATGACGAAATAAAAAACTTTATTATCGGTCGTGGCGGAAATGAAGCACTTTTCCCTCAAGCCGAAAGTTTGCATACAAGTATTGATAATTTTGACCTGTCAGGTGTAGATGTCTACAATTTTTCTGGTTGTGGCACGAAAACTATTGGCAGTATTACGATAAAAAAGAAAAAGGCATGGACATCGCTTTGGCAAAAAATTGTCGACGATCCTTTTGTAGATTATAGAAATGGGGATGTGACAGTTCCACTTAGTTCTGCCACCGGCCCTTTTGGGAATCATAATTTTTATATAAAAAGTGCTACTCATGCTGAATTACCATCCGTTTCAGGTGTCCCAGAAACAATTTTTTCTATTCTTTCAGGCAGTAGTACTCCTTCGGTTGGGAGTTCAAATATTTCTAGGAGCATCGATTCTTGTTATATTTCTGGCACAGTTCCATCTTCTCATAGTCCTGTATCTATGAATATTTATGACGATCTCGGCAATCATACAGGTCCGACCGATACTGGTGACATTGAGTATGGAATTCCTGGTGTTAATTACGACTTAATTGATGGTACTTCGTTTGCTTTTCTCCCCCAAAATGGCAATTATAAAATTGTTTTGAAAGCTACTGATACCGGTGCTTATGATTTTTATATTGATGAAGTTGGTGCTGACGATACAAAAACAGGTACAAAATATTGGAATGAAATTCCTCTCACTACATTGTCTACAAATTCTGAAATAAATATTTCAGCTACAAGTACTGATTATATAATTCGAACAGATCAAGATGGGGATGGTTTTTTTGAATCATCTTCTACTCCCTCAGCTGTACTTTCTTCATCGACTCTTGGAGATTTAGTTCCTCCACAATCTATGAGTATTATCTCCAATGGCACAGTTTCGCTTTCAGCAACTGATGACAATGCGGGTGTATTAAAAACAGAATATTCTTTTGATGCCAACTTTTGGACTTTATATACCAAACCATTTTCTGCATCTGGGAAAACAGTAAGTTATTTTTCAACCGATAATGCTGGGAATATTGAATCAATTCAAAGTATCTCAGTACCTGCACTTAAAGTAATTACTCCTGTTGCAGTAACAGGGGGAGGTGGTCCAATTATCCAAATTTCAACATCATCACTATCATCATCTGTATTTATATCTTTACCACATCCTTTTATCCATACACCATCTCCGACCCCTCTACCATTCACGACTCCTTTGTCATTCCCTTGCACACGGGAATCCAATACATCTGCCTGTGCCTCCTCAACCCAATCAATTTCTTCAGCCACTTTGCCATCCACATCCTCTCTATCATTCCTGCGAAGGCAGGAATCCAGTTCTTCCTCTATGGACAAGGTGCCTTTCTACAATGTCACATCCACACCCAAAATATCAACATCAACTCAAAAATTTCATCTCACTGCCTCAATAGCAAGTTTTGGGGTAGATATAAAATCCACCATCGTAAATATCTTTCAAAAATTCTGGTCACATCTGTCTTCGCTATTTAAAAAAAAATGGTAAAATAATAATCAATATAATATGCAATCAATTCGTAATTTATTTCATACAGATAAATGGTGGGGCAAAACAATTTTTATTATTTTAATCTATGCACTTTACTGGTGCGTGTTTTATTGGTCATTGTTTTTAATACCAAATATTTTTTTTGAAAAATATCAAATACCTGGATATATAACTTTATTCTATGCGATTTTACTTATACCACTATTAAGTTTTTTAATACCGCATTATATTAAAAAGTTATTTATTATAAATAAAATATTTATTTATATTTTCCATGTATTCGTAGTCCTATTATTTATTGGTCTTTTTATTTTTATGTTAGCTTTTTATGCTCTTCATAATTTTCAGATGTTAGGTTAAAACATAGTATGAAAATCAAAGATCTCCCAAAAGTAGTGGAAAATGGGAGAAATGGGGTTAGCCACCATTGTTTAAAAAAGATAACGACATGGCAAGACTTAGCCTTGCTATGTCGTTATATTATTGTTTAAAAAACCGACTTCAAAAGTTTAAAAGAAATCGATTTGCTTTAATTTATCATGTACGCTATGATGTACATATAGTTTTAATAATTAATAAATAAAATCATGTCTATAAAAATGAAAAATATAATTTCTATCACCGAAGCTAGGAGCAGTATTTTTGACATTGCTGAGAAAATTCAGAAACAAGGCAATCACTACATTTTTACTGAAAATGGCAAGGCCAAAATGGCCGTGATGTCTGCTGAAGAATATGAAAATTTGATGGAAGATTTGACTCTATCTGCTGACTCTAAATTCAGGTCCAGAATGAAGAAAGCGGATGAAGAGTTTGCTAGGGGTGAATATTATACCTGGGATGAGGTAAAAGCAGGCTTGGACAGGAGAAAGAGTCTTTTCGTGGCAGATAAGGCCAAGAAGGGTTATTCTGTGAAAAAGAGCAAGAAAAATAACAAATAGTATATGTCACAAAAATATATTATTTGTTTCCACAAGAACGCAAAAAAAGCTTTAAACAAAATACCGGATCATATCGGTCATAGGGTGGACAGTATCATTGATGAGCTATAGACAAACCCTTATTTGGGAGTAAAAATGAACGGATATTATTCACATTTAAGAAAGATAAAAATCTCGAATTACAGGATAATCTATCAAATAATCGAGTCAAAAATATTGGTTCGGATCGAAGAAATCGAAAGTCGAGGAAATGTGTCTTATGATAGGTAAATTCTGAGAGTTTCCCAAGAATACCCTCTTGTGATATACTACCCAGAGTTAGCTTATTAGTTTAATTAAGCTTAGTCTGCCTTTGGCGGACGGCAAAATATAATATGGTAGAAAAAAAAGTGTCTGCGTTTATGAAGCCAATGACAGTCAGTGCTGATTTAGCAGCCGTGGTAGGAAAGGGCCCTATGCCAAGATCAGAAGTTGTGAAAGGCCTCTGGGTTTACATAAAGAAAAACAATCTTCAAGATCCAAAAAACAAGAGAAATATCAATGCTGATGCCAATTTGAAAAAAGTTTTCGGTGGCAAAGCAGTAGTCAACATGTTTGAAATGACTAAACTCGTTTCCAAACACCTGTCATAATCAAGGAATTTTAAAATAAAAATCGCCCGCCATCATAAGGCGGGTGATTTTTATTTCGATGAGCGAGCAGTGAGGTGGAAAATTATTATTTTACATTTTGTCCGAATGAAGTCGAGCTATAAGAGTTTTTACGGCATTTATTTTTCTTGGACAGCGAACTCAGGTTTACTTATAATGAGCTAGTGAACAAAACATTCCCAAACAAAAAACCAAAACCAAAAACTATTTTTCATATGGACGGGGATGCATTTTTTGCGGGCGTAGAAATGGCAAAAAATCCAAAGTTGAAAGGAAAGCCCGTGGTTACAGGCGAGGAAAGGGGGATTGTCTCAGCACTTTCTTATGAAGCTAAGGCTCTCGGCGTCGTTCGTGGTATGCCGATATTTAAAATAAAAAAAGATTTTCCTAATGTAATAATTTTGCCTGGAGATTATGAATCTTATGTTCGATATTCAGGACTTATGTTTGATATTGTTCGTAGATACGCGGATGATGTCGAGGAATATAGTATAGATGAATGTTTTGCAGATCTTACTGGTCTCGAACCTCCGCTCAAAATGACCTATAGGCAAATAGCCGAGCGTATCAAAAAAGAAATAAATGATGAACTGCACATTTCTGTATCTATTGGTATTGCACCGACAAAAGTTCTTGCAAAAGTGGCATCAAAATGGGTGAAGCCAAATGGTCTAACAGTGATTGGCGTGGATACAGTCCCAGATTTTCTCAAAAAGACTCCGATTGAGAAAATCTGGGGCATTGGTCCTAGGACGGCGGAGTTTTTGAAAAAGAAAAATATAAATACTGCACAAGATTTTGCACTGAAAGATATTGAATGGGTCAGATGCTATCTTTCTAAACCCTACGAAGTGCTCCATCGTGAACTTCATGGTGAATATCTTATGGAAATAGATCCTGAACCGAAAACTGTCTACTCATCAATACAAAAAACGCGAACTTTTCATCCGCCGACAAACGATAAGGTTTTTCTTTTATCACAATTGTCAAAAAATATTGAGGAGGCATGTCGGAAAGCGAGATATTATAAACTTGTACCAAAGAAGTTTTCCATTTTTCTAAAAACTCAAAATTTTAAATATTCAAATTTTTTAATCACGCTTTCTTCTCCCACAAATGCTCCAGAGATTTTAATTTCTTTAGTACAAACTAATTTTATGGAAATTCACAAGTCAAATGTTCTATATCGCACCACAGGAGTGGTTTTGCAGGAGCTTGTTTCAGACTCTGTGTCGCAAGGTGATTTGTTTGGAAGTAATGATAAAGCAAAAAAGTTTGAAACGATACACAAGCAGATTGATCACCTTGAAGAAAAATTTGGCAAGCGTGTAGTCTACCTAGCTTCTACTCAAAAAGCACTTAAAGGGAAGATAAAAGGTACGGATTCTGATGATCTTGATAGAGATTTACTTTTTCTTTAATCAAATTAAAAAAGTTAGAAAATATATTTTTAAAGATTTCCTTTGTGTAAATTTTGCTTTTTTGTGCTAATCTTTTCGTATGGTTAAGAAAGTTTCCAAACAAACAAAACAAACTAGTCAATATGATGTCGTGATAATAGGAGGGGGCCCTGCGGGGCTTATGTCTGCTTGCACAGCGGGAGAAAGCGGAGCAAGGGTTCTTTTGACTGAAAAAAATGAGGAAATGGGTAAAAAATTACTTTTGACCGGAGGTGGCAGATGCAATATCACAAACGCCGATCCAGACAAGAGGAATTTTGTTTCAAAATTTGGAAAAAAAGGCGATTTTCTTTTCACTCCTTTTTCTGTATTTGGTGTAGAGAAAACAATTAAATTTTTTAATAATCTAGGTGTGAAGACAAAAGTTGAGGAAGGATATCGTGTGTTTCCAGAGAGTGACAATGCTCTCGATGTTCTCGATGCACTTATTCAAAAGGCGAGAAAAGTGGGTGTGGAGTTTAAACTTTCTGCGGAAGTAGAAGGATTTAAAAAAGTAAAAGATAAAATAATTGCGGTAATCCTAAAAAACGGCGAGGAAATAAAAGCAAAAAAATTTATTTTAGCAACAGGTGGAATGTCTCACCAAGAAACAGGTTCTACTGGCGATGGTTTCAAATGGCTCAAGGAAATTGGTCACAAAATAGTGAAACCAAATCCATCGCTTGTACCAATTAAAATTTCCGATGAGTGGGTCAGTGAATTTTCTGGGATCACCTTGGAGAATGTTGGAATATCGGTTTTTCAGACAGAAAAAAAAGTAATAAATAAAAAAGGTAGAGTGCTTTTTACACATGAAGGGCTTTCTGGACCAACCATCTTGAATATGAGCAAGGATATTGGTGATTTGCTTCAATACGGTGAGACAATAGTGGCAATAGATTTCTTTCCTGGTGTGGGACTTGATGCAATGCACGAGAACTTCAAAAAACTTTTTGACGCACACAGTAATAAAAAAATTAAAAACTTAATTTTGTCGGAAGTTCCAGCAAAAATATTTTTGAAAATCCTAGATCTGCTAAAAATAGACGGCGAAATAGAAATGCATTCAATTTTCAGAGAAGAAAGATTTGCTCTTATAGAAAAATTGAAAAAATTTGAAATGAAAGTCTCAGGACTCTTGGGTTTTGATAAAGCTATTGTTTCAAGTGGGGGACTTGACCTATCAGAAGTTGATTTTAAAACAATGGGTTCGACACTTTATAACAATTTGTTTTTTGCTGGGGATATATTAGATTTCGACAGACCTTCGGGGGGCTATTCTTTACAGCTTTGTTGGACTACGGGATATGTGGCTGGGAAAAGTTCTGCAACGGACGAAGGATTAGAATTGTGATATTATATCTATATGATTACAGAGATTCTGGACAATATAATAAAGGGGGCGCTTATGGCTATTGGTGTGGAAGATGAAAAAGTAGGGAAAATAGAGCTCGAACATCCCGAGGAATTTGCCAATGGGGATTATTCTTCAAATATTGCAATGGTTCTTGCCAAAAAACTTGCCCAAAATCCACGAGAACTTGCTGGAAAACTTGTAGAAAAAATAAATACACAGAAACCGTCAGAAATTGAAAAAGTAGAGGTTGCCGGTCCTGGATTTATAAATTTTTATCTTTCCTCCAAATTTTTTGAAGGAAAAACAAAAGAAATTATAAAATTTGGCGAGAAATTTGGACAAAATAAAAATCTCAACAATCAAAAAGTTGTAGTGGAATACACAGATCCAAATCCGTTCAAAGAATTTCATATTGGTCACTTGATGAGCAATGCGATAGGGGAATCAGTCTCTAGGATTATTGAGGCCAATGGGGCCAAAGTTCTTCGTGCCTGTTATCAGGGGGATGTAGGACTGCATGTAGCCAAAACTATTTGGGGTGTAAGAAAAATGCTTGCGGAAGATCCAAATGCAAAGAAGAAATTTTTTGGAAGTTTTTTAAATTTATCAAAAGATACTCTGATTTGGGGTCAGGCGTATGCTCTGGGAGCCAAAAATTATGAGGCGAGTGATGTTGCCAAGGCAGAAATTGTAAAAATAAACAAAAGTATTTATTTAAAAGATAATATTGAAATAAACAAAATCTACAAAGTTGGCAGAAAAGTTTCCCTGATTGGATTTGAGAAAATATACAAAATTTTAGATACCAAATTTAATAAATATTTTTTCGAAAGTCAGACCACTGATTTTGGTACCAAAATCGTTCTTGAAAATCTTGAAAAAGGAATTTTTGAAAAAAGTAATGGGGCGGTTATTTTTAAAGGAGAAAATTATGGCTTACATACTCGCGTATTTATAAATTCTGAGGGATTGCCGACATACGAGGCAAAGGATCTTGGTTTGGCTAAATTTAAATATGATAGTTGCCATTATGAAAAGTCTATTATTATTACCGCCAATGAACAAAGCGATTATTTCAAGGTGCTTCTGAAAGCGATGAGTTTTATTTTCCCCGACCTTGCCTCAAAAACTTTTCATGTCTCTCACGGAATGCTTCGTCTCCCAGAAGGGAAGATGTCTTCTAGAACAGGAGATGTCATTACAGCTATTTCTCTGATTGAGAAAATTAAAGTGGAAGTTGCGAAGAAAATTTTTGACAGAGACATGAAAGACAGCGAAAAAGAAAAAGTTACTGAAAAAGTGGCAGTTGGAGCTTTGAAATATTCAATTTTAAAACAAGTCACCGGAAAAGATATTATTTTTGATTTTGATAAGTCTATTTCTTTTGAAGGTGATTCTGGTCCATATCTACAATATTCTTATGCTCGCGCCAAATCTATTTTGAGAAAAGCAAAAGAAGAAAAAATAAAAGCAGATTTTAAAAAACCAAATAGCAATATTTCAGAACTTGAAAAAAATCTTTACAAATTCCCTGAAATAGTGGAAAGGGCAGGGAAGGACTATTCGCCAAGTCATATTGCTACATATTTGATCGAGACCGCGTCGGCATTCAACAATTTTTATGCCGAAGGGAAAATCGTAAATAAGGAAGATCTGAATTCCCCTTACAAGATCGCTCTTACGGAAGCTTTTTCTATTGTGATGGAAAATGGCCTAAAACTTCTTGGAATTAAAGTGATGGAAAAAATGTAATTTGGTTTTTCCTATTGAGTATGTTAGGATTTCAAACTCAGTATATGGTAATCATCCATATTCCAATGTGTCGAGACGCAGAGTGAGAAAACCTGGTTCTAGACTAAAGGTCTAAAAAAAGCAAGGTCACCGAATCGCTTCTATGCGTGCCGGTGACTTTTTTTAAATATAGTTCAATAATTTTTGAGATTTCTTTTTTTTGTAAAAACTGCTAAAATGGGATTTCAAGCTTTTTATAAAAAAATGTCTAAAAAACCCCAAGAAAAAACACAAGAAAAGGAAAAATCCGGGAACTCTCTTGGAGGCGAGACCTTAAATTCCACAAAAAAGAGCAAAATTGCGGAAAGAGAGGAGGAAATCCTACAATTTTGGCAAGAAAACGAAATTTTCAAAAAAACTTTGGAAAAACCCTTTTCTAAAGGTGAATTTGTATTTTATGATGGTCCGCCTTTTGCCACCGGGCTTCCACATTATGGTCACATTCTTGCTGGAACAATGAAAGACTATGTAGGTAGATATCAAACAATGAAAGGAAATCATGTTGCTCGAAGATGGGGTTGGGATACGCATGGTTTGCCTATTGAAAATATTGTTGCCGATGAAATAGGTTTAAAATCAAAAAAAGATATTGAAGAATATGGTATAGAAAAATTTAATGATGTAGCGAGGACAAAGATTTTTACTTATGCAGATGTATGGAAAAAAGTAATTCCGAGAATGGGTCGCTTTGTAGATATGGAAAACGACTATCGGACAATGAGCCCTACATATACTGAAACAGTATGGTGGATTTTCAAAGAATTACACAAAAAAAGCTTACTTTATGAAGGATTCAAGTCCATGCATTTATGCCCTCATTGTGGTACCACTTTATCCAATTTTGAAGTCGGTCAAGGATACAAGGATATCACCGATATATCTGTCACAGTCAAATTTGAGCTTGTAGATGAGCCTGGAACATTCTTTTTGGCTTGGACGACGACCCCATGGACTTTGCCTGGGAATGTTGCTTTGGCAGTCAATCCAGAAGTAGATTATGTAAAAATAAAAATTGGAAATGAGAAATTTATTTTGGCTGAAGCTAGACTTTCTGTTATAAAAGAAAAATATGAAATCTTAGAAAAAACTGAGGGCAATGCACTTATCGGAATGTTTTACAAACCACTTTTTGATTATTATAATAATGCTGATTTAAAAAATATAGAAAATGGTTTTAAAGTTTATGGTGCATCTTTTGTTACTACAGAAGACGGTACTGGAATAGTTCATATTGCACCTGCATTTGGAGAAGATGATATGAATTTGGGTAAAGAGCAAAAATTACCTTTTATTCAACATGTCGGAATGGATGGTAGATTTAAAAAAGAAGTAATAGATTTTCACGAAGCACAGGTTAAACCAATAGAAAATCCCCAGCTCGCCGATATTGAAATCATCAAGTTTTTGGCTGGAAAGGGGACTCTTTATGCAAAAGAAAAGTTTATTCACTCATATCCACATTGTTGGAGATGTCAGACACCTCTTCTCAATTATGCTACAAGCTCATGGTTTGTAGAGGTAACTCAATTAAAAGATAAGCTTGTAGAAGAAAATAAAAAAATAAAATGGGTTCCAGAAGAAGTGGGAGATGGAAGATTTGGTAAATGGCTCGAAAATGTTCGCGATTGGTCTATTTCACGATCCAGATTTTGGGGTGCACCGCTTCCTGTATGGAAATGTGACTGTTGTCCAGAAAAAGAATTTATTGGCTCAATTGAAGAAATAAAAGAAAGGACAAAAAGTAAAAATAAATTTTTGATTGTGAGACACGGCGAAGCAGAAAGCAATGTTTCTGGAATCTTGAGTTCAAATCCAAAATCTATAAATCATCTCACTGCAGTAGGTAGAGAACAAGCAGTCGCTGCCGCAAAAAAACTAAAAGATAAGATAGACATTATTTATTGTTCTCCTTTTATGAGGACAAAAGAAACTGCTGAAATAATTGCAGAAAATATCGGTTATTCAAAAGACAAAATTATCTACGATGAGAGGCTTCATGAAATTTACGGTGGAGAATTTGATGGCAAGAAAGGCCTCGAGTATCAAGCATTTTTTGGTACTAGAGAAGAAAAATTTACAAAGACTCCGCGCGGAGGAGAAAATTATGAAAATGTCAAAAAAAGGATGACGGATTTTCTCTATGAAATAGATGCGAAAAATGAAGATAAAAATATTTTAATTATTTCTCACAATACTCCCATCTGGCTTATGTTTTGTGGGGTGCAAGGTTTAAATAGAACCGAAGCACTCAAAACAAAAGAGCAGGGAGTAGCTTTTATTGAAAATTCCGAAATAAGAGAAATCCCTTTTTCGCCTATTCCACACAATAGAAATTATGAACTTGATCTGCATAGACCTTTTATAGATGAAGTCACTTTGAAATGTAAATGTGGTGGAACTATGAAAAGAATCCCTGAAGTTTTTGATTGTTGGTTTGAATCTGGATCTATGCCTTATGCCGAGTCTCATTATCCATTTGAAAATTTGAATAAATTTAATCCAGAAAAAGGCATTGGTTTTCCTGCCGACTTTATTTCTGAAGGGGTGGATCAAACAAGAGGATGGTTTTATTCAATGTTGGTACTTTCTGTGGCACTTTTTGGGAGATCATCATACAAAAATGTTATGGTAAATGGGATTGTCCTGGCATCAGATGGACAAAAAATGTCAAAGAGTTTGAAAAATTACACGAGTCCAATGGATCTTGTAAGTACATATAGTGCCGATGCTTTGAGATATTATCTTTTATCTTCACCTGTTGTAAAAGCGGAAGATTTGAGAGTTTCTGACAAGGGTGTGGATGAAATTTTGAAGAAAATTATTATGAGACTTCAAAATGTTTATACATTTTTTGAAATGTATGGGGGTTTTGACTTGGATATTACTAAATCTGAAGAATACAAAAACCCAACAAATATTTTAGATAGATGGATTCTTACGAGATTAAAAGAAACAGCAACTGAAATTACAAAGTTTACAGATGGTTACGAGCTAGACAAAGCAGTGAGACCTATCGGGGACTTTGTGGATGATCTTTCGACATGGTTTTTGAGAAGATCTCGTGACAGATTCAAATCTGAAGATGAAAAAGACAAAAACTCAGCAATGTTTACCACAAAAACAGTGATCTTGGAATTTTCTAAACTTTTGGCACCATCAATGCCTTTTCTTGCAGAAGATTTGTATTTAAAAATTACTGGAGGATTACAAAAGGAAAGTGTTCACTTGGAAAATTGGCCGGAAAACTTTGTCGGGGATCTTTCGGGTGAAGAAAAAACAATCATAGAAGAAATGAAACAAGTGAGAGAAGTGGTTTCCCTAGGGCTTGAGGCAAGAACAAGGCTTGGCATAAAAGTCAGACAGCCACTTTTGTCGGTTAAAATAAAAAATCAAAAAATATCTACAGATGAGTCGCTTAGTCTCCTTGTGAAAGAAGAATTGAATGTAAAGGAAGTTCTTTTTGATAGTGGTATTTCGGGAGGAGTGGAGCTAGACGCGACGATGACGGAGGAGCTCAAAGAAGAGGGAATTGTGAGAGAAGTGATACGAGCTTTACAGGAATTACGAAAAACTAAAGGTTTGAGTCCGAGCGATGTAGTTGCTCTTACGATTCATACAGACGAAAAAGGCAAGAAATTTTTGGAAAAATATGAAAAAGATATTTTGAAGGCTACAAATATAAAAGAATTTTCTTTTTCTTCTCTTTCTCTCAAGGGAGAAAATGTCGGGCAATTGTCATCAGATGTGGCAGATTTTTCTTTCCAAATTTCCTGACCATATGCATCACAAATATAATACAGAAGCTTTTATTTTAAAAAGTTTACAACGTAAAGATGCAGACAAAATTTATTTTTTGTTTACTGAAGACTTTGGACTGATTCGCGCAGGAGCTACTGGAGTCAGGTTTTTAAAATCAAAGTTGCGATACCATCTTTCTGATTTTAATTGTCTTTCGGTTTCTCTTGTCCGTGGAAGGGAATATTGGCGAATCGTCGGAGCAGAACATTCTATTAATTTTATAAATGATCCCGTTAGAGCTAACGAACTCGAGGCGAGTTCTACCTCTAACGGGACAAGAAAAATAAATCAAGAAATTATAAACTTTTCTGGGAAAATTTTTTCTTTGGTATTGCGTCTTGTCCATGGTGAAGAAAAAAATAAGGAATTATTTTTGGCAATAAAAGGTTCACTGAAAAATGTCAGAGAAAAAGGTATTACGCCAGGGCTTGAATGTTTATCTGTGGCAAGAATAATGCGAAGTTTAGGATATCTAAAAACAAAAGGTTTCGAAGGACTTTTTGAGAATCATGACTATGATGAAAATGTAATAATGCTCGCAGAATCAATGCGCAAAGAAATAATAAAAGAAGTCAATAAATCTCTAGATGAAACGCATCTTTAATTTATGTTATAATATAAGAATATGTTTGAAGAAGAAAATAAAGAAAAAGATAGAATAGAAGGAATAAAAAATAAATTATATTCTAAAAATATGAGCTCTGTCGATGGCACTATCAAAAGGCATAGTGTTGGTTTACATAAGCCAGATTTACCAACCGCATGGGACAATACCGACCTAGAAAAAGAAAGTACTCAGGATTTTCCTTTTATGAAAGTTTTGTTAATTGCACTTTTGTTTTTCTTTACAGCTTCAGGTTTTGCTTTTTATAAATTTTTCTTTGGCGCAAATGTAATATCAGGCAATAATATTGATGTGGTTGTGCGCGGACCAGTCTCTGTCGGAGGGGGAGAGTCTTTGCCGATGGATATTGAAATCATCAACAACAACACTACTCTTCTTGAGTCAGTAAATTTGCACATAGAGTATCCTACTGGTATGACAGACCCCAATAATCCATCTACAGAATTAAAAAGATACGATACGGCTTTGGGTGATATATCTGTGGGTAAAAATGTCACCCAAACGATAAATGCCTTAGTCTTTGGAGAAGAAAATAGTCAGAAAGATGTAAACATTACCGTAGAGTATAGGATTCCAGGATCAAGCGGTATTTTTTATAAAAATAAAACATTTTCTTTTTTGATTAGTTCTTCTCCCGTAAATCTCACGGTGGTTAATTCTTCTGAAGTAAATGCAAATCAAAAAACTGATTTTAATATTGAGGTAAAATCAAATTCTTTGACTATTGTGAAAAACTTGGCTTTGAGAGCGGATTATCCTTTTGGTTTTGATTATAAAAGTTCTGATATCACACCTTCAGTGGGCAACAACATTTGGAATTTGGGTGATTTCGAGCCAGGAGCTATTAAAAAAATTAAAATATCTGGGCTTATTGCGGGGCAAGACGGCGAAGAAAAAGTTTTTAAATTTAATATAGGCATGCCAGATAAGCTTGATAATAGGTCTATCACTACGTCTCTTGCTTCTTTTACCACTTCTATTTTTGTAAGGAAACCTTTTGTTAATCTTGTTTTGTCCACGAATGGAGATATTAGTAAGGAAGTAGCTATCTTGAGCGGAAAAAGTATAAAAAATGATATTATTCTGACAAATAATTTATCTGATACGATTTATGATTTGGAAACAGACATTTCTATTCAGGGGTTAATTTTAGACAAGACAAGTGTCTCAGTAAATGGAGGTATATATCAGTCTATAGACAATCAAATAGTTTTTAATAAACAGACAAATTCTTCTTTTACTTCACTTGCACCAGGAGAAAACATAAATAGCTCTTTTAATTTTTCCGCTTTTTCTAGTATGTCAAAAACTGGGTCAATATTTAATAACCCCTCAATCACTTTTAATGTTTCAGTACGAGGTAGAAGGACAGATAGCGCATCTACCCAGAAAGAAGTTTTTTATTCAGAGACGAAAACTATAAAAATTATTTCTGATATAGCTTTGCTCGCAAGAGGGTACTACTTCATCGGGCCGTTTAAAAATATTGGTCCAATACCTCCAAAAGCTGAAAAAGAAACTACATACACTATTACATGGACTGCAACCAATCCTACAAACAACGTCACAAATACAAAAGTATCTTCATCATTACCCTCATATATGAAATGGGTAGGAGTATCTAATACAAGTAGTGAAGATATTTCTTATGACTCGGCAAGCAATCAAATAGTGTGGAATATTGGCAATATTCAAGCAGGTGCAGGTACGACGCTTCCAGTTAGAGAAGTTTCTTTTCAGATTTCTTTTACTCCAAGTTTATCTCAAGTGGGTGATATCGCGGATATTTTAAATGAGTCTATTATTTCTGGTGTAGATTCTTTTACTGGTACCACAGTTACACAGAAAAAACAGGCTATTACTACTGAGATTAAGACTGATCCAAATATGTCAGATAAAGGTGGTATAGTTGTACAATAATTTTTTTATGATTAAATAGTCATATGACAAAAATAAAAAAAGAAAGTAACGAATTGATGGAAAAAATAATTTCTCTCTGTAAGAGAAGGGGCTTTGTTTATCAAGGGTCTGAGATTTATGGAGGGCTTGCGGGTACTTGGGATTATGGGCCACTTGGACTAGCTCTCAAAAATAACGTTAAAAATTTTTGGTGGAAGAAGTTTGTCACGGATAGGGAAGATATGTATGGAGTAGATGCCACTATCCTTATGAATCAAAATGTGTGGAAAGCTACAGGCCACGTCGGTGGTTTTTCTGATCCACTTACAGAGTGCAAAAAGTGCAAGAAAAGATTCAGAAGTGATCAACTTGAAAATCCTCTCAAATGTCCTGATTGTGGTGGCGAAATGGGGGAGGAAAGACAGTTTAATATGCTTTTTAAAACTTCAGTGGGTGCCATCGAAGATGAAAATTCTATTTCTTATCTTCGCCCAGAGACAGCACAGGGAATGTTTGTAAATTATAAAAATATTATTGATTCATATCATCCCAAGCTTCCCTTTGGTATGGCACAGATAGGCAAGGCTTTCCGAAATGAAATTGCTCCAAGAGATTTTTTGTTTAGAACACGAGAGTTTGAACAAATGGAAATTGAATACTTGATAAAACCAGATGGTTGGGAAAAAGTTTTTGAAGATTTCAGAAAAGAAATGTTGGATTTTACAAAAGAAATTGGGTTGAAGAAAGAACATGTCTATGAACACGAGATTCCTGATGCTGACAGAGCTTTTTATTCAAAGAGAACGATTGATTTTGAATTCGAATTTCCTTTTGGTAGAAATGAGCTTTACGGTTTAGCTTATAGAACGGACTATGATCTCGGTAGGCATATGGAGTCGAGTGGCGTGAATTTGGAATATTTAGATGAAGAGACAAAAACAAAAATTATTCCACATTGTGTGGAGCCATCTTTTGGTGTAGACAGAACGGTTCTTGCCATTTTATCGGATGCATATACAGAAGATGAGATGGGGGGCGAAGTGCGAACTTATCTCAAGTTTGTCCCAGGAATAGCACCAATAAAAATTGCTGTATTTCCACTTTTGAAAAATAAGCCTACTCTTGTGGAAAAAGCGAGAGAAGTGTATGAAGATTTGAAAAAGAAATTTGGAGCTGTGATGTTTGACGATAACGGAAATATTGGTAAAAGATACAGAAGACAAGATGAAATCGGGACGCCATTTTGTGTGACTGTGGATTTTGATACTATTGAGAAAGACAATACCGTCACGGTGCGTGATAGGGATTCTGGAAAGCAGGAAAGGATAAAAATAGAAGAGCTCGTAAATTTTTTACAAGAGAAATTAATGTAAATCAAAGAAAAGGGGCCCGCGCATCTGATGCGCGTGCCCCTTTTCTTTTCATCATTTTTCTAATATGATACAAAGATGAATTACACAAAAAAAGTTTTATCAAACGGCCTTAGGATTGTTGTTGTACCGATGAAAGAAAATCCTACTGTAACAGTCTTGGTACTTGTTGAAGCAGGCTCCAAATATGAACAAAAAGAAAATAATGGCATCTCTCATTTTCTAGAGCATATGTGTTTTAAGGGAACTCAAAAAAGACTTACACACAAGGAAATTTCTTTTGAATTAGACGAACTTGGTGCCCATTATAATGCATTTACTGGCCAAGAATATACAGGATATTTTGCAAAAGCTGACAATGCAAGTTTCGAAAAAATACTTGATGTAGTTTCTGATATCTATCAGAATTCCACTTTTTCTGAAAAAGAAATGGAAAAAGAAAAAGGAGTTATTCTGGAAGAAATAAATATGTATAAGGATCTTCCTCAGAGAATTGTGGAAGAAGAGTTTAGTAAGCTTCTTTATGGAGATGTGCCAGCAGGGTGGTCTATAGCAGGTCTAAAAGAAAATATTTTAAAGATGAAAAGATCTGATTTTGTGGATTATCGTAAGAAACATTATGTCGCTGAGGCGACCACTGTGGTAGTAGCTGGAAATGTAGAAGAGAAAAAAGCTTTTGATATGGTAAAAAAATCTTTTTCTAAAATTTCTGTTTCCAAAAAATATGGCAAGAAGGGGGTTAAAGAAACCCAAAAGAAACCGCAAGTCGGTCTATATTTCAAAGACACAGATCAGACACATATCATTCTCGGTGTTCGGTCTCTCGATATGTACAAGGACAACATTTCAGTTGCACGATTACTTTCTGGAATTCTGGGCGGGGGAATGTCTTCTAGACTTTTTACAAAAATGAGAGAGGATCTTGGTATCTGCTATTATGTTCATGCAGGGCAAGATTCATCTACGGACCACGGAGTTTTTGTAGTATCAGCTGGTGTGGACACAAAAAGAATTGGTATTGCAATAAAAGCAATTATCGAGGAGTTTGCTCGCTTGAAGGAAGAATTAGTTTCAAAAGAAGAGCTGGATAAAGTAAAAAGTATGCTTATAGGAAATTTGAAACTTAGTCTAGAATCTTCAGATTCTATTGCTGAATTTTATGGTTTCCAAGAAGCTTTTAAGAAAAAGATAGGAAATCCAGAAGATAGAATAAAAGAAATAAAAGCTGTAACGGCAGAAGAAATCAGAAAACTAGCAAATGAAATTTTTGTGGATAAAAAGTTGAATTTGTCTATTGTGGGGAAATTTAAAGATAAAACTATGTTCGAAAAAATACTAAAATTTTAGATATTGCGTTTTGGTTTTCTCTGTGCTAGTATTTATGGCTATGGAAAAGAAGGAAATAATTGCAAAGAAAATAGACGAAAAAGTATATGAGGTGGGCTATCACCTTATTTCTTCTATTGCAGAAGAAAACGTCCCAGGAGAAGTAGAGAAAATCAAAGAGATTTTGGCTAAAGAAAATTCAGTTATTATCTCTGAGGAAAATCCAAAACTTCGACCACTTACTTATACTATCAAGAAAGCTTTTGGTGGCACATACAAAAAGTTTGATAAAGCATATTTTGGTTTTATAAAGTTTGCACTTACAGAAGGAGGGGATATTACAAAGATTGATTCTTTTATGAAATCAAATGAGTCAGTTCTTAGATATCTTGTGATCAAAACAGTGAGAGAAAATACAATGTTTTATCCTAAATCACTTTCTTTTGTTGCAAAGGAAGTTAAAT
Organism: Minisyncoccia bacterium; assembly: GCA_049695975.1. Lineage (GTDB taxonomy): Bacteria > Patescibacteriota > Minisyncoccia > Phycocordibacterales > GWA1-40-21 > CAILDB01. The sequence continues at coordinate 12,484 of JBAVTE010000012.1, read as the reverse complement.
TTAAATTAGAAAAGTCTGAAAAGGCAGAAAAGGCAGAGAAGGCAGAGAAGGAGAAGACAGAGGTCAAGCCAGCTTCTGTTGAGGATATAGACAAGTCAATAGACGATCTTGTGAGTGAAGGAGTATAATTATATATCATTAAATAATTTTTTAAAATGTATTTAAACAAAGCATTCGTAGTCGGTAATTTGACAAGAGATCCAGAAATGAGAGCTCTTCCTTCAGGAATTCAAGTCGCATCTTTTTCTGTCGCTACAAATAGGGTTTGGAAAGATAAAAATGGTGCAAAACAAGAAGCTGCTGATTTTCATAATGTCGTTGTTTTTGGTAAACAAGCTGAAACCGTGGGCCAATATTTGAAAAAAGGTAGTAATGTTTTGGTAGAAGGAAGAATGCAGACAAGAAGTTGGGAGACCGATGGAAAGAAAAATTATAAAATGGAAATTATTGCGGACCGTGTTCAGTTTGGTCCGAGACCGAGTGGAAGCGGGGGAACATACACTCCAAAATCAAATGTATCGGCGAAGGCACCAGAAGAGGACAACAAAAAAGCAGACAAAATGGATACAATAGATTATCCAACAGAAGAAATTAATCCAGAAGATATACCGTTTTAATTTTAAATAATATGATAAATAAACAATGTTTTTTCTCACAAAATAATATAAAGCACGTAGATTATAAAGATATAGAACTCTTGAAGAAGTTTGTTAATCCTCATGCCAGAATGAATGGCAAAAAGAAAACCTCTGTCTGCGCCAGAAGCCAAAGACAACTTTCTGAAGCTATAAAAAGAGCGAGATATATGGCACTAATGCCTTTTGTTTCAAGATAAAGTAGGGCAGAAAAAACTAGAAAATTTATCGGGGTCCTGTCGACCCATTCCTTTTGAACTGCACGGATATTTTTTTGCTAAAAAATTCCTCGTGCTCGGCTCAGTCAGCCTCCCAAGTCAGTTCAAAAGGAACAGGATCGCCACCCCTAATAAAATTTTCTTGTTTTTTCTTTATATGATAGAATATTACTACATTTATTAATTAATGATCTTGAATAAAATGAAATTTTGGAAAGATTGGCCATATTGGGAAAAAGGAGGTGGCGTTGGGTTTTCGATATCGATTTTGATGTTTCTTACTGCTTATTTAGCTAATCTAATTTTCCAAGGAGGGGAAAGAATTATTACTCTTGCAGTTTCTTTCCCTGGATTAATTTTAGGATTATTATTCACTCCATCCTTGATATTAACATCATCACCTTTTTGGGCATATGTTGCGATAATTATATTTAGTTCAATAACATATTTTATTTTTGGATCTATAGTTGGCTGGATTTATGGTAATATTAAAAATAGGAAAAAAATTAATAATTTAACAAAATAATAAAATGGCGAAAAAATTTGGGAAGGAAGTGAAGGAAAAAGAAGTAAAAAATACTCTGGATGTAAAAGATCAGAAAATAGAGGACACTCTAAATGCAATTAAAGCAAAATTTGGTGATGAGTCCATAATGATGCTTGGAGAAAAACCTCATGTAGATGTGGACGCCATTTCGACTGGTTCTATTGGCCTAGATGCCGCACTCGGCGTCGGTGGTCTTCCAAGAGGCAGAATAGTTGAGATCTTTGGTCCAGAATCATCTGGTAAGACCACCCTCGCTCTGCATGTAGTGGCTGAAGCACAGAAAAAGGGAGGTATTTGTGCCTACATAGACGCAGAACACGCAATGGATCCGGAATATGCAAAGAAAATCGGTGTAAAAATAGATCAGCTTTTAATTTCTCAGCCAGACACAGGTGAACAAGGACTTGAGATTGTCGATAGCTTGGTCAGATCTGGAAAAATGGATGTGATTGTCATCGACTCCGTAGCCGCTCTCACTCCAAAGGATGAAATAGAAGGCGATATGGGTGCATATCATGTCGGTAAGCAAGCTAGACTTATGTCACAAGCACTCAGAAAGCTTACTGCTATAGTTGCAAGGTCCAAGACAATAGTTATTTTCATAAACCAGATCAGAATGCAGATCGGTGTGATGTTTGGTAATCCAGAGACGACACCCGGCGGAAAGGCACTCAAGTTTTACACTTCAGTTCGTCTAGATATTCGCAGAATTGCACAAATAAAGAAAGGCGAGGAAATAATGGGTGGTCGTGTCAGAGTAAAGGTTGTCAAAAATAAAGTGGCTGCTCCTTTCAAACAGACAGAATTTGATCTTATGTACAACGAAGGCATTTCAAAGGAAGGGGAGATTATTGCCCTTGGAGAGAGTCAGGGAATTCTCAAAAAATCTGGAAATTCCTATGAATATGGTGAGACAAAACTAGGCCGTGGTTACGACGCTACTCGCCAATTTCTCCGTGATAACACAAAAATTGCAAACGATATTTTGAAAGAAATCAAAGCGAAGTTGAAGGAAATTTAAAAACGCAAGAAAAAAGGAAACTTGTAACAAAGTACTTTTGAACATCCTTGGGAGTCGCGACTGGCGACGGACAGAGAAAATTTTTAGCAAAAAATTTTCGTGATGGGCAAAAGTATTTTGTGGAGGGTTTCCTTTTTTCTTGCGTTTTTAAACTCTGCTCGTATATTCTCCTGTCACAGTATTTATACTAACGGTATCTCCTTCATTTACAAATAGGGGAGCGTTTATGACAGCTCCTGTTTCAAGAGTAATTTGTTTTGTACCGCCTGTTGCTGTATCGCCTTTCACTGCTGGCGGGGCCTCGGTCACTTTGAGTTCCACTTTTATCGGTAGTTTGGTACCAATAATCTTTTCTTCAAAAATCATAATTTCTATTAGAGAGTTTGCTTTCATAAATCTAGACTGATCACCCATGATAGCTTCTTCAAGTTTGAATCTCTTGCTTGGGTCTTCTGGTTCACAAAACCAAAATTCACCTTTTGTCTTATACAAAAACTTGGCATTTTTAATCTCTATATCTGCCTCTTTCACTTTTTCTGATTGATGAAAAGAAATCTCGGTAATTTTCCCAGTGATCATATTTCGGAGTTTTGTAGCATTTACGGGCTTTCTCATCTGTTTTCTAAAAACATGTGACGAAATAACCTCATAAGGTTGCCCTTCAAAAACAATATATTTTCTCTCTGTGACTTCGCTATATTCTAATATTCCCATAATGTTCTTGATTCTATACAAAAAATGTTAAAAAGTCTATCTTCTATTACCATTAGGTAATAATAGAAGACTGTGTTACTATAGTTCACAGTGTTTAGACACAGGAACATCGTCGAAGTTTCAAGTAAAATAATAAATATAACAATATCATGACAGGAACAATCAAAACTCTTACTCAGAAAGGATTTGGATTTATTGCTCGCGAAGGTGAAGCAAAAGATCTTTTCTTCCATTCTAAAGAGCTCGTTGGTGTTACTTTTGATGAACTCAGAGTCGGCGATGCCGTTTCTTTTGAAGTCGTTCAGAGTGAAAAAGGCCCAGCTGCTACAGGAGTATCTAGAGAATAGTCTCAAAAAAATACCCCGTCTACCAATTGGTAGACGGGGTATTTTTTTATCTTTTACTTATAAATCATCTCTAAGGTTTTATCTATTTTTTTTCCAAATCTATCCTCAGCTTTTATTGATAGAATATTATATCCATAGGAAAGTAAAATTTGTTCACTAAAATTTCCTTTTTCATCAACATAGATCTTTTTGTCGTTCAGACTAATATTTGTTATATTTTTTGCGTTTCCAGCGACAGTCACCAGGGATTCGGAGACAGTGGCTCCATTCATAGTACTTGTAAACAAAATTTTTGGTCCCGATACTATTTTTTGTACTTCATACAGAGAATATCCTAGTATAAAAAAAGCACATATTGAAATAATTCCTATTTTAAAACATTTTATTGTTCTATCTCTCATATTTTATAATAATTTTTCTAAATCACTTGGATTTTCTTCTTTGTCATCTATCTTTTCAACATTTTCTGCATCAACATCAATATCTGTATCTGTTGTACCGACTGCACCTATTACTTCTCTTGGTCTTGCTCCATCAGCTGGTCCAATAACACCTCTTTCTTCAAGCATATCCATCAGTCGTGCAGCTCTTGCATATCCTACCCGAAGTTTTCTTTGTAAATAAGAGGTCGAACCTTTACCTGCTTTTTGAACTATATCTTTGGCTTCTTCATATAGAGTATCATCATCTTCATCTTCATCATCTTCAATCGTTGCATCAAAAATATCTCCTTTTTCGTTGGCTGTTTCTGTTAAAGAAATAATTTCTGGTAATTCATCTTGATAAGTAGTTGAAAGATATTTTGTAACTGCCTTCACTTCATTTTCTGTGACAAATGCGGACTGAATTCTGACAGGTTTTGACATTTCGCCACCGAGATAAAGCATATCTCCAGCCCCTAGAAGCTTTTCTGCCCCCATTGTGTCGAGAATTGTTCGAGAATCTATCTGAGAAACAACTTGTAGGGCAATTCTTGCAGGAATGTTTGCTTTGATAAGACCTGTAATGACATTCACAGAAGGTCTCTGGGTAGAAAGAATAAGATGGATCCCAACTGCACGACTCATTTGTGCGAGTCGAACTATAGCGCTTTCAAGTTCTCTTGGATACGACATCATAATATCGGCAAGTTCGTCGACAACGACCACTATATAAGGCATTGTTTCTGGAATTTTATGTATTTCAGGATTGAATTTTTTGTTTTCCTGAAGTTCATTAATTTTCTTTAATTCAGGCGCAAGAATATTTTTGTGATAGGAGTCTATATCTTTTACGGCTTTTCCTTCGAGTACATCGTATCTGCGATCCATTTCTTTGGCTGCCCACTTGAGAGCTAAAATAGTCTTTTTTGCATTTGTGATGACAGGGGTGAGTAGGTGAGGGATTTTGTTGTAAAGGGTAAGTTCAACTCTCTTTGGGTCTATCATTATAAACTTTAGGTCTTGTGGTGAATTTCTGTACAAGAGGGAAGTAATAATAGTGTGAATAGTGACAGACTTTCCGGAGCCAGTAGCTCCAGCTATGAGTAGGTGAGGCATTTTTGCTAGATTTGAAAAATGGAGTTTTCCAGAAATGCCTTTACCAAGTGATACCAAAAGTGGTTTCTCTGAGTTTTGAAATTCCTCCGATCCTACGAGAGATCCTAGTCCAACCATGGATTTTATAGTGTTTGGTATTTCAATGCCGACGAGGGACTTACCTGGGATAGGTGCTTCTATACGAAGAGGGTGAGCAGCTAGTGCGAGTGAGAGGTCATTTTGAAGACCTAATATGCGAGCAACCTTGATACCTTCAGCGGGTTTTAAAGCATATCTCGTGACAGACGGCCCGACAGAAATTTCATCCATCTCTACATCAATGCCAAAATTTTGCAAAGTCCTTTTTATAATATTTGCATTTGCTTTGATGTCTCCAACACCTGGCTTTCCTTTGTCTGTGGAAAGTAGGTCGAGTGGTGGGGGAGCGTAAGTCCCGATGATAGATGCTCTATTTGATATTTTAAAATCCTCTTCTTCGTCTCCCTTTTTTATATTTATTGCTTTCTGTACTTTTTTCTTTAATGATTCGTTTTCTTTTTCTTCTTTCTCAATTTCTTTATCTCTTCTTTTTTCAGCATCCTTTACCTTTTCTTTTAGATTATCTTCATCCTCAATTTCTTCTTCATTTTCATCCTCATCTTCATCTCTATTCTTTTTCCACCTTCTCCAAAAGAAAATTGTATCAATAGTAAATTTTGTTTCAAAAAGTACAAGTATAGAAATTATTAAAACCGCGATAAGTATGACAAGAGTTGCAGACAATCCAAAAAGTTTTAATAAAGGGAGTGAAATAAACTTTCCGAGAAGCCCTCCTTTTGCTACTACAAAGTATGTGCGTGAGATAGCGTCTATGATTCCAAGACTTGAAATAAAAAAAAGGATTCCGCCAGTAATTTTTAGTTTATTTAAAACTCTTTCTTCGTTTAACAAAAAAGAAATACTTAGCATTAAAAAGAGTATGGGAATGAGGAAGTATCCTATTCCTAAAAGATAGGAAAAAATTGTATAAGTTTTTTCTCCGACTACACCAGCTTTCTGAAGTGGAGCCAGAGAAAATAATATGGCAATTACGAAAAACATTATTGCAAAAATACCCTGCTTGGTTTCGTTTTTCAGTCCGGTTATAAAATCTTTTTTAGCTCCTTTTTTCTGGGATGATTTTGAATCTTTCATCTAACAATTATATCAAAAATTAATAATATAAAAAGTTTCTGGATTATTATTTGGCCCTTTGACCTCTATTGACTTTTATATATAACTATGATAATCTACCAAATAGAAGCTTTACAACTTTTTTGTCCGATATATAATAGACAGAAAGTTCTTCGTCCTTAATGATTTCTATCAGACAACTATAAAAGACATATTTAAATTAAGGAGTCTTTTTTTAAAAGACATTAAATAATACATATGGAAGAGAATACAAAAATTTCAAAAATAAGCCAATCAAACCCTGTAGAAAATAGCCCAATAACAAATGCTATTCAAAGGGTTATTTTTCATAATGATAATATCAATTATTTTGTATTCAAAAAGACAGAAAGAATAGTTACAGCGCTTTATATCATAAGCGGATTTTTGTCCGATACAGAACCTGCAAAGTTTGCTATCAAAGATATCGCCAATACACTTTTAAAAGATGCTCTCAATGTGTCTCATAGAAATACTAATTCAGATCAATTTTCAATCATTCTTTTAAAACATTTTACAAATATATCCTTTCTTATAAATTTGGTTAGAAATATTGGAGGTGTTTCAAATATGAACGCCGATATTTTACTTGAAGAAATAAATAAAGTGACAGAAATACTCTTAAAAACATGGTCAAAGAGTAGTTCACAATCACAAATTTTCAACCAAGATTTTTTTGCGGTAGGTGGGGATATTAAAGAAGGTGATTTCAATAATATTTCTTTTTTCAAAAATATAATTACAGCAGGGGAGTCTTTTGATAATAGGGAAAATGTCCAAAAAGATATAAAGGACAGTATCAAAGACAGAGTACTTTATAATAACACTCAGCAAAAATCCAAAGGACATCTAGAAATCATAAAAGACAAAAATGATAGGCAGGAAGTTATTATTGCGATGCTTAAAAAGGATAAAATTTTAACAATAAAAGATTTTGCGGTGCGCATTAGAGATTGCAGTGAAAAGACTATTCAAAGGGAGCTTATAGCCCTTATGACCAAAGGAATATTAAAGAAAGAGGGAGTGAGAAGGTGGAGTAAATATTCGTTGGTTTAGAAATGTCTTTTAAACTATTTTTTAACTATTATGTTACGAAAGGACTGGGGGTGTTCAAATTTTAAGGTCCTCGGGTCGGCCTTATGATGGCCTCAACCAGACTCTTAAAATTTGAACATTCCAGTCCTTTTAAAGTCTATTCTATCCTGACTCTTCAATTTGTTTGCTTTATATCCTAATTTATGTAACAATGCCCTCAATCTATGGAAAACAAAAAAGGCCTTACGGGCCTCTTTAAAGTTATCCACAGATTATGTTTTTGCTTGTTTGTTTGCAAAAATATATAATAGACGCTAAGGATAGAGTTACGCCACTTTTAGTGGTTTATACTATATCCTTGTTACAGTTTTTCTTGCAAGATTGAGCTTCGCTCAAAGCTCGGTTGTCAGCAAGGTCGAGAACTTTGACAATCAAATATTCAGAATGAAAGAATGTCAGTTTTAATTTAGACAACTAATTTTTTCTACTTGTGTCGAACTCCGTTTTTAACGGAGAAATATGGGAAGAAAAAAATAGTATTCAAGATACATTATTTTCGTCGGTAGTGTGTCGGCTTTGGATGCAAAATAAATTATTATTTATTTAATTATTTATTTAATTATTTTTTTGTGTTTGAAGTTTAGAGACGAGTTGTTTGTCTTTGCATTAAATTTTTAGTCGAAGTTTTTTGCTTTATCTGCGGAGATCATATCAAACCAGATTGTACAAACGAAAAGAAAAATAATCCGCTCCACATTATTAGTTTTATTAGTAAGGAGTAAATGGATTATAAATTACAATTATAAAATATGAGTAAAAAAACAATGACATCATTGGTTTCAGCTATTGTCGGATTGACAATGGTTCTATCATTGGTGGTCGGAGTAGGAAGCGCCAAAGCTTTGACAGCAAGTGAATTAATGAACTTGCTTATCGCTGCTGGTGTTATCGCTCCAGACAAAGTCGCTGCTGCTCAAGCTGCACTAGGTGCAACCACAGTCACAGCTACTTCAGGTTACAACTTTACAAGAGATCTTCAATTAGGTGCTAAGGGTGACGATGTTACAGCACTTCAAAATATGTTGATCGGAGGGGGATATATGGCTTCAGGCTATCCTTTAGGTTATTTTGGAGGAGTAACAAAAGCTGCTCTTATCAAATTCCAATTGGCTAATGGTATTAAACCAGCAGCAGGTTATTTTGGTGCTATCACAAGAGCCAAAATTGCTTCTGTAAACACAGCCACAGGAAACGGAAACGTCACAGCAGACGGTGGAGCGACAACCACAGGTACAGATTTGGCAGTCACTTTGGCTGCTTCATCACCTATGGCTAGCGCAATCGTTGCTGGTCAAGCAGCTGCTGATCTTGCTGAATTCACATTCACCAACAACACAGCTACTCCAGCCGTCGTTACAAATGTATCATTTGCAAGACTCGGTGTGTCATCAGATACATCTCTCTCAAATGTATACCTTTACAACGGTGCAATGAGATTGACAGATGCAGCTTCAGTTTCATCTGGTAAAATCACATTCAACGCAGGAAATGGTTTGTTCACAGTTCCAGCAAATTCTTCATATACTATTGCTGTGAAAGCTGATATTGCTTCAGCTACAAACGGACAACAGGTCGTTGTTGCACTTACAGGAGTTACATCAAATGTAACCTTGAATGCTTCACTTCCAATCTCCGGTGCTACTATGAGCATCTTCCTCGCTTCAGATATTGCTGGCGTTACAATCGGTACAGTTACCTCACCAGCTACTACCACACAAACAGGTGTTACTGTTCAGGCCGGTACATTGAATTCAACAATTTGGTCAGCTCCTCTTACAGTTTCAACAAGAGCGATCAACCTAAAAAGCGTTGCTTTCAAAGTTATCGGTTCAATTCCTTCAAACTCACTTCAGAACATAAAGCTTTATGCTTCTGGTATTCAAGTTGCTTCAGCTACAGGAGTTGATTCAAATGGAATGATCACTTTTGATCTTTCCGCAGCTCCTTACAAGATTGATAGCAATAGAACACTCGAAGTTAGAGCAGATGTTATGAATGGTTCAGGAAGAACATTCAGCGTTTCTCTACAAAACATTGCAGACCTTGCAGTCATTGACTCAAGCTACAATGTAGGAATTGCTGCTTCATCTGGTATCCCAGCTACAACAGGAACAGTTACTATTACAAATGGTTCAGTCACCGTTACTTTGGACTCAACATTGGGTTCACAGAATGTCGTTGCTGGTTCCACAAATGTTCCTTTGGCTAGATACACAATGAAAGCATATGGTGAAGATGAAAAAATTTCTTACATCTATGCTACTGTAAATAGAACTACAGACAATATTGCTTTGTATGCTAACGGTGTTCAAATCGGAAGCACACAATCAGTCACTGCCAACGTAGCCAAACTTTACAGCTTGGGTTCATCACTTATTATCCCAGCTGGTACTACAGTCGCTCTTGAAATCAGAGGTGATCTTAAGAATGCTGGTACAAACTTTGCCACAGGTACAACAGTTATTGCTACCTTGACAGGTTACACTTCCAACGCTCAAGGTTCATACTCATCAACTTTGACCACAGTTCCATCTTCAGCTATTACAGGTCCTACAATGACCGTATCTGGAGTAGGAGTTGTAGTTGCAAAGAATGCATCTGTAGCTGATTACACAACTGTTGCAAATACAACAGGACAAAAGATCGGTTCCTTCATTCTTCAGACAAACTCATCAGAGGCAGCTAAAGTTACATCTTTGACAGTCGCACTTGGAGGTACACTTCCATATGCAACAAGTTTGTCAAACTTGTATATAGCAGTCGCTGGTCAGAGTCCAACTACGCCGATTGCCCCACAGGCATCAAACAATTTCTCAACCAACTTCACAATTCCAGCAAATAGTTCACAAATTATCGATGTCTATGCAGATGTCGGTGCAGTTTCTGGAACAACAAACGCAGCCAACACAACAACCGGAACTTTGACTCAGTCAACAACAACAGCAGGAGTTACGGCAGTTGCAGGTGCTTATGCTACTGGTACAGTTAGTATTGAAACTACAACAACATCTGTAATCGGTCAGGTATACTCTATAACCATCGCTGGTTATCCATCTTCGTATACAGTTGCTGCTTCAGCAGCCACAACCACTGATATCGCTACAGGTTTGATCAATGCTATCAACGCTAACAACAATGTTAACGGAACAGTTACAGCATCAAACTTGGCCGGTACAACAACTGTAGTGTTGATTACTGCTAATAACAAAAATACCAACACTGTTACTTTGAGTTCAACAGCCGCTTCAACGACAGCCAATGTCGCTGCACTCGCTGGTGGAGCCGCTGCTACCGCAGCAGGTTATCAGGTAGTAAGGGTCACTCCAGCCGGAAGCATAACTATTGGGAACGTATTTACAGTAGTTGTCTCTGGATTGTCAATTAGCTACACAGCTACTGCCGCCACGGTTGCAAATGTTACCGCAGGTTTGACAGCAGCTATAAATGCTAGTTCATCTGTTGCCGCTATTGTTACGGCTTCTGATGTAGGTACATGGATGAATCTTACAGCCGTTGCTGCTACAACAGCCGCACCGGTCATCACTTCTTCAGTCGCTGCTGGTACGCAAGTAACATCAGTAGGTGTTACAAATACTGCTTCTACAACATTGACCGCTACAGGTTATGGTGTAAACAGCAACGCTACAGTTAGCGGTTCAGCCACAGGTCAGACAGTCACTGTCGGATCAGGTTCACTTGATACACCTACCTTGAAGACTGGTTCAGGATATACACCTGATGCTCAGTTTGTCGTAGGAGGAACATCATCAGTGATCGCTTACTTCAACTTTATTTCTAACAATAATGCAGCTATAATTGAAGAAATTTACTTCAATGCAACTGGTTCATCAGTTGTCGCAGGTGATGCTGCTATCACATCAGTTACCGTCGGAGGGGCAACCTTCCCAGTGGTTGGTGGATTAGTTACTGCTACAGGTCTTAACATAACAGTCCCTACAGGATATGCTGGTTATAACCTTCCAGTCACTGCTACATTCAACACTGTCGGTATTGGAGGAGTCACAACAGGTAAGACAATCGGTCTTACTATGAACGGATTCAAATACAAGACAGGTAACACAGAAACAACAGTTGGAGCTACAACAGCTAACAACAACTTGGTTACAACAAACAACAATTGGATGACAATTGTAAGTTCCAAACCAACAATTACTCTTGCAAATGCCTCAGACACCACAGTTGGTGGAGGAGGAGTAGTAGAAGTTGCTAGAATCACCATATCAGCCGATGCAAAGGGTCCTATCAAGGTGAATGCAATTCCTTTGTCTCAGATTATGACAGGTTCTGGTTCATCAGCTACTACAACAACTGTAAAAGTTGGATCTTCAAATATCGCTATAACTGACGGTTTCGCTGCAACAGTTGGTACAACAACAGCTGTTACTGGTACATTGACCATTACAAATGGTTATGACATCGCAGCTGGTTCTTCAGTAACATTCAGTATTTACAAAAATGTTACTTTGACCAATGCTAACTTGTCACTTGATACCATCAGAACAACCCTTGGTTCATCTGCAAACTTCGTGTGGACTGACGTTAATGGAAACGCCACCACAACAGGTGCAATGATCTACGGATATCCAACAAACGTAGCCGTCACTTCTTACTAAACTACTTGTGATTCGCTAGTCCTTTAAAAGACTGACGAATGGTTTACAAAAACCGCCCTCTGGGCGGTTTTTGTTTTGCTAAAAGTGCCTTACGAAGGCTTCGCCTCCGGAGACAAGGAGATAGAGTTTTGTATTGATTATATTATGATATAATATAATTCAATTAGTTATTAATTTCTTAAATTACATGTTTAGATTTGAATCAGGAGTACTAGATAAAACGCGCTTACTTTCGAATTGCCTTATGATTATTTTGGTCGCCGGTAATATCTTTTTTAGTATTCAGTATACTGAAAATATAATACATCAAAATATAGAACAAACATCCAATACTACTATTAGGATTCAGTCATCCAAATTTCTTAAACTTTTTATTGATGTGGTTCTAAATTCAGAAGGCAAAGCTATTTCTTTTAATGATCGAGTTGCTCTCGAAGACAGTGTTAGACAAATAAAAGACCCTGATATTATCAGACAGTGGGAAACTTTTGTGGCGAGTGCAAATGGAAAGATTGCCCAAGACAATGCCGTCAAGCTCATGAAG
>JBAVTE010000011.1:0-15116 GCA_049695975.1 Minisyncoccia bacterium | reverse complement strand
TCCGCGGATATTATAGACAAGGGGATCATAATGACAGGTGGCTCATCTCAACTTCGAAATATGGCCGAGCTTGTTTTTCGTAGAACTGGTGTAAAAGCAGTAGTTGCCAAAGATCCGCTTTATTGCGTTGCAAAGGGAACTGGTATTGCGCTTGAGCATTTGGATACTTATAAGAAAAGTATTATTGCGAAGAGATAATTTTTGATGCTAAAAATCAATTTTAAAAAAGATAAGCTACATCATGCTTATTGTATAAATGCTTCTGGAAAGGATATTATGGAAGATTTTCTTGATTTTCTTGAAAAGGAAATCGGATTCAAGACGAAAGGAAATCCAGATTTTTGGTTTGCGGAATTTAATACATTAAATGTTGAGGAAAGTAGAAAGATAAAAGAAACACATTTTCAGAAACCGACTGTTGGAAATTTGAGAGTTTCTGTTATTTGTACAAATTTTATTACCGAACAAGCACAGAACGCAATGCTTAAAATGTTTGAAGAACCATCTGGTGGAACTTGTTTTTTCCTTATTTCCCCGTCGGTTAGAAATCTTTTACCCACACTAAGGTCAAGAATGATTCTTATAGATATAGAGAAAAACGAAAAAATACAGAATAAAGCGGATAAAAATTCTTTAGGTGTCAAAGAATTTTTATCCGACTCTATTGCTGAGCGACTCAAAAAAATTAAAAAACTTCTAGATAATATTTCTGATGAAAAAGACATTTCCGATAGGGAGGGTAAAATACAAGCAATTAATTTTCTTAATCATCTCGAAACAGAAGTATACAAGCAAATAAATATAGGCAAAGCCACGAAACATGAACTTTTTATTTTGGAGGAGATTGAAAAAAGTCGTTCTTATGCAAGTGATCCGTCGTCATCTCTCAAAATCCTTTTGGAGCATTTGGCACTTGTGATATAATAGTTTTGTTTATAAATAATTTATTAAATATATGTTATACGACTTTAAAAAATTGAAGGATGAAATAAAGAGGGTAGAAGAATGGCTCAAAAAAGAGTTTACAAGTATTCGGACAGGTATGGCAAGTCCGGCACTTCTCGATGTGGTTCAAGTAGAGTCATATGGGCAGAGAATGCCTGTAAATCAGCTTGCAAATATTGGAATTGAGGATGCCAAGTCAATCAGGATTTCTCCTTGGGACAAGACTCAGACAAAGGAAATTGAAAAAGCTATTATAGTGGCAAATCTTGGTGTGTCTGTGATGGTAGATGACAAAGGACTTCGTATTATTTTTCCTGATCTTACTTCTGAGAGGCGCACTCTTCTTTTAAAAACAGCCAAGGCTAAAATGGAAGATGCGAGGGAATCTTTGCGTGGTATAAGAGATGTAATTTGGAATGAAATCCAAGCGAGAGAAAAGCTTGGTGGAATGGGTGAAGACGACAGATTCCGATTGAAAGATGAAATGCAAAAAATGATTGATGAAGCAAATAAAAATTTGGAATCTATTTTTGCTAAAAAGGAAAAAGAAGTTTCTTTGTAAAAGTATTAAGAAAAACGAGGAAATTCCTTAAATCTACAGAAAGGAATTTCCTCGTTTTTGATGTTTTTCTTTGTAAATTGAATTGTTTCTGATAGAATGTTTAAATGATATTAACAATTATTCTTTTCTTGTTAGTTTTGGCAGTTCTTATATTTGTCCACGAGCTTGGACATTTTATTGTAGCTAAACTTTGTGGGGTACGAGTAGATGAGTTTTGTGTAGGATTTCCGCCGAGGATTGCATCATGGGGAAAAGGTGAGACAAAATATTCTATCGGAATGATTCCTTTTGGTGGCTTTGTTAAAATTTTTGGTGAGGATGGAAATGAAGCGGAAAAAAAAGAAGTAGGGAAAAGTCCAGATGCATTGCTTCGTCAGGAGCTTCCTCGCAATCATAAGGAAGGAATAAGTTTTTCTGTTATTTCAAAATGGAAACAAGCCTCGATTTTGCTTTCGGGAATTTTTTTTAATCTTATTTTTGCATGGATTTTAATCTCATTATCTTTTACTATGGGAATGATTACTTCAGTAGATATGGCACAGAAAAATATTGCGACAAATGTTTCCACAATAGTTCTTTCAGTAACAAAAGATTCTCCAGCTGAAAAAGCTGGAATAATGCTCGGCGATAGAATCATAAACATTTCAAACGAAAAAGAAAGTTTCAATATTCCGAGTATGACCGAAGTTCAAAAAGTCGTCAAAGAATCAGTTTCTTCCGTGAAAGTTACTTATAGTAGAAATGATGTGCAAAAAGAAGTAAGTGTCATTCCAGAAATTTCAAACGGGGTAAAAATGGTAGGTGTAGCTATGGATACCGTCGGCACAATAAAGTATGGTTTTTTCCGTTCATTTTATGAAGGAGGAAAAGAGACTATAATTATAGCAGGTAAGGTGTTGGTTGGTCTGTATGATTTAATAAAAAATTCAATTTTTGGGAAGGCAGATTTTTCTCAAGTTACTGGCCCAGTAGGAATAGCAGGAATGGTAAATCAGGCGAGATTTTTTGGTATTTCATATTTTCTCGGATTCATCGCTCTCATATCTATAAATCTTGGAATGATAAATCTAGTACCTTTTCCTGCACTTGATGGAGGCAGGGTGCTATTCGTGGCCATTGAGGCTGTATTTCGTAGAGAAATTAAACCTATCATTGCAAATATTTTAAATATTATTGGTTTTGCCCTCCTTATTTTGCTTATGGCGGTGCTGACTTTCAAGGATATTGCGAAGTTAATAAAATAGTCATTTTTTATAAACAAACGCCCTTTATTTTATAAAATTATTGTATAGTTAGAAAAAAAATACCCGCGCAAGTCAAACTTGCACGGGCATCGGATTTTTTTTAATGATACTATTTATGTTTTTCAAGAAGCTTTTTTAATTCTTCTTTTATGTATTTTATATCCCGATTAACTTTCATTTCGGCTATTTCCTTACGAGGTGCATACATAAACACAATTAATCCACCAATCAGTTGAACTGTTTTGGGCAACTTCGACTTCAATTTTTTACGAATTGACATATCAAATCTCTCCTTATAATATGTTTCTGTTGTAAATACTTCTTTTGTTAAATTATCACACTTCTACATTTAGTCAAGAGTTTGTATTTATTATATTTTGATGTAATATTCAGATACATATGAGACAAAGCGCATTACTCACAAAAACAAGAAAAGACGGCCCAAAAGATGAAATTTCAAAAAATGCAATTCTCCTTATTCGAGCTGGTTTTATAAATAAAGAAATGGCGGGAGTTTATTCATATTTACCTTTGGGACTTCGGGTAATGAAAAAAATTGAAGATATAATCCGAGAAGAAATGAATGAAATTGGTGGGCAAGAAATGAAAACATCTATTATTCAAAGTAAGGAAGTATGGGAAAAATCTGGAAGGTGGAGCGATCAAGTATTTGAAAATTGGTTTAAAACAAAACTAAAGAACGGCACGGAAGTAGGTTTATCTTTTACGAACGAAGAAGCTTACGCAAATATATTAAAACAATATATCAGTTCTTATAAAGATTTACCGATTTACCCATATGATTTTAAGGAGATTTTTAGAAATGAAGAAAGGAGTAAGTCTGGACTTCTTAGAGGAAGAGAATTTTATTGGAAGGCAATGTATTCTTTTTCAAAAGATGATCAAGAACATAGCGTTTTTTATGAAAAAGCTAAAGAGGCATATAAAAGAATCTTTAAAAGATCTGGTATTGGTCATTCGACATATGTTTCTTTTTCTTCTGGTGGAACGTTTTCAAAATTTTCCCATGAGTTTCAAACTTTAACGACAGCAGGTGAAGATACAATATATCTTGATGAAAAAAAAGGAATTGCAGTTAATAAAGAGGTGTATACGGACGAAGTATTAAAGGATTTGGGATTAAATAAGAATGATCTGGTTGAAAAGAAATCTATAGAAGTTGGAAATATATTTTCTTTGGGAACAAAATTTTCTACACCTTTTGGTTTGAAATATAAGGATGAAAATGGTGAAGAAAAGTTTGTAATTATGGGTTGTTACGGAATTGGCATAGGAAGATTGATGGGAACTGTTGTTGAGACCCTCTCTGATGAAAAAGGTTTGGTATGGCCAAAGTCAATTGCTCCTTTTGCTGTGCATCTTATTGAAATTTCTTCAGATAATGATAAAGTTAAAAAATCTACTGAGGATTTGTATGAACAGTTGAAAAAGGCAGGAGTAGAAGTACTTTATGATGATAGAGAAGCCCGTGCTGGAGAAAAATTTGCCGACTCGGATTTATTGGGAATTCCTCTGAGAATTATCGTGAGTGAAAAGAATTTAAAAGAAGGGGTCCTTGAAACAAAAGAAAGAATGAGCGGAAAAGTGGAGATGGTGAAGGAAAAGGAAATAATGAAATTTATTGATGAAAATATATAAAATGTTTGAAGATGCAAGAAAAAAAATAAAAAAATACCTTTCCAATGATATTGGAATAGATTTGGGTACCGCAAATACCCTAGTCTATGTTGCAGGAAAGGGAATTGTTATCAATGAACCTTCTGTGGTGGCACTCAATCAGAAAACGGGTCAGGTAGTAGCAGTAGGAATGCAAGCAAAAGAAATGCTTGGTAGAACACCTACTCATATTGTCGCCATCCGTCCTTTGGTTGATGGTGTTATTTCTGATTTTGAAGTTACTGAAGAAATGATTGCACATTTATTACGAAGGGCTGAAGAATATTTACCAAAAATGCTAGGACCAAGAGTTGTAGTAGGAGTGCCTTGTGGAGTGACTAATGTTGAGATTCGAGCTGTGCGAGATGCCACAAGAAATGCTGGTGCAAGAGAAGTTTATATTGTGGAGCAAGCGATGGCTGGTGCTATTGGTATTCGTCTACCAATAAAAGATCCAGTTGGGAATATGATTATAGATATTGGTGGGGGTACTACAGATATTGCTGTTATTTCGCTTTCTGGTGTAGTGAGATCCAAAAATTTACGAATTGCTGGAGACAAGCTCAATAATGATATTATTTCTTACATCAGAAGCGAATTTAAAATATTAATTGGAGAAAAAACTGCCGAAAATATTAAAATAAATGTAGGAGCGGTAACTGTCGGTGAGGCGATGGAAGCTTCTGTAAAAGGCAGAGATTTGATTACTGGACTTCCAAGGGAGGTTATTATTACTGATTCAGATATTCGAGAAGCGGTGTCTCAATCTATAGAAAGTTTGGTAGAAGCGACGAAAGAAGTTTTGGAAACTACTCCACCGGAAATTTTGTCTGATATTATGATTCGCGGTATCCACCTTATTGGTGGTGGCGCCATGATAAGAGGTTTAGATATTTTACTAAATGAATATTTAAAAATTCCTGTTTATATTGCACAAGATCCACTTACTGCGGTTGCAAGAGGTACTGGTATTATTATTGAAAACCTTCCTTCTTTTACAGAAGTATTAATTATAAATGAAGATGAATTACCTCCTAAAAAGTAGAGAAGAAAAACCTAAAAGAAATATTATAAAAACATTTATTATTTTGATAATTACACTTGTTTTTTTTGTTGTTTTTTCTCAAGACTTTTCTAAAAATATTTTATTTTCAATAGGAAAACCATTGTGGGGATTTTCTTCCTCACTTGTTTCCTTTTGGGATAATAATATAGGAATACTTCGATCTAAACAATCTTTGATTGCTGAAAATATAAAGTTAGAAGAGCAAATAAAATCCTCCAAAAAAGACTTTCTTTTTTTAAATTTAATTAAAAAAGAAAATGAAACATTAAAAGATTTGTTAAATAGAAAAAAAATTGGATATAGTCTAATACTTGCTTCTGTTTTGGAAAAACCAGGGCTATCTCCTTACGATACTCTTATTGTGGATGTGGGTAAAAAAGATGGCATATCCAAGGGGCAATTGGTTATGGCAGATTCTTCTGTACTGATTGGTGAAGTGGCGGAGGTATATGATTTTTCTTCAAAAATAAAACTTTATTCAAGTCCTGGAGAAAAAATATCTGTACTTGTTGGTTCGTCAAATATTCTAAAAGAGGCACAAGGAGTCGGCAATGGAAATTATAAAATAGAAGTGCCGAAGGAAATCGGAGTAGAAGTGGGAGATAGTATAGTCATACCTTCCATAAACGTAAATATTTTTGGTATTGTCGAAAAAATAGAGTCAAAAAATACAGATTCTTTCGAGGTTGTTTTATTTAAGAGTCCTATAAATATTCAAGAATTAAAATTTGTGGAAATTGTAAAAAAATAATATGATCAGGTCTATCTTTTTAATGTTTTTGTTTTTATCTTTTTTCCTTTTACCTTGGTGGTTTTCTTTTGTGTTTACTATTGTTTTAATCTTTAAATTTAATTTTTTTATCGAATCTGTTATTTATGGTTTTTTGTTGGATATCATATATGGAGCCGAGGGCCTTACATTTTTGGGAATTAGTCACTTTTTTTTAATATTTTTTGCAATTCTATTTTTAGTTTCTTTCTGGATTAAAAAGATGTTAAAATTCTACTGATGTTTACCAGAAAAATTAGAAAAATAGCTAAGGGGGGATTTTATAAAAATAGAAAAAAAGATATCGACCCCGATGAGATTTTTTTGGATTCCACTAATCTTCCAAATTTTAATGTTCATCAGTTTGAAGGCAGAATAGAAAAATCAATTTCTATTAGAACTATTGTTTTTTTAGTGTCATTTTTTTGTATTATTTTTTTTCTCTTTATTTTTCGAGTAGGAGATTTACAGATATCAAAGGGTAAAATGTATTTTACAAGAAGTGAAAATAACATTATGCGAAATACATTAATTTTTGCAAAAAGAGGAGTTATTTCAGATAGAAATGATGTCAAACTTGCATGGAATACAGAAAATAAAAATAATCCAGAGTTTGCGGATAGGAAGTATATAAATACATCGGGATTATCTATACTACTTGGATATTTGAAATATCCATTGAAAGATAAATACGGATTTTATTATAGTAATGCCTTTGTAGGAAAAGATGGTGTTGAAAAATTTTATGATAAAGAACTATCAGGTGAAAATGGAATTAGGATTGTGGAGGTGGATGCGTTAGGTAAAAAACAATCAGAAAATGTTATCAAGCCTCCAGTGGATGGAGATAGTTTAAAACTTTCAATTGACTCGAGAATACAAAGTAAGTTTTACGATCTTATTTCTAGTCTTGCACATCGCGTCGGCTTTTCTGGCGGAGCTGGAGTCATTATGGATGTTCATACAGGAGAAATTCTTGCTATGACGAGCTTTCCAGAATATAGTTCTCAAATATTAACTGATGGAGATAATAGTGCAATAAATAAATATTTGAAAGATAGCAATAAACCATTTTTAGATAGAGTACTAGACGGCCTTTATGCTCCTGGGTCTATTGTAAAACCATATATGGCAATGGCAGCTCTCAATGAAAAAATAATTGATCCATTAACAAATATTTTGGGGACAGCCTATATTACAGTGGCAAATCCTTATGATCCAGCACACCCTTCTATATTTAAAGACTGGAAAGCACAAGGTTATGTGGATATGCGGCACGCTATTGCTGTATCCTCCGATGTTTATTTTTATGAAATTGGTGGAGGTTATGAAAAACAAAAAGGTTTAGGAATTGCAAATATAGAAAGGTATATGAAAGAATTTGGTTTTGGAAGTGCTATTCCAAGTGACTTTTTCAATTCTGTTTCCGGAACAATTCCTAGTCCAGAGTGGAAGGCTTTGAATTTTAATGGTGAAAAATGGAATATTGGAAATACTTATCATACATCTATAGGACAATATGGTTTTCAAGTGAGTCTTATACAGGTAATAAGAGCAGTGGCAAGTATCGCAAACTATGGAACCTTACTTTCGCCCACAATCATTCTTGGTGATACTTCCGAAATCAAAAATTTAAAAAAATTAGATTTTAATTATGATTATTATAAAATCGTAAAAGAGGGAATGAGACTTAGTGTAACTGAGGGTGTAGCAATGGGTCTCAATACTAAAGATGTCGAAATTGCTGCAAAGACAGGTACAGCTGAACTAGGAGTCTATAAACAATTTGTAAATTCTTGGGTTACTGGATTTTTTCCTTATGACAATCCAAAATATGCTTTTGCCGTAATAATGGAAAAAGGCCCGGTTAAAAATACTACGGGAGGTGTATTTGTAATGCGTGGTCTTATTGACTGGATGGCAGTAAATACACCGGAATATTTAAAATAGTTCATGTCTTTGACTATTTGAAACAATTTTGTTAGAATAATGAAACTTTAATAATTAATATAAAAATCTATGGAAGAAAAAAGAGAATATCTTACAAAAGAAAAATATAATGAACTTTCTAACGAATTAAAAGATCTCAAATCTAATAAAAGAAAAGAAGTGGCAGAAAATCTTGATTATGCAAGGGGATTAGGCGACTTGTCTGAAAATGCAGAATATCATGAAGCCAGAGAAGAACAAGCAAATATAGAAGAAAGGATTTCAAAATTAGAATCAATTTTGAAGAGCGCAACAGTTTTTGAGGATAGACACGGAGATCATGTGATGATAGGAAGTACCGTGACTTTAGAAAAAGTTGGTAGTGGAGAAAAAAAAGAATATCAGATAGTTGGCTCTGAAGAAGCAGATACATTAAAAGGGAAAATTTCTAATAGATCTCCTCTTGGGGCGTCTATTTTGGGTAAAAATAAAAACGATTCATTTAAGTTTAATTGTCCTTCTGGTACAATGACATACAAAATTTTAGATATTAAATAATTATATTAAAAATGTCTTCACTCGAAGAAATTAGAAATATTAGAATAGAAAAATTAAAAATTCTACGAGAAAATGGAATAAATCCTTATCCCGCAACCTCCAGAAGAGATTTTTCCTTGAAAGATGTAGTAGAAAAATATGATTCACTACTTCTAAACAAAGATATTCACCTAGCCGGTAGAGTGATGTCACTTCGAGAGCAGGGTGCTTTGATATTTTTAAATATCTATGATGGCACTGCCAAGTTTCAGGGTCTTATTAAAAAGGATATAATCGGTGAAGCGGATTTTAATTTTTTCCAAAAAGTTATAGATATAGGTGATTTTATTGAAATTGGCGGTTCTCTTTTTACTACAAAAAGAGGTGAAAAAACTTTAGAGATTTTGTCTTGGAAAATGATTTCAAAAAGTTTGCGCCCGCTTCCAGAGAAGTGGCATGGACTTCAAGATGAAGAAGAAAAATTTAGAAAAAGATATTTAGATATTTTATTTAATGAAGATACTAGAAATATTGTAATTAAAAGAGAAAAATTTTGGTCTTCTGTCAGGAATTTTTTATTACAAAATGATTATTTAGAGGTTGAAACACCTATCTTAGAATCTGTACCAGGAGGAGCAGAGGCCAGACCTTTTATTACACATCACAATGCTCTCGATATAGATATTTATTTGAGAATTTCACCAGAACTTTGGCTCAAGCGTCTTATGATTGCTGGTTTTCCAAAAGTTTTTGAAATAGGTAGAGTTTTTAGAAACGAAGGTATGGATGCAGAACATTTGCAGGACTATACGCATATGGAATTTTATTCGGCTTATTCTGATTACAATCAAGGGATGGATTTTACAAAAGAATTTTATAGACATGTAGTAAAGGAAACTTTTGGAACAATGAAGTTCAAAATAAAAGGATTTGAAGTTGATTTTGAAAAGGAGTGGGAAGTCTATGATTTTGTGGAAACTATCAAAAAGATGACAGGAATCGATATTTTGCAAACAGATTTGAAAAATATTGAAAAGAAACTGAAAGATTTAAAAGTAGAATATGATAATAAAAAAGGTTTCAATCTTACGAGAGCAATAGATAATCTTTGGAAGTATTGTAGAAAGCAGATCGGAGGCCCTGGCTTTCTCATAAATGTTCCTGTGATGATGGAGCCTCTTGCAAAGAGAATGGAGAACAATCAAAATTTAGTAGAAAGGTTCCAGGTGATTCTTGCTGGTTCTGAAATGGGTAAAGGTTTTAGTGAGCTTAACGACCCATTGGATCAAATGGACAGATTTATGGAGCAAGCCAAACTTATAGAAGGGGGAGATGAAGAGGCACAAATGACTGATGGTGAATTTGTAGAAGCAATGGAGTATGGTATGCCTCCAACTTTTGGATTCGGAATTTCTGAAAGACTCTTTAGTTTTCTCATGGATAGGCCAATAAAAGAATGTCTGATTTTTCCGCTTTTGAGGCCTCCCAAAAACTAACAAAAAGAAACCGCTTTGATGTCAGATGTCAAAGCGGTTTTTTTGTTATCTTTGTGTAAGTAGGAATCTGGTATTTATAAGGTAAAAATACCACGTGTCTCTGCCACAGGTGGATTATGAGCAAAGCGATTTATTCTTTTATTAATTTGTTTTAAATGGGTATTACACCTGTTGATAACTTTATGTTGTATAGTGGGATGAAGTGTTATAAAATACTAAATAGGTGGGAAGAAGTGGTAAGTAATAAATCCTACAAAAACTACTATGTTAATTGGTGAATACATACATACATTAGATGATAAAAAAAGAATTTCACTTCCTGTGAAGTTTCGAAAAGAAATGGGTAAAAAAATTGTTGTTACTCCAGGACTTGATGGGTGTCTTTTTGTATTTACACTTTCACAGTGGAAAAATATTTCAGTAAAACTTTCCGAGTCATCAATGCTTCAAGCTGACAATAGAAGTTTTAACAGATTTATGTTTGGTGGAGCAGTAGAAGCAGAAATCGATTCAATTGGCAGAATGCTTTTGCCGGATTTTTTGATAAGAAGAGCAAGGTTAGAAAATAAAGTGGCAGTCATAGGGGTACAAGATAGGGTAGAAATTTGGAATGAAGAAGAATGGAAGAGGTTCAAAGAAAAGGTCGAAGGTGAGGCAGACCAGCTTGCAGAAAAGCTTGGTCAAGCGGGAGCACTATAAAATATGCACAAAGCAGTTCTTTTAAAAGAAACAGTGGACGGACTTGATTTGAGGGCAAATTCTATTGTATTTGATGGGACACTTGGTGCTGGAGGACATAGTGAAGAAATTTTTAAGAGATTTGGTACAAAAATAAAAATAATTGCGACAGATAGAGATAGTGATGCGATAAATAGAGCAACAGCAAAAATTTGTAAAATTAGTTGTGATTTTCAGGCCTTTCTTTCAGATTATAGAAGAATAAATTATGTACTCGAAAAGGTGGGTGTGAAAAAAGTAGATGGAATAGTATTTGATCTTGGTTTTAGTTCAGATCAGCTTGATTCATCCGGAAGAGGGTTTTCTTTTAAGAACAACGAACCACTTCTAATGACTTTCTCAAATGGTGTTGGTGAAGAACAGATTACAGCAAAAATGATTTTGAATACTTGGAAAGAGGAAACACTTGCAGATATTCTTTATGGATATTCAGATGAAAAATATTCTAGAAAAATTGCAAAGTCAATTATTGAAGCAAGAAACATAAAACCGATAGAAACCACGAACGATTTAGTAGAAATAGTAAGACATGCAGTTCCGTTTTCTTACCAAAAAAGCAAAATACATTTTGCCACAAAGACATTTCAAGCTATGAGAATGGCAGTAAATGATGAGGTTGAGGCTCTGAAAGAAGGATTAGCGAATGGAATTGAAGTTCTTAATTCTGGTGGAAGGATTGCGGTAATTTCCTTCCACAGTACGGAAGACAGAATAGTAAAAGACACATTTAGAAAATGGAAAGAACAGGAAAAAGGAAAAATAATTACCAAAAAACCAATCACTGCAAATGAAGATGAAATTAGAGAAAATTCAAGATCACGAAGTGCAAAATTAAGAATATTTAAAAAAAATGACTGAAATATTAATAGAACAAATAGCGCGGGGGAGCAAATATTTTTTCTGGACTTTCTCATTCCTTTCTATTTTTATGACATTGATATATTTTTATTCAATCATTGAGATTACCGTGAGCGTCAGGCAAAATACAGTGCTTACAGAAAATTTATCTTCATTAAATTTAAAAGTTAGTGATTTGGAATATAAATATTTGCAAGCAAAAAGCGTAATAACCTTGGAAACAGCCAAAAATTTGGGTTTTTCTGAAAATACAAAACAAGTATTTGTATCAAGGGCTTCAAGCGTCCCATCATTATCTTTAAATATTAATGAAATCTAGTTGTTTTACACTTAGACTTAGAATTATTTTTGGTTGTTTTGTTATGATCGCAGTCATTTTGTTTGTTAGATTGTATTTTCTTCAAATTATGCGGGGAGAATATTACAATATAATTGCCGAACAGAAACAGACAACTAGCGTAAACGGTATATTTGATAGGGGAAATATTTTTTTTACATCAAAAAATGGATCTTTAATTTCTGCGGCTTCTTTAAGAAATGAATATACACTTTCTATAAACCCTTCTGTCATAAAAAATCCAGAAAATATATATACAAAAATTTCATCTGTATTAAATATTGATAAAGTGGCATTTTTACAAAAAGCTAGGAAGGTGACAGATCCATACGAAGAGATCATGAAAAATGTTCCTGAAAAAGAGGCACTTCTTATTTCTGATATGAAAATTTTGGGTGTTTTTGTAGAAATAGATAAAGCAAGATTTTATCCTGGGAAAAAACTTGCTTCAAATGTCATTGGCTTTGTAGGATATAATGGAAATAATTTGGAAGGCAGATATGGTCTTGAAAAATATTATGATGATTTACTTTTGAGATCTAACACAAAAGTGTATGCTAATCCTTATGCAGAAATATTCTTAAATTTTAAAAAAAATTTTCTTGATTCAAAAGAAGGTGACATTGTGACTTCTATTGAACCAGAAGTCCAAGGATTTTTAGAATCAAAAATTGCTGAAGTAAATAAAAAATGGAGTTCACAAATTACTGGTGGAATAATTCTTGATCCAAAAACAGGCGAGATTTATGCTATGGCGGTCACACCAACATTTGATCCAAATGAATATGGAAAAGAAACAAATATATCTTTATTCGGGGATCCTTTGGTAAGTAATGCTTATGAGATGGGTTCTATCATAAAAGCAATAACTATGGCTTCTGGTATTGATTCTGAGGCTGTTACAGCGGAAACGACCTATAATGATAAAGGATTTCTCAATGTGGATGGCTATAAGGTTTCAAATTATGATGGAGTAGGTAGAGGGGTTGTAAATATGCAGGTGGTTCTAAATAACTCTTTAAATACAGGCGCATCATTTGTGGAAAGCCAAATGGGGAAAGAAAAATTTGTTGAATATTTTAAAAAATTTGGTTTTGGAATGGAGACGGGTATTGATCTACCAGCTGAAGCTTCTGGAAATATTGAAAATTTAAAAAGTAAAACAACTGTGGAATATTATAATGCCTCTTTCGGACAAGGTATTTCTATGACCCCTATCATTACTGCCCGTGCACTCGCTGTTCTTGCAAACGGAGGTAAACTTATCACACCCCATGTTGTGAAAAGAATAAATTATAAGTGGGCACCATCAAAAAATATTTCGTACATAAATGAGGCAGACAGAGTAATTAAAAAAACTTCTTCTGATGAAATTACTCGAATGCTCGTGGAAGTGGTGGACAATGCGCTTCTAAATGGAAGTATAAGAATGGAACACTATAGCATTGCCGCGAAGACGGGGACTGCACAAATAGCAAGACCGGGAAATGAAGGTGGGGGATATTATCCAAATAAATATTTGCATTCATTCTTCGGATATTTTCCAGCTTATAATCCAAGATTTTTGGTCTTGCTTTATACTTTTGATCCAAAAGGTGTAAACTATGCTTCACAAACTTTGACCATGCCTTTTGCTGATATTGCAAAATATTTGATAAATTATTACGAAATAGCACCTGATAGGTAAAAATCTTCAAAAAAATCAAAATTATAAAAATTTACTTTTTCTTGAAGATTTTTTATGTTATTATTGCAATATGAAATCTTTTTTAAAAAATCTGATATCTGTCATTATCCAGTCTGAAGCGAAACTTATCCTTAAAAAATATAAACCAAAAATTATTGCGGTGACAGGAAATGTTGGAAAGACATCTACTAAAGATGCTATTTATACTGCAATGTCTGACTCTTTTTTTGTTCGAAAGAGTGAAAAAAGTTTCAATAGTGATATAGGTATTCCTCTTACTATTTTGGGTTGTCAAAATGGATGGAATAACCCGTTTATATGGATTAAAAATATTTTTCATGGTTTAGCTTTTATTGTTTTTCGAGAAAAATATCCAGAATGGCTTGTACTTGAAGTGGGTGCTGATAGACCAGGTGATATTCGAGATATAAGTAAGTGGTTGAAGCCAAATATTGCAGTTGTTACAAAATTTGCAAAAGTACCTGTGCATATTGAGTTTTTTAATACCAGAGAAGATTTGATAAATGAGAAATGGTTTTTAGTTAGGGCTTTAAAAAATGGAGGAACTCTAGTGATAAATGCTGATGATGAAGATTCTGTAAAAATGAGTAAAGATTTTTGCAGTAGAATTGTAAAATATAGTATTGATAATCCAGCAGATATAAGGGCAGAAAATCTGGATTATTCATATGAAGAAATTGATGGCAAAAAGGAAGTCACTGGA
This sequence comes from Minisyncoccia bacterium, assembly GCA_049695975.1. Taxonomy (GTDB): domain Bacteria; phylum Patescibacteriota; class Minisyncoccia; order Phycocordibacterales; family GWA1-40-21; genus CAILDB01. The sequence goes on along the minus strand of JBAVTE010000011.1, from coordinate 547 downwards.
ATTATATTCAGAATAAATTATGGTGGTGATAGTTTACCTATGTTTATAAAAGGATCCGTTGGAATTCCAAATGTTTATTCTGTGCTTGCGTCTGTTGCTGTTGGTTTTATTAATAAGATAAATCCGATAAAAATAAACGAAATGCTTCTTACACATGATACGCCGAAAGGTAGAATGAGCTTGGTTCGGGGAATTAAAAATTCTGTTATTATAGATGATACCTATAATTCCTCACCACTTGCTTTAAATTCTGCTCTCCAAACTTTAAAAGATATTAAAATAATAGGGAGAAAGATAGCTGTGCTTGGCGATATGATGGAGCTCGGTAAACTTTCTAGTGAAGAGCATTATAATGCTGGAATATTTGCCGGAGAATTTTGTGATTTGATATTGACTGTTGGAATGAGGTCTAGGAAGATTGCAGAAGGAGCTCTCGATGCAGGACTCGATGATAGTAAAATATTTCAATATGATAATTCGGTGGATGCTGGAAAAGAATTTCAAAATAAAATAAAAGAGGGGGATTTGATTTTGATCAAGGGTTCCC
>JBAVTE010000010.1:0-1911 GCA_049695975.1 Minisyncoccia bacterium | reverse complement strand
GCGCCCGCGCATTATTAAGTACGCAGTATGTAGCGTAACTCCAACATAACTGTGGCGCATCTCCAGCCGGCAAGGAATCACCAACGCCATTAACATATGGTATAGTAGTCGCTATTCGGTGTTGACGTTACTCCTTTCATAATGTTAGACATATCCCTCGAAAGGATAACTCTAACATTATGAGAACCGAGAAGTTTCACGCTGAATCGCTCATTGCTTTCTTTCGTCGCCATCTGATCGCCACGATGGCACAGATGAAAGCCGCGTTGGGAACAACCGTGGATATGACCGTATTTCGCAAACTGCGGGAGATTCCCTGCTCTTCCAGTTACTCACACCGCGGCAGGTTTTACACCCTCGACACGCTTGCCGAATTCGACGAGCGCGGACTCTGGACATGCCGGGGCGTTCAGTTCTCACGCTTCGGGTCGCTGATCGACACGGTCGAGCAATTTGTGACGCGTTCGGATCGCGGATTCCTGGCCTCCGAACTGGGCGCGGATCTCCAGGTCGAGGTCAAACAGCCTCTGCGCAAACTCGTCACCTTGAAGCGCCTAGCGCGTGAAGTGATCTCGGGCCGGTATGTGTACTGTGCGTCCGACTCCTCAAAGCGCACGGATCAACTGATTCAACGGCGCAGCTACGGGACCGCCGAGGCATTGCCCTTCTCGCGCGATCCGTTGGCGGAGACCTCCGACGATACCAAAGCGGCCATTGTCCTGTTCCTGAGCGCACTGGACGAACGGCAGCGCCGGCTCTATGCCGGCCTGGAGTCCTTGCGTCTCGGGCATGGCGGCGATCGTCGGCTGGCTGAACTGACCGGGCTGGATGTCCATACGATCGCAAGGGGGAGAACCGAACTACTGCAGCGCGACGTGCAACTCGATCGCGTTCGGCGTCCGGGCGGAGGGCGAACGGCGCTGGAAAAAAAACGCCCGAAGTCATCGTCGCCATCCAGAAACTAATGGAACGTCACACCGCAGGAGACCCCATCACCGGGCTGAAGTGGACCCATAAGACAACACAAAAGATCAGCCAGGAGCTACACAAGGCCCACATCGACGTTTCTCCCAGAACCGTAGCCCGTTTGCTTAAGGGGTTGAAGTTCTCCCTGCGTGTCAATCACAAGAAACTGGCGGGAAACTCCAACCCTTATCGCAACCAGCAGTTCGAGTACATCGGCCGGATGCGACGACGAGGCGAGCGGAGTGGATGGCCGGTCATCAGCATCGACACCAAAAAGAAGGAGATGGTCGGCCGCTTCAAGAACGCTGGCGTCACGTGGGAACGCGAACCGGTTGCGGTCAATGACCACGATTTCAAGAAAGATGCGTGTGGAGTCGCCATCCCGTGGGGACTCTATGAGACCACGGTCAATCAGGGCCATGTCTTCATCGGAACCACCCACGACACGCCAGCCTTTGCCGTCACCGCGCTCGCGCGATGGTGGACGCGCACGGGACAGCGACGCTACCCGCAGGCCAAAGGCCTTCTCATCCTTGCCGATGGCGGGGGCAGCAATGGTTCGCGCAACCGCGCTTGGAAGCATCAGATGCAAACCCGTTTCTGCAATCGCTTCGGCCTCAAGGTCACGGTCTGCCACTATCCGCCCGGAACCTCCAAATGGAACCCCATCGAACACCGCCTCTTTAGCGAAATCAGCAAGAACTGGGCTGGCCAGCCACTCGAAAGCTACGAGACGATTCTGAACTTCATCCGCACGACCAAGACCAAGCCCGGCCTAACCGTTACAGCAACCCTGCTCGAAGGCGACTATCCCACCGGCGTTAAAACATCAGCCAAGCAAATGGCTGAGGTCCATTTGCATTCTCATCGCGTTCTGCCAACCTGGAACTACACCCTCGTCCCACGAGCAAGATGAAAATGTGATTCTATTCTTGCGCGAGAGCT
>JBAVTE010000009.1:0-70889 GCA_049695975.1 Minisyncoccia bacterium | reverse complement strand
GAAATACATTACGCAGGCCGACGGGCCGAGTTGAAATTTGGGTAGGGACCCAAATGAAAGACCTTGAACATTTTGTATTCAAAATGTGAAAGGTGTACTGTTCCTGTAAGGAATAACAAAAATCCAGCAGGATTTTATGTGCGTATTTCAAAAGGAATAGGTCGACAGGACCCCGAGAAATTTTCTTTTTCTTTGGGGGAAACTATGGTATATTTGATGGACATTATAAATTATAATTTTAAAAAATATTATGATAAAAATTTCTTCAATCTCAGTACTCGGCTTCCTTTTAATGGTTATGCCCTTTACTGCTTTTCCTCATGGTTTTACAAATTTTATTTATATATCTTTTGGTGTGATTATTCTCATACTTTCTTTATTGATAAGAAGAGAGCTTCATGAAGTTTTAAGGACTATACATTCTGGTACTATTATCAAAAAAGACACTTTTTCAGAAAGTAACCCTCAACAAGAACAAAAGTAAAAAAATGCAAAAAGGATCGATATTAAAAAGTGGTTATATTTATTTTTTAATTTTATCCATTTTACTTATCATTATTTTTTATTTTGTTATTCCAATATTTTCTTCCTCTTCCTTTATAGTCTCCCAGATTTTACCTGAACAAAAAAATCCCGCAAAACCAATCATCACTCATATCAAAACTCCGAGTCAGGTACGTGCTATATATATGACTGCTTGTGCTGCATCGAGCCTGACTTTCCGAGAAAAGCTTGTGGCAATTGCAACTTCTACGGAAATAAATTCTATTGTGATAGACGTGAAGGACTATACAGGAACAATCTCTTTTGATTCTGAAAATCCTTTATTAAAAGGGAACACGGGTGAGGGGTGTAAAGTTTCTGATTTGAAGGATTTTGTAAAAGAACTTCATGAAAAAGGCATTTATGTTATTGGAAGAATTTCTTCTTTCCAAGATAGTCATCTGGTCAAAGTTCGTCCAGAGCTTGCTGTAAAGCGAGCAAGTGATGGCTCTGTGTGGAAAGATTACAAAGGTGTAAGCTGGCTTGATTCTGGCTCAAAAGAAGTTTGGGATTATCTCATTGCTATTGGTAGGGAATCATACGCTATAGGTTTTGATGAATTAAATTTTGACTACATTAGATTTCCTTCAGATGGCAATATGAAAGATATCGCATATCCTTTTAGTAAAAATTTATCTAAGCAGACGGTAATGAAAAATTTTTACAAATATTTGAGAGATAATCTAAATGATTTAGGAGTACCACTTTCCGCAGATATGTTTGGGATGGTGACTACCACAAATTTTGATTTAAATATTGGCCAAGTTTTGGATGACGCTTTGCTTTATTTTGATTATATTAGTCCTATGGTTTATCCTTCACATTACCCAGATACTTGGAATGGTTTTGCAAATCCTGCCGATCATCCATATGATGTTATCAAACTTTCGATGGAGGGAGCTATATTAAAAGTTAATAACTTAAAAGCAAACTTAGCGACGAGTACTCCATCGGAAATTAGAAACAGAATTTCTATAAAACAACTTCGCCCTTGGCTTCAAGATTTTAATCTTGGTGCAACTTATACCTCGGCTATGGTGAAAGCAGAAATACAAGCTGTTTATGATATCGGGCTTGATTCTTGGCTTCTTTGGAATGCAAGTAATGTTTATACAAAATCAGCTTTATTGTCAGAGTAGTTTTTGTGATATTATATTATTAGAATGGAACCAGAAAAAGTAACATATTTTGCCGAAACTGACTCTAGAAATAAAAGAGTTAGATTTGGTATAAAAGCAAAAGATAGAACACGCCATATGTATGTCATCGGAAAGACAGGTATGGGAAAGTCAACCTTGCTTGAAAATATGGCTATTCAAGATATTCAAAACGGTGAAGGTATGGCTTTTATTGATCCTCATGGAAAAACAGCGGAACTTTTACTTGAATATATTCCACCCGAAAGAATGAAAGATGTTTTATATTTTGCGCCTTTTGATCTAGAACATCCTATATCTTTTAATGTTATGGAAGATGTGGGAGACGACAAGAGACATTTGGTCGCATCGGGCCTTATGAGTACATTTAAGAAGATTTGGGAAGATGCTTGGTCTGCTAGGATGGAATATATTTTGAGTAATACTATTTTGGCACTTCTCGAATTTCCGGGTGCTACACTTCTCGGGGTCAATAGAATGCTTTCTGATAAAGAATTTAGAAAAGTTGTGGTGGACAATATCAAAGACCCGTCAGTAAAATCATTTTGGACGGAGGAATTTGCAAAATATACCGACAGGTTTGCGGCAGAAGCCACTCCCGCTATTCAAAACAAAGTCGGTCAGTTTACATCAAACCCTCTGATTAGAAATATAGTTGGGCAAGAAAAATCTTCTTTCGATATTAGAAAAATAATGGATGAAAAAAAGATTTTGATTATAAACCTTTCAAAAGGAAGAGTGGGGGAATCAAACGCAATGCTTCTCGGAAGTATGCTTGTAACCAAAATTTATCTTGCTGCAATGAGTCGTGCAGATATTCAGGAGAAAGAGTTGAAAAAACTTCCAAATTTTTATCTATATGTCGATGAATTTCAATCTTTTGCAAATGAATCATTTGCAAATATTCTTTCGGAAGCAAGAAAATACAAACTCAATCTTACTATTACCCACCAGTATATCGAGCAGATGCCAGAGGAAGTGCGCGCCGCTGTCTTTGGTAACGTCGGCACAATGATTACGTTTCGAGTCGGTGCCTTTGATGCAGAAGTACTTGAAAAAGAGTTTGCTCCACAGTTTACCGCCGAGGATTTGGTAAACCTCGGTATATTCCAAATTTATTTGAAGCTGATGATCGACGGGGCTTCTTCCACTCCTTTTTCTGGAGCGACACTTCCACCATATCCAGAACCAGTGATATCATATAAAAGAGAAATCATAGAAGAATCCAGGAGACAGTTTGCACACCCACGAGCTATGGTAGAAGATTCAATAAAAAAATGGTTTGCTTCTGATCACAAGCTGGTAGCACAGTCGAAATCTTTCCCGCCTTCGAAAGTTTCACCGATTTCAGTGGTGGAACCAGATCCTGTTTCAGCGAAGAGTTTGCCAGTTTTAGAAAAAGTGTTACCCAAAAAAGAATTTGTTCCAAAAACTGAACAAAAACCTATTTTACCAAATCATGAAGCGAAGCCGATTTTTCAAAAGCCACAAGCTCAGGAAAAACCTGTTTTGCCGATTCAGCATAGTAGACCGGTTTTTCAAAAACCGCCTTTGATAGATGATACAGAAGAAGATGGCGAAGGATTTTTGCCATTAAAGGAAATGGTAAAAAAAGTGACAAATTCTGATTTGTCATCTTCACACCCATCTTTTATTCCTGGGAAGACAGGAATCTGCCCATCTACCTTTGAAAGTGAAAGAAAACAACATGGAGAATTAGAAATAAATAAACCTAAAAATATTTCTGATTTAAAATCTGCAATCGAGGCCGTACTTGGATCAAAAATTCCAGATAATAACAATGCGAATCTTCATCAAAATAAAAGTGAGATAGATAAAAAACCTGAGATAAAGTTAGAACAAAAACCACCAATAAAAGAAATTCCTGAAAAAGAATTGCGTGATATGCTACGTGTGGAAAAACTTAAAGAATAAATGGATTTTAAAAATAAAAAGATTACAGTGATGGGGTTAGGACTTCTTGGTAGGGCACTTGGGGATGTGGTTTATCTTGCACAAAAAGGTGCGGAGATTATTGTTACTGATTTGAAAACTGAGAAAGAGCTTGCTATAAGTGTTGGTGCATTAAAAAAATATAAAAATATTACATATCATCTGGGCGGGCATTCAGTAAATGATTTTAAAGGTAGAGATATTGTTTTACATGCGCCGAATGCTCCGAGAGATTCTATTTATCTTGAAACTGCAAGGAAAAGTGGATCACTTGTCACACAGGGTACTGCACTTTTTGCACAGCTTACGCAGGGAACCATTTTAGGAATTACGGGTACAAGAGGAAAGTCGACCACGACTCATCTCATTTTTCATATTCTTAAAAAACAAAGTCTTGCCTTAAGGAGGATCGAAGTTAAGAACCAAGGTCTCTCCTTAGCTTTGGAAGGTGAGTCCTTGGTTCTTAAGAGAAGACAGAAAGTTTTTCTCGGCGGAAATATAAAAGGGGTATCCACACTTGCGATGCTCGATGAAGTAAAGCGTGGAGATATAGTAGTGATGGAACTTGATTCTTGGCAACTCGAAAGTATGGGAAAACTCGGTATTAGTCCGAGATACGCTGGGGTTACCACTTTTATGCCTGACCACTTAAACTATTATAAAGGAAATTTGGATGCATACCTTGAGGACAAAGCACAGATTTTTTTGCATCAGAAAAAAGATGATTTTCTCGTGCTTGGTGAAGATGTATTTCGAATAATTTTAAAAAAATATAAAGATAAAATAAAAAGTAAAATAATAATTACAAAAAATAGTAATGCAAAAAAATACGATATAAAGATCCCTGGGGAACATAATCTTGGTAATGTTTCCGTCGCTATTGAATTATGCAAGAAAATCAAAGTTCCAGAAAAAATAATTAAACTCGGAGTAGAAAGTTATTACGGAATAGAAGGCCGTTTGGAATTTGTTAAGAAAGTAAAAGGAGTGAAAATATACAACGATACTTGTGCTACTACCCCAGACGCTACTCTATCAGGTTTGAAAGGTCTTTCGGAAGATCAAAATAGTCCTAAAAGCCCTAAAATAGTGCTTATTATGGGTGGAGCGGATAAAAACATAGATATGACCAGACTAACTGAGTTTGTAGCAAAATACGCAAAAACTGTCGTTCTTTTGCCGGGTACCGGAAGTGATAAGGTCAGAGAAATTTTGAGAGAAAAAGTAGCAGATTTTCACGAAGTTTTCACGCTAAAATCGGCCGTTCTAACCGCTTTTAAACTTTCCAAGAAAGGTGATATTATTTTATTTAGCCCAGCTTTTGCCTCATTTGGAATGTTTGCAAATGAATTTGATAGAGGTGAACAATTTATAAAAATAATAAAGAAATTAAATTAAAATAAGTTTTTTAAAATTCTAAATTTTGCCCAAACAATAGCTATAAACCAGTTTGGGTATTTTCCAAAATTTCGCAATATTATAATGAAATGATTCCATGCCATAGATATCTTTTGCTGTTGAGAAAATCCTTTCGAATGTTTGGTGTAAGAAGTAGTAATTTCGGTTAGATTTTTCATCTTACCAAGGAGACCTAATCTTAAAAATAAATCTAAGTCTTCATCACAAGAAAGATTTTCATTATATCTACCTACCTTTTCTGCAATATCTTTTCTATACATTACACTTGAATGGGGGATTTGATTTGTAATAAGTATTTTTTTTCTTATATCTGCATCTTCAGTTGAAAAATCAGTATTTCTTATAAAGTTATTTTTTTCATCTATAACTTTTATATTAGAACCAATTAAAACATAATCAGGATTATTTTCTAGAAAACTAAACTGCGTTTGTATTTTTTCTTTGTCTATCCATGAGTCATCACTGTCAAGAATTGAGATATATTTTCCAGTAACAAGAGAGAGTGCTTTGTTTCTGTTTTTTGATATACCCAAGGCAGGGGAGTTTTTAAAATATTTTATTCTGTTGTCTTTGTTTGAAAATTCTCTGACGATTTTTTCTGTATCATCTTTAGAATCATCATCACCAATCAAAAGTTCCCAATTATATAAAGTCTGATCTAAAACACTTTGAATAGCTTTAATAATAAAAATTGCTCTATTTCTTGTTATTATAACTATGCTTACTTTTGTTTTTATATTGTTATCCATTCTTTTGGTATTAAATCAATTTCCTCTGTGGTTTTTTTGGCAATCCATTGTTTGGGAACTATAACAATTTTATCATGATTGGGATTGAGCCACGCACCCCACCAAGAAAAAGTTGAATTTGCGAGGACGTGATGTTTACATTCACTCATCAAAATTATTTCTTCATAATCTTTAATGTCACTATTTGATACAAAATACATTGGGCAAGGTAATTTTAAATTTTCTTTTACCCAAGCGATATCGTCGGAAAAAATAAACACAGATATGTTTTTGAAATATTTAGACATCAAAAGTTCCACAGCTTTTTCATAGTGGGGAATTCCGAGTAACCCATTATACGCAGCGGAATGTGGGTTAGATACAAAATCACCTCTACGGATATGGATTGATACAGGGATCTCGCCCTTTGATAGACAATCAGACATTTGTATATCTATTTTTTTAGCGGAATCACCGAAAGGATTTTTTAAGGATAATTCTTTACGAATAATATTTTCATACTTTAAAAAATATTTTTGATTTGCCCAATATCCTTCAAAATAAGAGGCTTTTGATTTCATGAAAGAAGGATAATAAGTATATTCTTCCACTTTCTTTATTCTTCGGTATAATTTTCTGAAAAAAACTTCTAATTTTGAATTATATTTTTTATACATCTCTTCCGATGCATAATTGGCTTCTATATTAAATTTATCAAGGATATATTCTCTTTTCGCGTCTCGCTCGGGCTGATTTTTGTAGTAGAAAGTATCTAAGAACAAAGGTTCTTTACGTTCGAGAGACAACGCTCTACCAAATGCATATTGAAACATCTGGTTTCCTAGTCCTGCTTTTATTTTTACAATCAACATTTTATCAATTATTATTTAATAAACCAAAAACATCCACAGCCATATGATTGTTTATCAGCCTCTTCTTTTGTACTATTATACATAAATTTTCCACTATCAGTAATCAAACTAAATTCTTTTAATTTTAATTTTTGAAAATATGACAATACTTGATCATACGAATATATTCTATGTGCATTATATTCAATTTTAGGATTACCAATTGGTACTACGAAGAGAAGGGAACCTTCTTTTGCTAACACTCTTTTTATTTCATTTATAGCTTTTAGATCACCTTCAGGATCTATGGGATCTCCATACCTACCGAGGCCAATATGTTCTATGGTGTGCATACATGACAAAGAATAGATACTATTGTCTGTAAAAGGTAACTTTACGAGATCTACATGACCACTTTTAAGTTGGGAGAGGTTAAGTTCTGCTGGCCTATAATCATAAAAATCTACTGGTATAAATGCAGATAAAATTCCAGAAAAATACAAACTAGAAGATATATCAGTGTGTTTTTTCGGATTGATTTCTTTTACTTTTCTTGCGGCCCAAGATGTATGATATATGTAGTGTGCATCAAAATTTGTTTTAATAGTTTTGTCAAAGACGCATGGGAAAAAATCAAAAAGATTGTTTCTGAATCTCTTTTCTTTATCCAATTTTTTGTAATGAAGGAAATCTTTTAACACAAAAGGGGACAGAATAACCCCTATCATTTTTTTAATTAGTTTTTTCATATATTATGTTAAGTAATTTCTGCGCACATATTTTGTCTGTCATATTTTCTAGAAGCCATTTTCTAGGATGTATATCCATAAGATTCTCATTTTTCAATAAATAATTCAACTCATTTATATCTTTCCAATCATACCCAGTATCCTTTGAGAGGTATGGACTTGATGAAGTTTCGACTTGATATTTTTCATAAATAGTTTTTGGATTGAAGACGAGGGTAGGTATATCCATAGCCCACGATTCGGCTAACGCCAGCCCTTGGCTTTCCCAATTACTTAGAAAAATAGATATTGATACATCTGATAATTTTTTATTAAATTCTTTTTCTTTATATTTGCCATACTTTATTGTTGATATTTTCCAGCCATTTTCTGTCAAAATATTCACGACTGACTGATAGAAATCTCTCGTTCCATTTTTCCAATAGACAAGTGCTTTCTTGTTCTTTTGCTCTGGTTTAGGTGACCAGTATTCTTCATCTACTCCAGCTGGCCAGATTGATAATTTGTTTATTAATTCTGGAACAGCAATCCCGTAGAGTTCCTTTGTCCAGTCACTATTCACAATGAACTTATCTATCTCTTTTGAACTTAATAATTCTTTTTCATCAGCTGGATCGTTTATGATATTTGGTCCTGCAAAAAGTTTCTTTATTTTGCCATTTTGTTTTAGCTTGATTGCTGTCTTTAAAGCTCGGATATTGCTGAGAACTAGGACTATTTTATTAAGGTCGTCTATTTTTGTGGGGTTGTAATTATAGTTTACTTGTAATTTATCTAAACCTACAAGTAAACTTCGGGTAACAGCATAATGTCCACCATATTTTAATGAGAAACTTTTTCCAAGTGCAATTTTTTTTAATGCTCTTAAATATCTTTTAATAAAAGAAATCACAGGTTCCTCTATTGAATTTTCTGTAAATATTGTAATCATTTATGGTGTTTTGGTAATATTATCGCTTTGTGAGGATGGGCGATTGTATCTTTCTGCTACTTTTTTGTAAATATAATTTCCTAATTTTTGACCAGGGGTTTCAATGTATTTGAATGTAAGAGAAGATATCCCAACACAAAGAAGTATGGTTGCAACAGAAAGAAAAATATATTCTTCCACACCATTATGAAAGTAGGAAGCAACTATTGGATATATGCTATTTTTTGTGATAATAAAAAAGGCTATAAACTGAACTAAATAAATACTGTAACTGATTTTTCCAATGTATTGAAATACTTTATTTTGCAAAAAAGAAACATATCCTTTTGCAAGAAGTAATACTAGCCCTAGAAACAATACTGATTCAATATATACTCTTGGAGTAATTAATGATATATCAATGTTATGAAAAATAAAATATCTAAGAGCAAGAAAAATTATTTCGCTGGCAGATACTATTAATAAGAGTGAAGTAAATTCTTTTAGCATCCAAAATGGTTTATGTTCATTTTCCCGTAGCATAAAAAAAGCAATAAAACCAAGTAAAAAAGTTGGAAGTTGGATAGGGATAGTATAGAAAAGGAAAATTTTGGTATTTTCACTAGCAATTGCTGGGAGAAACATAGGAAGAAGTAATTCAATTAAACATGCAAAACCAAAAAATAAAAAGAAGTATTTTTTTGCTGAGGAAAGACTTTTTATTCTTAAGAAAAATAGTGGTACTGTAAGATAGAAAAACATTTCAATAGCGACTGACCATTGGCCAGGGATGACACTGTTAATATATTCAGGTAAAAAATTATTTGTGAAAGTAATTGCAGAAATAACACTAATTGAGTTGATATCCAAATAAAGCATGCTTTTCCAAAGAGGGAACAGTACTCCTATTACGGTGGAAATTATTATTACAAAATAGAAGGCAGGTGCAATTCTAAAAAATCTTCTGATCCAAAACTTGATTTGTTCCAGTCTTTTTCCAGTGAAAAAACTGGCAGAAAGACTCATGCATAAAGTAAGTGCACTCACAATATAAAAGATTTGAACCCCGCGTGCCCCTTCTCCAGATATTCTGTAGAGAATATTCGGGGTACTGTGAATCATAAAAATAGTTGTGTGATACATAATCACGAGCAAAATAGCAATTCCTCGCATGGCATCTAAATATGGATATCTTTGCTTTTCAACTTTGGGCGTATGTATCTCTATCATTTTAATATTTTTTTTCTAAAATAATTTTCTTTAAAATTTTCTAACGATTTGATTTTCTTGAATGGTTGATATAATTTGGCCAAAAGTTTTTTTATTTTTGCCTGTTTTTTTGTATATCTTTCGATAATTTTTTCATTTTTTTCCATTTTTACAGATCGCGCCATATTTATGGTTCGACGGGATGCATTTTCAATTGGTTGATCAAAGATATTTCTTAAAAATTTTTCAAGGCCATTCGTAGCTTTTTCAAAACTATAATCTTCTGCAAATAATGGTTCATTTATTATTTTTAAGTAAAGCTCATCATTATTATCTATTTCTTTTACCCTTTCCACTGCTTCATCGAATGTTTTATAGTCATGACAGTTTATGAAGCGTTTAGTATTAAATTCACGCCCGATTTCTGGATTACCCCAATATATTGGTATAGTATTTGCCATAAAAGAACAAACAATTCTATCTGTTGTATATCCATTACGAGAGGAATTTTCGATAGCCATTGAAAATTTGTGTTTCATTTCAAATCCTAATTTATTGTCGGTAGGACCTCCAATATTATTGAGATATTTACCACCGGCATCTACTTTTTTGTACGCGTAAATTTTATCAAAAAGAATTTTTCTCCTTTCATCGGCGAGATAGTTCGAATAAACAAAACTACAAAAATCAGTTTTTTTAGCAAGGTCTTCTTTTGTAAAAATTTTTGGTTTTGTTATATCAATATCTTTGGCTAATTCCAACTCCTTTTTTTGATAAAAAGTCGCGACAAGGTAAGATGCTAGTCGATAATGTCTATCTTCAAAATTTATATAGTCATTACTAATAGCATAATCGCAAAGATTAAAATTTGGGCTGACATTTTCAGCTGTATAGAATATTCTAATACAATTATATTTCAAATAATCATACGTTGATTCATGATAAAATACATAGTCTGGGTTGTCTGACACTTCTACATCATAATATTTTTTGAGTATATTATGTATGAAATAATTATAGGTCAGGGGAGTATTTTCATCAAATTTGTCGTATTTACAATATTTTACTTTGATTTTTTTCATATTATTTTAGTAATTATTTGATCGAGATATTTTTTGTCATTATATTCTTCAGGATTTCTTTCACTTATTTCATTGAAATATTTGTATCTGACCTTTATAATTTTTGTTTCCTTTTTCAAAAACATTTCATACTCCATATCTATGTGGCCAATATCAACTACTCTATATCCTAATAAAAATAAGTCAAAAGCCAACACTTTGGCAGTCGGACCGAGAGAAATTAAAATTAATTTATTTTTATCAATTTTTACCGCTTCTGCTTTTATTTCATTATATTTTGAGAAAGCGTTTTCAGACGGACACAGTATTCTTTTGAATGATTTTACATTATTAAACAGATCATTGCCTACACCTAGTCGACTTTTTTCACCCTCGATTAATACTATATCTTTTTCTTTCCAAATAGATAATATTTTATCAAAAGTATATCCGCTTTTAGATTTGTCTTTGAATGTTAAATAGGGACGAGTCACAAAAGTATTACCATAAATCTGATCACTAGATAATAAATTTAGCCAAGTGTGTCTATATCTAAAAAGATGATGCATAAAAAACCAAAAATCTCTTTTGTTGAAACTGTTTATATTTTTCCAAATTCCAGGAATGCAAATCAATAATTTGTCTGATTTTGTCTGCAAAATAGTAACGAGTCTTTGGGCAAGTCCCGAATCGTATTTTTGAAAAGCTAAATCAACACCATCCATTAGAGACATTTCCCCATCGCCAAATCGTATGACAGAAAGATTCATTTTATTTATTAAATCAATAGTTTCTATGATCGACAATACTTTTGGTTGTTTTTTGTTTTTTAATATATAGATATTAAATATGTAGGTTATGTAAGCAAAAAAAGGCCCAATTTTTTTTCTAAATGACAATGGAATAATGTTTCTTAATTTGTCTATCACAATTTGTTTAAATGTTTTTTCCATATTTATGGGCGAAAATTTCTAATCTTGTTTTTAATTTCGTTCAAGGCAACTAACCAACTGGGATAAACTCTACTTATTGGTTCTCGTCCAACTTTTTTTACAAATTCATTATGCAATTCGTCAATATTCCAAATCTGTAATTGCTCAAAAAATTTAATTCCATATTTATCGAAAAACCCTAAAATTTCTTTCAGATGCCAATCACTCGAAGCTTTTTCCATGTTTTGTGTCAGAGTCAATCCATCTACCCATTCTTTTTGTATAGAAAGAAGTTTAATATTTTTAGGTTCGAGGGTTACTCTATAAGTGTTATTAATTCTTTTTGCATTTCTTAAACCAGCAATAAGTTCAGAACACCTATACCAAGCCTGTTTCATTTCAGTTCTTTTCCAAGCCACAAAGTGAAAATGAAGTAGGGGATAGGAAATTGATATTTCTTTATTTATGTTTGTATCTGGGACTCTAGAAGTGTGGTCGTTTACAACAAAATCTCTTTTGTATTCATTGATTTCTTCGTTATCAATAAAAGCAACATCTTTATAATTATCCTTCCAAACCCCATCATCTCTATACTCCTTAGTATTTTTCCATAATTGTATCCATTTTAATTTAAATACATCTCCCTTAGTGGCCTTACCTTCTGAGATAAGTTTTTTAATTTCTTCTAAACCCATTGGTGAAATCATCTCATCGGCATCAATACAGACAATCAAATTATTTTTGCCGATTTTCCTGGCTTCCTCGAGAAGTAACCATCGGACTTTATTGCTGTGTCCTTCATAAGGGTTATCAATCACTTTTACATTAGAAAATTTCTTACAGATTTCTAAACTTTTGTCTGTTGATTTTTGATCTGCAATTATAACTTCATCCACATACGGTGAAATATTATTTAGAGTCTGCTCCAAAATCCATTCCTCATTTTTAATGGGTATGAGTACGATTGTTTTCATATTAATTATAAAAATAACACTGTATTATAGGATTTTTTTTGAGGACATACCCGGATATTTTTCAGGATGTGCTTTCATCTCTTTTATTATATAAGCAATACCATCCTCAAGTTTAGTTTTTGGTTTCCAATAGCTAAGAATATATGAGTCCGGTTCATTTTTTTTGTTTTTTTGAACTGTATCTATTTGTTTACTTGGTTTTATTTTAGAACCAGGAAAATGTTTTGAAATAATGTTTGCTACATCGAGAATGGTGTGCCATTTGAAATTTGTGATATGCAGTTGTTTATTTCTTGGTATATTCTTGTATTTTTTTGATAATTCTATTAAACACTCGGCACAATCATCAGTAAAAAGGAGTTGTCTTTCCTCAGTACCGTCAGTTAAAAGATTTATTTTACCAGTTGTTGATGCTCTGATAATAAGGTCAGTAATAACATGAAATTTATTTTTATCATGCTCTAAGCCATAAACATTCCAAAATTTAACCACAAGTCCACCTAAAATCTCAGTATTTTTTTCTCCGACTGATTTGAGGAGACCGTAACTTGAATAAGACATATTTGCCATTTGACTTGAGGCAAAGATAAATGGTTTATTGTGTTTTTTCAATGCATCAAAAGTCCTGTCTACAATTTTAATGTTGTTTGATACAAAATCATAAGTATCTTGGTATGTTTTTAAATATCTTGATCCTCCAACATCAAAAGCCAAAAAGAAGATAAAATCCGATTTTTTTATTATTTTATCTAGTAGCTTGTTATTATAAATTCTAAGGTCCTGAGACGGATTATTTTCTATATCGAATTCAAAAACCTCATCTTTTTTATTTTCTTTAATTTTTTTGACAAGTGTCGAACCTATCTGACCAGCCGATCCCAATACTAAGTATTTCATAATTTTATTATATTAATTACTTGATATTATATCAATTTTTGTATATTTTTCAACATAATATAAATATGGTGCAAAATAATTATGAATGTGTATAATATTTAATGTTATGAATAAATCAGAAAAAATATTAGTGACTGGTGGTGCAGGTTTTATTGGTTCTCATGTTGCGGATGAACTTTTGAAAATGGGTCATTCTGTCGTTGTCTTAGACGATTTATCGGGAGGTTTTGAAAGCAATATCTCGCCAGGTATTTTATTTATTAATGGGTCAATTACTGACGCCACTCTTGTAGAAAAACTTTTTGCTGAACACAAATTTTCATATGTATATCATTTAGCTGCTTATGCCGCAGAAGGTTTGAGTCATTTTATTCGTAAGTTTAATTATGAAAATAATCTTATGGGCAGTGTCAATCTGATTAATGCATCTATTAAATATGGAGTAAAATGTTTTGTGTTTACTTCTTCAATGGCCGTATATGGTCATGGCAAACCTCCATTTTCAGAAGATATGATTCCTTCGCCTTGTGATCCGTATGGTGTGGCCAAGTATGCAATTGAACTTGATTTAAAAGCGGCCAATGAGATGTTTGGAATGGATTATGTCATATTTAGACCTCATAATGTTTACGGACCAAGACAAAATATTGGTGATAAATATAGAAATGTTATCGGTATTTTTATGAACAAAATAATGAAAGATGAGCCAGTAACTATCTATGGGGACGGGGAACAATCCAGAGCATTTTCATATATTGATGATGTTGCCCCAATCATTGCTCACTCTGTCGAGAATAAATCGTTTTATAGTCAAATTATAAATGTTGGAGGAGATGTTCCTTGCACAATTAATCAAATGACAGATGAACTTGAAAAGGCTAATGGTAAACCAATCCAAAGAAAACATCTTGAAACTAGAAATGAAGTCAAGCATGCATATAGTACTCACGACAAATTAAATAGACTTTTATCAAACAGGCCGAAGAGGATTCTTTTATCCGAAGGTCTCAAGAAAATGTTTGATTGGGCCAGGAAGGTGGGTGTTCAATCCAGTAAAGAATTTGAAAATATTGAAATTACAAAAAAATTACCAAGTTTTTGGATTCAAAAATAGCTGGTGCTATAACATTTTTCTATATATTTTCTTAAGTAATTGTTTGAATGCAAAGAATACTTTTTGCATTGTAATTTTGAAATTATTTTCAATATAAGGCAGAGAACTAAAGCTTGTTTTTATTTTATAATCAAGACAACTGAAATCGTAAAATATAGGGGTAGGTTCATTTGTCTTTGGAGAGAATAAACACAGAGTATCATTCCATTGTAATTTATGTTTGAAATTTTCTGGTTTGATTTCTGGGTTTATATCCATAGTAACCCATTTTGTTTTAAAAAATTCAAAATTTACTAATGTATATTTTGATGCATTAATTTTTTGGGAAATATTTTTCCATCCAGGATTTTCTTGGCCAGCTACATAATTATTGAGTCCCAAACAAATAGTATTTGTCATAGGGATGCCTAGCATTGCCATTCTTAGTCCATAATCTGCGTCCTCGTACCCAACTCCCAAGAGACGTTCATCAAACCATCCAACTTTTTTAACAATTTCTTTGGAAGTAAGAAAATGACTCCAGCTGGCATTCATAATTGAAAATGGTATGTCTAAAACTTTTGTTTCAAATTCTTGGCGGAAGAGGTCTGTTACTTGAGTGTCGTCATTTATAATAATAACTTTCTCTGTTTGAGAAAGTATTATTATTTGATTCCAGCATTTAGATAAAGATTGATTTGTATCATAAGTCAAATAACGAACATTCGAAAATTTCGACAAAAAAGCAGTAATATTATTTAAATAATTGATTTGCAATGTTCTATCTGGATGTCCATTGATTACGCATATGATTTCCTTATCAGGAAATATAGCAGTCAATTTCTTGATGAGAGGAATGAAATATTTTTCAAATCTGGCGTGATATGTGACGACTCCTATTGAATAATTCATTTTAATTTTTATATTTTATGACTTCTTTTATCCAATAATCCATATAAATTGCTTCCGAACCAATTTTATTTTTTATATCTTCATATTCTTTTTTAAGCCAATCTTCTCTGACATTCTCTAAATCTTTCCAAGAATCAACGAGAAGTAGGGGAATACCGATATTTTTCCAATATCCAGTTGACACACTTCTTTCAACCACGGGAATAGTTCCTAAATATAATGATTCCCATGTGCGAATACAGTCTATCCCATTTCCGATAGGTGATGCGTTGAAAACATAATTTGAAACTTGATCATAGTACTTATCTTTTTCCAAAAAATCCTTACATTCAACACACACAGAACATTTCCTAAGGTCATTTACGATTCCCAACCTCTTTTTGTTGGTATTTCCATAAAATCCAAAAAATATTTTTAAAATACGACCTATTTTATTTCGATATTTTTTAATTAATTCTGCGGTTGTATTTTTTTTGTCATAAAATCTAAGGGTTATCCCTATCGGTATAGGAGTTATTTTTTTATTGTCTATTAAAAGATTCTGTGCAAACCAGTGGATAATTTTATCATCGATATATTTTTCATATTGAGAGTCTATGTTATTGTCAGCATTATGGGATATTAAAATATAAGGATTAATAATTTTTATATGTATTTTTTTAAAAAAAGTATGCAAAAAATCTGTCCGTACAAATACAATATCACTATGCATAACTGACGGACAATCAATATCAGATGATTCATCAAAAATGTGCTGGGCCAAAGCTCGGAAACTATCCCCAGTTATAAATGGATAACTAGTATGTCTTCCTAATTTAAACAATTTCACCACTTTTCTTGTTGTCCAGACTTTTATTTTGAACAAGGAATTATAGTATATTTTAAAACGTAAATTATCTGTCCTTTCTTTTATTTTAAACATATTATGCTTTGATTATTTCTAATATTTCACTTCTTGTTTTTTTAAAAAGTAATAAGACAAAAGGACCAATAGAATATGAAATGAGTGTCGCTAATGCAGCTCCAATTATACCGTATTTTGGTATCCAGATTATATTTAAAATAACATTTATAATCATCGGCAAAATATTTATTAAAAGTGAAATCCTTCTGTAATTTTGGGCTACTAAATAATTCATTATTAAGTTACTTAATGAAGTTCCGGCGAGAGACCACACATATATCTGTAGGACTGTTATACCGCCTATGAAAGCAGATCCATAAAGTATCTTTATTATTATTGGGGCAAAAATTGATGTAAAAATTGAAGCTATTAAAGAAAACACAAACAAAAGTGAGGTTAATTTTTTCAATCTATTTTTATAGAGTCCGTCTGAAGTTAATTTTGCATTTATGATTGCAGGAAATAGAGCTGAGACAATTATATTTGGAATAAAATACCAAACTTCTGAGACTGTAACTGCAGAACTGTAGAGTCCGACGGAACCCGCATCCATCATATTTTTTATCATAACTTGATCTATTCGGGCATATATTGCAAGGAAGACTGATGAAAAAATAAGAGGGGATGAATCTTTTAAAATTGAAATCGCAATATTTTTATCAAATCTCCAATATTTAATTGTTCCAAACTTTTTTATTCTAAAATATAAGAAGCCGATAGAATAAAGTATGGGTTCAAGCAGGACGATTCCAGCAAGATATATAACACCTTTACTATTAAAAATTACTATTATTTTTAATATATTTAAGATCAATACAATTACCAAAGAAATGATAGAAGGATATTTTGATTTTATTTCTGCTTGAAATTCATAACTCAATAATTGAAAAGAGCTAAATATAAAAGTTAAACTAATAATAAAAATTAAGAATAAAGAAACATCTCTTGGTGAAAAAATAAAAGCACCTAATGTACAAACCATTACTGCAATTATGGAAGCTATTATTCTCACAGTTAGTGCTGTCCCCATGTATTCGTTTCTTTTTTCAGGGTATTTTATAAGATCTCTATATAGTATTTGATCTATACCGAGAACTGCTATAAAACCAAAAAGTCCCACAAAGCTCATAGCATAGCTGAGTTCTCCATAATTCATCGGACCAAGATGCCTTGCTATATACGCTGTTGCGATAAATGAAATCGCCATACTTGTAATCTTTGTCGTGAACATCCACCCCATATTTTTTCCATGTTTTTGCACACCGGGGTGTTGTATCTTTTCTTTTATATAAAACCAAAAAGTTTGCCAGTTGGTAAAATAGTCAAGGACAGTTGCATTGATCTGCTCTTTATTGTCGATTTCCATAATTTAGGATATTTTATCACCTTTATATTGAAACGTCACTTTTTTTACTTGTTTTTCGATCTAAACATTCATCTATGTATAATGGAGATCTTGTTTGTTTTCCACCACTCCATACTTGCATTGTTCCGCCATCCTTTGTCTATGCGACTTTTCGACATATTGCAGATGGAACTCACACCCACGTTTTTAAAATTAATCTTTTCTGTCATTAATTTTCTGTGTTATAATGCCACTTGCACTAGCTTTTGAAAGTTTTTTATTATAGATTATTGATATTACTAATAATACCAGTAGTAAGATATAACTTATTACGGGACAAGTTTTTTAAAATATGACTATCAAACAATTATTGAAAGTAACGGTTATTACAGGTCTTTTTGCATTGCTTCTTGTACCATTTATCGTGACAAACGGAATGTATTTTCCATACATAGTCGGTAAGGCATTTACACTTCGCATTATTATAGAAATTGTTTTTGCTCTCTGGCTTATCCTTATTTTCAAGGATAAGGAAAGCAGACTAAAGTTTTCCTGGGTGGCTTTGATTGCGTTTCTTTTTGTTTCAGTAATGTTCCTTGCAGATATATTTGGTGTGGCTCCTGCAAAATCTCTGTGGAGTAACTTTGAACGAATGGACGGATGGGTGACACTTATACATCTTTTAATGTATTTTGTTGTTTTTGCTTCTGTCATCAAGAATGATTTTTTGTCCTGGTTTTTGAGAACCTCGGTTTTCTTGAGCTTCATTATGAGTATTATGTCATTCGTAGATATCACGAATGGTATTTATCGAGTATCCGGCCCACTTGGTAACCCTATTTATCTCTCCGTTTATTTTCTTTTCAACTTCTTCTTTATTTTGGTTCTTTTGTACAGAGATGTCTTGGTAAAATGCTTGACTGAACAGGGAATCGTCCTTAAGAAACTTTTTTCGAATTGGTTATTTTATATTTACTTATGTTTAGGGGGTATGTTTACATATCTTGTTTATAACACTTCAAGAGGGGTTATTTTGGGATTGGGTGTTGGCCTATTGATCTCTGCTCTCCTTATTACAATTTTCGAGAAGAAAAATGTTTTTGTGAGGAAAACTTCTGTTGTTATATTTGCTGTGATGTTTATTTTCGGTTTTACTTATTCAGCATTTATTTTTAGAGACACAGCTCCTTATCAGCAGACTGGACTTGGTAAAATTACTCAAAATATTTTGGATTCTAGTTATATAAAAAGTCACGGTTCCTTGCAGAGATTATTGTCTGTTTCTTTGACTGATCTAAACGGTCAAGCGAGACAGCTCGTTTGGCCAATGGCTATAAAAGGTGCAATGGAGAGACCGATTTTAGGATGGGGTCAAGAAAATTTTAATTATGCTTTCAACAAATTTTATGATCCAAAAATGTATTATCAAGAGCAATGGTTTGATAGGGCGCACAATATGCCTCTCGATATGCTTGTTGCCGGAGGGTTTCTGGGGTTATTATTTTATCTTGGACTTTATCTCGCATGTCTATATGAGCTATGGAGAAAGGCAAGCATTTTGTCTATCATAGAGAAGTCAGTTATTACAGGACTACTCGCGGGATATTTTTTCCAGAGTTTATTTGTGTTCGATAATAATATAAGTTTGTTCTTGTTCTTTACAGTTTTTGCAATCATTCATATTTATTCTAGAAGGGAGAAGGGAGAGCAAGGGACTTACATGCAAAAAATATCTGAGTGGATGGATGAGACAGGCAAGAATAATGAGGCTGTAGCTTATATGATAGCGCCTGTCGTCGTTATTGCACTTTTTGCTAGTTTATATTTTGTAAATTATAAACCAATTCATACAAATCATAATTTGATTTTAGCTGTACAAACACAGAGTAAATATCCTGATCTTAGTTTGAATTTCTTCAAAGAAGCTGTTTCCAATGGATTTTTAGGAAAAGCAGAAGTTAGAGAAAGATTGCTCGAAATTGCTCCTTCTGTATATCGAGGTACAGTAGCAAGTCAGGATTTAAAAACTAAATTTGTTGACTTAGCTTATACTCAAATAAAAACACAGGTTATTACTTATCCAAACGATGCAAGATATCAAGAATTTTTTGGAATTTTTCTAGTTAATTTAGGAGATTTTAATCAAGCATTAACATATCTCTTAAAAGCAAAAGAACTTTCTCCAAATAAGCAGGCCTTTAGAACTCAACTTGTAAACGCATATCTTAACTTGGGTCAAATAGATAATGTATTGAAAGAGGCAAAAGAGTCATATGATCTAGAACAAAACTATCCTGAAACAAAAATAATTTATGGTGTATCTCTTATCTTTGCTCAAGATCAAAAAACTTTTGATGCACTTTGGGGAAATGCAACTACAAGCGACTCAAGAATTTCTTCATCATATATGGCGGTTGCAAAAGGGTATTATGATAAAGGGATTATTTCTACTACAGTTGATTTGTTGAAAAGAGCAGAAAAAATAAATCCAAGTATGACGGAAAAAATAGAAGGGATGATAAACTCTATTTATAAAGGAATAAATCCTTTCAAATAGTTTAAAAATGCTTGCAATTTTTCTAAAATATGCAAAGATACTAAGGTGAGTGCTAGCAATTAGTTAGCCCAAACGAATGTCTATGTAAGGCCCCGCTTCGGCGGGGTTTTGCATTTTTTGTTGTTATCAAACAGTAGTAATCCCGTTCGTTTTTGGTCGTGGTTCTATAAGTGTCGACCTTCTTATGCAAGGCAGTCTCGAGAACCAAAACAATTTGAATGTTCAACGTCTCAATTTGTTATAATTTAAGGCATATATTCTAAAGGACATTCATACTCTGTCTTTTAGAATAGTAAATGTCCTTTATAAATTATCAATTGATAAGGCAGTCTTTTTCGTAGATTAATATGATTAAATTTTACAAAATTTTAGATATTTCTATTTAATATAATATGCAATTAGTTTTTTAGGCTTGACATTTTTGTGGCATATGATACACTCTATAGCAGTAATGTTCTCTTTTAATTTTAATGTTCTTTTTTGATTCGAAAGCTCAATCATTTTTAAGTTTAAATTCAATCGTTTTTTTTGTCTTCTTTTCATTAAAATTAGTGAGAAATTGTCTCTATATTTTGTCACACAATTATGTCTGCCTGCAGATTATTTATTATTTGTTATGAAAAAAAACTATACATCTTCAATACATAAAATTTGTTTGATTCCAACTATAATTGGGATCATTTTTGGTGTATTAATTTTTTCTACAAGTAAAGCTGAGGCTATGAATCTTCCAACTTGTTCTGCAAATCCATCATCTGCAATTGTTGGTGATTCAGTAGCATGGAATGCAAATGCTTTGGGTGGCACAGGTTCATATTCATATTCTTGGACTGGTACAGACAGCTTGTCTGGTTCAAATTCTTCTATTTCAAAATCATATTCTTCTACTGGAATAAAAATTGGAACAGTCACTGTAATTTCAGGAACTCAAAGTGCAACTGCAAATTGTAGTGCCAATGTCACAACCACACCTCCACCATCAACTCTCACTGCCTCTTGTTCTGCAAATCCATCAAACATTCAGACAGGTAATTCAGTAAATTGGAGCTCTGTTGCAAGTGGAGGAACAGGGAACTATACATATTCATGGTCAGGCTCAGATTCACTTTCTGGTACTGCGAGTACAGCATCTTTGGCATATTCTTCAATTGGTACAAAAACAGCAACTATTACGGTGACTTCAGGAACTCAAAGTGCAACTGCAAATTGTAGTGCCACAGTGACTACTTCAGGCGGAAATAATCCTGTTGTTTGTACATCAAACTGTAGTGGAGGAGGAGGTCCAGCTGTTTATTATAGTAATTCCTTGTCTGGATATTGCGAAGGTGTACCTTCAAACGGAAAAGTGGGAGATCAAATAGTTTGGAATGCCTATCCATCTGGTGGAAATGGTTCATACAATTTAAGTTGGTACGGTAGTGATGGAGCTACAGGTTATGGATATTCTGTTTTGAAAACTTATGGATCGCCTGGCGCAAAGACAATGACAGTCACTATCTCTTCTGGTGGGGATAGTATTTCTAGAACTTGTTCAGTAGGTGTGGGCCAAGTCTTGGCTTACACAAGTCCAAGTCTCACTTCTGTATACCTTAGTGAGGTGCCTTACACTGGTCTCGGTGATATTGATAGTTTGTGGTTTTTTGTCCTCGGACTTTCTATCTGGAGTGCAGGTATGGCATATATTTTACAGAATAGAAAAGCAAAAATTCAAACCAAAAATATTTCTGTAGAAGAAGGTATTAAAAATAATGAAACAAATTTTATTAACACGCAGATTGATAATGAAAAAACATCTATTATTTCTCATAATGAAATTTATGAGAGAGCGATTTGCGCAGTGGAAGATTGTGCTAGAGAAAATAATGCAATCATCTCATCTGTTGCCGTAAAAAACATTGCAAAGAATTGTTTACTTCATAATGGAAGAATTGATATTGCTACAAAGGAAATAATTTCAGTTGCTAGAAAAACTCAGAACATCGCATCTCACGAATGGATTGCAATAGGGGAAAAGGATTTGTAAATATTATTGAAAATTCGTGCAGTCAAAAAACAGCTCCATATAAGGGCTGTTTTTTGCTAGGAAAGGTACGTTGTAACCGCTCGCTTATATTTAGGTTATTTAGAAAAGTAATCTTTGTATTTTTGTTTTTTAGCAATAAGATACAGGAGGATAATGCTTTTTATATAAATCAAAAGGATTTTTTAATACTAAATCAAGAGTAGTTTTATGAGTGGAATTACCAGATGGGTTTGACTTTTATCTCTTTTTTGTTTAGTATATCTTTTATGTTAATAATTAGATTACAAAGGGTTGGAAGAGTACATGAGCCGACTTTTAGGATTGTGCTTACAGATTCGAAGAACAGCACAAAGAGCGGAAGATATCTTGAAGTGCTTGGTTCTTATGATGCTCGAGGAAAAGGAATATGTACTGTAGATGGTGAAAAAGTAAAACATTGGATTTCAAAAGGCGTTCAACTTTCTGCAACTGTTAGGAATTTTCTTATTGAACAAAAAATTATTGCTGGTAAGAAAATAAACGTTTTACCAAAAAATAAAATTATTAATGCTAATAAAGCCAAGGAAGCAGAAGAGGCCGCAAAGAATACTCCAAAAGCAGAAGTAAAGGCGGAAAAACCAGTTGAAGAAGTAAAAGTTGAAACACCTAAAGAAGAAGTAAAAGCATAAACTAAAGCCACACGAGATTGTACTTTTTTTGCGTTCAGAAAAAGAATAATCTTGTGTGGCTTTTTGTTTATTTAAGGTTTCAAAAAGAAGTCCTTGTAGCAAAGTGCTTTTGTTGTTTGATTTTTATTTTTATGCTATTATTTTTTTAGGCAGTATTTAATAAATTATTCCGGTCGAAACTACTGCATGAAAGAAAAATTAATTTTCACAAAATAATGACAGAAAACGATGTAAAGTTTCTCGAGTATGTTGTAAAAGCGCTTGTTGATGTACCTGAAAAAGTGGTTATCACAAGGACTGTGGATGAGATGGGTGTTTTACTTACTCTTACAGTGGACAATGCCGATATGGGCAAGGTCATTGGAAGACTCGGTAATACAGCCAAAGCCATCAGAACACTTCTTCGAGTTGTAGGAATGAAAAACAACTCAAGAGTAAACTTGAAGATCAACGAGCCAGAAGGAAGCACTAGGCCAGAAACCAGTGTTAGACCAGAAATGAAAACCTCAAAGACAGTAGATGAGGCAATGGCAGATCTAAAGTTCTAAATTAGTTTAGTCTAAAAAACAAAACCACTTTTATAGGTGGTTTTGTTTTTGTTAATCTAAGAATTTAAAAAATAGCAAAAAATAAAAACAAAGGACATTTCTCACTAATAGCTTCGCAATCTAGAAAATTATACAAAATTTTTAGAAAAACAAAATTCCCTCCACAAAATACTTTTGCCCATCACGAAAATTTTTTGCTAAAAATTTTCTCTGTCCGTCGCCAGACCGCTCCTCCCAAGGATGTTCAAAAGTACTTTGCTACAGGAATTTCGTTTTTCTAAAAATTTTGTTGATTTTCTGCTTGCTACGCTAAATCGTTCAAAAGGTCCTTTGTTTTTATTTTTTGCTATTTTTCTATTTTTGTTGTATTTTACATTTATGCAATTTCATATCATTACACTTTTTCCAGAATCATTTAGCTCATATTTGGCTGAATCTATTTTGGCACGGGCGATAAAAAATAAACTTTTGAAGGTAGATTTTTATAATCCACGAGATTTTGCGAAGGTGACTAAAATACAGGCCAGAAAAGATAAGCCATATAAAAGAGTGGATGATATTCCTTATGGAGGAGGTCCGGGCATGGTAATGCAAGCGGAGCCTGTGGTAAAAGCCATAGAAAAGGCACTTTCTAAAATAAAGAAAAATAAAAAAGCAAAAACGAAAATAATTTTTCTTGTTCCAGACGGTAAACTTTTTGATACGCAATATGCGAAGGAAAGTGTGGAAAAGTATTCTGACATTATTATCATTTGTGGCAGGTATGAAGGGATAGACGAGAGGATAAATAAAATTTATAAAACAGATAAAATTTCCGTAGGAAATTTTGTTTTGACTGGTGGGGAATTGCCGGCGATGATTGTGATAGATTGTATAGCAAGACAAACAGAAGGTGTTCTTGGTAATTTTTCTTCTCGAGAAGAAGAACGTATTTCAAGTAGTGAAGTTTATACTCGTCCAGAAATTTTAAAATATAAAGGCAAAAAATATAGAGTTCCAAAAGTACTACTTTCAGGAAATCATAAGGAGATAGATGCATGGAGAAAAACTTTTTAAAGTTTTTTAAATTTCTGTGTTAAGATATTTACATGACTCAAAAGCAAGCGCTGGAAATTTTGAAGATGGGATACAATTGCTACATTACTGGTGCTGCCGGAAGCGGAAAGACACATCTTTTAAATGAGTATATTAATTTCCTAAAAAATAAAGGTGTGGAAGTGGGAGTGACGGCTTCTACAGGAATCGCAGCGACACACATTGGCGGTTCCACTATTCATTCTTGGTCTGGAATCGGAATAAAAGACGATCTTACACTTTATGATCTTGAAGATTTAGAAAGTAAAAAATATATTTATGACAGATTGAAAAACACAGATGTACTTGTCATAGATGAGATCTCAATGCTTCATCATTCTCGGCTTGATCTTGTGGACAATGTAGCTCGGCGACTTCGCAGAGTAAATGCTCCTTTTGGTGGAATGCAGGTCATACTTTGTGGTGATTTTTTTCAGCTTCCTCCAGTTTCCCGAATGGGGGAGAGGGAATCACATTTTTCTTATAAATCATCTGCTTGGAAAGATTTGAATATGAGAATTTGTTATCTCGATGAGCAACACAGACAGAAGGACCAAAACTTTTTGAAAGTTTTAAATGACATTCGCGGAAATTGTGTGAGCGAGGACACATTACTTATTTTACGAGAAAGATATAATAAAAAAACTATACAAAATATTGAGCCGACACGACTTCATACACATAATATAAATGTAGATTCAATAAATGAAGCTGAGCTCGCAAAAATTTCTGGTCAGACATTTGTTTTCAATATGGAAGAGAAGGGGAGAAAACCGCTTCTTGATTCTCTGAAAAAAAGTTGCCTTGCTCCAGAAATTTTGAAATTAAAAATTGGTGCCAAAGTAATATTTGTAAAAAATAATGCTGAGGCAGGATATGCAAATGGAACTCTTGGTAAAATCATTGACTGTAAATACGGACATCCTCGAGTGATGACTGTGTCTGGTAAAGTGATAGATGTTGAAGTTGCAACTTGGAAAATAGAAGAGGAAGGAAAGACAAAAGCTGTGATAGAACAGTTTCCGATTCGTCTAGCTTGGGCTATTACGGTGCATAAAAGTCAGGGGATGAGCTTGGATGCCGTGGAAGTCGACCTTTCGAGATCTTTTGAAAAAGGTATGGGATATGTGGCCCTTTCCCGTGTGAGGTCTCTAGAAGGCCTCAATTTGCTCGGAATGAACGACATGGCCCTTTGTGTGAATGATGAAGTTCTCGAGTATGACGAGATGTTTCGCAAAAGGTCAGAAATTGATGTAAAGTTTCTCGAGTCGCTTGATGAAAGTGAAATCAAAGAAAAGCAGGCGAAATTTTTGGAAAAAATTTCGCCCATCGCAGGTTCAATCAAAATTAAAAAAAGAAAAGTTTCCGCATCGGACAAAGTCAAAGCAATGATAGAAGGGGGACTTTCAATAAAAGAAATTGCAAAATTAAAAAATGTAAAAGTAGATTCAGTTATTTCAAATATAGAAAAGATTTTAGCGAAAGATTCTGATTTTGACATTTCAAAATTGAAAGCAGAAGTTCCAAATGCAAAATTTACTAAAATATATTCCACTTTCAAGGACCTTTATGGTGACAATCGTGATTTTCTCTTGTCACCCATTAAAAATAAACTCGGTGCTGACTATTCCTTTGAGGAAATTCGTATTGTAAGATTGTTTGTGCGGAAGATCATGTCATGATGTGTGCGAACTGTATAAAAGTTATCAACATTGACATTTTTTCTACTTTCGTGTAGCCTATCAACAGCTTTAGTAAGAATGAGTTACTGATGGAAGCTTGTCTCTATTAAGTAGATTAATATCTTGCTTAAAAAAAAACAATAATAAATATAGGATTAAATGCACCTTTGGGCGTAAAGGGTGATTTTTTGTCTTTATTTATTTTTTAGTATTTTGTTAATTATTAATTATTAATTTTATAAAATAAAATGAATCAAGCTTCTTTTATAACTGGAGGTAAAACTACGAAGAAATATTTTGGTAAATTCAAGAAACCTTTGGTGTTAATTCCAAATCTTGTGGAACATCAAACAGAATCATACGTCCGTTTTCTGGAAACAGGGCTCAAAGAAGTACTCAAGGAGTTTTCTCCAATAAAAGATTATGCTGATAAGAAATTTGAATTGTCATTTGGTGGTTTTTCTATAGAAAAACCTAAATATGATGAATATCATGCAAAAGATAGAAAAATTTCTTACGAAGCATCTTTTAAAGCAAAAGTTATATTAAAAAATAAAACCTTAGGAACAGTAAAAGAGCAGGAAATATTCCTATCAGAAATTCCTATGATGACAGGTCATGGTACTTTTATTATAAATGGAATAGAGAGAGTTATTGTTCCACAACTTGCCAGATCTTATGGTATTTTCTTTACAACAAATGAAAGCAAAGGGAAAAATTATTTTGGTGCAAAAATAATTCCATCAAGAGGAGCTTGGATAGAAATAGAGTCTGAAGCAGATGGATCAATATATGTAAAAATTGATAAAAAAAGAAAATTTTCTGTGATCTCTCTTTTGAGAGTTCTCGGTGCAAAAGATGACAAAGAAATACTTGCTTTTTTTAATGACGATGAGGAATCAAAAAAAGTGATGATGACTTCTATGGAGAAGGATCATGTTAAAACTCAGGACGAAGCATATATTGAAATATACAAAAAACTTCGAGACGGTGATCTTGCTGCAGTGGATAATGCAAAGGGTTTTATAAATTCTATTTTTAATGCCGAGAGGTATGACATTTCTAAAGTTGGTAGGTTTAAATTTAACAAAAGATTTGGAAAGCCGATGGATGAAAAATCTCTTGAGCAAAAGAATATTACAATAGATGATATTGTTACAACAATAAAATACATTACAAAGCAAAATGGTGATCCAGATGCAGTAGAAGACGATATAGATCACTTGGGTTCTCGCCGTGTTAGATCAGTCGGAGAACTTCTTCAGGCAAAAATGAGAATAGGAATGACTCAAATGAAGAGAAACATTCAAGACAGAATGTCTACTATAGATCCCAGTATTTCTATGCCTGTGCAGTTTATTTCTCCAAGGCCTCTTCAAGCAAGAATAAAAGAATTTTTTGCGACGAACCAACTTTCTCAGTTTATGCAACAGGAAAATATTTTACAGGAAATAGAGCAATTAAGAACTCTATCTGCCCTCGGCCCAGGCGGACTTACTCGAGAAAGAGCAGGATTCGAAGTGAGAGACGTTCATCCGTCACACTACGGTAGAGTTTGTCCAATCCATACACCAGAAGGTCAAAATATTGGTCTTATTTTAAGATTATCTATTTACGCTAGAATAAATGAATTTGGAATGATTGAAACACCTTATGCAAAAGTTGAAAATGGTTTTATTACGGATGAAATAAAATATTTCAATGCATTTGAAGAAGAAAATTATAAGATCGCTCATGCGGCTCAGAAGTATGATGAAAAAGGAAAAATCACAAATTATGAAGTTGAAGTTCGTCTGAATGGAAAACCACAAATTTGTAAAAGAGAGGATGTGGATTATATAGATATTGCTACAAATCAGGCGTTTTCTATTGCGCCATCAATGATTCCATTCTTAAACCACGATGATGCTAATAGAGCTTTGATGGGTTGCAACATGCAGAAGCAAGCGGTGCCTTGTATTATTCCAGAAGCACCACTTGTAGCTACTGGTATTGAAGGTGAAGTCGCAAAATATACAGGAAGAATTATCTATGCAGAGGAAGAAGGTATTGTGAGTTGTGTAGATGCAAATAAAGTAATAATTAAAAATAGTAAAGGAAAAGAAAAAGAATATAAACTTGTAACTTTCTCAAAAACAAACAGTTTGACCGCTTTTCATCAGAGACCCGCAGTTTCACTGGGTGAAAAAATTAAGAAGGGTACATTACTCGCGGATACATCTTCTTCTGTTAATGGAGAAATGGCAGTTGGTCAAAATGGTCTTGTCGCTTTTATGACATGGTTTGGAGCAAACTATGAAGATGCCATCATTCTTTCAGAAAGGATTGTAAAAGATAGTAAATTTACATCTGTGCATATTGAGGAATTTATTGTAAATGTCCGTGACACAAAACTTGGTCCAGAAATCACCACTCATGATATTCCGAACGTTGGTGAATCAAAATTAAAAAATCTCGATGAAGATGGTATTATCCGCGTAGGAGCAGAAGTAATGTCTGGCGATATACTTGTTGGTAAGATCACACCAAAAGGTGAGACACAGCTAACCCCAGAAGAGAGACTTCTCAGATCTATTTTCGGAGAAAAAGCAAGAGATGTTAAAGATACTTCAAAGAGGCTTGAAGGAGGAAAAAGAGGAAGAATTATTTCCGTTAAAGTTTTTTCTAGAGAACTTGGAGATAAGCTTGATTCAGGAATTATAAAAAGAATTCACATTGAGATTGCTCAGGTGAGAAATGTTTCAGTCGGTGATAAACTTGCAGGAAGGCACGGAAACAAAGGTGTTATTTCAAAAATAATGCCAGAGGAAGATATGCCATTTATGGAAGATGGAACTCCTATCGATATCATTCTTACACCGCTTGGTGTTCCTTCGCGTATGAACCTCGGACAAATTCTTGAGTTGCATCTTGGTCTTGCTGCAAACACACTTAATTATCAGGCCATCGTACCACCTTTTGCTGGAGCTACTGATGACGAAATAAAAGAAGAATTAGTGAAAGCTGGATTTAATGCAAGTGGAAAAATGAAACTCTTAGACGGAAGGACGGGTGAGTCATTTGAACAAGAAATTGCAGTTGGATATATGTATATTTTGAAACTTCACCATGAAGTTGAAGACAAGATTCACATGAGATCTATCGGTCCATACTCCATGATTACACAACAGCCACTCGGAGGAAGATCACAAGGCGGAGGTCAGAGATTCGGAGAAATGGAGGTCTGGGCACTTCTTGGATATGGAGCTGCCTATACACTTAGAGAAATGCTTACTATCAAATCAGACGATATTGTCGGAAGGTCTCTTGCATTTGATTCTATTGTAAAAGGAGAAAGAATGAAGGAACCAGGTCTACCTGCCTCGTTTAATGTGCTTTTGAATAGCCTTAAAGGTCTTGCTCTAGATATAGAGCTGAAAAAAGAAGAAGAGAATCTTGATAATAATTAATTTTAAAAACATGAGAATAAATAAACAAAATACAAACGACTTCAATGCAATTTCTATCAAGGTTGCTTCTCCTCTTCGAATCAAAGAGTGGTCTTTCGGTGAAGTGACAAGACCTGAAACTATAAATTACAGAACACAAAGAAGTGAAAGAGGCGGACTTTTTGATGAAAAAATATTTGGTCCTGATAAAGATTACGAATGTTATTGTGGAAAATACAGAGGTATTAGATATAAAGGAATCGTTTGTGAAAAGTGCGGAGTAGAAATTACAAGGTCAATCGTGAGGAGGGAAAGAATGGGACATATAGAGCTTGCAACTCCTGTATCGCACATCTGGTTTTTGAGAGGTATGCCTTCAAGACTCGGTCTGATTCTTGGAATGGGAATGAATGATTTGGAAAAAGTCGTTTATTTTGCTGGATATATTGTTACAAAAACCGTGGAAAGTGAGAGAGAAAGAATCTTGAAAGAAATTGATTCAGAATTTAAATCAAAAGTAAAAGCAGCTCAAGATGAAAAGACAAAAGAAGCAATCAAAGATCTTGCAGTAAATGCAAAAAAAGAAGTAGAAAGCATTAGGCAAGGTCTTGTGCTTGATGAAGCAATGTTCCATAAGTTTTCGGTGAAGTACGGAGCAATGTTTGAAGCTGGAATTGGTGGAGAAGCAATTTATGAAATATTGAAGAAAGTTGATTTGAATTTACTTCTCAAAAATCTTTTGGCTGATCTTGAAAAAGCAAGTACTATAGAAGCTGAAAAATTAAACAAAAGAATTACCCTGATTAAATCTATGGTTGCTTCTCGCGTGAGACCAGAGTGGATGTTTTTGACCACAATCCCTGTGATACCACCAGCGCTTCGTCCGATGGTTCCTCTTGATGGTGGAAGATTTGCGACTTCAGATGTAAATGATTTGTACAGAAGAGTTATAAATAGAAATAATAGATTGCTCAAATTAAAAGAAATTCACGCACCCGATGTTATTTTGAGAAATGAAAAAAGAATTTTGCAAGAAGCAGTGGATGCTCTTATAGATAATTCTATTAGACATGGAAATTCAGCTCTTTCTGCTATGACTTCCATGCAGAAAAGACCTTTGAAATCTCTCGCTGATAATTTGAAAGGTAAAAGAGGGTTGTTTAGATTGAACCTTCTTGGTAAAAGAGTCGATTATTCTGCTAGGTCTGTTATTGTCGTTGGTCCAGAGCTTGCTCTAGATCAATGTGGTTTACCAAAGCACATAGCTCTTGAACTTTTCAGACCTTTTGTTATTTCTGAACTTTTGAAAAAAGAACTCGCCTACAATATTCGTGGGGCAGGTAAACTTATAGATGATGGTATTCCAGAAGTTTGGGCAATTCTTGAAGAGGCAATAAAAGGTAAATATGTTCTTTTGAACCGAGCACCGACTCTCCACCGACTTGGTATTCAGGCATTTAGACCTATTCTTATTGAAGGAAATGCTATTCAAGTTCATCCTCTCGTTTGTACTGCTTTCAACGCAGACTTCGATGGAGACACAATGTCAGTTCACTTGCCACTCGGAGAAGAAGCACAGACAGAAGCAAGAGAAATAATGGCAGCTGACAAAAATATTTTGAAACCAGGAAATGGTGATCCTACTATATCCGCCAAGCTTCTCGATATTGTACTTGGATGTTATTGGATGACAAAAATTATTCCTGGGGAAAAAGGTGAAGGAAAATATTTTTCATCTCCAAATTCGGCTATTACTTGCTTTGATTTTGAAGCGATAAGTATTCGTTCTCTTGTAAAAGTTTTGCCTACAGAAAAAGCAAAGTACGCAGGTTTCAATGGGGAATTGATGGAAACTTCTGTCGGTAGATTACTTTTCAATAGCATTTTACCTGCCGATTATCCTTTTGTTAATAAGGAAATTGACAAGAAACAATTAACAAGAATTATTGATGAACTTATAAATAAACATGGCCCAAATAAAGTTGGGGTTATACTTGATAAAATAAAAACATTTGGATTCAAATACGCTACACATTCTGGTACTACTTGGGGTCTAGATGATGTTTTTGTTCCTAAAGAAAAAGATGAAATTATAAAAATTGCAAAACAAAAAAGCGAAGATGTTTATGCTGAATTTAGTGAAGGATTACTTGCAGAAGAAGAAAGAATTAGAAAAAATATTGAGATTTGGCATGGAGCAAAAAGTGAACTTGAAAAACTGATTCCAAGCTCTCTTGATCAAAATGGTTCCGTCTATGATATGTGGAAGTCAGGTGCTAGAGGTTCTCTTGGATCTCTCACACAGATGGTTGGTATGAAGGGTTTGATTCAAAATACAGCAGGAGAAACTATTGAATTTCCAGTCATTAGTTCTGCAAAAGAAGGATTGACTCCAATCGAATACTTCATTACTACTCACGGTTCTAGAAAAGGACTTTCCGATACTGCCTTAAATACTGCAAAAGCTGGATATCTTACCAGAAGACTTTTTGATGTAGCGCAAGATATTCTTATTAAGGAGGTTGATTGTGGAACAAAAGAATATATTTGTATTAGTAAAAAAGTGGGTGAAGAGTCAGGCCCATCTATTGCTAAAAATGTGAGAGGAAGATTTCTCGCTCAGGATGTGGTAGATAAAGATGGAAATGTATTATTCAAAAAAGATCACCTCGTTTCAAAGGATGATGCTCAAAAAATAGATCAAGAAGGGGGACCCAAAGTTTTTGTGAGATCACCACTTACTTGCAAGACACTTCACGGGATTTGTGTCAAATGTTATGGAATGGATCTTGGAAGAAGTGAAACAATAGATGTCGGTGAAGCAGTGGGAACAGTCGCAGCTCAAGCTATTGGTGAACCTGGAACTCAGCTTACTATGAGAACATTCCACGCCGGAGGTACTGCATCTGTCGGTGGAGATATTACTTCCGGTTTGCCTAGGGTTGAAGAAATCTTTGAAAAAAGAAGACCAAAGAATCCTGCTGTAGTCTCTACTGTAAATGGTCTTGTATCTTCCGTGAAAGATTTTGGAAAAGAAAAAATTATTACTGTTATTCCAGAAATTGAAGATAAAGGTAAATCTAAGAAATCAGGAGAAATAGAATTTATATTTAATCCAAAGAGAGTTCCACTTGTGAAAATGGGTGATAAGATTGTCAAAGGTCAGCTTTTGACAGATGGTTCTGCCGACATTGATGAAATATTTGAGTTTGCTGGAAGAGAAGCTGCTATGAATTATATTATTACAGAGGTTAGTAAGCCATACGAACTTCAAGGTGAAGCAGTATCGAGAAAGCATATTGAAATTATTGTTAAGCAAATGTTTTCAAAGATGATCGTTACAGATGCTGGTTCTTCAGAATTGACTGTGAATGAAGTGATAGACGAACTTGATCTTCTTGAAGAAAATAAAAATATAAAAGTCAAAAAAGGTGAAGAAATTAAAGTCAAAGCTGTTGTGATGGGTATCACAGAATCAGCACTTTCCAGAAGAAGTTTCTTGTCAGCAGCTTCATTCCAATGGACAGTTAGAGTCTTGATCAATGCTTCAGTAAAAGGAACTGTGGATAGGCTCACCGGTCTCAAAGAAAATGTTATCATAGGAAGAATTATTCCAGCTGGTACAGGTTTCCCAGGAAGTAAAAAGTTTGACCTTATTCAAGGTGTAAAAGACAAATACAAATTTGACGACAGAGACAACGACAGGTAATTTTGGGTTTATTAGTTTATTAATCTAATAAAGTCGAATTTTTTGAGCAACTCAAAAAATTCGACCAACACTATGAATTATCAAAAAGGTTTCGTAATTCCTCTTATTATTGCAATCGTTGCACTGTTTGCAATAGCTTTTGGTGTCTATGTCTACAAAATAAATAAAGCAGTTGCTCCTGCAAACATCACCGCGACTACAACTGCAACCTCAACCATCGTTGGTGGTGACCGTGATGCCCACGGCTGTATTGGCTCTGCTGGGTATTCTTGGTGTGGAGCAAAAAATAAATGTTTGAGAGTTTGGGAAGAAAAATGCGAGGCAACTTCTATTGCAACCACAACAGACGAATTTGCAAATTGGAAAACATATACAAATACTCAATATGGATTTGAAATAAGATATCCTTACAGTTATGAGTTTACAATTAATAAAGCATCCATACCTAATCTTTATTTAGAAATTCACCCTTCTCTAGCGTCAAAGGAATTTGGTATTAATTTATTAATTACGGTTGGAAAGTTGGAACAAAATATTAGTTTGGATAAATATGTAGATAACTTTTTAAGTAAAAACTGTTCTGTATTATCTCGTGAGTATAGAGATGTTAATAATATTCGTTGGGTAGAAATCAAATGGAAAGAAATATATCCTGTTGGTCCAGATTATATTCTCGGGGATGATTTTACTATTAAAAATGGAAACATCTATCAGCTTGATTACAATGTTCAAGATCATAAGGATCTTGAGAAAATATTAGGAACCTTCAAATTTACAAATTAATTTTCGTTTAAATGTCCACATCTGTAGAAAAAATAAAAGAGAGATTGAGTATTGTGGATGTTGTTGGTTCCTATCTAAAGTTGGATAGAGCCGGCAACAACCTCAAAGCAAAGTGTCCTTTTCATAATGAAAAGACGCCATCTTTTTTCGTATCACCAGATAGGGGAAGTTATTATTGTTTTGGATGCAATGCAAAGGGTGACATTTTTAGTTTTGTCCAGGAGTTTGAAGGGATTGATTTTATGGGAGCTCTTAAAATTCTTGCAGAAAGAGCTGGGGTGGAGCTTGAGCAATATGAGCCAGGGAAAGTAGAAAAGAAAGATCGACTTTTTACACTTCTAGAAGAATCAACAAAGTTTTTTGTTGATTGTCTACAGAAAGAAACAATACCGCAAGAATATTTGAAAAAGAGGGGACTCACAGAAAAAACAATTAAAGATTGGCAGATAGGCTATGCAAATGACGAATGGCATAAGGTTTCCGAATATTTGAAAGGCAAAGGCTTTACAGATGAAGAAATGGAAAGAGCAGGTCTTATCAAAAAAGGTGATAAAGGATTTTATGACAGATTCCGAGGCAGAATAATGTTTCCTATTTTTGATACAGCTGGCAGAATTATCGCCTATTCTGGCAGGACCTTATCCAAGGATGAAAATACTCCAAAATATCTCAACAGTCCCGAAACACCGCTTTTCAACAAATCAAAAACACTTTACGGATTTCATATTGCAAAGCAAGCGATAAGAAAATTTGACTACGCGGTCCTTGTCGAGGGCCAAATGGACTTACTAATGTGTCAGCAAGCTGGTTTTACAAACACAGTTGCATCTTCAGGGACGGCTCTTACCCTCGATCACTTAGAAATTTTGAAAAGAATGTCAAATAGGGTAATCATGGCTTTTGATTCTGATAGTGCCGGTGCAAAAGCTGCTGAAAGAGCATGGATGCTCGCAGTATCTGCACAGATGGAAGTAAAAATTGCTCAGATTCCTGATGGATTTGACCCAGCGGATTTGATTTTGAAAGGTCTAAATGGAAAGAGTGAAACAGGTAAGGAAGATTGGAAAATTATTTTGAAGAATGCTCTTAATATTATTGATTTCTTGCTTAATAAAATTTTGGCCGAAAAACTGGATGATAGAAAACTTGGAATTGCTGTGAGAGAAAAAGTTTTGCCATATGTGTCTCTCGTGGATAGCAGTATAGAAAAATCCCAATATATCGGGAAGATTAGCGATAAAACAGGAATCAAAGAAGAGGCACTTTGGGAAGATTTGAAAAAAGTTAAAGTTGTAATTTCGGATGGAGATAATATAAAAAATATAGAACAAAAAGAAGCGAGCGAATATAATAAAATAATTAAAATAAACTCTTTAGAAAGAAAAGCAGTAGGAATGATTTTAATGATAGAATCCAATAATCTGAAAGAAAATCTATCAACCTTCTTTCAGGATGAAATTAAAAAGTTTTTGGGTGTAGGTTTTTTGGAAAAAAGTAAAATTTTAGATGAAAATTTGAAAAATGAATTGGTATTTGAAGCGGAAAGCTATTATTTGGGCTTTTCAGATGATAAACTGAAGTCAGAATTTTCCGGACTTTTGAAAGGGATTAAAGAAGAAGAATATAAAAAAGAACTTTCAGAAATAATTATGGAAATAAAAAAGGCCGAAAAAACAGACGAAAAGGATAAACAACTTTCACTCGCAAAAAGATTTAATGATGTTTCAAAAATACTTAACAATTTAAAAATCAGTCCTTGAATGGTACGTCAAAGACTTAATTAAAAAATAATATGAAAAAAAATAAAATAAATAAGAAAATAAAAAAAGTAAAAAAGGTTGTAAAGAAAGTTACAAAAATATCAAAGAAAAAATCTGTTGTAAAAAAGAGTGTTTTTGCTAAAAAGGTTGTAAAAAAGACATCAAAAATGACTTTGAAGCAGAAAGATATGGAATCACGCCTATTGAAGCTCCTCACTAAAGGTAAGGAGAGAGGTTTCATAACTTACGACGAAATTCTCCGTGAATTTCCTAAAATTGAGGAAAATATTATTTTTCTTAATGAACTTTATGTGAGACTTAGTTCGGCTTCCATAGATGTTTTGGAGGGAGGAGGTATGCTTGAATTTGAAGATGAAAATGCAAATAAAAAAGTTTATGGAGGAAGAAAATTGGATCCTTCATATGATTCTATTCAAATTTATCTTAAAGAAATTGGTCAGTATCCACTTATCAATGCTTCAATGGAAAAAGATTTGGCGAGAAAAATACAAAACGGCGATGAAGAAGCAAAAAATCTTCTTGCAAAAGCAAACCTGCGTCTAGTTGTTTCCATCGCAAAGAAATACGTAGGAAGAAGTGCCGATCTTACCCTTCTTGATCTTATTCAAGAAGGTAATCTCGGTCTTTTCAAAGCCGTTGATAAATTTGATTGGACAAAAGGTTACAAGTTTTCTACTTATGCAACTTGGTGGATAAGGCAGGCTATTACGAGAGCTCTTGCAGATCAGTCTAGAACTATCCGTGTGCCAGTGCATATGGTGGAGACGATTGCAAAATATAAACAGGTTTTCAGACGACTTTCACAAGATCTAGGTAGAGACCCAATGCCAGAAGAAATAGCAACTGAAATGGGTATAGAAGTGGAAAAAGTTTATATAATAGAAAAAATTGACCAAGATACTGTGTCTCTCGAGACACCTATCGGAGAAGACAGTGATGACGGCAAGTCCACTCTCGGAGATTTCGTTGCAGATGATAAAATACTTTCTCCCGACCAAGATTCTTCTAGAAGAATTTTAGGCGATCAGGTCAAAGAAATTCTCGGTGATTTATCTCTCAAAGAAAGAAAAATTTTAGAAATGCGACATGGACTTGTAGATGGCATTACGCACACACTTGAAGAGGTAGGAAAGGAATTTGGCGTCACTCGAGAAAGAATTCGACAAATTGAAGCCAAAGCCCACGAAAAAATCCGTGTTCACGACAAAATAAATAGATTGCAGAGTTATTAAATATAGTCTTTCTGAACGATTTAGCGTAGTAAGCAAAAAAACAACAAAATTTTTAGAAAAAACAAACTTTCAGGAGATAAATTTTTTGTCTAAAATTATTTAAAATGATATAATTTTGATTATTAGCTAATTAATATATATTATGAACAACGCATCCTCTTGGTACCAAACTCTTATCAAACCATCATGGGCGCCACCAAGCTGGCTTTTTGGTCCAGTATGGACATTTCTTTATATTTTAATAGCGATTTCTTTTGGAAAAGCATTTATTATGTTTTTTCAAAAACAAATTCCTTTTATTATTCTTTTGCCCTTTATCTTAAATTTAATTTTTAATTTTGCTTTTACGCCTATTCAGTTTGGTCTACAAAACAATATACTTGCAGGTATAGATATTGTTCTTGTCCTCGGTACACTTATTTGGCTCATGATCGCTATTTTTCCTTATGCCAAGTGGATTACTTATGTGCAAATACCATATTTATTGTGGGTTTCTTTTGCAACAGTTTTACAGCTTACCGTCACTTATATTAATAGATAAAAAGGGTGAGATGTATGATAAAATAGACCAGTGAATTTTGACGAAAGATATAAAGCACTAAACAGGGAACAAAAAATGGCTGTGGATAAAATAGACGGTCCTCTTCTTGTTATAGCTGGTCCCGGATCGGGAAAAACAGAAATTTTGAGTTTGAGAGTAGGAAAGATTTTGAAAGATACAGATACTAGGGCTTCAAATATTTTGTGTCTTACTTTTACGGAATCGGCGACATTGAATATGCGTAAAAGATTGGCTTCGCTCATAGGCTCTGAAGCATATCGAGTGGCAATACACACTTTTCATAATTTTTGCGTGGAAATAATTCAAAAGTATCCACAGTATTTTTATAGCGGAGCTTTTTTTTCGTCTGCAGATTCTCTCACACAGGTGCAGGTTTTGGAAGAACTTTTTGAAAACCTACCTCACAATCATTTACTTAGTTCATATCATCCGGAACAGGGTTTTGTATATTTGAAAAGTGTTTTGAATGTTATAGGGTATTTGAAAAAGGCAGGTCTCACACCGGATGAATTTCACTCTATTTTAGAGCACAATAAGAAATCATTGATGGAAATTGATAAAATTTTGACCCCCGTTTTTTCCGAAAGAATAGGGAAGGAAAGTTTAGGAAATGTGTCAGAGGTTTTAGAAAAATTAAATACTTTGGCTTTGAAATCAGAAAAAGGTTTTTCAATAGCATATTTTGTCAATTCGCTTTTTAGTTCAATCAGAGATTCATTGAAGATTGCTCTTGAAGAAGCAAATGACCTTGGCAAGGCAACTCCACTTTCTGCATGGAAGCAAAAATGGATGAAAAAAGATGATGAAGGCGGAAGTATTTTTAAGGACTCGGTAAATATAGAAAAACTACTTGCAGTAGGAGATATTTATGCCAAATATAGGAAGACAATGCACGAAAAAGGCTATTATGATTTTGATGATATGATCCTCGATGTTTTGAAAGCTCTTGAGGAAAATCCAAGTTTACGATATGAAATCCAAGAGCAGTATCAATACATTTTGGTGGATGAATTTCAAGATACCAACGAAGCACAAATGCGACTTTTGTTACTTATTTCTGACGCGCCTGTAAATGAAGGTAAGCCAAACATTATGGCTGTGGGAGATGATGATCAGGCAGTGTACAAATTTCAAGGAGCCGAACTTTCAAATATTTTAAATTTTAAAAAGATTTTTAGAGATGTAGAAATAGTGACAATGACTAAAAATTATCGTTCATCGCAAGATATTTTAGATATTGCTTCGCATATCATAAGAAAAGGTGAAGAGCGACTTGAAAAGCTTTTACCAGAAATAGAAAAGAATCTTATAGCTTCAAACAAAGAAATCAAAAAAGGAAATATTATTCACAAAGAATTTAAAACTGTTGCTCACGAATATCATTTTATTTCAAGAGAGATAAAAAAGAAAATAGATGCCGGCGCAAAACCAGAAGAAATCGCAGTTATAGCGAGGAAACACAAACAGCTTGAGACACTTGTTCCATACCTCCGTGGAGCTAAAGTACCTATAAGATATGAAAGAGAACAAAATGTTTTTAAAGAACCACATATTGCACAAATTATTATTATTGCTCGTTTTCTATCATCTTTAATCGACAAGCACAAAGATGAAGCAGATGAATTTATGCCACAAATATTAAGTTTTCCTTTTTGGCAGATTAATAGGGAAGACATTTGGCAGGTTTCCTTGAATGCTAGGAAAAATTATCCAGAAAAAAATTGGCTTGAGACTATGCTTGATCACAAAAATAATAATATAAAAAATATTGCCAAATTTTTTATTGATTTGGGGGTGCGGTCACAATCTGAACCTCTAGAGAAGATACTCGATGATATTATTGGCGCACATTTACCCTTGACTGAAGAAAATGAAGATGATGATAATGACGAATTTTTTGCGGCAAAAAATTCGTCCACCCAAACCAAATTTGAAAGTCCATTTCGAGAATTTTATTTTAATAAAGAAAAGTTCAATCACGCACGTGCTGAGTACCTATCTTTTCTTTCCAGTCTTAGGGTTTTTGTGGGAGCTCTTCGGGAGTACAAAAGTGGAGAAATTCTTTCTATCAAAGATCTTGTGGAGTTTGTGGATTTGCACGATCAGAATGATATTTCTTTGAATGATCAGAGTCCTTTTGCAAAGCTTGATAATGCCGTGAACCTTTTGACTGCCCACAAGGCCAAGGGGCTAGAGTTTGAGACAGTCTTTGTTTTATCTTGTCAGGATGATATTTGGGCTCGAGGAGGTATCCCGAATAAGATAGTGTTGCCTGCAAATCTGCCAATAGAGCCGGCAGGAGATACAGAGGATGATCAGCTTAGGCTATTTTATGTTGCACTCACTCGTGCAAAGAGATTTTTGTATATGACCTCATATCTTATAAAAGAAGATGGAGATTCGTCAGATAAACTGAGATTTTTGATTGCGGAAAATGGGGAAGAAGATGTGATGAAAAAAGAAATTTTGAAGAAAATATATTTTGAAAGTGAAAGTATTGATGATGAAGTTTTGCCGGATGCACACGAGGTACTTACTGCTTCTTGGTTGCAATATCATACTCCACCATTTGTTGGTTCTGAAGAAAAACTTTTGAAATCATTACTGACTGACTATGAAATGCCTATCACTCATTTAAATAATTTTCTTGATGTAGAAAAGGGAGGGCCTCAGTATTTTTTGGAACAAAATCTTTTGCGTTTTCCGCAAGCAAAAAATACCAGCAGTTCATATGGTTCGGCCATTCACCATACCCTCGAGAAATTTTCTCTTTTTCTTAAAAAGGAAGGTAGGATGGCTGAAATTCCTGAAACACTTTCTTGGTTCAAATATTTTCTTATAAAAGAAAGAATGTCGCCAAAGGATTTTGAAAAAAATTTGGAAAAAGGACAAGACGATCTTGATAAATTTCTGAAAAATAAAAAAGACGGGTTCAGTCCTAAGGACATTATTGAATTTAATTTTAAAGATCAAGGGGTGATGCTTGGTGGTGCACATTTGTCTGGAAAAATAGATAGGATTATGGAAGAAAATAGTGGGGAATACAAAGTTTGCGATTATAAAACAGGCAAACCTCTTTTGTCATGGACTAGTGGAAGCGATTATGAAAAAGCAAAAGCAATAAAATATGAAAGACAAATCATTTATTACAAACTCCTTTTGGAGGGTTCAAGAGAGTTTGGCAGAAAGGGCAAAGTAAAAAGTGGAGTTTTGCAATTTATTGAACCTAAAAATGGAAAAATTTTTGATTTAAATTTGATTATAGAAGACGAAAAAGTAGAAAAACTAAAGAAACTCATTACAGTTATCTATAACAAAATTATAAATCTAGATTTTCCTGATGTTTCTAAATATTCTAAAGATACAAAAGGTTCTCAGCGGTTTGTCGATGATTTGATAGAAGGAAAAATATAGTTTACTTTAATATAAGATCTATAAGAAACTTAAATGCATCATATGGATAAGCACCACCAAAACTAATGTGTTTTCGGTCGGATCCAATATTTATGCTGTTTCCAAAGTTTGTTCCGATGTCTGTAACT
Organism: Minisyncoccia bacterium; assembly: GCA_049695975.1. GTDB lineage: Bacteria > Patescibacteriota > Minisyncoccia > Phycocordibacterales > GWA1-40-21 > CAILDB01. The sequence goes on along the minus strand of JBAVTE010000009.1, from coordinate 29,663 downwards.
TTTTCATTTGTAAGAGCATTCTTTAATATCATTTCTATATGTGGGGTGCCCAATTGTCCACCTGTAATTTTTAGTGCATCAGCCAAATCCTGATCCACTATTGATTTTTGTGAACCAGATGAAAGACAAGTATTAAACTTTGTGACATCAAGGCCTAAAGAGGTCGCAATTTTTGGAAGTTCTGCTGGATCCAAACCATTATTTCCAGGAGTGATTGTGTAGATTTGATCTATATATTTCCAAAACATATCTTTTCCACCGAGGAGTGTGGCACATTCTGTAGCCTCGGCTTCTTTTGGGGCTTTTGAATGCAAACCAACGATTGGAGAGTGTCTGAAGACCCAAGCAACCTGTCCTGTTTTTCCATAATTATCTATTACTTGATTCATAACTGTATGGAACATTTTACAAGGAGGACATTCTGTATCACCATATTCTACGACAACAATACTTGCTTGAGGATTGCCTAGTATGTGATCTTTTTCATTTACAGGTGTGACTACAGAAACTGCGGGTGATATATTGGTGTCTACTGGGGTATTTGTTTTGATTTTACTTGTAAGAAAAATCGATCCGGCAATCAATATTCCAACTATCACTATTGCTATTGGTGTTAAATATTTATTCATATTTTTTTACCTTTATTAATTTATAATAATCACATTCTATCATATAACACAAATAATGCTATAATGTTTTTATGTTAGATTTAATAATTTTAGGATTTACTGAGGGAATTACAGAGTTTTTGCCGATTTCTTCTTCGGGACACTTAATACTAATTAGAGATATTTTGGGGATGAAGACTAATTTTGATTTATCTTTTGATGCAGTGCTTCAGCTTGCGACAGGACTTGCCCTTGTAGTATATTTTTGGAAAGATATTTGGAATTTAATAAAAACTTTTTTCTCTTTTTTGACATTTCGACGAAGATCGGGGTCCATCCCTTCTGTTATTGAGAGTGAAACGAAGCAATCCAGAACTTTAATTTTGGCAATTATCTTAGGTACAATCCCCGCGGTTGTCGGCGGACTTCTTTTACAAAAACAAATGGATACAATTTTTCGAAATTTACACCTCGTAGCATATGTTCTTATTGCTGGAAGTATTGTAATGTACCTCGCAGAACTTTATTCAAAACATTTATCTGTTCTCTCTACTTCTCCCGTCATTGCAAGCGAAGACGGAGCAATCCAGTCTTCTTTAACAATTAAAAAGGGAATTGCTATCGGTTTTTTTCAATGCCTCTCGCTTCTTCCCGGTTTTTCTCGATCGGGTGCTACCATTTCCGGCGGACTTTTTATGGGTCTGACCAGAGAGCAGGCAGCGCGTTTTTCCTTTTTACTTTCAATACCCATCATCATCGGCTCTGGCCTTCTAAAACTTTTTGAACTTATTCATTCGCATGAGCTCGGTGGGCTTGGCCTACCGCTCCTCGTTGGTTCGCTTGTTGCATTTGTCACTGGACTCGTTGTTGTCCACTATCTGCTTAGGTTCCTCAAAAGCCATAAGTTAAATGTCTTTGTGTATTATCGTGTTATATTAGCAATTCTGATTTTGATTTTATTGTAATATTATCCAAACAAAGTATGGGTAATTATTGACTCATTTTTCTTTTCCCAGTTTGAAGTGTCTATCTTAATTTCTTTTATTTCTCCACCGTCTTTGTCTTTGTATTTTAAAATACCATTTTTGAGAGCATATTCGTAAATTTCTTTTGTGATTTTGACATCTTCTTTGCAATATTCAATCACTTTTTCGTACTCGCCATTTTTCCACCAGATGGTCGCTTCTATTCCGTGACCGATTTTATTTTTGCCGAGAGTCGCTTCTGCAATAGTATCGAGTTTGATTCTTCTTCCTAAGGATTTCTTAATATCTTTCATTATATCCACACTTTTTATTTTGGTTAGATCTCCAGAGTAATATTTACCAAGAAGGGGAATATCAAAATGATCGGAATTGTATCCAATAAGGACATCAGCTTTTTCAATAATAGGCCAAAGGTCTTTGAGCTGTTCTTTTGTAAAGCTAGAATACTCATCAGTTTCATAGTTATAAATACAGCATACAGACATATCAAGCAAAGACGGATCATTACTAGCTATATCATCAAAAATATTACTTGTTTCGAGGTCAAATACTATTTTAAGCATTTTGTTTGTTTTTTTGGTGGTAATCTTGAAGCAATCTGGTTCTACTTTTAGATTGCTTTGTCCGAAATCACCTCGCAATTATGATCAATTAATTTCTAACTATTTTTTGGACTTTTTCCATTTCTAAATCGTCAAATTCTGTTTGTTCACCTGTTGAAAGATTTTTGACTTTAAATTTACCGGTTTTAACTTCTTCTTCGCCGATACAGATAACAAAAGGAATTTTATTTTTATCGGCGTATTTTATTTGGTCTCCTACTTTTCGGAATGAAAAATCAACAGAAGTTCTGATTTTCCTTTCTCGTAGAGATTGGGCTAGATCTTGGGCAAAGCCGATTGAAGTCTCGTTCATAACACAAATGTAAATGTCTGCTGGAGCAGGGAACTTCGGCATTAAACCATATGTCTCCAAAATATCTCTGATAATCACATCACCTGCACCAAATCCGCAGGCCGGAACTTTCTCTTTGTCAAAAATATCCAGCAAATCATCATATCTTCCGCCTCCAAAGACAGATCGTCTGTTGTCGGGGTTTGTATCATACACTTCAAATACAATTCCGGTATAATAGTCAAAACCACGCATCAGAGCCTGGCAGAATACTGCATTTGTAATACCAATTTCCTCAAGTCGTCCAATGAGTTTTTTGATTTCTTTAACACCCTCATTTTCTTCGGCAGTTTGTGGCAGATGAGAAATAAATTCTTCAAAGTTTTTAGAATTGATGAGGGTGATAAATTCGGAGCTTCTTTCAGGGATCATTTCTTCTATAGCTTTCGTAAACTCTCCATCTTTCATCTTATCTTTCTTGTCTATGAGCTTAGAAACTTTTTGTATGGTATTTTCATGTAAAGAAAAAAGATCTTTTAAAATGTAGTTAATTATTTTTCGACTATTTATTCTAATTTCAAAATTGGAATCTTTGAGTCCAAAATTTTTCAGAACCTGTGAAGCAATGGAAATAACCTCTACTTCTGCTTCAATGGATTTTACGCCAAAAATATCTACATTGAGTTGCCAATGTTCACGAGTGCGTCCTCTCTGTGGTTTTTCATAGCGAAAAAGATTTGGAATGGAATACCATCGTAAAGGTATGGCAAGCTCTTTAAGTTTTCCTGCAATCATTCTTGCAACTGTCGGAGTCATTTCTGGGCGGAGAGAGACCTCGCGGTCACCTTTGTCTGTAAATGTGTACGTTTGCTCATTTACAATTTCTTCTCCAGATTTTGCTTTGTAAAGATCTGCTGGCTCAAGTACAGACGCTCCGTATTCAGAATAACCAAAACCTTCAACTGTTTCTTTCATTACTTTAAATATGTAATTTTGCACTGCCATATCGGTAGGATAAAAATCCCTTACTCCTTTATACGGCTCTGTACTTACATTTTTACTTTTTTCTGACATTTATGTTAATTCTATACAAAATATGCTATTTTCACAAGTTATCTTATTATCAACATCTTGACTTGCATTATTTATTGATATGTGCTATACTATTTATGCAGTACAAGTTCTCGTAGGTTTAAGTTTTCTTAGCCGTTTGAGACAGGTCGTTCTGCGAATTTAGTAGAATATTTCAAGCTCAAACAAATGGCAAAGAAATTATATATAGGTAACCTTTCATACGGTGCAACAGATGCATCTTTGAAGGACTACTTCTCAAAAGTTGGAGCCGTTGAATCCGCCAATATCATCATGGATAAGATGACTGGTCGATCCAGAGGTTTCGGTTTTGTGTCTATGACTAATGATAATGAAGCTGATACAGCTATTCAAACACTTAACGGTGTTGAAATGGATGGAAGAAAGCTTATCGTCAATGAAGCAAAGCCACTCGAACCAAGACAAGACAGAGGAGATAGAGGAGGTTACAGAGGAGGAAGATAATATCTTCTTCTCAAAACAAAAAACACCCACTTTCTGTGGGTGTTTTTTTGTTTTATAAATCATTCAACTTCTTTGTCTGACTTCTTTCATTTCTTTTTCTCTCAACATCGGTAAGGTTCTTTTTTCTAAGTCTTACATTTTTTGGTGTAATTTCTAAAAGTTCATCGTGTCTCATAATTTCAAGGCCTCTTTCAATATCAAGACGAAGTGGTGGAGTAAGATATATCGCTTCGTCTGAACTAGTTTTTCTCATATTTGTAAGAGCCTTTCCTTTTGTTGGATTTACATCCATTTCATCACCTTTTGTAACATTTCCAATGACCATTCCCTCATAGACCTCAGTTGCTGGGTCAATGTAAATAGAACCTCTTTCTTGTAAATTCCATAGTGAAAATGCCAAAGCTTTTCCAGAAGCCATGGAAGTCATAGAACCATATTCTTGTTTTCGTATTTCTCCAGCATAAGGTTTAAATCCGACAAATCTAGAACAGAGAATTCCTTCACCTCTAGTATCTACTACAAACTGTCCGCGGTATCCGAGAAGACCTCTAGTAGGTACATCAAATATTATTCGGCAGTGTCCTTCTTTTTGTTTCATTTCGGTCATTATTCCTTTTCTCCTACCTATTTTATCTATCACATTTCCAGAATATTCTTCAGGTACATCTATCGTCACTTCTTCAAATGGTTCTGTTTTTACACCATTTTCTTCTTTTGAGATTGCTTGTGGTTGAGAGACTTGAAGTTCATAACCTTCTCTTCTCATATTTTCAAGAAGGATAGCAATGTGAAGCTCACCTCGTCCGTAGACCAAAAGTGGTTCGGAACTGAAATCGATTTTTAGTCCAACATTTACTTCGAGTTCTTTTTCTAGTCTTTCTCGTATTTGTCGTCCTGTTACAAATTTGCCTTCTCTTCCTGCAAAAGGGGAATCATTGACTAAAAAGTTTAGAGAAATAGTTGGCTCATCTATTGGAATAGAAGGGAGGGGAATTTGCTCATTATTTTCTACAATTGTTTCTCCGATAAATGCATCTGAAATTCCTGCAACCATTACAATATCTCCACAAGGTGCTTCTTCTACTGCTTCTTTGGTCATTCCATTGAAAGTGTAAAGTTTGGTAATGCGAAATTTTTTGGTTTTTCCGTCTGGTGTTTTTGTAAAAATAGTTTGACCATCTTTTATTTTACCTTCGTAAATTCTTGCAATAGCAAGTCGTCCGAGGAAGTTGTCGTAAGCAAGATTAAAAATCTGAGCTTTTAGAGGTTCATCCTCTTTATTTTCTGCTGGTTTAACATTTTCTAAAATACAATCGAGAAGGGGAGTAAGATCTTTTTGTTCATCACCAAGATTTTTCATTGCAACACCATTTCTTCCGATAGCATAAATAATTTGAAAATCGAGCTGTTCGTTGTTTGCCCCGAGTTCCATAAAGAGCTCCAACACTTTTTCGTGAGCTTCTTCGGGTCTTGCTGCTGACTTGTCTATTTTATTTATTACAACGATAGGCTTAAGCCCAATTTCTAATGATTTTTTTAATACAAATTTTGTTTGAGGCATTGGACCTTCTTGAGCGTCCACGACGAGAATGACAGAGTCAATTGACTTGATAACTCGTTCAACTTCAGAGCCGAAGTCAGCGTGCCCGGGAGTATCTACAATATTTATTTTTGTGCCTTTGTAGAAAACAGAAGTATTTTTGGCATAAATAGTAATACCACGCTCTTGTTCTAGAGAGTTTGAGTCCATGGTAAGGCCTTCCATATTAACACCACTTTGCTTCATGAGAGCATCTGTAAGTGTGGTCTTTCCGTGGTCCACGTGGGCGATAATTGCTATGTTTCTGATTTCCATAATTATATGTTTTCCCAGCCCAATTTTTTGCCGCAAAAAATTGGGCTGGATAATAAAAAGCGCCGAAGCGCATATCCGAGTTTCTATTAAAGCATATTTTTAATTAAAAAGGAATAGGTTAACAATTAATTTTAGAAACTCATGTTTCTAAAGTGGATCAGTAGGCTTAGTTAAAATATTAAAGACTTTTCTTAACACACTATCTTTTACTTAATTTTTAATAACTCCTCAATATTGCCAGACATACCTGTCGTGTCTCCTTCAACCCCAGTGACATCGCCGTAGATGTTTGTGACATCTCCAGAAACATTTGTAACATTGCCTCTGATATTACTGACATAACCTTTTATGTTTGTTACATTGCCTACAAGGTTTGTAACATCACCTTTGATGTTTGAAACATTTCCGAGAATATTTGATACATCTCCTTCAATTTTACTGACATTGCCTCTGATATTTTTGACAGAACCACTGATATTTGAGACATCACCTATAGTAGAACTAAAGTCTGCAGAAAGGTCACTCATATCTCCGCTAAGGTTTGTCATATCACCTTTTATATTTGTTACATCACCAAGAATATTGCTAACATCGCCAGAAAGCCCGCTAATGTCGCCAGCTATATTTGAAACATCACCTTTTATTTTGTGAATAGTTATATTTCCTCTTATTTTGGAAACATCTCCTTTTATGTCATTGAAATCGCCAACTATCTCGGGGTGAAGTCCTGTCACATTTTCTGTATTCTTTTGTAAATTTTTTGCGTCTAATCTTTTTAATGTCATATCTAATATAATAACACTTTTGAAAAATAAAAGGTATTGTAGTTGGCTTTTCATTTTTTTCTTAATCTTTGATATAATGGCAGGCATGCAAAAAGAAATTGAAAGAATAAAAAAATATGTTCGTGCAGCCAATTATTTATCAGTAGGTCAAATTTATTTACAAAATAATTTTTTATTGAAAGACAAACTCGTTTTTGATGATATAAAGTCTCGTCTACTCGGCCATTGGGGAACTTGTCCTGGAATAAATTTTGTTTATGCGTGTCTAAACAATTTAATTATAAAAACAGAAGCAAATATGATGTTTGTCCTTGGTCCTGGACATGGTTTTCCTGCTATTCAATCCAATGTTTTTCTCGAGGGGACTCTTGGTAAATATTATATAGATGCAAAGTTAAATGAAGATGGTATTTCATATATTACCAAAAATTTCAGCTGGCCATATGGTTTTCCTAGTCACTCAAGCCCCATGACCCCGGGCGTGATTCTTGAGGGCGGAGAACTCGGATATTCACTTTCTACTTCTTATGGTGCAGTGCTAGATAATCCAGATTTGATCGTTACATGTCTTGTTGGCGATGGGGAAGCCGAGACCGCCGCACTCGCTACATCATGGCATTTGTCCAAATTTATTGATCCCGTAAAAAACGGTGCAGTTTTACCGATTTTACATTTAAATGGTTACAAAATTTCCGGTCCTACAATTTTTGGCCGAATGAGTAACTCTGATTTAAAATCTTTATTTAAGGGTTATGGTTATGAACCCATAATCGTAGAAGGACACAACGATAAAGTCTATGAGAAAATGGTCAAAGCCCTTGATGAAGCTTATGCTAGAATCAGAGCTATTCAAAAAGAAGCGAGAGAAAATCCAGAAAGAAAGCTCGAAGATTATTTTAGATTCCCGATGATTATTATGAAGACGCCAAAGGGCTGGACTGGTATCAAATATCTAAAAGGTTATAAAATTGAGGGGAGTGGAGATAAAATCGAAGGAAATTGTCTTTCACATCAAGTTGTAGGCAAGGAGACCAAAACAGACAAGTATCAATTAAAATTAGTAGAGAAATGGTTACATTCATATAAGTTTGAGGAACTTTTTGATTCACAAAATGGTTTTGCAAAAGATATTTTAGATAATGTGCCAAAAGAAGGTTTGCGAATGGGTGACAATCAAATTGCTTTTGGTATCAAGAAGGGTGATCATAATCGAGATTTGATTTTGCCTGATAATGCTAATTTTGAAACAAAAATAGAAAATGCCGGTACTGTCTCAGTAGGAGCTATGGCAAAAAATGGCGAGTATCTAGCTGAAGTTGTAAAATTAAATAAAGAGCAAAGAAATTTCCGACTTTTTTCTCCGGACGAAACTTACTCAAACCGTTTGCAAGATATGTTCAAAGAAACCAAAAGAGCTTTTGCAGGTAAGCTTGAAGAATGGGATAAAGATATGTCACGAGATGGACGAATCATAGAAATGTTATCTGAAAACTCTCTTCAAGGTTTGGCCCAAGGATATGTTTTGACAGGACGATTTTCTATTTTTGCATCTTATGAAGCTTTTATTCCTATTGTGTCTAGTATGGCAGATCAGTATAGCAAGTTTTTGAAGATTGCACGAAAGACAGAGTGGCGTGGAGATGTACCGTCTTTTAATTATATTTTGACTTCTACTGGCTGGCGTCAGGAGCACAATGGTTTTTCTCATCAGAACCCAAGCTTCATGGATGAACTTCTAAATAAAAATCACGATTTTATTAATATTTATTTTCCCGCAGATGCAAACGAAGCTGTTCTCATCACCGAAAAATGTCTTGCTTCAAAAAATGAAATCAACGTAATGATAGTTGAGAAAACCCTTGAACCTATTTGGCTGTCTTTTGAAGAAGCCAAAAGGGAAGTAGAAGATGGTATTTCTATTTGGGACTTTGCAAGTGATGAAAACCCAGACATAGTCTTCGGTGGTTGTGGTCAGTATTTGGTCAAAGAAGCTCTCGCAGCGATCGACCTTCTGAAAAAAGAAGCACCAGAAGTCAAAGTACGTTTTGTAAATGTTGTAGAACTTTCACCGAACACTGTTGGTCACGATGATAAAATTTCCGAGATTGATTTTGAAAGATATTTTACCAAGGATAAACCAGTGATTTTTAATTTTCATGGTTACCCAGACACTTTGGAGCAAACCCTCTTTCGTTTTGTAAATGCTTTAGGTAGAATCTCTGTTCATGGTTACATGGAAAGCGGATCTACCACTACACCTCTCGACTTACATATTAGGAACAAAACCGATCGTTATAATCTGTTTATTGAGGCAATAGAAAAAGTAGCGAAGAACGGAGTGATTGATGAAGAAAAAGCCAACAGACTTGTTTTGATTTATCAGAATAAAATAAAGGATCACAAAGACTATATTATGCGCGTCGGTGATGATCCGGAAGAGATTTTAAATTGGAAATTTATTTCATTTAAAAAATAGCTTATTAATGAAAAAATATTTAATTGTAAATAGAGGTAGTGCGTCGGAAAAATACGCCATTTATACAAAAGAAAAAAGTTTGGCTTTTTTGCATTTGGAAAAGCCAGAGAGAGGGTGTAATTATGTGAGGACTCTCTATATTGATAATAAAAAAGACACCAAATGTATTACAGAAAAAGAATTTGAAGATTCATTAAATTACGCATTATCTCTTTTTAAAACAGTTGGAATTATTTCCGGCAGAGAAGAGATATCGGGAATCGGGATAAGAATTGTTGCACCTGGAGAATATTTTCAGGATGATAAGATTATTGATAAAAAATATATAAAAGAAATAAAAAATATTCTAGATGATGCACCTCTTCATCTTTTGCCAACTTATGATGAAATTTTGCGGTTAAATAAAATTTTCAAAAATGTTCCAATTGTCGGTGTATCCGATAGTGATTTTCATAACACACTTCCCGATAGAGCGAGTTATTATGGTTTGCCTTTTGAGGATACACAAAAATATCATATAAAAAAATATGGTTATCATGGCATTTCTATAGAATCAATATTAAATAAATTGAAAACAGAAAATAGGACTATCCCTTCAAAATTAATCGTATGTCACATAGGAAGCGGAGTGAGTGTAACTGCAATAAAAAACGGCAGAAGTATTGAAAACTCAATGGGTTTTACGCCTCTTGAAGGTGTAATGATGGCGACAAGAGGGGGGGATATTGACCCGGGAACTGTAGCATTTGTTTCGGACAAATTGGGAATAAAAGGAAAAAAGTTAAAGGATTATTTAAATAAAAAGTGTGGACTTCTTGGGGTGAGTGGAAAAAGTTCTGATGTAAGAGACTTGATTAGGCTTGAAAAAGAAAGTGACCTGCGAGCAAAGCTTGCACTTGATATGTATGTTTATAGATTGCAAAAATGTATCGGCTCGTATTTTGTGGCACTTGGAGGACTTGATGCTATAGTCTTTACAGCAACGGTGGGGGAGAGATCTTTTGTTATGAGGGAAAAGATTTGCAGAGATTTAGAAATCCTAGGAATTAAGATCAATATTGAAATAAATAATAAAAGCGAGGGAGTAGATGTAGACATCTCAGCGATAGATTCTAAGGTTTCTGTATTGGTTTTAAAAACGGATGAAATGGAACAAATAACAAGAGATACAATTAGAGTTTTAGGCTTTTAATTTTTCTATAAAAATTCCTTCATTTTTCTTTCTAGTATTTCTATCTTTTTTTCGGAGATATGATGCTCGTCCAAATGGCTCCTCATCCATTCCAGACTTCTTTTCATTTCCCATTCATCTATTCCAGAGTCATTTTCTCTTTCTTCATTTAGATCAGCATTAAAAATACTTTCAATTTTATCTATTTCATCATGCGAAAAATCATTTCCGGAAAGATGTCCCCGAAGTTCTTTAAACTCGCTTTTTGATATTTTATTTTTTGAATCTGGAAAAAAGAATCCCATACATAAATTATACTATATAGCTCTTCACTTTTCCATCATTTTTTGTTAGTATCTTAATGTTGGATTTTATTCAACAAAAAGATTCCAGAGTAGTTGAAATGCGAGTAATCGAAGCATTTCAAAGACGGAGCATGTCGGTGCGAGTTGGGGTCGCGAATTTTTTCAGCAGAAAAATATTTGTGACCAGCGGTTCCGCGAGCTACTCTTGAATTGATAGATTGTATTCCGGAGTAGCTCAGCGGTAGAGCGATCGCCTGTTAAGCGATTGGTCGTAGGTTCGATCCCTACCTCCGGAGCCTAAAAATCATTAGACCCTATTCGGGGTCTTTTTGATTTTTAGGCTCCGGAGAAGAAGCTCTGGGATAATGTAGATAATGATAATGGGGATAAGTCCAATTTATCCTTTAAATATGTGTTATAACATTTTGCATGCCTAGAATTAATCGTGTATCTGTTGGAAATATTGTCTATCATGTCATTAATCGTACAAATGGACGTGTTTGTCTTTTTAAAAATAATGCATCATATCGGCACTTTGAATCTCTAATAAAGGAAGCTCGGGATTTAATAGATATGCGTATCCTATCATATTGCCTAATGCCAAATCATTTTCATGTAGGTAGAATCTAAAGATCTATCTACAAAATTAAGCCTCCGAAAGGGGTTTTATTTTTTCTCTTCTTTTTCTTTAATCATCATTTCCACAAATTTTTCTAAAGTCATTTGTCCAAGACTTCCCCTATCTCTATTTTCTACAGTAATAACTTTTGCGGAGATATCTTTATCACCGATGATGACTGTATAAGGAACTCTGTTATTTTTTGCATCTCTAACTTTTTTCCCCATATTCCCATCACTGTCATCAAAGTCTACTCTAAATCCTCCTTTTTTTAATTCATCTGAAATCTTTTTTGCTTCTTCGTTATGGTTTTCTCTAACGGGGATTACTTTAATTTGCATTGGTGAAAGCCAGAGAGGGAAGTTGCCAGCGTAGTGTTCTATCATAACTCCCATAAATCTTTCCAGAGATCCGGATATTGCCCTGTGTATTACTACAGGTCTTTCTTTTTCTCCTTTTTCATTCACAAAAGAAAGGTCAAATCTTTCTGGTAAGTTGAAATCACATTGTATGGTAGCAAGTTGCCACTCTCTACCGATAGCGTCTTTGAACATAAAATCTAGTTTGGGTCCGTAAAATGCTGCCTCACCTTCTATTCTTTTGTAATTTAATCCGTTTTCTTTGGCTGCTTTTTCCAAAGCTTCCTCTGCTTTGTTCCAAACATCATCAGTTCCAAGATATTTACTTTTGTCATCTCCGCGAACTGAAAACCTCACCCAATATCCATTCATCATATTCATTGTCGTATAAAACTCTTTTATAATTTCAACTATTGTACTGACTTCGTCGGATATTTGGGATACTCTGCAAAACAAATGTCCATCATCTTGAGTAATAGATCTGACTCTCGTAAGTCCTGACAGTTGTCCGGCTTTTTCATATCTATAAACAGTCGCTGGTTCGAAATATCGGACGGGCATATCTCTATATGAAAATTTATTATCACAGAATATTTGCATATGATGTGGACAGTTCATGGGCTTCATAAAGAATTCTTCATCCCCACCTTTTACTCTAAAAAGTTCTTCACCAAACTTAGCAGCGTGGCCAGAGGTCTCATACAATCCCTTCTTTGTGATATGTGGAGTCCAAACTCGGTCATAACCCTTACCTTTGTGTAAATCCCATAGATAATCTTCTATCTCTTTTCTAATTATCATTCCTTTTGGTTGCATGAGAGGGAGTCCTGCACCTACGAGGTCGGAAATTGTAAATAATTTTAATTCTTTTCCGAGTTTTCTGTGATCTCTTTTTCTAGCTTCTTCTTGTTGTGTTTCGTATGCAGAGAGTTCTTCTTTTGAAGAAAAAGCTAAACCATAAATTCTTGTAAGCATTTTGTTTTTTTCGTCACCTTTCCAATACGCTCCAGCAATTCTTTCAAGTTTAAAAGCGCTATTTTTTATTTCATTCATACTTTCCACATGAGGCCCAGCACAAAGATCTGTAAAGTCTCCAGAAGTATATGTTGTAAGTGTTTGACTGTCTTTTGTGTATTCGTCTATAAGTTCCAGTTTGTAAGGATTTCCCGCGAAAAGTTTTTTTGCTTCTGTGTCTGAAATTTCAGCTTTATCAAAAGATTTTACTTTCTTTGTTAGTTCACGCATTTTCTGTTCAATTTTTCCAAGGTCTTTTTCTACGATTGGAGTTGCAAAATCAAAGTCATAGTAAAAGCCATTATCTATTGCGGGTCCTGTGGCGATTTTCGCGTCTGGCCAGATTTCTTTTACAGCTCCTCCGAGTAAGTGGGCGAGTGAGTGCCTTATTTTCATCAATTTTTCATTTTCCATTTTTTTAATATTTAGTCTAATAATTGGAACAAAAATCGCCCCGACAAAAAACGAATTTTCGTTTTTTGTCGGGGCGACTCAATATTATCGCGGTTCCACCCGACTTTCAACTCTTTGATAAAGAAATCGTATTTTTTGTGGTTGGTTGCCACACAATTTCTGTACATTTATGATAGTCAATTGAGTTTAATATGTCAAATGTGTCGTACTGGTCCAGCCACTTGACAAGTATTTAATTATTTGTTAGTATAGACATAAATTGTTCTTTAACTTTAAAATAGGAAAGGAGAAGTTCTAACATCTGTTTGGGGAAATCACACGTTGTTTCAAAAAGAAAGGGAAAGAAAATGAAACTAAATAGTTTAGTGTTCGGGTTTTTGTTGGTCATATTTGTCGCCACGATTGGTGTCACCACGGTGGGTTCAGCACCTGTCATCCTGCAAGGGCAGTTTGGAGGTTCGGGACTCCAGTCCGTTTTAGGTGACTATGATGGTGATGGAAAAACAGACATCGCGGTCTACAATAGACAAACAGGATCGTGGAGAGTCCTCACGTCTTCAGACGGTTATCAAATGAAAGAATTAACCTTTGGAGGTTTAGGATTCCAACCTGTGTCTGGAGATTTTGATAACGATGGGAAAACAGATCCCATTATCTATAATCAGACAACAGGAGAATGGCAGATATTATTGTCTGGGAATAATTATTCTCTTATTTCGGGAGGATTCGGAGGTCCTGGATATGAGCCTATCATGGCAGACTATGATGGTGATGGAAAAACAGATATCGCGGTTTATAACGAATCTCTCGGAATGTGGTATCTGTATCTCACAAACGAGGGTACGACCACAAATCCTCCTCCGCTTACTATTGCTTGTTCGGTAACACCGGCGACTGCAAATGTGGGGGAACCGATTACTTGGAGCGTTTCAGCTTCTGGTGGATTGGGTAGTTATACGTACTCTTGGTCAGGGACAGATGGTTTGATTGGAAACTCTCCAAATGTTTCCAAAACCTATTCAAGTTCTGGTCAGAAGACTGCGACCGTCACAGTGACTTCGGGTAGCCAGACGATTAGTGCCTCCTGTAGTACTACAGTTGTTGCCCTTCCTACGGAGGTTGTTGTTACAAATAATTCTTCGTATGTGTTGGTGTGTGTGGTAAATGATGTACAAAAGTCCATTGGTTTAGGCCAACAAAAAAGTTGGGATTTCAATGGATCGTTTGAGATATCAATATCAACAGATGGTGGTTACTCATGGTCGCAAGAATGGACCATGACTACGAGCTATTATTACAGTGTTACGAACGACGTTGCGGTTCCTGGTACATTGTCCATTTATGGACATCAGTGAACTGTATTCTCAAGGACCGTTAGTTGCATATTTGCGACTAACGGTCTTTTTTTTGAATATTTTATTCCAAAACTTTTAATCTTTCTATAATTAAACTTACTTCTCCATTTCTTTCTGATATTTTACAAACAGACGCGATACATTTATCTACTATTATTGCGTTTTTGTATTGAAGATATGTTTTAGGAAAAACTACTGCCTCTATTGAACCAGTGAAATCAGCTATTTTTATAAAAGCCATTGGGTCGTTATTTTTTGTCATTATTTCTCTCACTTCTTCTATGATTCCGCCTATGGGTTTTCCGCCGTTAATAATTTTTTTAACTGATTCTGTTTCTTCTTTTATTTTTTTAATATTTATTTGTTGCTTGTCTAATATAGTTTTATATTTATCAAGAGGGTGTCCAGAAACATAGAGTCCAAGTAAATCTTTTTCCCAAAGGAGTTTATCTTTCATAGTGGCCTCAGGGGCAGGTTCTAATATAAAAGCTTCTTTTGCAATTTCACCAGTAGATCCATCAAATACTCCAAAAAGGGAATCTTGATTTTGATCTTTTTGACTTACTTCTTTGTTGTATTTCAAAAGATTTTCAATATTAGCGAGCATTTGACCCCTTTCGCCGAATTCATCCAAAGCCCCTGTTTTTATAAGAGCCTCAAGAGATTTTTTGTTCATGTTTCTATCAATGATCCTTTCGAGAAAATCAGAGAGAGATTTAAATTTTCCTTTGGCTTTTCTATCATGAACTATAATTTTTGAAATTCCTTCCCCAAAGTTTTTAATGGTTGTAAGTCCAAATCTAATTTTGTCTCTGTCAGGTCCTGTAGAATGTGGACTAGCTCCATGAGTTTTTACGACAGTAAATGCGCTAAAACTTTCATTTACAGATGGCGGAAGTACGGGGATACCCATTTTTTTACACTCGGCAATAAATTCACCTATTTTTTCTACATCACCAGAGTCGGCAGTTAATACTGCAGACATATATATCGCAGGAAAGTTGGCTTTCATATATGAAGTTTGATATGCGACCCTTCCATAACTTGCAGCATGAGCCTTGTTGAAACCGTAAGCTGCAAATGGTTCAATAAGTTTCCAAAGTGTGTCCGCTTTTTTTTCGGAAAGCCCATTTGCAATGAAACCTTTAAGTAGCTTATCTTTTTGTGCCTGCATTTCTGCTGGGATCTTTTTTCCCATGGCTTTTCTGAGTTTGTCAGCTTCAAGCCATGAATATCCTGCAAGTTTAATGGCCGTAAGCATGACGTCGTCTTGATAGGTGATAACTCCGTAAGATTGGTCCAAAATATCTTTGAGTCTTGGGTCCAAATATTTGATAAGAGCAGGATTGTGTTTTCGTTCAATATATTGGGGGATTGACTCCAAAGGACCAGGACGGTAAAGAGCAACCATAGCATTGATATCGTGAATGGTGGTAGGCTTTAGATCTTTCAAAAACTTTGTTAATCCTGAACCATTGAGTTGGAATAAACCGATCGTTTCACCACGGGCTAGCATCTCAAAAGTTTTGGAATCATCAAGAGGAATTGCTTCTATATCCAAATCTATATTTTCAATTTTTTTGACTCGGTCTACAGCATCTGCAAGGATAGAAAGATTTTTAATTCCGAGAAAGTCAAATTTCAAAAGTCCTACGCCATCTTCACCGACAGCATGCATATCGTATTGTGTGATAATTTTTCCTTCGCCTTTTGGATCATATTGGAGTGGAACATAGTTTAGAAGAGAACTTGGTGCAATGACAACTCCTGCCGCGTGAACAGAAATGTGTCTCGCACATCCTTCAATTTTTTTTGCCATATCGATAATCGTTTTTGCATCTTTATCTTCATCATATATTTTTTTTAATTCTGGTACATCAACAAGCGCTTTGTCGATTGTCATAGGGAAGCCTTGTGCACCGAGAGGAATAAGTTTTGCTATTTTATCGGCAAGTGGAAGGGGAAAACCCATAGCGCGAGCCACGTCACGTACAGAGCCTCTGGCCATCATTGTTCCGAAGGTACCAATTTGTGCGACATTGTCTTTGCCATATTTTGATCTCACATAATCAATAACTTCATCTCTTCTATTATCAGCAAAGTCCATATCAATATCTGGCGCTGAAGGTCTTTCTGGATTTAGAAATCTTTCAAACGGAAGTTTGTATAGAAGAGGATCAACTTTTGTAATTTTTGTAAGATATGTGACAAGTGAGCCTGCGACTGAGCCTCTGATGTTTGTAAAAATTCCATGTTCGTCGGCATATTTTAAGAGGTCGTGAACGACAAGAAAATATTGGGGATAACCTTTATTTTTTATAACCTCAAGTTCATATTCAAGTCTGTCCACAACTTCTTTTGAACGAGTCAGACCTCTTTTTTCTATTCCTTCGTACGCTATTCTTTTTAGTTCTTCATCATTTGATAGGCCGCTTTCCACAATAAATTTTGGAAATACCCAAGCGTCTTTTCCTAAAACAATTTCTACATTGCACATTTCTGCTATTTTTTCAGTATTTTCCAAAGCTTCTGGTTCGTCTTTGAAATATTCTATGGCTTTTTCAGAAGAAATAAATGAAAAATTATCAACCCCTTCTTTTTGTTCTCTATCTCCAAAATCAGAATGGGAATTTACTTGCACGAGAGTGTCTCTGGCTTGTTTATCTTCAGGATTGAGATAGTAAACATCTTGTCCCGCCACTAGGTTTGCACCAGAGTCTTTTGCAAGTTTTTTAATTTTTTCTTTTAATTCAATCTGACCTTCTATTTCTGGATGATGTGTAATCTCAAGAAAAAAATTATCGCCATATATTTTTTTGTACCAATCTACCAAGTTTTTAGCTTTTTCAGTATCGCTGTTTTTCAAAGCAAAAGAAGTTTCTCCAGAAAAGTGTGGCATTATACAAATCAAATCGTCTTTATATTTTTCAATAAGTTCTTTATCTATTCTGGGTTTATAATAGAAACCCTCAAAGTATGAATCAGTAACAAGTTTGATAAGATTTTTGTACCCATTATTATTTTTAGCGATAAGAACTAAGCGTGTTCGGCGATTATCTATACCTCCTTGTTTGTCGAATCTCCCTCGATTTGCTACGTAAAAGTCCACTCCGATAATCGGCTTCACATCATTTTTTTTGCAGGACTGATAAAACTCAATTGCTCCATACATATTGCCAGCGTCTGTGAGTGCGAGAGCTGACATTTCAAATTTTTTTGCTTGTTTAATAAGCTCAGGAATTTTAGGCAAAGCATTTAGGAGAGAATAGTGACTATGCGTGTGTAAATGAATAAATTTGGACATAATGATAGTATTAGTAATCATACTTCAAAAAATGATAAATAAAAAGTTGCAAAATGTAATAAAGTTTGTTGTAGGAATAGATGAAGTGGGGAGAGGACCTCTAGCTGGGCCAGTCACTGTATGTGCATTTGTTATGCCTATAGATTTCAATGCAAAAAATTTTGGAAAGATAAAAGATTCAAAAAAATTAAAGTTCACAGAAAGAGAAGAAAATTTTTGTAAATTAAAAGAACTAAAGAAAAATAAAAAAGTAAACTATGCAGTTTCTTTTGAAAGCTCAAGAACAATAGATAAAATAGGTATAGTTCCTGCAATTAAAAAAGCCTTGGAAAAAACCTTAGAAAAATTAAAATTAAATCCAAAAAACTGCCAAATACTTCTTGACGGGGGATTAAAAGCTCCAGATAAATACAAAAATCAAAAGACAATTATAAAAGGAGATGAAAAAGAAAGGGTAATAGCTTTTGCATCTATTGTAGCGAAAGTCTCAAGAGATACTCTAATGTGTAGATTGGCAAAAAAATATCCAAATTATTGTTTTGAAGTTCACAAGGGCTATGGCACAAAAAAACATTATGAAAAAATAAAAAAGTATGGAATTTGTAAAGAGCACAGAAAATGTTTTTTGAAAAAGATGGTCTAATTAGAAATAATATTAAACATTTAATACTTTTGGGTGTATTATTATATACGGATAAGAGTTGAGATTTCCAGATGGAAATTTTTTGACAATTAAATTTAGAATTTTAGGAGATTTGTTATGAAAAGTTTCTCTGCTTGTTTTATTCTTGGTAGTTATAAATCTGATTTGATGGTTTTGTGTGTTACTGATACTCGATTTCCTCTGAATGTGAAAATGCCTGGGGGTATGGCAATATGTAAAGAAACACCTGAAGAGACAATGCGACGAGAGGTTTTTGAAGAAACTGGTGGAACACGTATCGTGGATAGTTATTTGGTTCACGTTGTCATTTTTAAGAATCTTACTCAATATTTCTACTTGGCGACCAGAGTGATTCCCGGATTTGGTCCAGACCGAATATCTAAGTTTGAGGAAAATATTTTCTGTAATGATGTAACTATTTCGTATATTATTGCACGGTGGTTGCCTATTCGAGAGTTCGCGGACAAACTCTATCATGGTCAGCACGGTGCCTTCGGTGCGATACTGGTAGAGTTGGCCAAAGATCAAAGGTTTTTGTCAGTCTATTCAGAACTTTTGCAACGGTTTCCTAATCCAAATATAAAGAGTTGATCTTTATTTTTTTGACAAGATCGCCACTTGCGAGTGGCGGTCTTTTTATATACAAAATTGTTGCTTTTTTTTCTTGAATACGCTATAGTGGTTCTATTATGGTAAATAGAATGCGACACAATAGATCCCAGAGGGGAAGCACAAGATCTCATCATGCCTTGAAAGGTGTGTCTTTGACGAAGTGTCCGGGTTGTGGAAAAGCACGACTCAATCACAGGGTTTGTGGTAATTGTGGAAAATACAACGGAAAAGAAGTTATTGTTTCAGAAGTTAAATCTTTTAAAAAAATAACAAAAGGCAAAAAAGTAGTAAAAGCAAAAAAAGAAGATAAAGCAGTAGCCGTCAAATAGTTTTGTTTGATTTTAGTTTTTTAACATTTTTATCCTAATCCGCCATAGGCGGACGGACGAGAAAAATATGGCAAACAGGCACCTTGCAAGATCAATAGTTCTTCAAACAGCATTCGAAAGTGATTTTCGGGGTTTTTCTAAGGATGTCTCTCTTTTGTCTCTCAAAAGAAATATCATCGAATTTGGTGGTGGCGCCGACGACCTATCTTTTGCTACTACTTTACTTTTTGGTATTTTAGGAAAGAAATCTGACCTTGATAACATTATTTGCAAGGCTGCACCTGATTGGCCAATAGATAAAATTTCCATTGTAGATAGAAATATTTTAAGAATGGGACTTTATGAGCTTCTTTTTTCTGATAGAAAAGAAGTTCCGGCAAAAGTTGCAATAAATGAATCAATAGAAATTGCCAAGACTTTTAGTGGAGACAAGAGTGGCGGATTTGTAAATGGAGTTTTGGGTACTATTTATAAAGAGCTTGGAGAGCCAGGTAAAAACGAAACAACTAAAAAAGATAATAAGGATCGGCCATACGAACAAATGCCAATAAAAATTTTAGTTGGAGCTGTTGTTTATGGCAAAAAAGATAACGATATTTATCTTGCTTTTGTTCACGATGTTTTTGGTAGATGGACTTTGTCAAAGGGCCGACTTGAAAAAGATGAATCCTTAAAGGATGGTCTTTTGAGGGAAATCAAAGAAGAGCTTGGACTTGATGTGATAATCGAAGATGAATTACAATCAAATGAATATATAGCCAATCATCCAGAAGAAGGTAAAATACGTAAACAGGTAAAATATTTTCTTGCCAATTCTAACATGCAGGATTTGAAGCTTGGTTCAAGTGGGGGGTTGGACGATGCAAAATGGTTTAAACTTTCAGAAATTCAAAGTCTCAATTTTTATAATGATATCTTACCAATCATTACAAAAGCGATTTCTATTTTAGGAAGTCGTCCTGTTGTAGAAATAAAATAAAAATTATAATGAAAAATTTTAAAGAATTTGAGGAAATAATAGGAATAAATTTTAAAAATAAAAATTTATTAAAACAGGCCTTTACTCACAGGTCATATTTGAATGAACACAAAGATTCAGAGCTTGTGCATAATGAGCGCTTAGAATTTTTGGGTGATGCTGTACTCGAGCTTATCGTTACTGAATATTTATATAATAAATACATTGATGAAAATGAAGGGGATCTTACATCTTATCGTGCTGCTCTTGTAAATGCAGAAACAATGTCTAGTGCAGCTTCAAAAATAAAAATGAATGATTTTCTTTTATTATCAAAAGGTGAGACAAAAGACACTGGTAGGGCAAGACAGATTATTTTGGCAAATACAATAGAGGCACTTATCGGTGCAATTTTTATTGATCAAGGTTATGAAATTGCCAAATATTTTATTTCTAATAATATTTTTCATCTGATAGACAATATTGTGGCAGAAAAGGCTTGGATGGACGCAAAAAGTAATTTTCAGGAGGCTTCCCAAGAAAATGAAAACATTACCCCGTCTTATAAAACAATAAAAGAAGAAGGACCGGATCATGACAAAATTTTCACAGTTGGAGTATACTTAGATAAGGAGTTGATTTCTATTGGAACAGGTAAATCAAAGCAAGAAGCAGAACAAGAAGCAGCAAAGACAGCGCTTGTAAAAAAGTGTTGGGGTAAATAATTTAAGTATGAATTTTGATCAACAAAACATAATAGAAGGACAAAAAGAAGAATCAGAAGAGATTTTAAGAAATGATAAAATTATTGAAATCAAACTTAAGATAGATCTTTTGCATACAAAACTTTTAAATGATGTGGACGATAGTGGGGAAGTAGCAAATACCATGACAAATAAATTTGATGTATTTAATAATCAAAAAATTAAAACATTGGAGGAACAAATTAAATCAAAGGGACTTCAACCCAATGATTTTGTACTTTGGTATATTTTAAAAGATAGTATTCCTAATACATCTCCTGATATGATGGAACTTGATACTCCAGATGGTGATATAGAAAAGTTAATAAATGAATTAACGGAATAAAGAAGAAAAATGTATCTTAAATCAATTGAAATTGCTGGGTTTAAATCATTCAATAAAAGAAGTGTTTTAAATTTTAATACGCCTATTTCTGCTATTGTTGGTCCAAACGGTTCTGGTAAGTCAAATGTTGCTGAGTCATTTCGATTTGCACTTGGTGAACAGTCTATCAAATCTCTTCGAGGTAAAAGAGCTGAGGATTTGATATTTAATGGTGGTAAAGATGCAGGAAGGGCAAATCGTGCTGGAGTGAAACTTGTTCTCAATAATACACAGAGAATTTTGAATGTGGATTTTGATGAAGTTGTTATTGAAAGAGTTGTAAACAGAGATTCTTCCAGTGAATATTATATAAACGGTAGCCAAGTGCGATTGAAAGATATCATTGAACTTTTAGCAAATGCAAATATCGGTGCTTCAGGCTATCAAATTATTTCTCAGGGCGAGGCGGACAAAATTCTTAATGCAAATATAAAAGAAAGAAGAGAAATGATAGAAGATGCTCTTGGTCTAAAAATTTTTCAATATAAAAAAGAAGAAAGTTCTAGAAAGCTTGTAAAAACAGATGAAAATATAAAACAGATTGAATCATTGAGGAGGGAAATTGCTCCGCATATAAAGTTTTTGAAAAAGCAGGTAGAAAAGATAGAAAGTTTGATTTTAATGAAAGAAAAACTTTGTTCTATGTACCATGATTATTTTAGAAGAGAGGAAGAATACATTAATTTTGAGAAAATAAATATTTTAGATAGTAGGGCAAATCCAGAAGAAAAAATGAAAAATCTGGAGGCTGAGCTTTCTAAAGCAAAAAGTGTTTTAGCAAAGTCGGAGTCAAAAGACGAAAAAAGTGGAAAGATTATTGACATTGAAGAAAAATTGAAAGGCGTGAGGCAAGTAAAGGACAGTTTAATGAGAGATATTGGCCGTGTTGAAGGAGAAATTTTTTCCATTATAAGAATTATAAAAAAACAAGAAGATGAAGCAAATTCATTAAAAGATAGAAAAGTAGAGATGACTTCTGTAGAAAATTTGTATAAAATCATAGATCTCGAAATGAAGGAGGTCGAAAATTCAGACGATATTTCAAAAATCAAAAAATTCTTTCATTTTGTGAAAGATTCATTTACAGATTTTATAAAAAGACATTCAAATGAAGATGATGGATCAATAAATGATTTGAAAGATGAAGTTAAAAATTTAGAAAATCAAAAGAGAGCACACGAAGAAGCATTGAAGATTTCAAAACAGAAAGAAGCGGAGCTTTCTGAGGAGTATGTGATGGTAAAAAATGAAATAGAAAAAGAAAAAGATTCAAATAGAGATGCAGAAAAAGCAGTTTTTAGAATTATTGCTGAACAAAACGAATTGAGAAATGTTTTATCAGCTTTAAAAACAAGGGAAGAAAATCTTAGAAGAGATGAGGAAGAACTCAAAAGAGAATTTCAGGAAGCAGGAATTCTTGTTGGATCATCCGCACTACATTTCAAGGATTTTTGGCCTATAAAGGAAGATGGTACACCACTTTCTCAAGATGAAATAATAAAAGAAGGTAGGGAAGCCCAATTTGAAAGAAAGAGAGCGATGGAAAAGATTAAAATCCGTCTTGAAGATGCTGGGGTTGCTGGTGGAGATGATATTGTAAAGGAATACAAAGAAACTACAGAAAGAGATGGATTTTTGGCACGAGAACTCGAAGACCTTTTCAAATCTTCCGAAGCATTGAAAAATCTGATTAAAGAACTTGATGAAAAAATCACAGTAGAATTTAAAATTGGTGTTCAAAAAATCAATATTCAATTTCAAGAATTTTTCAGTCAGATGTTTGGCGGGGGAACAGCTTCGCTTTCTGTGGTGAAGGAGCAAAAGAAGCGTAAATCTGATGTGGAACTTTTGCCGGAAGATGGGGGTGAAGAAATTGCTGAAGAAGAGATTGAAGAAAAAGAAGGGCTTGATATTGAAGTCAATTTACCAAAGAAAAAAATCAAAGGGCTTATGATGCTTTCTGGTGGTGAAAGAGCTCTTACTTCCATTGCACTTATTTTTGCCGTATCACAGGTCAATCCTCCACCATTTATTATTTTGGATGAAACAGATGCTGCTCTCGATGAAGCCAATTCTAGAAGATATGGAGATATGATAGAAAGCCTTGCCAAATATTCTCAACTTATTCTTATCACACACAATAGAGAGACAATGTCTCGTGCTGGCGTCATCTATGGAGTGACAATGGGTTCTGACGGTGTATCTAAACTTCTCTCTATTCAATTTGACGAGGCTGTTGCGGTGGCAAAATAGTTTATTTTGATGATTTTTATATTATTTTATAATCCACCGTCTTTTTGTCTGTATCTGCATTAACTAATTTTATTTTTACTTTGTCTCCAAGAGCAAATTTATTTTTTGTCTTTTGTCCTATGATGGCGTACTTCTTTTTATCTAAAACATAATAGTCATTACCAATACTTGAAAGTTTTACCATTCCTTCTGTTTTTGTTTCTTTTTCTTCTACATAGATACCCCATTCCGTGACGCCAGTAATAATACCGTCAAAAGTTTGACCAATTTTGGCCGATATGAATTCTATCTGTTTTAATTTTTTGGCTTCTCTTTCTGCTTCAGTTGCACGAATTTCATTCTGACTGCTTTCACTCGCAATTTTTTCATAATTATCCCATTCGTTTTTTGTTAGGTTTTCTTTATTGATTACTTTTTCTAAAATTCTATGAATGCAAAGATCTGGGTATCTTCTGATAGGGGAAGTGAAGTGCGTGTAGTATTCAAATGCAAGTCCAAAGTGGCCGATATTTTTGGTTGAGTAAATAGCTTTTGACATTGAGCGGATTGCAGTCGTTTTGATAAGTGCTTCTTCATCTTTTCCTTCTATTTTTTTAAATAGTATTTGCAAATCTCTACCAGTAATCCCGCCGTTTTTATTTATAGGTAAGGTGTGACCAAGAGCGTGGACAAAAAGGGAAAGATCTGCGATCTTCTCTCTATCTGGTATATCGTGAATTCTGAAAATTGGAGAAAAATCAAAACCCTTTGTCTTTATTGTCTTGTACAAAAAATTTGCTACTTCTCTATTTGCTAGAAGCATATATTCTTCTACAAGCTTGTGTGTATCAAGACGGACTTTTTTGTGAATAAATAAAACTTTTCCGTTTCCGTCCATTTCAAATTCGATTTCTTCATGTTCAAAATCAACTGCACCTTTTTGAATTTTCTCAGCTTGAAGTTTTTTTGCTATTTTATTCAAAGTATCAAGCTCATAAAAATGCTCGCCACTTTTTTTGTTTAAAACATCTTGGGCACTTTCATAGGAAAATCTTTTTGCCGATTTTATGACTGTTTTTCCAAACCACCTAGAAAGAATCTTTCCGTTTTTATCAAGTTCAAATATCGCAGAATAGGCCATTTTTTCTTCACTTTCGTTTAAACTACAAAGATTGTCTGAAAGTATTGAAGGAAGCATCGGAATAGTTCTATCTGGCAAATAAACGGAAAAACCTCTTTTTCTTGCCTCTTTGTCCATTTTTGTATTTTCTCTCACATAAAATGAAACATCTGCAATATGAATACCTATTTCAAATTTGTCATCAGAAAGTTTATTAAATGAAATAGCGTCGTCGAAATCTTTTGCTGTTTTTGGGTCGATAGTGAAAGTCAGAGTATTACGAAGATCTTTTCTTTTTTTGATTTCTTCTTGCCAGATTAGTCTTGAGTTTGCATCTACTTGTTTAGCTTCATTTTCTACGGCAACATCAAACATGGAATCAAAACCTTTTTCAGAAAGAATGGATTTCATTTCGGCTGTATTGTCACCTTTTTTCCCAAAAATTTCTTGAAGTTTACCTTCAGCTTCTTTGTTATTTTCTCCCCAATTTATTATGAGAACGGAAGCTTTTTGACCAAGATTATTTTGAGGATTTCCTTCTGTAATTTTTATTACAGTTCTAGCTTTTTTATCATCTGGTATGAGTAAATAGTCACTTCCTTTTATTTCCACAGTTCCTGAAAAAAGTTTCTTATTTCTTTTAACTATTTTTTCTACTTTACCTTGCTGTCTTTCTTTTTTTCCTGTTTTTTGTAGAGAAATGAGTACGGTGTCTTTGTGCCATGCACTTTTAAGATATTCATTTTTTATTTCTATGTCTTCCTCGAAATCAGGCAAAGTAACATATCCTAGACCTTTTCCTGTTATAAATACAATTCCCTCATACAATTTACTTTGAGATTCTCTCTCTTCATTATTTTTCATATTATTTAATTTGTAAACAGTATCATAAAAATTTTGACTTGAAAAGGTGTTATGTTTTTTGTTAGAGTGTTTAATCTTAAAAAATTAAACTAATCACGCATAATCTTGTATATGGCAAAGAGATATAATATAATTCCCATATGGATAAAAAATCTAAAGTTTTGTTTTGGATATTTGGTATTTTACTAGCCACTTCTGTTGGCATGACTTTTTATAAATATGTTATCAAAAAAGATTATATGGTACTGGCTTATGTAAGCTGTGATTCTCAAACCGAAAGTTGTTTCTATGTACCTTGTGAAGGAATAGATTGCACTGCCGAAATCGACTATTATAAAATAATAAATAAAAAAGCATATAATATAGAGCTTTGTGATCCAGAAGTAGAAGGTTGCAATCCTCTAGTCTGCAAAGAAGGAGAAAAAGATTGTGAAATTATTTTTTGTTCGGCAGATACTCTCTCCGAAGGGGAAGAGTGTTCTATTGTCACTGCCACTGTTACTGAGAATTAATACTACCCAACTTCTGTATATATCGGCAATTAAGATATGCTATAATTAGCAAAAATGCTAAATGATATTTCAATCATAGTTTTAGGAATTGCAATTCTAGGGGCGGTTATTTTTTTGATTTCTAAAAATATTAAAAGAACTTTTCAAGTAATGTCTGGCTGGGGATTATATGAAGTTTATAATTTTGCTTTTGACTTTCTTGTTTGGCCTATTATTCAAGCAATTTTTGGATTCCTTGGAATTATTTTACTAATTATAATTGCCCTAATCAACAACTTTTTGATCTTGCTTTGGTATCAAAAGAAGAAAGTTGACTGGTTTGGAGTAAATGAAGTAGAAGATTTAAAAATAAGGGGTCATCTTTGGGTTCACGCTGTTCACAATCATCCGAATGTTATTAAAAAGATAAGTTTATTTATCCCCGCAAAAATTTTGCAACTTATGCTTTGGTTACTAAACAAAAATGATGTTTTTGCTTTTGTTACATTGTCTGTTTGGCAGGATTCTTTTATCACGACAATCTTTCTAAGACACGGTAAATTTGATAAATTAGACAAGCGTGATTACATCATTTTTGTTTCCAGTACTATTTTAAGTTGCTTGGCGTGGAGCGTCTTGATGCAGTTTATAATAATCATTATCAAATTTGTATTGAATTTATTTTAGGTAAATGATTTAAATAGTAATGGGTGTGGGGATTAGTTAGTTCAAGATTTTACATTTAGAAAAATAAAGATATAATATAATGTATGAATTTAGATGATATTTATACTTTACTTGGAGATGCAAAAAAGGAACTTAAGAGGAGGAGGAAAGATCCTGTATTGAAGAAAAAAATAGAAGATTATTTGGGTGAAAATTTACCTGAGGTTTTAAAAAATGAGCCAAGGGCGATGTTCTTTAGGGCAGTTCTTACTCCAAATTTTGAGACAAAATATTTTCTCGATATTGCAGAAATTATTGGATTTAAACCGGTTTGTATAGAACTTTGTAACGATCATTTTTGTACTATGAACAAGGACAAGGTGCATCTTGGAAAATTGGTTTTTTTACATAAATCTGGGGGAAAAGGATGCGACTTAATAAGAAAAAAAATCATTATCGATTTTCATAAAAGTGAGAAAAAATCTTTTCAAGAAATAAAAACTTTTAATAATAAAAGTTTTGTTGAATTTCACCATAATTTATATAAAAAACAGTATGAAGGAATTATGGATATTTTTGATGCTTCTATTCTTAAAAAAAAATGTGAAAATGCAAAAGATCTTTACGAAAAAATTTTTACTCTATGTTTAGTGAACGGTGTTTTATTTGAAAATTTTATAGCTAAAGAAAATGAACATGAAAAAAAGTTTTCTGAAAATGTTGTGTTGCCTGCTTTTGAATCAGTTTATAAAAAATTTAATTTAAAACCATTGGTTGTTCCACTTTTACCATTAAAAGATGAAGAAAAAGAATCGTGGATATGGTATCCTGGTCATTTGGAAAAGGAAACTGATTTTTTAAATAAAATAATTAATATTTAAGATAAAAAATGAATTATAATCTTATTACTAATCTCGGAACATGCATGCCCTCAGTATTAGCCATGCTTAATGGTAATCTGGGCCTATTATATTATTCTCATATCCCAATAATTATCATATCTTTATTTCTTGGTTTTTTTGTATTATTAAAGGGGGAAGGGACAATACTTTCCAAAGTATTTTTCTCTTTATTATCAGTGTTTACTATTTGGTCTATCTTAGATTTGTTTACATGGTTAAGTTTTGATACTAGAATAATAATGTTTGCATGGTCGCTGACTGGGATAGTAGAAATCTTTTTCTTTATATTGAGTTTATATTTTGTATATGTTTTTATTGAAAAAAAAGATGTGTCTTTGGTATATAAAATTTTAAGTGGGGTTATTTTATTGCCATTGGTAGCTTCTATTTTTACACAATTGAATCTAACAGGGTTCGATGTAGGTGGGTGTTATGCGTTAGAAAATAGTTTTTCTTTAAATTATAAATATACTCTAGAGATAATCTCATTTACAATAATTGTTGTTTTTTCTATTATAAAATATAAACAAGCAGACAAAGAATTTCGGAAACAAATAAAACTTTTATTTCTTGGAGTGACATTATTTCTTTTTTCTTTTTTTTCTGCTGTGTTTCTGGGTGGTTATTTGTCAGAACAAGGGATTATAACAGGTTATGGATTTGAAATTTACGGACTATTTGGAACTACTATATTTATGGCCTCAATGACTTTTCTCATCGTAAAATTCAAAGCTTTCAATATCAAAATTTTGGGGACACAGGTGTTGGTGTGGGCACTTGTGATATTAGTCGGCTCACAGTTTTTGTATTTAAATCAGATGCCGATTTCTTCTATCGTTATCAATGCCATCACACTCTTCATTTCTGCAGTGATCGGACTCATGATTGTTCGAGGGGTGAAATCAGAAATTATACTGAGAGAACAGGTTCAAGACCTTGCTTCAAATATAAAAAATGTTAACAATCGTTTAGAATATGCGAACTTTAGTTTGGAAACAGCAAATGAAAAATTAAAAGAGATTGACCAATTGAAAACAGAGTTTGTCTCGCTTGCCACACATCAGCTACGAGCGCCCCTTACTGCTATGAAGGGCTATGCTTCTATGATCCTTCAAGGAGATTTTGGGAATACGCCGGAGCCTCTCAGAGAACCTGTCGTCATTATCTATGAATCAGCAAAATCTCTAGAAAGTATTGTGGAGGATTTCCTTAATGTTTCTAGAATTGAGCAAGGGAAGATACAATATGATTTTCAAAAAGTTGATTTAAATGAACTTACAAAAGAATCAATAAAAGAATTAAAACCGATAATAGACAAAACAAAACTCAGTTTTTCTTTTGATGACACCGGAGAAAGTATCATGGTAAATGGTGATCCCAATAAACTGAAGCAAATAATTTTGAATTTTATAGATAATTCTCTCAAATATACTATTTCGGGAGGAGTGCAAGTACATCTTGAAACCGTTGATTCGCAAGGTAAAAAAGTCGCAAGATTTTCTGTGAAAGATACAGGGATAGGAATCTCCAAAGAAACTTTACCTAAACTTTTTAAAAAATTCTCACGGGCAAAAGATGCAAACAAGACAAATATTAGTGGAATAGGTCTGGGTCTTTTTGTTGCAAAAAAAATGATAGATGCTCACAAAGGTAGACTCTGGGTAGAATCCGAAGGGGAGGGCAAGGGCTCGACTTTTTACATGGAATTGGCAACTGTCTAGTTTGTAAAGACAAAACATATTTTTTGAAGTTTTTTTTAAAAAAAATTAAATATTATAAATAATCCTTGTGTTGATAGCAAATTTTAATATATGATGTTATAATTATTTCATAAAAAGGTTCGTTTTTTATTATTAATTTTTATTAAATATATATGAAAAAAATTCTTGGCATTTCTTCTTTTTCTCTTCTCTCTTTTATCATCCTCGCCTCTATCACTTTACTACCCACTCTCACTCACGCCCAGTTTGTCGCCCTTCCCAGCGTATATGCCAA
>JBAVTE010000008.1:0-14045 GCA_049695975.1 Minisyncoccia bacterium | reverse complement strand
TCTCCTGTAAAACATCCTTGATTGCTTTTATCATGTCTCTCAATTCCCTAGAAATTGCTTTCACTATTTCATTAGTTTTAATTTCTGTTGATCGTGGAAGACCTGTAAGGAAGTCCCTTCCTTTAATAGTCAAAACGAGTTCTTCTTCTACAAGTACTGCACTACCTATTTTTATTTTTATATCTTCGGCAGTTTTATCTCCAATCGCAAGATTAAAAGTTTTTTTAATATAATCAGCAATAGCCGCGTCTATTTTATTTCCAGCACATTTTACAGAAGTAGAAGAAACAATACCTCCGAGAGAAATCACTGCTACATCAGTGGTACCTCCGCCAATATCTACCACCATATGACCCATCGGCTCATAAATAGGAATACCAGCCCCGATAGCAGCAAGAATTGGTTCTTTCACCACATAAGCATTTTTTGCTCCAGCTTTTATTGCAGCTTCTATCACCGCACGCCTCTCTGTAGATGTCACACCCGCAGGCACTGACACCATTACTTCTGGTTTAAAAATATTCCATCTTCCGAGAGCTTTATTAATAAAATATTTAAGCATCGCTTCAGTTACACGATAGTTAGCAATAACGCCGTCCTTCATAGGTCGATAAGCAACTATACTGTCTGGTGTCTTACCTATCATTTTCTTTGCTTCTTCTCCAACTGCGAGAATTTTATTGTCCTGCTCAGAAACTGCAACTACAGATGGTTCAAATAAAACAACACCTTTGCCTGGTAAATATACCAAAGTATTAGCAGTTCCGAGATCTATTCCAATTTTTCGTGTAAAAAATGACATACTTGTTATGACTCTTATATTAAACTGTTTTTCTTTTTTTGCAAATAGGCCTAAAATGCAAACCTAAAAAATTCACAGGATTCTGTCGACCTGTTCCTTTTGAACTACACGGATATTTTTTTGCTAAATAATTCCTCGCGCTCGGCTCAGCCAGCCTTCCAAACCAGTTCAAAAGGAACATGCTCGCCACCCCTAACAAATTTTTTGGGTTTGCACCGCGTATAGCACATATGCTATAGTATTTTTATTATAAATTTAATAAAAAATCATGGACAACAAACTTTCGCAAATCGGAAAACTAATTGAAGAAGTCAGAGAAAGACGAGGCATCACACAAGAAGAATTTGCAAAGAAACTCGGCACTACACAGAGTGCTATTGCTCGAATGGAAAATGGCGAGCAAAATCTCACCACAGAAATGCTTGAGAAAATTGGTGATGCTCTTGGCAGAGAAATCGTCAGTATTTCAACCGGTGCGATGAATCTTGAAATTGAAGGAGGACATAAACTTTCCGGAACTATCGTCACCAAAACTTCCAAAAACGGCGCAATGGGGATTCTTTCTGCTTCCCTACTCAACCGTGGCAAAACAATTATTAAAAATGTTCCAAAAATTGAAGAAGTTTTCAGAATGATTGAAGTTTTGGAAAGCATCGGTGTATCAATCAAATGGAATGAAAACGATCTTGAAATTGAGCCCAAGAAACTTGACCTGAAAAAAATCAACAAAGAATCCGCCGAAAAAACTAGAAGCGTAATAATGCTCATCGGCCCACTTATGCACTTTTTCAAAAAGTTTTCTTTGCCACAGTCCGGCGGTTGCAAACTTGGTGCCCGCACTCTCACTCCGCACTTTTTTGCACTGGAGAATTACGGCCTGAAAATTGAAACAAAATCAAAGAGCTATGAAATTAATGCTATGAAACTCAAACCCGCCGAATTTGCGCTATATGAATCCGGCGATACTGTCACAGAAAATGCAATAATGGGTGCCGTACTTATCCCAGGGAAAACGATCATCAAATTTGCCTCTCCAAACTACATGGTGCAAGATCTCTGCTTTTTCTTACAAGATTTAGGTGTGAAAATTGAAGGCGTAGGCACGACGACTCTCACAATTTTCGGACAAAAAGAAATCAATAAAAATATTACATACTATCTCGGCGAAGATCCGATTGACTCAATGTTTTTTATTTCTTCCGCCGTTCTTACAAATTCCGCAATTGAAATAAAAAGATGCCCGATTGATTTTCTTGAAATTGAACTCCTAAAACTCAAAAAAATGGGTTTCAAATACAAACTTTCCGATACCTACAAAGGTCTTAACGGCAGAATAAATTTAGTTGATATAAAAACATTTCCTTCCAAGCTCACAGCTCTCGCCGATAAAATAGAAGCGCATCCATACCCCGGAATTAATATAGACAACCTTCCTTTTTTTGCTGTCATCGCGACGCAAGCAAAAGGTCAAACACTCATTCACGATTGGATTTATGAAAAGCGTGCAATTCATTACAAAGAACTAGACAAGCTCGGTGCCGACACAATACTTGCCGACCAACACAGATTTTATGTTAATGGAAAAACAGAGCTCAAACCCGCAGAAGTTATCTGCCCTCCGGCTCTTCGCCCAGCTGCTATTATCCTCATCGGAATGCTTTCTGCAAAAGGCAAATCTATTTTACGAAATGTTTACAGCATAAATCGCGGATATGAAGAAATAGCAAAACGCCTCAATTCTATCGGTGCGAAGATAAAAGTTTTTAGGGAATAAAAACGATAGCAAAACACTTTTCTCACTAAAGACTCCGAAATCTAGAAAATCATAGCCTACTTTCTATCGAAAAATTCATGAGTTGCTTTCACTCCGCCAGCCAGATGAATATTTCAGAAAGTCTCCTTTATATTCTAACTGATCCGTCAGAGCGTTCGAAAAGTTTTTTACTCTCGTTTAATACTTGAAATATCGCTAATTTTCTGGCACTATACAACAAATGAAACTTATTGAAGTCATACCTATTTCAAGGGGCATACCAAAAGAGTCACTGAACTATTTTTCGTCTGTTGCTGTACCTGTGGGTTCGGTGGTAAAAGTTCCGCTCAGAAAAAATATAATACCGGCAATTGTCGTATCGGAAAGAGATGTGGAGGAAGCAAAGTCAGATATTAAAAACTCGTCCTTTCCTCTCAAAAAAATTGAAAACACAAAATACGCAAAATTTTTGACTGCAGACTTTGTGGAAGCCGGTAGAGAAACTGCAAAATATTTTGCTGGGACAACTGGCTCTGTTTTGTTTTCTCTCGTTCCAAAAATTCTTTTAGAGAATGTGACAAAAATTGAAATTAGTGAGATTTCAAATACTGAAAACAAAAAAACTCAAGTTTTCGAAAAGTTTGTCATTCAAGCATCCGATGACGAACGATACGCAAACTACAAAAGTTTAATTAGAGAAGAATTTGCAAAAAATCTTTCTGTTTTCTTTTGTCTTCCAACAATTCAAGATATAAAGAAAGCAACTGAAAAACTCCAAAAAGGTATAGAAAAATATACATATTTTTTACATAGTTCTATGAGTGAAAAAGAGATGACTGAGATAGTGAACAAAATTTTGTCAGAAAAACATCCAGTTTTAATTATTGGCACAGGAGGTTTCCTATCTATACCCAAGGAAGATATTGGAACTTTGATAATAGATAGAGAAAATTCAAGATCATATAAAAACAAATCTAAACCATATATAGACATAAGATATTTTGCAGAAAAATATGCTGAAAAAACAAAAATTAAATTGATCTTTGGAGATATGATCCTGCGTACAGAAACCATTTGGCGATATAAAAATGACGAGCTCATAGAAATCTCGCCTTTGAAATTTAGATCTCTTTCCACAATGACAGAAGAAATTGTAGATATGAAAGCAATGCAGGAAAACAATTTAGAAAAACCAAAATTTACAATAATAAGTGATGCGTTGGAAAGATTAATAAACAAAAATATATCAAATAATGAACATCTTTTTATGTTTATTGGTAGAAGGGGTCTTTCACCTTCTGTAGTCTGTGCCGATTGTGGCACAATAGTAGGATGTAAGACATGCAAAGCACACACAGTCCTTCACAAATCATCTACAGAAAACTTTTTTCTATGTCATAAATGTGGAGAAAGAAGAAGCGCTCTAGAAAAATGTGCCCTCTGTGATAGTTGGAAATTGACCACTCTCGGGATAGGTACCGAACTTGTAGAACAAATACTTCTAGAAAAATTCCCTGAACAAAAAATTTTTAAACTTGATTCGGATAGCGCAGGAACACACAAAAAAGCAACTCAGATAATAGAAAAATTTTATACTTCTCCCCAAGGTATACTTATCGGCACAGAAATGGCCCTACTTTATCTCACAGAAAAAGTTGAAAATTCAGCTGTTGTCTCGATGGATTCTTTTTTCTCTATTCCCGACTATCGAATAAATGAAAGAATATTAAATATTTTACTTAAAATAAGATCCATTACAAATAGAAATTTTCTTATACAAACCAGAGATTCATCACAAAAAGTTTTTGACTATGCTTCAAAAGGAAATCTAATTGATTTCTATAAAGAAGAAATAAGTATTAGAGAAAAACTTGATTATCCCCCTTTTTCAGTGCTTATCAAAGTAATAATTGCAGGAAATAAAAATGAGGTTTTGGAAAGCGTGGAGCACTTGCAGAAAGAATTGGATCTGTTTGAAATAAATGTATTTCCAGCTTTTATTCCTGGCACAAAAGGTAAATATGCAGTAAATGGAATCATAAAAATTCCTAAGAAAGATTGGCCAAATGAAAAAGTACTAAATATATTAAAATCACTCCCTCCAAATTTCTCGGTAAATATAGATCCAGAGAATTTGTTGTAAAAAAACAGGAGTAGAACATCCTTCTCACTAATAGCTACGCAAAATCGTTCGAAAGATTTTCTACTCCTGTTTTTTACTTTTTATAATCAAAATGAACTTTGTTGCCATATCTTAAATCCAGATGATTAAGTTTGCTGAGAAAATCAGTGCTGGTACTAATAATTCCATTCTGCAACATTGAATCAACGATTTCTAAACTTGTTTCAAAAGCCTGATCTTCATTAAAATAAATCACTCCCCCATGACTTAAATCAATTTCATATTCACCACCTAGAATAGCCGATAAACTTACGGGCTCAAAGCCCATATCTTTTAGTCGTTGCATAAAAGAATAAAGTCTTAAAAATTTTGGATTTTCTATATAAAACTGTCCAATTGGAATAAAAATATTTTCTCCAAAAAAATAGAAAAAAGGATTACCAGAAAAATCTGGTGCTTCCGAATAAATATATCCACTCCTATCTAAAAAGTAACACCCCCCGCCGCGCCTTTCTTTGGACTTGCACCATAAGCCCACCGGATGTCTCTCTAATACTGTGACTCTCACAGATTTGTTCCCTGTCATCCTCAATGATATGCTATCAATTTTAGGAAAATATTTTTGTAAAGAATTCTTTATCTCAAAATATGGCAAAATCAAAATATTTGATTTAGAAAATAAATAAAAATAGCGGCCATCTATTATATTTTGAACATTTTTAGAAATCTCATTCGTATTTAATGTGGACACACCTACTATTTCAATTTTATCTACATTCCAAAATCCGCTTCCAGAAAACCAAGCAAAAGCAACGAGTAAAATAACAGTAATAGACAAAATCACCAAAATTTTCCTTGCAAAAACAATTTTCCTTCTCTTTGAAAGAGAGATGCCTATGTCTCGCGATGAACTCATAATGCTTTAGCAAAAAAATTAAAGAGTGAAATTAGTATTTCCTACCTATATACTCCACCCCGCCCATATATTTTCTCAAAACTTCGGGAATTTTGATACTTCCATCTTCCTGTTGATTATTCTCCACAATTTGAATTAGAATTCTAGGAGTAGCGATAGCTGTATTGTTTAAAGAATGTGCAAACTTGATCTTTCCATCATCATCTCTGTATCGGGTGTTCAAACGCCTGCATTGAAAATCATGAAAATATGAGCAAGAATGCGTCTCACCATATTTGTTTTGAGAAGGTCGCCATACTTCTACATCATATTTCTTTACTTGCCCAAGTCCGAGGTCACCTCCACAATTTACCACGACATGATATGGGAGTTGTAATAATTTCAAAAGTTCTTCGACATTCGCAAGAAGCTCTTCGTGATGTGCTACGCTTTTCTCATGACTCGCTTCACACAGAATCACCTGTTCAAATTTAAAAAATTCATGCAAACGATAAAGTCCTTTAACATCTTTACTATAACTTCCCGCCTCTCTCCTAAAACACGGAGAAAAAGAAAGTTTTTTAATTGGAAAATCTTTTTTATCTAAAATCTTGTCTGCAAAATAACCCATAGTCGCTACTTCAGCAGTCCCAGCTAGATAGTCATTGTCCTGAGTCTTGTATAGATCATCTTCACCTTGTGGTAAGTATCCTGTACCAAGAAGTGTCTCCCTACGAACGAGAGATGGCACAAACATCAAACCATATTCACTTTTCTTTTCTCTGAAAAAATCCATTACAAACTGCCACAAAGCAAACTCCAGAAGTGCATCTTCATTTTTTAAAAAATATCCTCGAAACCCGGCCACTTTTGAACCTATTTCAAAATCCGCCATATCAAGCTTCTCCATTATTTCAATATGATCTTTCGGCCGAAAAGTAAAATTTGGTTTTTCACCCCAAGCTTTTACCTCTACATTTCCAGCATCATCATTGCCATCAGGCACAGACATATCAGGAATATTTGGAACCTGAAGCATAAGCATTTGCCATTTCTTCATCACTTCTTTCATTTTTTCTTCTTCTTTCTGCAATTCTTCCTTCAACAATTTCATTTCATCCAATAATTTCTTTTTCTCTCCTGCGTCCATCATAGAAGGCAAAAGTTTGCTTGCCTCATTTTGTTTAGCTCTCTTTTCGTCTACAAGAACAGTAAGTTCTTTTCTTTCGTCGTCAGCTTTTATGAGCTCTTCTACATCAAACTTAAGATGCTTTTTCAAGGCACCTTCTTTTATCAATTCCTTATTTTCTCTTATAAATTTTATGTCTAACA
Source organism: Minisyncoccia bacterium (assembly GCA_049695975.1). Lineage (GTDB taxonomy): Bacteria > Patescibacteriota > Minisyncoccia > Phycocordibacterales > GWA1-40-21 > CAILDB01. Next base: position 7,141 of record JBAVTE010000008.1, on the reverse strand, counting down.
TATATTCAATGTTACCAAAATTTGATAAAATAAACAACAATGTTAAAAGATTTTAAAATAACAACAATAAATAAATCAGAAATGCCGGAAATGCTTCAAGAAATTCCCGATTGCCCAGAGAAACTTTTTGTGTTAGGAAAATTACCGAACTCAAAAACAAAGCTCCTCTGTGTTGTCGGCTCTCGCAAATTCACACCTTACGGAAAAGAAGCTTGTGAAAAGCTTATCTCAGGACTTCGAGGCTATGATATTACTATCGTTTCTGGACTTGCATATGGAATAGATAAAATAGCTCATGAAACAGCACTCAATGCAGGACTAAAGACTATTGCTGTCCCCGGTTCAGGACTTTCTGAAAATGTTTTATATCCAAGAGCAAATGTACAACTTGCAAATAGAATTTTAGAATCAGGTGGTGCAATGCTTTCAGAATTTGAAATGAATTTCATAGCCACACCTTATAGCTTCCCACAAAGGAATAGAATTATGGCAGGGCTTTCTCATGCTACACTTGTCATAGAAGCAGAGATTAAATCTGGGACCCTCATTACTTCAAAGTATGCGACAGAATACAACAGAGATGTGTTCACAGTCCCGGGTTCAATTTTTTCCAAAAATTCTGAAGGACCAAATATGCTCATACGTCTTGGTGCGACGCCAATTCGCTCAAGTAAAGACATTTTAGAAGCACTTGGATTTAACATTGATGAAGAACCACAAAATCTAGAACTTAAATACTCTGACTGCTCACCCGATGAAATACTCATAATTGAAATTCTCAAAACCCCTATGACAAAAGACGAACTCATCCGAAAAGCCAAGATGCCAATTTCAAAAGTCGGTGCTATTATTTCGATTTTGGAAATAAAAGGATTGGTGAAAGAAAGTATGGGGGAGATGAGATTAATTTGATCCTGTTGATAACTTTTGCTTTTTATCGTAAGTATGATAATATCTAACTGTGCCTGTGGGCGAAAGCCCCTTTTCGGCTAAGGATCACCTATGCTGAAGGCAGGCATAACAAAACAGCTCTCTAAACAGAGGGCTTTTTTGTTTTCTAAAAATCTTCAATTCCATCTTCATAAAGTTTCTGATTATTAAACTTTTTGTGTGGCATAACACCCCAAAATATAATCTGTCCATCACCTATTCTTTTTAAAATTACAACGATTTTTCTCAAATAATCCTTTCCTAAAATTGCATGAAATGCCCAATATTCAACATCTTTTGTTTTAAAAAATCCATCATTTCCTTTTTTACCTATTTTTTCAATTCCCCTTCTATACTCTTGAAGAGTGCCAGCACTTTTAATTACTTGTAATGCTTTTGACAACAACGTTAATTTTAGTCTTTGTTCATCAATATTTCTTGGCATCCTATTCCCTTTGTATTGTAAGTGATTAAAACCATCAGAAATTAAATTAACATTCGTCTGAAAAAATGGACAATAAATAGTTTTTTGATTTTCAAAAATTTCTTTAGCTTCTTGTTTTATTTCTTCGAAATCCATTTGAAAATTATATTATTTTTATAAACAAAAAGCGAATTAAAAAAATAAAGTCGGCGCTATTATTTCAATATTGGAAATAAAGGGATTGGTAAAAGAAAGTATGGGGGAAATGAGATTAACCTAGAAATTATTTATCTAACCATTCATCAAAGTTTCCGGATCTCTAAAAGTCCAATTCATTTATATTCCATAGGATAAATGTTTATATTTTTCTTCTTTGCTAGCATTAATTAACATATTAATATTCCAATACATATTTCTCATAAATTTATAAACAAAATTATACCAAAATTTGCACAAAATAACATTTCTGTGTAATACTATGCACTAATGAAACTTTTAATTGTCGAATCCCCGTCAAAAGCAAAGACGATAGAAAAATATTTGGAAGGCTCTTTTACAGTACGAGCAAGCGTCGGACATATTCGTGATTTGCCAAAAAGCAACAAGGATGCCATTGATATTCCTGGCGGTTTTATACCTCGTTATGTGGTGAGTCCCGGAAAAGAAAAAGTTGTTTCCGAAATAAAATCTTTGGCTAAAAGAGCTGATGAAGTACTACTTGCGACCGACCCTGACCGAGAAGGAGAAGCTATTGCATGGCACATTAAAGAAGCTGTGGGACTTAAAAATCCAAAAAGAATTCGTTTTTATGAAATTACAAAAAATGCAATCAAAGAAGCTTTGGAACATCCGACGGAAATTGATGACAATCTAAGAAAAGCCCAAGAAGCCAGGCGTGTCCTCGATAGACTTGTAGGATATGACCTGTCGGGACTTATTTGGAAAAAAGTGCGATATGGACTTTCTGCCGGACGAGTACAGTCCCCCGCTCTCCGCATAATAATGGAACGCGAGAGAGAAATCCGTGCATTCAAACCAGAACAGTTTTGGGTTATTGAAGCTGACACCCTAATCGTTGACACGACGGGCAAGCAGGAAAATAAAAACAGAACAAAAATAACTTTAAACTGCGATGAGGAACCTCGTGATATAAAATTGGTTGAAAAAATACTTGAAGTTGGTAACAAAGAAACTTGGACTATAAAAAGTGTCTCTGCAACAGAAGCAAAGAGGTCTCCGAAGGCTCCCTTCACTACCTCCACACTCCAGCAAACAACTAGCACTCGCCTAGGATACTCTCCGTCAAATACCATGAGAATAGCACAGAAGCTTTACGAGGCTGGACTTATTACCTATATGAGAACAGATAGTACCAACTTGAGTGCTACAGCCCTTGATCAAATGAATGTGTTGATAAATAAAAAATACGGTGCAGATTATGCAAAGAGAAATGTGTATGTGACAAAAAGCAAGAACGCTCAAGAGGCACATGAAGCTATTAGACCAACAGATGTGACAAAAGAAATGGAGGGTCTCGCTGATGACCAGAAAAAACTTTACAGGCTTATTTGGCAGAGAACAATCGCCTCACAAATGACTGATGCAAAAATATTAAGAACAAAAATTACAGTAGAAGTCGGTTCAAAAAAAGAAATTCCAAATTTTTCAATAAATGGTTCACAAATGCTTTTTGACGGCTGGCTAAAAGCAGATCCAGATGCTCGAGGTGAAGATGTCGAATTGCCAAAAATAACGGAGGGAGAAATTCTGAAACTCCTAGATATTAGAAGTCAGGAAAAATTTACCGAACCACCAGGAAGATACACCGAGGCAGGTCTTATTAAAGAACTTGAAAAAAGAGGTATTGGTAGACCATCTACTTATGCTTCTATTATGAAAACTCTTGAAGAAAGAGAATATGTTACAAAAGAAGGCAGGACTTTGACACCTACAGATGTCGGCGATGTTGTGAGCACATTTTTAGAAAATAATTTTGCAAATTACATCAGTGATACTTTTACTGCTGAGATGGAAGACGAGCTCGACCAGATAGCCGAAGGCAAAAGAGAATATGAAAAAACTCTAAAAGATTTTTACGGTCCATTTTCAAAAGATGTAAAATCAAAAAATAAAATTGAAAAAATCACAAATATTGGAGAAGCCGACGAAAAATACAAATGCCCAGTCTGTGGTGGACCAATGGTTATAAAACTTGCTAAAACAGGAAAATTTATGAGTTGTAAAAAATTCCCTGATTGTATGGGGGCAAGGAAAAATGATGGTGAAGAAATGGCAGTACCAAAAGAAACTGGTGAAGCATGCCCTAAATGTAAAGATGGAAAACTTATGGAACGCGAAGGACGATTTGGCAAGTTTATTGCCTGCTCAAATTATCCTAAATGCAAATTTATTAAAAAAGATGCCGAGCTTGAGAGACAAAATTCAACTGGTGTCGTCTGCCCTCTTTGTAAAACAGGCATGATGACAGTGAGAAGAGGAAGATTTGGCAACTTTTATAGCTGTTCAAACTATCCAGACTGCAAAAATATAACGAAAGCAAAACCAACGGGCAACCTCTGCACTACTTGTAATGCCCTTATGATGGAAGGTACTAAAACAATTCCCGAAAGATGTAGTAATAATAAATGTCCGAACAATAGACCAGATAAACTACAAAAGTAAGTGTGGAAGCACATAACCTGAGTTATGTGCGCAACTGGTTTTGGTGAGACGGAGCGATGTTTGCGTAGCAACGCAAACCGCGAGTCGGGGTCGCGGAAATTTCTGAGCGACGGCGAAGAAATTATCTATTTATTTAGTTGATTTTTATCACCAAATCTATACTATATAGGTATGGCTTCAATAAAAGAAATAACAGATTTGATGGATTCACCATCAAAGGAAAATGCTGACCTCGTGAAAAAGGCCTATGACTTTGCTGAAAAGGCACATGAAGGACAAAAAAGGTTTTCTGGGGAACCATATTTTATTCATGTTTTTGAAACCGCTAAGATCTTGGCAGAAATGAGAATGGACCCCGCCACTATTTCCGCAGGGCTTCTTCATGATTCAATAGAAGATGGCGTAGCAACAGAAGAATGTATTAAGAAAGAATTTGGTGATGAAATCTTATTTCTTGTAAACGGCGTAACGAAACTTGGAAAAGTTAAATACAGGGGTGCTGAAAGACATATAGAGAGTTTAAAAAAGTTTTTAGTAGCAATTTCACAAGATATTAGAGTTTTACTTATAAAACTTGCTGACCGACTTCATAATATGAGGACTCTTCAATTTGTTCCGAAAGAAAAACAACAAAGAATCGCTCTTGAAACTTTACAAATTTATGCTCCCCTTGCCTACCGACTCGGTATTAGAAAAGTATCAAGAGAGCTAGAAGATTTATCTTTTAAAAATCTCAATTCAAAAGAATATGAAAATACCATCAAATTGGTAAAAGAAAAGAAAGACCAAGAACTGCCAAAATTAGAAAAATTTGTAAAATCAGTGAAAAAAGCTTTGGCTATGGATGGATTCACCAATATAAAGACAGACTACAGATTTAAAGGTGCATACAGCTTACACAAAAAGTTGGGAGAAAAGGGACAAGACATAGACAAAATATATGACATCCTTGCACTTAGAATTTGTGTAGAAACGATTGCAGACTGCTATAAAGTCCTCGGCATTATTCATGGGACATGGCGCCCGCTTCCTGGTAGGATCAAAGATTATATTGCATTTCCAAAACCAAACGGCTATCAAAGTCTCCATACTACCATTTTCACTGGAGATGGTTCACTTGTAGAAGTACAGATTAGAACTAATGAAATGCATAAAAAAGCTGAATACGGTGTTGCTTCACACATTACTTATAAAGGTGAGGGTCCAAAAAGTGATGAATCTGCAAATTGGTTTAAATATTTTTTACCAAAATTTATAAATTTTACTAAAACGAACAATAAAGAAGAAAATATTCCGGGGTGGGTAGCTGAGCTTGCCGAATCAAGTCGTGACAATGAGGGAAAAGATAAAGAAGAATATTTTGAGGATTTGAAAGCTGATGTCTTTTCACACAGAATTTTTATATTTACTCCAAAAGGTGAAGTTATAGACTTACCCGTCGGATCAAGTGTACTTGATTATGCTTATACCATTCACTCAGATATCGGCAATCACACAAACAGCGCAAGGATAAACGGAAAAATTGCTGCAATAAAAACTGAGTTAAAAAATGGCGACATTATTGAAATCATTACAAAAGAAAGCAGTAAACCAACGACAAAATGGCTAGATATAGTAAAAACTTCAATGGCCAAAAGGCATATCAAAAATTATTTAGAGGGAAATTCTACCAAAAAATCTAAATAGAAAAATTGCTGACGGAATAAAGATTGTCCTCGTCTGATTTCTTTTCGTCGGCTGATCTATCGTCTATAGGCGCTTCATCTACCACATCGGCTACTGTAGCATTTTTGACCCCTTCAATGTGTTTTTCTAGCATTTCTGTCCCCTTCATTTTTTCTTTTTTTTCTATGATATGAAGAATGGTATGCAAATCTTCATTTGAAAAATAATCTATGGTTATTTTTCCTCCAATTTCTTTTGGTTCTATCTGCACTCTCGTGCCGAGAGACTCTGTGAGCTTGCCTTCGATCTCCACAACTTCTGGATCAAACATTCTTTCTTTTTTCCTCGCTCTTTCAAAGGCGATCTTTCGCGCGACAAGCTCCGCCTCTCTCACCGTCATTTTTTTATAAATAATTTCCCTAAAAACAGTCTCCTGCTCTTCTTTTCTATCAGTAAGCATGAGGAGCGGTCGTGTGTGACCCTCTGATATTTTACCTGCGGAAAGTGCTTCAAGCATATGATCTGGCAAGTCCAAAATCCTCAAACTATTTGAAACATATTCTCTACTCTTGCCGACTTTGTGAGCAATCTGGGTATGCTTGAAGCCAAACTCATCAACAAGCTTTTGGAATGCTTTTGCTCTATCTACGGAGTTCAAGTCCTCCCTCTGCAAATTTTCTATAATTGCAAGCTCAAGCTTCATGAGGTCTGACTCATCGGAAGAACGGATGACGACAGGCACCTGAGAAATACCAGCAAGTTTTGATGCTCGGAGTCTCCTCTCTCCAGAAATAAGTTCGTACTGTACGGAAAGACCACCATCCTCTGTTTGAATTTCTTTTCTCGTCACAACAAGTGGCTGAAGCACACCATACTGTTTGATAGAATCAGCAAGATCCTTTAACCGTGCCTCGTCAAACTCTTTTCTCGGCTGAAATGGGTTTGGCTTAATTTTTTCAGTCTCTACCCAGAATATTGAATCGCTATAAAATTGTGTCATATGTTTTGGTTACTATTTTAACATAAAATTTTTAAAACAAGAAAGAAAATGAGCCTTTATTTTTTCATAAAAATAAGCTATATTGTATTAATGCCGGAGTGGATGAAAAGTAAACTGCTTTACTTTTCATCCGAGCATAGCGAGGAGGTCGCCATTCCGGCATTGGTTCCAACAGTTTCTGTTGGAATTAAAATATGCAGTATATTTTAAAAATGCCGGAGTGGCGGAATGGTAGACGCGCACGACTCAAAATCGTGTCTCGTAAGGGGTAAGGGTTCAAGTCCCTTCTCCGGCACCAATAAGGAACTCAAAGGTTTTTTTGAAGCTGAAATGTGGGACGCGCGAAGCGCGTCCCAAGGATTCCCGCCGAATTCCCCCAACGAATTCAGAATTTTTGGCGCGCTTGCGCGCACTGTTTTTTCGCCAAGAAGCAGGTGCGA
>JBAVTE010000007.1:0-26875 GCA_049695975.1 Minisyncoccia bacterium | reverse complement strand
AACTAGATAAATGCGAGTGCTTGGAGCATTTAGCTGTTTTTGACTGGGTGGTAGAGGGCTCGAACAGCGGAGACATTTTTCTAGCAGGAAAAATGCAGAAAACAAAAAAAGATTAAATTAACTTTTTAAAAATCTAAAAATATCTTCTACTGCTTTAATAGCATCTCCTACAGCAATATTGTTTTGTTTATAAAGTCCATCAGTACAGTCACCGGCAGACCAGACTCCTTCTGTACTCGTTTTTTGGGTTTTGGAATCAACAATAATTTGTTCTTTCTCATCTAGCTTTACAATGCCGTTTTTTACAAAGTCGATAGATGGATTGGCACCAATTTCTACAAAAATCCCTTGGGCAGGCAATTCTTTTATTTCGGCCGTTTCCTTATCTTTGTAAACAATGCCAGTAACAAATTTGTCTCCTTTTATTTCAAGCAAATCAACATTTGTAATACCTTTAATCTTTGGGTTTGAGAGGGTATTGGAAATGACTGTTGGCTCGGCGCGAAAAACGCTCCTTTGAAGTATCGTGACGCTTCTAGCGTACGCTGAAAGTTGGGAAGCAGAAAGAAAAGCGGAATTTCCTCCACCAATCACAATTACATCCATATCAGTAAACATTGGTCCATCACAAGTGGCACAGTAAGTAACACCTTTATTTTCATATTCATTTGCACCTTTTACATCAATTTTTCTTCTTATGCTTCCTGAAGCAATAAGAATTGTTTTTGTTTTGTATTCATTTTTGTTCGTCTTTACAGAAAAATAATTTTCAATTTTCTTAATTTCATTTACTGTTTCTTTTTCTTTAACATCAATTTCTTTTGAATAATGTTTTAAATGATTTTCTAAATCTTTTGAAAGTTTTTCACCAGATACAGAAATAGAACCAATCCAGTTTTGAATATCACCCGATACTGCACTTTGGCCACGAAAATGCTCTGTGATGAGTAGGGTTTTAATTTTTTTTCTAGCAGAATATACACCTGCAGCTATGCCAGCAGGACCGCCACCAATAATGATGAGTTCGTATTGCATTTTTTTATTAAGAAAAGACCTCTTTTTTTGTAGCAAAAAAAGAGGTCTTTTCTTTTATTTAAGTTTTGATCTTCTAAGAAAAGCAGGTACGGAACCCCAGTCAGAATCATCTTCTTCTGTTTTTACTTCTTTTTTTACCTCCACTTCTTCTTTTTTTGTTTCTGGTTGACTAAAAAATGTCTTTTTTTCTTTTTCTGTTTCAGTTTTAACGACATCTTTTTGCGTCATTGTTTGAAAAAGAGATTTTTTTGATGGGACATCAGAAAATCCAGAAGCGATGACAGTGATTTTTAATTCATTCTTTTTTAGTTTTTCATCATGAATTGTACCAAAAATAACTTTTGCATTTGGATCCATTGATTCTGTAATCACTCTTGCTGCATCCTGAATTTCAAAAAGAGTAAGGTCATCTCCTCCAGCGATAGAGAAGAGGACTCCTTTTGCACCGTTTATAGAGACTTCAAGAAGTGGTGAACTAATAGCCATTCTCGCGGCTTCTTCTGCCCTCTTTTCTCCTGAGGCCGTGCCGACTCCCATAAGTGCAGGACCAGCATTTTCCATAACAGCTTTTATATCCGCAAAGTCAGTGTTGATGATTCCGGGTGTGGTGATAAGGTCGGAGATACCTTCTACCGCTTGTCTTAAAACATCATCACACATAGCAAAAGCAGATTTAGCAGTTGTGTCTTTGGAAACAGTCGCAATAAGTCGGTCGTTTGGAATTACAATAATAGCATCTACACACTTTCGGAGTTCCTCTATTGATTGTTCTGCAATTTTATTTCTCTGAAGACCTTCAAACATAAATGGTTTTGTAACCACTGCCACAGTAAGAGCTCCAAGCTCTTTGGCTGTCCTTGCCACTATAGGTGCAGCTCCACTACATGTTCCTCCACCCATACCTCCAGCGACAAATACCATATCAGAACCTTTCAATGCTTCTTGAATTTCTTCTTTTGTTTCTTCTGCTGCCCTTTTTCCTATTTCAGGGTTCATGCCAGTACCAAGACCTTTTGTTAGATTTTTTCCTATATGGATTTTTTTGTGGGCAAGTGATTGATGCAAGTCTTGGGCATCTGTATTTATGGCAATGAAATCAACCCCTTTTACTTTAGAGTTTATCATGTGGTTGACAGCATTTTTTCCTGAACCCCCAACTCCCAATACTTTTATTCTGGCAAAAGCCTCTATCTCTGGTTTTATTTGTGGCATATTTATAAAAACAGCTGTTTATTACAGCAAATTAAATTAATAAAATTCTCAAAATCCTTTGCTCTTAATAATAGCAAAAGAAAGTAAAAAAGGGAAAGATTGACCAAGTTTTATAGTATGTTGCAGTATTATCAATTATGGAAGAAATTTTTGAATATAGTCTTTTAACCAAGAAAAGAAATTTTTTGTATTGCTTGTAATTCGAATACCTTCTGGTATATCTTCTGTATTATCTAAACCCCATGTGGCTAATCCATAAGCAACTGACCAAGATGAATCCTTGATTTGTGTATTTTTGGAATTTGACATAAAACTTACAAGAGCCACTTTTGAAGGCAACCTGAGAGAGAGTTTGGCCATATCTTCAATAGATCCAATCCCAGCACCTCCACCAGTGAGAATTATACCTGCTGGCAAAAGTCCATTTCTACCAATTTTTTTAAGATGAGCCTCGATGAGTTCAAAGATGTCTGACAATCTAGCTGAAATTATTTCTTCCAATTTCTTTTTGGAAAAATTTGGTTCTATCGAAGAAACTTTTATTTGTTCTGCTTCATTTAATGGAATACGAAGTCCTAAAGCAATGTCATTTGTAATATCTGTTCCACCAATAGGAAAAACTTCGAGTGAGATTGGTATGTTATTTTCAAAAACAACAATAGAAACAGTTTCAGAACCAATATTGGCTAGGACACAACCTGCAGTCTTTTGATTTTTGTTTAAAGTGACGAGTGAACCCGCAATAGGGGATGCCATTATGTCCAAGACATCTACTCCTGTTTTTTCAACCGCGGAGATGAGGTCGTTTAAATGTTGTTCGATACAAACAACGAACAGGGCTTTTACTTCAAGCTTGTTGCCTTTCATATTATTTGGCCGACCCATAATCATTTGTCCATCTACTTTGTATGATAATGGAATAGAATGAATAATTTTTTTGTTGATTATTGATGTCTGTGGAATTTCGCTTTCTGCAATTTCTAAAACATTTTGGACATCCGCATCGGTAATGTCCATATCTGCTTTTGAAGTCATTATGGAACCTTTGGAAACAATACTTGATAATCCGATACCGCCAATGGAAAGATAGGCATTGTGTATTTTTAATTTTGAAGAGTGTTCTGCTTGGGCAATCGCCACTTTTAAACTTTTTGATACATCAGATGAATTGATGATGTATCCATGTCTTAGACCTTTTGACTCCGCAAAACCAACTCCAAGTATTTCTGGATTTTTCTTACCTGCTTCTATTGAATCAGAAACAACCACAACTTTTATTTGATATGTTCCGATGTCTATTCCAACTGAAAAGTTTTTCATTATAAATGATTTGTTATTTATTAACATATTATAAACTAAAATAGTTAAATATGGAAATAATTTCTGTATTTCTTTTCCAAAATTTCCATTTTTGGTCCATGATCATATCCGGAAAGGTGAACAAGTCCGTGAATAAATAGAAATGAAAAAAAATTGTTTAGTTTTCTTTGAAATTTTACGGCCTCATTCTTAGTTATTTTCGGACAAATGAAAATTTCTCCTTCTGTTTTAGATAGGGGAAAGCTCAATATATCTGTGGCTTTGTTTATTTTTCTGTATTTAGCGTTTAGGGCTCTTATTCTATCTACTCCAATAAAATTTAAGCATAAAGAATAATTTTTGCCCAAAATCTTTTCCTTCATTTCAAAAAAAGGCAAACTAGGTAGTTTGCCTTTTGTCTTATTTGTTATTAAAAAATTTTCCTCAGGCGACATTATTTTTTGACAGGAGCTTTTGGTTTTCTTTGTCCTGGGACGACAGCTTGCATTTTCCCCATTTTAATAAGTTCCATTATTTCTGCTTTCCTTTTTATGGATTCAAGAGTTTTCATTTTTGTTTTATAAGACGACAAATCTCTTTTGGAATATCTGATGGATTTGACTCTTGGTAAAATTCCAGAACCTTGCACTTTTTTGGTGAATCTTTTGATAATGCTTGTATTTGACTCATTACTATTTTTTTCTACCTCTATATTTATAGCCATAATGCGTTTGATGGTAACATAATTATAATATTTTGCAAGGCTTATTCCAACTTTTTAATATAATCTGCAAGTTCAGATAATGGAACTATCACTTGTGTTCTGGTCAGATTTTCTCTGACCATTACTGTATTTTCCAATGATTCTCTTTTGCCCATTATCATTACATATGGAACTTTGAGTTTTTCTATTGGTGCGGATTGACTACCAAATTTATCTCTGCCAAGAAAATGATAGACAAGAATTTTTGCTTTTCTCAAAATTTCTATAACCTCAAAACTTTTCTGTTTGGCTTCGTCACTAATTTGTATGAAGAATATTTTTGGTTTTTTTATTTTAGAAATGAATTTGGTTTTTTTGTTTTTATCTAAGAAAATTTTGATACCTACTCCCATAAGATCTTTTTTAAAACCAAGTTTTTGTGCAAGACCATCATATCTGAAACCGATAGCTAGGACCTCCTCTTTTTTATTTTTCCCAATTTTACCTTTTATTTCAAAGACAGCCTGGGAACAGTATTTTCTGTCTGACAAAAGGCATTTGTTTATATTATATGGGATACCCATTGTCTCTATATATTCCAAAACTTCGGTAAAATGTCTTCTACTATCATCTGAGAGGGAAGTGATAGCATTCGGTATGTTTTCTTTTGTTTCTAAGCATTGTTTATTCTGGCAGGACGCGGCATAGAAAGGATCTTTCTTGAAGTTTTGTCTGCAACAGGCGGGTGTATTGTTTAGATTTTTTTTGTAATATGAAACTAAATCTTTTGTAAATTTGTTGATTGAATCTTTGTCGCCGATGCTATTTACATCTATAGTAATATCTTTTGCACCATTATCTTTGAGAATTGCTACAGCTGTTTTAATAAGAATTGCTTCGGCAATACTTTTTTCGGTTCCGATAACTTCGAGATTCAAGGTTTTTTTACCTCTTTGTTCAAGGTTGTTTGATTCATATGCAATAGTGGCTGGTTGGGGAATACCTACCATGTTGTCAGTAAAATGTCGTAGAAAAGAGGCTCTTTCTTCTACAAAATTTTCAGAAAACAGCCAATGTAAATCCTTGTGGGCTTTTGCCCAGTTTTCTTTTAGTGAGGAGGTTTTTGCTTTGTCTTCTTTTGTAACTTCTGAAACTTTTGTAGTTGTAAATCCATAGTAAATTGCAGATAAAAAATCCTCATCTATTGGGTGAAAATTTACAAATTTTTGTCCACCATTTGAAATTTTGCTATTTATTTTTTTATTATTTTTTTTCATAATTTTTATATTACACGTTTTAATCGTTTCCTGAATTTTCAGTTTGCATATTTTTTCAAATTTATTTAAAAGTGACTTTTCCAGGAAGAAAGGATATTTTTGTGATAGGGAAAAGACGTATCATTGGTCTACCCTTAATGAGATCTGCTTTTAATGGCCCCCAATATCTAGAGTCGGAGCTATTGTCCCTGTTGTCGCCCATTACAAAGTATTCATTGTTTCCAAGTGTCCATGTTTTTTTCATACTAATCGTCTGATGAATAGTGTTGTCCACCAAAGTGTATTTTTCCACAAGCTTCATTCCATCGGGATTATCTTTATTAATAATTGTCACATCATTTCCATCTATGCTTACTGTTTCCCCTGGCAAGCCGATGATTCTTTTAATAAAATATATTTTTGAACTGAGCATATTGCTTGACAAAGCTACAGCTTCTGGTGGAATTTTGAATATGACGACATCACCCCTTTGTGGTGATTCGAATCTGTATGATATTTCGTCGACTATCAAATATTGCCCATTTATGAAGGTATTGTCCATTGAGCCACCACTGACTATGAATGGTTGGGCTATGTAGATTCTGATGGGAATCACAACAGCAAGTGAGACGAGGATTATTGCCACTGTTTCCTTGATTAAACTCTTTGTATTTTGCATTTTGTTCATTCTATTATAGAATGGCATTTGATACAAGTTTTTTATGATTTTTAGTTTTAAAAGAATGAATCCCGTTAGAGATAGGAAACAATAAGATTGTTTCCGTATAGAAAACAATTTCTCGAGATTTAACAGGATTTGGTTAATATTTAGGTTAAAGTGCCAATTCATAACACTTTGATCTCTAACGGGATGAATTACACAATTGTCGGTTTAGGAAACCCTGGAGAGGAATATGAAAACACTAGACACAACGTCGGTAGAATTGTTGTTGAAGAATTTGCAAAAATGAATGATTTTGACGAACTTGTTTTTGATAAAAAAGTGAAAGGTTTGACTGCAAGTGGAAAAGTAGGGAAATCAAAAGTTTTGCTTTTGGAGCCGGAGACCTTTATGAATAAATCTGGCGACTCTGTAAAATGTGTGATAAAAAGTAAAAAAGATGCTTTAGGGATGATTCTTATTCATGATGATCTTGATTTGCCGTTTGGAAAATTTAAAATTTCTTTCAATAAAAGTTCTGGTGGGCATAGGGGAGTGGAGGCGGTTATCAAAGCTATAAATACAACAGAATTTGCGAGAGTTAGAGTAGGTATTTCAAAATCCACACCAAGCGGAAAATTAAAAAAACCAACTACAGAAAAAGATGTTATTGCCTTAATTCTTGGAAAGTTTTCAAAAAGCGAATTTGAAGTAATGAAAAAAGTTTCTGTAAGTGCTTCCGAAGCACTAAAAATGATAATTGAAGAAGGACGTGAAAAAACAATGGGGGAGTTTAACGGAAGATAAAAGTTTGGTAGGGATTAATACTGATATTTTAGCCTTGATATTTTTTATAAAAAGAGTAATCTGACAATCAGGATAGTTTTTTTAATTAAAGGAGGTAAAAAATGACCCATCACATGCCATGTAATGTAGAGTGATCATATCAGACATCTGAAATGTGTACCCTAAACACGAGTAAGTGATAAGGTTTTGGCAGTAGAGATAGGGAACTAAAAAACTTTATCTTGATAAAGCAGAGATGTTTGCTTGGTCTGCTATGAAAGGAAATCATATGTCCTTTAGGAAAAAATTGGTACTTTGTGAGGTTTGTGGTTTAGAATTTATACCTAATTGGGATCGTGGTTTTGATGTAAAAACTGGGATTTGCACTGTATGTTTGAATTTAAATCCAGGATTTAGATTCCCGATCGGTATTCCTTATAAACATTGTCAGAATATTTGCAAAGCAAGAGACAGGAAGACCGATGATTGTATTTTTTTAATTAGCAATGGTGAATCTGGTGATAGGTGTGCAAAAGGAAGCCACCTTCATGGTATTTGTATCAAACGATCAGGAACTGCTAAGCGAAGGAAAGGTAACTGTCTTGGTCTTAAGCAGAAGTTCTAGATGTTCAAAATGAAAGAAATATTCAGACACATGGTGTCTAAACAAAGCAATGAGCTCAAAGCTGTCTTTCAGCTATGGGCTCATTTTTAATTATGGTAAACAAAAGGGCGCGCGGTAACCCGCGCGCCCTTTTGTTTTAGTTTTCTTTTAAACTACTTTTTCTGTATCTACAAAGCTCAAACCCATTTTTTGCGTCTTTGCGTCAAAAGCGTTTATTTTGAATTTGAAATTTTTACCCAAACTTATTTTAGCTTTCATTTTTAGTTCACTTCCGAAATCAGAAATATGTACAAGCCCCGCAACACCTTCCTCAATACTTGCGAGTGCACCAAATTTATTGAATTTGATGACCACAGCTTCTACTTCATCTCCTTTCTTATATTTATTTTCTGCCTCAACCCAAGGATTTGTCTTTAATGCTTTGATAGAAAGAGAAACCTTTCCATCTTTGACTTCTATGACTTTTACTTTTACAGCATCACCTTCCTTGTAAAGGGCTCTTGGATTTTCGACTAGTGACCAGTCTATTTCTGAAATATGTACAAGACCCTCGAGTCCATCTCCGAGCTTTACAAAAACTCCGAAATCCACAACTCCAGTCACAACTCCGTCTAGCTCATCTCCGACTTTATATTTGTCATTTGTTTTTTGGCTCTTTTCCTTTTTTTCCGAATTCTTTTCTGAGAATATCATTTTGCCCTCTTTTGGAGAAGCAGTAATGATAGAAACAGATATTTTTTGTCCAACCATTTTCTTGAGTTCTTCTAAAATTCTGTCTTTGTTTCCATCTTCAACTTTTGGATAATGTTCTGATTTGAGCTGTGAAGCTGGAAGGAAACCCAAGATTCCTTGCCATGAGATAATGAGTCCACCTTTGTTTGCTTCTTGAATCGGTAGATCAAAAACTATTTTGTCTTTGATAGCTTTTTCAGCTTCTTCCCAGATAAGTGCTTGTCTAGCTTCTTTGAGCGAAAGTTCTATATAACCATCCTTGTTGTCACCCGTTATAACTTTTGCAGAGACTACATCGCCAATATTTAACTTCCTTATAATATCTCTCGCTGTGATAAATTCTTTTCCAAAAATAATACCGGTACCAAATGGTTCAAGATTTACAAAAACCTTTGCTTTTTCAATTCCAATAACCTTTCCTTCTACTACATCGTCTGTAGCTGGAGGATTTTTTGTGTCATTAAAAAACTTTGTCATCAAAGTGTTCTTTTGAACAGATTTGACTTCTTCATTTAATTCTTCCAATATCTCTTTTGCTTTTTTAATACTCATCCCGTTAGAGATCAAAGTGTTATGAATTGGCACTTTAATCTGAACATTTTTACAAATCCTGTTAAACATGAGAACTTAGATTCTCTACGATGATTTTTTTGTTGTAAAAAAAACATCTATCTCTAACGGGACCTATAAAATATAATGGCGCCTAAATAAGGCGCGCTTTTTGTGTAAAAGCTCCATTTTGTCTGGCCCAGGCCCTCGACTTGTGGGATTACTCTTTCACGCAACTTATAATATGAGTAGTGTAGCAAATATGAATAATTTGTAAATAGCAATTTAAATTTGAAAAATCAAAACTTTGTGAAAGCGAGAGTGTTCAAATTCTGAGGTCCTCGGGTCGGCCTTGATAGGTGCCTCAACCAGACTCTCGAAATTTGAACATTCTCGCTTTCATCTAAAAAAGTTTTGATATTTATGATCACTTTCGTTAAATTTTAACTTGAAACTATATTTTACTTTTGTTATAATACACACATGATTATCACTTACCAAGGCATTGAGTTTTTTAAAGTGCAGTTTGGCGATGTTACTATTGCGTTAAATCCTGTTTCAAAAGAGTCGAAGTTTAAGACGGCAAAGTTTGGCTCGGATATTGCAATTATTTCGGCGGATGATGACGATTTTAATGGTGCAGATGTTGTCGCTTTTGCGGAAAAAGCACCTTTTGTCATTTCTGGTCCGGGAGAATATGAAATCAAAGGCATTACAATAAAAGGCTTTCTGTCAAAAACAAAATATGGTGGAAAAGAAAAAATAAACACCGTTTACTCAATCAATTTGGAAAATATGAATCTCTGTTTTCTCGGTGCGTTTGAAGGAAGCGAATTACCAAAAAATATTGTAGAGGGAATCGGTGATGTAGATATTCTTTTTATACCAATTGGTGGAGACGGAGTGCTCAACCCTGCGCAAGCTGAAAAAATTTCCGTGGAAATAGAACCCAAAATAATTATTCCGATGCATTATGGTGAAGTGGGAGATAAAGATGCTTTGAAAAAGTTTCTGAAAGAATGTGGAGAAGAGAATGTGAAGCCAATAGACAAGCTGACTATCAAGAGGAAAGAACTTGAAGGTAAGGAAGGTGAAGTGGTGGTATTGTCAGCGAATGTGTAAAATCAAGGGAATGAATCCCGTTAGAGATAGGAAACAATCCGATTGTTTCCGTAGAGTAAATAAAATTATTAAATTTAACAACAATTATTAAATAAATAGACCAAGGTATAATTCATAACACTTTGATCTCTAACGGGATGAAATTAAGAATTGAAGAAGAAAGAAAGTTAATATTTTTTGTGGTAATATTTCTGGTATTGATTTTGATAGTCAGCGGGGTTTTCTTTTATGGGCTTCAAAATTATAATATAGCGATGATAAATAAAGTTTCTGGTAGTGCGACAGTATCTTCTAGTGGCCCGGCCGAAGTTTTCAAAGGAATGTTTTTAAAAGTGATCGGGGAATGAAATCGGAGTCAGAGATCACAGTCGAATTTTTTGCAGCAAAAAATTCGACTGCTCACATCGATCCAGATTGAACTCATATGATAATGTGCTAAACTAAACAAAAAAAATGAAAGAAGAACCAAAAGAAAAAATAATAGTAAATGCAAAAATATCTGACCGAAGCATCACGACCGAAATGAAAGAGTCGTTTATTGACTATGCGATGTCTGTCATTACAGACCGCGCTCTTCCGGATGTCCGTGACGGTTTGAAGCCTGTTCACCGAAGAATTCTTTTTGCTATGCAGGAGATAGGCCTCACTTCAAATGCAAAGACGAGGAAGTCTGCAGCAGTCGTAGGAGAAGTGCTAGGAAATTACCACCCGCACGGCGATGTCGCTGTGTATGACACCATGGTCAAAATGGCACAGGACTTTTCTTATAGATATCCTCTTATCATAGGCCAGGGAAACTTTGGAAACATTGATGGAGATTCTGCTGCCGCTATGAGGTACACCGAGGCCAAAATGTCCAAAATCGCTGGCGAAATGCTCCGAGATCTCGACAAAGATACAGTGAATTGGGTTCCCAACTACGACAATACAAAAAAGGAGCCATCTGTTTTACCTTCTGGTCTGCCCAATTTACTTTTGAATGGCACACTAGGTATTGCTGTCGGTATGGCGACCAATATTCCTCCGCACAATTTAAATGAAGTTGTCGATGCCACACTTCATCTTATAGAAGACAAAGATGCTACCACCGAGGACTTGCTAAAATTTGTCAAAGGCCCAGATTTTCCCACTGGTGGAATTGTTTACAATCAAACAGATATAAATCACGCTTATTTAAATGGCCGTGGTGGAGTAGTCACTCGCGGTGTGGCTGAAATAGTAGAAGACAAAAAAGGCCAGTTTCAAATTATCATTTCTTCTATTCCTTTTAGAGTCAACAAAGCCGACCTTATAGTAGCTATTGCCGACCTTGTGCGTGAGAAGAAAATAGACGGCATAAAAGGTCTTCGCGATGAATCAGCCAAGGATCTTCGTATTGCGATTGATTTGAAAAATGGAGCCCAGCCACAGAAAGTTTTAAACTTTTTGTATAAGCACACTCAGCTCGAAGAGTCATTCAATTACAACATGCTTGCTCTCGTCGACGGAGTGCCAAAAACTCTTTCTTTGAAATCATACCTCGATTATTTTATAGAACACAGAAAAGTTGTGATCAAAAGAAGAACCGAATTTGATTTGAGAAAAGCAGAGGCCAGAGAACATATCTTACTTGGGCTCAAAAAAGCACTTGATCATATAGATGAGATTATCAAGCTTATCAAAAAGTCCAAAGATGTAGATGATGCAAGAGCGAGCTTGATGAAGATCTTTAAGTTTAGTGAGATTCAAGCAAACGCGATTTTGGAAATGAAGCTTCAGAAGCTTGCCGGACTTGAGAGAAAGAAAATCGAAGATGAGCTTGCCGAAGTGCAAGCAATCATCAAAGATCTTACAGATATTTTGTCTAAGCCAAAAAGAATTTTAGAAATAGTAAAAACCGAGCTTATCGATGCAAAGGCCAAATATGGCGATGATAGAAAGACGAGAGTCATAAAGTCTGGTGTTACAGCGATGTCCGACGAAGACCTCATTCCGGACGAAGAAAGTGTTTTGGTTTTGACTTCAGGGGGATATGTCAAAAGGACGAACCCAGACGAATATAGGAAACAAAAGAGAGGTGGCGTAGGTGTAGTGGATCTTGATACAAAGGAAGAAGACTTTATTACACACTTCCTTACAGCTTCTTCGCACAACGACATTCTTTTCTTTTCAGACAAAGGCAAGGCCTATCAGATCAAAATGTATGATTTGCCAGAAGGGAAGAGAGCTACAAAAGGCAAAGCTATTGTCAATTATCTTTCTATTTCTCCCGAAGAAAAGATTACCTCTGTTCTCGCAATGCCAAAAGAACTCAAAAATCTCAAACTTTCTCTTATTTTTGTTACAAAAGAAGGAATTGCAAAGAGAGTAGATGCAGATAGTTTTAAAGATGTTCGAAGAAATGGTCTGCTTGCCATTGGTTTACACGACAACGATGAGCTTCGCTCTGCGCTATTTGTTTCCGAGGGTGATGAAGTTGTGATTGCTACTTCAAAGGGGCAAGCAATTCACTTCAAAGATAAAAGTATTCGAGTAATGGGTAGGACTGCTTCTGGTGTGCGAGCTATCAAACTCAAAAAAGGTGATTTTGTCGTAGGAACAGATGTTATCAAAAAAGATGCAGTCAACCCAGAGCTTTTGGTAGTCAGCGCAAATGGCTATGGCAAAAAGACCGCCCTCAAAGAATATAAAATCCAAAACAGAGGCGGTTCAGGAATCAAGACAATGAAAGTGACTGCAAAAACTGGCGAGATTATTTCTTCTAGAATCGTGCTTGAAAATGAAGAGGAAATTGCAGCTATTTCCAAAAAGAGTCAGGTCATCCGTGTAGATGTGAAAGAAATTCCATCTCTCGGTCGTCAGACCCAAGGTGTCCGCATCATGAAGCTCCGAGAAGGGGATTCTATTGCATCTGTTACTTTGATTTAAGAAAAAGATTTGAAAAAGCAAAATTCCCGTAGCAAAGTGCTTTTGAACGTCCTTGGGAGGAGCGGTCTGGCGACGGACAGAGAAAATTTTTAGCAAAAAATTTTCGTGACGGGCAAAAGCATTTTGTGGAGGGAATTTTGCTTTTTCAAATCTTCTTTCTTTTCCACACCCTTACTATTTGCATATTTTTATTTGTGATATAATTATCGCAAGATGTTTTCTGATCCACAAGATAATATTCGTCAGTTTAGTTTAAACCGCGGAGATTCTGTCGCCGACTTTGGTGCTGGCTCTGGATTTTATACTTTGGCTATTTCTGATGCTGTGGGTTCGAGCGGTAAAGTGTATGCTATAGATGTTCAAAAAGATTTACTATTAAAAATCAAAAACCTTACAAACGCTCAACACAAGTCAAATGTTGATGTATTGTGGGCTGATATAGAACATGTAGGTGGCACCAAGCTCCGTTCTATGTCTCTCGACGCCGTTATTGCAGCCAATGTTTTTTTTCAATTTGAAAACAAAGAAAATCCTTGTCTAGAAATAAAGAGAATTCTCAAGAAAAATGGCAGAGTCCTCGTGATTGATTGGATGAGTTCTTTTGGAAATACTGGCCCACACCCTGATGCTGTTTTTGATGCCGACAAAGCCAAACAACTTTTCTTTCAACACGGTTTTGAATATGACAGAGACATTAGCGCTGGAGCTCAGCATTACGGAGTAATTTTTAGAAAAAAATAAAAACAAAATGAATAATTCCAGCAATAATTTTCAATTGATTTTTGTCGCAGCATGCGGATTTTTCCTTGTTTTAGGACTCGTGCTTTTTGCGACATACAAAGCCAAGACAAGCGGGGGCAATCTAGCTAAGCTAGAAGTGTGGGGAACTGCGAGCAAAGCTGATTTTAGTAAATTCAGTGCAAAGTTAAATGAAGCCGGAATTCAAGGTTTTTCTATGAACTATAGCGAAAAAAGCAAAGACTCATTTGAAAACGACCTCATAAATGCGCTTGCAAATGGAGCTGGTCCAGATGTGGTTCTTATCAAGCAAGATTTTGTTTTCAAACAGGGTAGCAAACTTTTTACTATTCCTTTTGCAAATTATCCCGAAAGAACATTCAGGGATAGCTTCATCGACGGCTCTGATATTTATATTAAGCCAGACGGAATCCTTGCTGTGCCATTTGTGGCTGATCCACTTGTGATGTATTTCAACAAAGATATTTTTACCGATGTCGGTATAGCTCAAGTGCCTAAATATTGGTCAGAATTTCCAAATATTGCTGGTAGAATTACCAAAAGCGATGTGAGTGCCAACATCACGAGGAGTGCTGTCGCCTTTGGCGAATATAGAAATGTAGATAATGCAAAAGAGTTGATCTCCACTCTTATTTTTCAGGCTGGCAATCCTATCGTGGGCAGTGTGAGTGGCAATACGCAGTCTACTCTAGGCTCGGATGATGCTTCTGCCAAAAATACAGACAAACTTTCTCTTGCTGGTTCTGCTGTCAAATTTTATACTGATTTTGCAAATCCACAAAAGGCCGTTTATTCTTGGAACAGAGCTCTTCCAAGCGCCAAAGCTTCTTTCCTCAGTGAAGATCTTGCCATATATTTTGGTTTTGCTTCTGAATACGCTGATATAAAAATAAAAAATCCTAACCTCAATTTTGATGTGGCCAATATGCCTCAGCTCGACCTTAGCAAAACAAAGTCCGTGTTTGGCAATATTTATGCTTTTGGTATTTTGAAGACTTCTAAGAATATTGCTCAAGCATTGGGTATGATCAATCTTTTTTCATCTGCCGATGTAGAAAGTATTTTTACCTCAAACACATATTATTCACCGACAAGAAGAGATCTTCTGGTCTTACCGCCGGCAGATGCCATCAGATCTGTTTTCAATTCATCCGCACTTATGTCAAAGGGTTGGCTTGATCCAGACTATCTTTCCACATCTCAAATTTTTCAAAATATGATAGAGGATATTTCTTCTGGCAGGTCCGATGTCGGAAATGCAGTCAAAAACGCTAGTGGTCAAATAGATAATTTGTTAAAATAAGTATATGAAAAATAAATTTAGAAAAATAGTGGTGTGGGTATTACCAACCCTTTTCTTTTTGCCAGTTTTGGCTTTTGCTGCAGGTTTTGTTCCGTGCAATGGAACTCCAGACGATCCTTGTACTTTTGACTCACTTATCATTATGGTAAATGCAATATTAAAGTGGTTTATTAGCATTGCTTTTGTCCTCGCTGCAATAGGATTTGCTTTCTCAGGTGCAAAGATTGTCATGAGTGCAGGGAATCCAGCAGAATTATCAAAAGCTAGAGCTATGTTTTGGAGTATTCTCAAGGGTATACTTTTCGTTGCAGGCGCATGGCTAATAGTTTATACTATAATGAGTACTCTGACAGATGGTAACTCAACCTTTTTAAAATTTTTAAAATAAAATGCAAAAATCTTTATTAAGAAAAATATTTATTTCTTCCGGTGCGTTTGTGGTGATTTCGGTTATTTTTTCTGCGGTTTATTGTTTTGGAACAAATGCATCTGATGCAACTAATATAGTCTCCAACCCTCTCAAAGTCGATAATATAACCGATTTCATAAGTCTCGTTTTAACACAAATCGTGAAAGTCGGTGCAGTGATCAGCGTCATATTTCTTGTCTATGTCGGCTGGATGTTTGTCGAAGCAAGGGGAGATACCACAAAGATATCCAAAGCAAGGGAAGCATTGTGGGGTACTGTCATTGGTATCGCACTGCTTTTAGGAGCACAAGTACTTGCTGTTATTATAAAAGGCACGGTGGATGCCCTAGTTAAATAAAAATAAAATATATGATTCATCCTAAAACATTTGCAGATTTAATATATGATGTAATATTGAGTGGCATTTTAGAACCTCTAATCGTGCTTCTTAGCTCTTTGACCATTTTAATTTTTGTTTGGGGTATTCTCAAATATATGAGGGCGGATAGCAAGGAGAGAGAAGAGGGCAAAAAGTATATGTTTTGGGGTGTTATCGGTATCTTTGTGATGTTTTCACTCTGGGGTCTTGTAAATATTTTGCAGAATAGTTTTGGCTTAGATACCACAAGCTCCATCATTCCACCTGTTATAGACCTACAAAACTTATAGTAGTATTAGTTGTGGATAATTTACATTGCTATGATATAATAGAATGGTAAAATTGTTTGGTCGTTTTTATTAATTTATTAGAGTCGGTTTAATTTTTATTAGAAATTTATGAAAAAAATATTAGTTTCTTCTCTCGGATTAGTCGCCTTTGCTCCAGTTTTGGCTTTTGCCGCTATAAATAGTCTTTATGGTTTGATGGGTTTTGTCACAGATGTCGTTCGATGGGCAGGTCCTACGCTAGGTGCTATCGCTATTTTGTATTTTATCTGGCAAGTTATTCAATACACTGTTGCTGGTGATGAAGACAAGAAAAAAGAAGCCAAGAATGGCATTATCTGGGCTGTCGTAGGAATATTTGTGATATTCTCTGTTTGGGGTCTAGTAGGTATTTTACAAAATACTTTTGCTGGTCAAGGATCTGTTGGAACTATCCAATTACCGTACTAAGTTTTGAGATTATATGAATCTTCCAAGCTTTGATACTCTTTTAACAAATATAAATAAAGAAATTCTAACCCCTCTTCTTTGGTTGATTTTTGCTCTAGCCACTCTTTATTTTCTTTATGGAGTGTTTGAGTTTGTCAAAAATTCAAATAGTGAGGAGGGTAGGAGCACTGGTGGGCGACACATTATGTGGGGTCTCATCGGAATGTTCATAATGTTTTCCGTAAAGGGAATAATAAACTTAATTCTTGGAACAATCGGTGTGAAGTAAAGATTGGAATTACATACAAAAGCCCCGCCATCCGATCTGCATACGCAGACAGGATGGCGGGGCTTTTGAGTTTAAAATTATTAATTAAATTTTGCAAAAAAAGAGGGCTACCACGAAACATGATGTTTCGGGTAGCCCTCGTACTTTCTTATCTCTGGAATGAGATAAAAAATTTCTTTTTGTACATTTCTGGATAGAGAATTGTCATCCACCCTTGGAATTCTCTATCGGATACTCTTTCCCACCATATTTCTCCACCTTGCTGTGGTACTTCCTGCACCCACTTTCCGACTGGCTCACCTTTTTTCCATCGGACATTAGATCTTCGTCCTTGATTATCCGAGATAACAACATCCCATTGATTACTGCTGTTTTCTCGTATTCTCACGGTGAAGTTCCCTGATTCTACTATCTGATGTGAACCAACACTCCCAGTAACAGGTTCCTTCCAAGAACCTTTCCAATCACCGAGAGTTGCCTGTCTAGCTTCTTCCGCCGTCTGAGGCACCTGAACCTTCGGCTCATTACACGATCTCGCGCATGAGAACATCTCCGAGGCAATCCATACTATCAGTAGTCCCCAAAATATATGAGGGAACACGGATTTAATGAATGCCCAACAGATGCTAATTTTGCTTGGCAATGATGATTTCTTGTCTGAGTTACCGTCATCTTTTCTTTTTGAAACCTGACGGACCCATTTGGTAATGGTTTTGATTGACAGGGTTATTATAATCACTGCGAGCAACAAACCAATGCCTATCCAACCACTGCCATTACTTTTGTTTCCGAAGTCTAGATAGGTAGCTATCAGAACTACGACAACAAAGGCAAAAAGAAATAAACACAACCGCGCGATGCCCCATTTTTTCTTCAAACGATCCTTCATTTTGTTTCCTTTTCCGGAGTTTTATTTTCGGTTTCCTTGAGCGGTAGTTGAGCGACGATCTCTCTACCACTGACGAGTGTTCCTTTGAGCTCAGCCAACTTTTCGGCTTGAAGTACAGCCGTTGAGTGCTCGGGGCCTCCATAGGCGGCCACAAGCCCTTTTACGACTGTAATGTTCGACATTCCGATAGCGAGATTTCCTTCAGCTTCTTTCTGTTTGCTAAAAAGTGTACCCTCAGCAGTCTTTCTGACTGCCTCCGCAATCTTTTCAGCTTTCATGACTGCAGCCTCTCCATCTTTCTGTGCGATTAACTTAGCTTGCAAGGTTTTTCTGAAAACTTCGTCCATTCCGATAGAGACTAAGTTTATAGAAACAATCTTTTGTCCCGTTGTGTGTGGAAGACCCAGATAGCCAACCTTGTCTATGTTGAGGTCTATCATTCTCTTGGCCAAGCTTTCTGGATCTTCTCTGTTACCACTTTCCACTTGGATTTTAGAGAAAAAGTCCTCAGCTGTGGAATGTCCGATAAAATCACGACCGGCCGATTTTACCGCATCCATAGTTTTGGCAAGCCAGTTTGGACTTCCCAAGGAAATTCCAGCGTGGACCGTCTCCGTATTCACACGTAAGACCAGTTTGATGGCGACTCCCTCTCTCGTTCTTTCTTCTGGTATAGGAACGAGGTAGGTACCGAAAAGATATAAACTTCCAGCATCTACTTCTGTTTCTTCCAAATTACCACTTTCTCCTATCATCCAAAGCTTGAGCTTGTAGTGGTAGACCGTATTCAAACCAATCCACCTGACACCGTAGATGTCCCAAAACAAACCAAGATAACCTGGTTCTCCTTCGGATTCGACGTTGCCATTTTCTTCGTTGACCACTCTGTTCAACCCTTTGGTATTCGCAAAGTAGTTAACTACATTTTTTCCTCTCTGAATCGGAATAATCCGACCAAGTTTGGGCGAAACAAAAAGGACTTCTATCTCCGCCAAGAATGGGAGCAAGAGCCTTAGCACAAAATGTACCAAGGACAGAAAGACCAACGACCACAAAACATTTATTATAATTCCACTCATCCTACACCACCTTTCTGCGCTTTTCGCGCGTTTGTTAACTGACGTTTACTAACACTAACTGTTAAAGAACTCGATTCATAACACACAATAACACTTTTCGTGGAAAAAGTAAAGAAAAAAAAGAGGGCTACCACGAAACATGATGTTTCGGGTAGCCCTCGGCTTTCGTTATCTTAGTGTTAGTTTTGCTTGCATTCTCTGTCCTGGGTAAGTGGTAGTAGTTGTCCAGCCCCTGTATTCATTATGGCTGATTTTTTCCAACTGCCACTCTCCATGATCTGGTGGGTATTTTCGTTCCCATTTTCCGAATGGTTCATTTTTTTTCCAAAGTAGATGATCAATTCTACCTTGGTTATCCGACAAAACGATTTGCCAGATATTGCTATTGTCCACTTGAACAAGAGCATTGCAGGACCCTTTGTCAAGAACTCTTCCACTTCCAATAATTCCTTCCGGACTCTGATTCCAGTGGAAACGTCCTTGCATTCCTTCAGTGCTGATGTCTTTTTGAGGCACCTGAACCTTCGGCTCAGAACCTGCGCATGAGAACATTTTCAGCACAATCCATATTATCACTAGTCCCCAAAATATATGAGGGAACACGGATTTAATGAATGCCCAACAGGCGACCACCTTACACCACAGGAACTTACCACTTCCTGAACTCGCAGGCGATCCGAACATCCGCACAAACAGCACTACAATAATACCTGCGAATATGAGTAACGGTATTATCCACAACAAATTCCAACCGATACCGTTTTCTGTCGTTGTGGTATGCCCGAGACTCATGATAGTTCTGCGTGCAAGTAGCCAAAGACCCTCAAAGATAGTCACAAGAATCCCTAGACCAATAAATAGCCACTTTCGTGACGATCCTTTGGCTAAAGACTTCATCCCAATTTTAACCTTTCTTTTTTCGAGAAACTTCGTGACTCTTTGTTTGATCTTTTCCCCAGCATCTTTTGCTATGGGTTTTATGAAGAGACCCCATGGTCCCTTCACAAACCACTGCCTTGTTTTTGACCAGATAATCAACCAACATAGACAGCCTACTACTAATCCGACTACAGACCATGTTATCCACATATGCGTCATCATACTTTACCTCCTTTTTTCGTCGGAGGTGTCATTATATCCCGTTCCACTTCTTGATTCGACGTGTCTTGTACTAGCATACCACTGTTACTTTTTTCTCCAAGAAACAATGGTCCGTTATGGAGACTAACAGCACGTTGCCATAACAGCATCCTTCCCATTTCTGGGTCTTTCATAAGACCCTTTATTTCTGATGCGTTTGCTTCGCCCTGTCCCGCCCCTTCTTGTGCAGCTCTAAACCTTTCAGCTTTTGCTGCAGTCATAGTAGCCGCTGCCTGTTGTTCTGCTATCCATGCTTTGTTACTGGCTTCACGAAGAGCTTTGCTATCTCCACTAAATCCAGCACCTATGTACTGAATGTTTCCGATAACGAATCCATATTTTTCAAGAAGAAACGGATTCATCCCGAAAAGCTTTTCAATGATTTCAATGTCAAGCTTATCTTTCATGAAGGTCTGATCAACAGAATGGGTTTTTGCATACTCAGTACAAGTCGCTTCCCATTCAGCTTTCAAGGCTTTAATCCAGTCTAGAATAGCTACTGCTTTGTACGGACATAACAGATACACTGTAAAGACGGCAAAGAAATCTAATTCGATTTTCTCTGCTACGTAATCTCCACCCGTTTTATCTTTTTTGGTAGTATCTGCTACATTATCTTTACCCGTTTTATCTTCTTTGGCAGTATCTGCTGTCATACCCGCTTCAATGTTCATCGCCACCATTAGCACCTGCTTCGAGAAGGAAAAATCCCAATAATCTCCTCCCTGTTTTTCTACATTTTGGGAAAGTGTTTCTTTGGAATCAGGTTTTTCGTTTTTTCCTCCAGTTTTGACAACCCATTCAAGCCACTCGGACTTCTTTTTGAAAACTCCTCCTACTGGCCTAAACCAAACCCAATGAATACCTAACTTTTTCCAGAAGGTATTTTCTTGGGATTTGCCAAGGGCTTTATAGAAACGTTCTTCAAGATGACCAACTTTTTTCGGGTCTTTTTCTTTAGTAATCAGCTTGATTACTTTATCATCTTCATCATTTTCATCTTCTCCCTCAACATAAGTAAATGTTCCTTCCTTATCTTTTATTTCCATTCCATTTACGTTGGTCAACCATTTCCATAGATTTCCTCCCAAAAGGACGCCCATTACCTTGCCCGGTCGGCATTTTGCAAACCAGTTCGTATCTGGGCCGAGAGGAATGTCAGCCTTTTTATAGGCCCACAAAACAATCAGCACAGGTAGTCCAAACACAATAATGCAAAAACTAACCAAAACCAGCGTGAACAATAAGGTTTCCATCCGATCCTCCTTTGCGCTTTTCGCGCGTTTGTTAACTGACGTTTACTAACACTAAGTGTCAAAGAACACTATTTACATCTAATGATAGCACCTTTCGTATAAAAAGTCAAGGCGGAATTTGCATAAATATTATGGCTATGATATTATATATTTTGCCATTGTATTGGCTGATCGCTCTTTTCCGAAAGGTAAAGAGAGGAAAGTCCGAACATTTCCAAGGCGTAAGCTTTGGAGGAGGGTAGCGGGTAACGCCCGTCTAGAGCAATCTACGAGGTGCGAACAGTGACGCTTCGAGCGAAAGCGAGGAGCGCCCCGAGCGAAAGCGAGGGGCGAACTCTGCAGTAATGTAGAGGTGCAACGGCTAAATCCTTACCTAAATGCAAGGTCGTGTCTTCGGGTAAAACCGGAGAAGTGCTGCTAGAGCTCAAAAGTAATTTTGGGCCCAGATAAATGGTCAGACATTCTCGCTTTGCGAGATGGACAGAATTCGGCTTATAGATACAAAGGTAATGTGAAATCGCTCCCTAAAGGAGCGATTTTGCTTTTTAATTTATTAATATCTTGTATAATATAAAAAGTTTATGGTGAAAAGATTTTTTAATATTTTTTATAAAGAAATCAGCGGTTTGCATGAAGCAGCATATTTGCTCGGACTTTTTGCTTTGCTCTCTCAGATTTTAGGATTATTCCGAGACAGGATGCTTGCCTCATCTTTTGGTACTGGAGAATTTCTTGATATTTATTATTCTTCTTTTAGAATTCCGGATTTTATTTTTGTATCAGTGGCGTCTATTGTTTCTCTTTCGGTTCTTATTCCTTTTATTACAGAAAGAATGAATCATGGCGAAGAAGAAACAAAAAAGTTTATTGGTAGTATTTTTTCTTTTTTTTCAATTCTGATTGTTTCTACTAGTGTCATTGTATATTTTTTGGTCCCGTATCTTATTCCATTTATTTTTAAAGGAATGCAGAGCAGTCCACATCTTCCGGAGCTTATTTTAATGACGAGAATATTGCTCCTATCTCCCATACTTCTCGGTCTTTCAAACTTTTTTGGAGGCATTACTCAGGTAGGCAAGAGATTTTTGATATATGCTTTGAGTCCTATTTTTTATAATCTTGGTATTATTCTCGGTATTATATTTTTCTATCCCATTTATGGTATTTATGGGCTGGCATATGGTGTGGTCCTAGGAGCTTTTATGCATCTTGCGATACAGCTTCCTTTTGTTTCTATTAGTAAACTTTTTTCTTTGCGAGTATTGAAAATAAATTGGCTTGAGATAAAAAAAATAATAGTTATTTCTATTCCGCGAACTATTACCTTGGGTATGTCACAATTTTCCATTCTCATTTTACTCGGGATAGCGTCACTTATGGAAAAAGGATCTATTACTGTTTTCAATTTTGCTTTCAATTTGCAGTCGGTTCCACTGTCTATCATCGGTGTGAGTTATTCTGTTGCCGCCTTTCCTATGCTTTCAAAACTTTTTATAGAAGGTAACAAAGAAAAATTTTTAGAAAACATTGTGACGGGTGCCAGACATATTATTTTTTGGTCTGTGCCTATCAGCGTTTTGTTTATCGTTCTTCGCGCCCAAATAGTCAGAGTTATTTATGGTGCAGGACATTTTGATTGGTCTAGTACCAAGCTTGTGGCAGCAACTTTGGCAATATTTGCCATTTCAGTCCTTGCCCAGTCTCTAATACTTCTTTTTGTTCGTGGGTATTATGCGACAGGGGATACCAGCAAATCTCTCTGGACTAGTATATTGTCTTGCGTATTTACTATAGTTTTTTCTTTTGGTTTTATTAAACTTTTTGATACTTCACTATTTTTCAAATATTTTATAGAAAATCTTTTTAGGGTGGACGGACTTCTCGATACTTCTGTTTTAATGCTTGCTTTAGGTTTTTCTCTGGCGAGTATTGTAAACTGTATCATGCTTTGGATTATGTTTGAAAAGAGTTTCAAAGGTTTTTCCAAGCCAGTTCTCGGAACATTGTTTCAAAGTTTTTCTGCTTCAGTCATTATGGGGTCCGTCTCATATTTGTGTTTGAATCTTTTTGTAAATGTTTTTAATATCAATACTTTTTTTGGGATTTTTGGACAAGGATTTGTGGCTGGAACTATAGGCATCGCCTCTGGCGTTATTATTTTGTATCTTTTGGGTAGTGAGGAGCTCATGGAAACATGGCATACACTTCATATGAAATTCTGGAAAGTCAAAACGATTGTTCCGGAGACGACAGAGTTATAGTCGGTGGCAGTTGATTTTTATTTTGATTTGAGCTATACTGGTGTCTAATAATTAAATTATGTCACAAGTACAATTAATAAAACTTGCCTGCAAAGATTGTAAGAGGATCAATTATTGGAGCAGAAAAAACAAGAAAAAAGTTGAGCGAAAGATAGAGCTCAAGAAGTATTGCAAATGGTGCAGGAAGCAGACAGTTCACAAAGAAATTAAAAAGTAATCAAATCAAAAGCCCCGCCATCAGATGGCGGGGCTTTTGATTTGAGAAAAGTCTATTTTATGTTATATTTCTAATGCACGGGGGATTAGTGAAATGGTATCACAAGGCACTCCAAACGCTTTAGTGTAGGTTCGATTCCTACATCCCCCGCAATAATTCATGAGGACAGCTTTTTGCTGTCCGAATGAAGTATTATTGCGAGGAGGATGTAGGAATCGAAAGCCGGAGGCAGACGTGCCGAGGCGGGGTCGCAGGATTTTTCAGCAGAAAAATACCTGTGACCGAACTTCCTACATCCCCCGCAATAATTCATGAGGACAGCTTTTTGCTGTCCGAATGAAATATTATGAGAATAGCTTTATAGTCGAACTTCTTATTTCCTCAGCAAATAACTAATTATTTTTTGATTTGTTTTTGGACTAACTTCATACCACTTTATCTCTTTATTTCCTTTAAACCAAGTTTTTTGCCTGCGGGCATATTGCCATATTTTTGAATTTAGCTCACATATCATCTGTTCTAGTGAGATTTTACCACTAAGGTGCCTTGCCATATATCTATACTCAAGGCCCAAAGATTCCATTCTCTTCCAACTTAATCCTTGTTTGTGAAGTCTTTCTCCCTCTTTTAACATTCCTAGCTCAATTCTTTTGATAAGACGTTTTTTGATTCTCTCTTTTAGAACTTTGTCTGGTGCTATAAGGCCTATTTTAATTGCATTATAAATTGGCGATGATTTTATTTCCGGTACTTTTCCAAGTTTTTTTGCTATTTCTATCGCACGAATTATTTTAACTTTGTTTTTTGAATCTATTATTTTCGAGATTCTCGGATCTAATTTTATCAATAATTCCATCAGTTTTTCGCAGGATTCTTTTTCCAGCTTATTTCTCAATTTCTGATTGGGTGGCACATCTGGCAAAGTAATATTTTTTACGACATAATCAATATAAAATCCTGTTCCACCACAAATTATTGGAATTTTTTTCCTTTTAATTATGTCGGCAATTATTTTGTCTGCTTTTGCTTTATATTTTGCTACATTATAAACAGAACTTGGATTTACAATATCTAGCATATAGTGGGGAACACCGCGCATCTCTTTTTTTGTAATTTTCCCTGTACCGAGATTCATTCCCTTATAAACTTGTCTAGAGTCGGCAGAAATAATCTCACCATTGTATTTCAATGCTACTTCCACGGCAAGATCACTTTTGCCAGTGGCCGTAGGGCCGAGAATTACTAGGATTTTAGGTTTCATTTTTTTGTGTCTCTATTGTACCAAACTCGCACCTATTTCCAAAACAAAGTGAGGTAATGACTTCGCACGCCCCGCGTGCGTGGTGAAGCGAAACTGAATCGTACGCTCGAATCTGCGCGCCTCGTCCGCTCCCTTCGGTCGCGGGAGCAAAGACCAAAAATTTTCCTTCCTTAATTTCTGATTTTCGGCGGGGGGTGTGGGGGGAGCCGACAAAAAATGAAAAGGAAATTTTTGGTTTTGCTTTCGCCGTTTCAGTCTCCGAAAGGAGCACTATTATTTTATAACTTTTGGTTACTCTTTTCTACGCCCTCACTGCGAGACGAGGCGCTTCCTCTCCGAGTTCTGTGGTAGCTTGATACTTTGTGGCTTCGTTCACTCGCGGTGGTAAATCAAAAAGAAAATGGAGCCTCGCCATACAAAATTCCTTAAGGAATGGCGAGGCGCAAATCTATATGTGCTTGCCCCGCCCGCCCTGTGCGTGCACAAATCCCCGCCGTTTTTAGGAGATATTATAAAACGGCGGGGATTGCTCCCTTGGAACGGGAAAGGCTACTGATTAAATTTAAAGCTTGCAATCATTTGCTCAAGAATAGTATCTTTTCTATTCGGGTTTGAAATATCAGGATTGCTTGAAGTTGAATCGTAGGGAATAAGGGAAATCAATTTATAATGAACACCGTTTTTTATAGTGCAATACTGCGTTGCATAATTTCCTGCGCTCATTCCGCTATACTCCATACTCACATCACCTGAATAGAAACTAACGCCATTTATATTTACTTGGACACCATTTTTTTTATCGCACTGATCTTGTGTAGGAGTAGCTCTAAAAGTATCTTGCGTGCCAATATCTACGAGCAAGCCTTTTTTTGAAGGAAAATAAAATGAAAATTCCTTTCCTTCATTTCTATTCGTGTTTGTAACTTGTGCATCATTTTGATACTGGATTGAAAAACCATATTGAGTATTTGTATATGTTTTCCAATTTGAAATATTTGCTACAGATTCAGATTTTATAAATGTCGAACCATTCCATTGGTAAATATATGAGACATATCCTGGTCCAGATTTATAAGTAGATATAATCTGTTTTTTTATAGGGTCAATACTTGTTAGCACAAAGTCACTGAGCACGGCACTCTTTTCTAATTTTTGAGTGGTTGGATTAAAAATGTAGAAATCATAAAAGTAATTGACTCCCGCGTAACCTGTTGAAGTAAGAACACCGACATCGTTATGACCATCAAAATTCACATCCTTATCTGTAATGAAAGCAGAGGGATTATTTCCACTTACTACATTTAATGCAAAAATTCCACCTTCACCTAAAGATAATGTTTGAGTAACCTTTCCATTATTTATTACGGATAGATTATTCCCTGAAACTGAGAAATTAACATCTGTTTTAGATGTATTTGTTTTTGTGTTAACTGGTTGAGTTTGAGTATTTGTTTGCTGTGTTCCGTTATCAACAACAGCAGGTACTTCTACTTTTTTATTTTTGTAAATATATACGCCGCCGCCGATAACTAACAAAGCAATAACGACCAGAAGCACGGGGACGATAAAACCTTTTTGTTTTAAGTTTTTCATGTTTTTATAATACCACATTATTAATAAATTCGCACGTTATTTCAAAAGTTCATCACTTGCAACTCCTAACGCCTGAGCAATTTTCTCAATAGTCGCAAGCGTCGGATTTCCTTTTCCACCCTCAATATTACTCATTTGAGCACGATCAAAACCGAGAGCTCGACAAATGTCGCCTTGCGACATTTTCTTTTGCTCGCGTATACGTTTTATATTTTTCCCTAGTTTTTTTGAATGGGTTTTGATATCCACAGGTTTTAGTATAGCAACTTGTTGTGTTGTTTAACAATAATGTGATATATTACAATACATGAGAATATTAACGGCGAAAGCAAAACCAAAAATTTCCTTTTCATTTTTTGTCGGCTCCCCCCACACCCCCCGCCGAAAATCAGAAATTAAGGAAGGAAAATTTTTGGTCTTTGCTCCCGCGACCGAAG
>JBAVTE010000006.1:0-1826 GCA_049695975.1 Minisyncoccia bacterium | reverse complement strand
CTCTCGATTCCGCCGGATCCGGTCCAAGTCGGTCGAAAAACGGGAACCCGGATCCAGGAGGAGGTTCTTGCAATCCACGCAGCCGATTCCGGCACGGCGGCATTCGACGTTGATCATCTCCACATCTTCCGCAGGCGTAAACACCTTGTGGAGCGTGAATACATTGCACACATCCGGGTTACCCGGATCGGTGCGTTTGATGCGCTGCGGGTCGGTGACCATTTGCATGACCCGCTGGCGGGTCTCCTCGGGTGAGGCTGCCAGTTCGATCTGGTTGTTGAGGCTTTTCCCCATTTTCTCCTTGCCGTCGATCCCGAGGACTTTCTGCACCTCGGCGGCTTTCATCTGCGGTTCGATGAGCACATTCGTATTGTAGCGGTAGTTAAATGAACGCACTATCTCACGCGCAAACTCGAGGTGAGGCGCCTGGTCAACACCCACCGGCACAAGATCCGTCTTATAGAGCAGGATATCCGCGCTCATCAGCACCGGGTAGCCCACCAGCCCATAGTTGACGTTGTTGGGATTCTGGCGCACCTTTTCTTTAAAAGTCGGCAGGGCGGTTAGTTTTCCCAGCGGGGTGACCATCGAGAGCAGGGTGTGCAGTTCGGTCACCTGCGGGACGTGCGATTGGATGAAGAGGATGGTCTCTTCCGGGCGGATCCCGACCGCCAGCAGATCGAGGGCCAGGTCGTAGGTGTTCTGTTTCAGGTCGAGAGTGTCCTCGACGGTGGTCAGGGCGTGCAGGTCGACGATGCAATAGACGCACTCGTAATCATCCTGCAAGGCGACATAATTCTTGAACGCGCCCAGGTAATTTCCCAGGTGGGCGTGCCCGGTGGGGCGGATGCCGGAAAAGACACGGCCTTTTTTGGACATAATAACCTCTACTTTACTAAACTGATTATAAAACGAACCTACTTCTTTTTCAGCATGTCGTCCACCAGCCGGACGACCTCGCCTGGTTCGGCATGCCTGCCGGTCTGGAGTTTGGAATACACCAGTCTTTCATTCACGGTCACTTCGTAGCGGCCTCCCTCGGAGGGGATGAGGGTGATGCTCTCTATTTCCGGTTCGAACTTCTTGAGCAGGTCATTTGCCAGGCCCACGGCCCGGTCGGTGTAGTGTCAGACAATGCAGTAGACGACAGATATCTTTAACAAGGTTCCTGCTCCTCAGATCAGCATCCAAAAATTATACTTCTTCTTGCTGAAAACGGTGATATTTTCGGGTCCTTTTCACCAAAATCCGGTCATTCCTGTTTTGAACCGCACCACCCTTTGACGCATGTCAACCTTACAAGGTATAATCATTTCACAATACCGAACAACGAATGGAATTCCTTCGAGGCCCAGCATGGCTCTGAGTGGCAACCTGCGCGATTTCACCATCACTCAATTACTGAATCTAATCAACCTGGCCAACAAGACCGGGACATTGATCGTTGAGGGACCCAGCGAGACTGCCAAGGTTTCCTTCCGCGAGGGGAAACTGGCCTATGCCCAGATCGACCAGGAGGAAAGCAGCCTGGCTTCCGTGTTGCATAAAGCCAAGAAGATCACCACCGGCCAGTATAAATCCATCCAGCAGGGTGCCGCCCATATCTCCGACAAGGAACTTGGCCTGCTTCTGATCAACGCCGGGTACCTATCGCAGGAAGACATCCTGGTCAACCTGCAGCAGCATTTTTCCGACATCATCCAGCGCCTTTTTTCATGGGTGGAGGGCTTTTTCGACTTTGATAATGACACCCTGCCTCCGGACGACCGGATCAGTGTCCGGTTGGATCTGGAGAACCTGATCATCGAAGGCTCACGGCAGATGCG
>JBAVTE010000005.1:0-33064 GCA_049695975.1 Minisyncoccia bacterium | reverse complement strand
AATCAGCCGAGGCAGGGCGAATCCAAAACCCCAGACAAATTGTTTCGCCCTGCCGAGTCCATTTTATTAGTTTTAATCATTTGGATTTTGCTCGAAATAGTTTCGAACTTTGTCCAACAAACACCGCCAGAAAACGAAATCGGGTTCGAAAGTAAAAGAATCTCAAATAAATAACTAGGGACTATTGAAAAAGAAAATTTTAAATATTATAATTAACTTGAGGAAATAATATGAAGCTTCCATTTACAATCGAACAGTTCCTAAAAGTATTTGAACAATACAATCTTTCGGTTTTTCCAATGCAGCTAGTATTATTAATACTTGCCGCCGTATCTATTTTTTTAGTTTTTAAAAAAAACAAAAGTAGTAATAAAATAATCACAGGCATACTCGCATTCTTTTGGATTTGGATTGGAGTAATGTATCATTTCATTTTTTTTTACCTCTATTAATAAGGGAGCATACCTTTTTGGAGCATTGTTTATCATCCAAGGAATATTATTTATAATCGTTGGATTAAAAGATAAAATTTCTTTTAATTTTAGAAAAGATCTATACGGAATAACCGGCGTAATATTTTTACTTTACGGCTTGATTATTTACCCGATATTAAATTATGTTTTTGGCCATCATTGGCCTTCCAATCCTACATTTGGGTTACCATGTCCAACAACAATATTTACTTTTGGGCTATTATTGTGGACTGATAAAAAAGTACCAAAATTTGTCCTAATAATACCTTTTCTCTGGTCACTTATTGGCGTCAGTGCCGTAATCAGTCTGGGAATTTGGGAAGATCTAGGGTTAGTTTTCGCAGGTGTTTTAGGAACTGTCTTGTTATGGATTAGGGATAGGAGTAAATAAAATATTACTAAATAATAAAAAATAGATACGCCTCTAAAAATGTTCGAATTTTGTACAATAAGCACCGCCAAAATTGGAAATCGGATTCCGAAGCAGACAAGCGGTCGCGCCGAAGGAGCGGGACTTCTTCCACTTTTCGGATTCGGAAGTTTCAATCTGCGGTGAAAAATAGTAGCCTTGGCGTAGTCTCTGGCCGAAGCCGTGCAAGATAATATATTATTGAGGTGTCCTATTTACCGAGGGCAGTGGTCCAATATGTGGATCTCGAATTTTGCCAAATAACCAAAAATAAAAGGGCGGGGAAATTAGATTTCCCCGCCCATATTCTTCACTTATGTCACTCAACAACCAACTCGACTGAACTATACAGTGACTTACCAAGGCCAATATCCAGCACTCCATCCATCGTAAAATCCACTGCAAACCAGAATGTGTATAGGCCGGCTGGCAAGCTAGAGTGCAACACTTCTCTCATCGGAAGATTTATCAAACTTCCTTGATATGCCGGATGGCAATTTGAGAGATTTCCGTCAAACTCTATCCACTGAAGGGAATCGTTCAAGTAATACCAAGTCTCACCAGCACAAACAATAACCCAGTGGTCGGCTGGTATACCTGAATATTTTCCTGCAACCAATTTAATGGTCACAGACACTGAGTCAGAACTACTATTGGTTATGGTGCCTCCATGACCATTTATTTTGATCACAGGCCCTAAGAGTGGCATGATTTCACCATAACACCATGTCCATGTCGAAATGGACATGAGAAAAACAATAATAACAAGCAGTGATTTGTTGAAAACCTTCACGAAACACCTCCTTATCAAATAACACTCCCTGAATCTACTATATATTCCTTAATGAAATACATATGTCCAGAGTCTATAATAATGATATAGTATATACTAAATATGTCAAGTTTTTTTTAAAATTATAATGTAAGTGCTATTTATAAATGTACAACATAACGAAGATATTTTTTAAGTATTTTGATATAATTTGAAAGGAAAAGAGTTCTTTATAATAAAAAAGGAGTAATTTATGAATAAATATTTGTATCCCCAAATTATACAAGGTGGTATGGCGATGTATATTTCTAATTGGTGGTTAGCTAAAGTTGTCTCAAAACTTGGTCAACTCGGTACGGTGTCAGGTGTGTCTCTTGAAAAGGCCATGGTTCTGATACTTCAGATGGGTGATTCTGGTGGACATCTTCGTCGAGCCCTTTCTAGTTTTCCTTTCCCAGATGTTTCAGGAATGGTTCTCAAAGAATATTTTGTGGATGGGGGAGTTAAAAAAGGATCTGCGATGAAGAACTCTCCGAGGTTTACTATTAAACCATCTGAGTTTTTAATATCGCTTACTGTCTGTGCAAATTATGCATTTATGTGGTTAGCGAAAGAGGGTCACAAAAATCCAGTCAGTGTGAACTTTCTGGAAAAAATTGCGATGCCACATTTATATGCCATATTTGGTGTGATGCTCGCGGGTGGTGATTGTATTACGATGGGCGCCGGTATACCTTGGCAGGTTCCTGAAGTCCTAAGTAATTTTGCTGATGGAAAAGAGGCAAAATACAAAGTACCAGTTATTGGAGAAAATATTAAGGAATATGTGATGAGTTTTGATCCATTGCAATTTTTCGGAAGTGATTTGAAAAAAGTTCTTCCACTAAAAATGCCTTGGTTTTTGCCTATCATTTCTTCAAACGCACTTGCGTCAGTTTTGATGAAAAAGTTACCGAAAGGAAGTATCCATGGATTTGTTGTAGAAGGGAAAGAAGCCGCTGGTCATAATGCTCCACCTCGAAATAAAAAAGAATATTGTGAAAAAGACAAAGTAAACCATGATGATATAAAAGACCTTGGTTTGCCATTCTGGCTTGGGGGTGGGTATGCTTCACCGGGTGGTTTGGTACGCGCGCGTTTGGCTGGAGCAGAAGGAATTCAAGTTGGTAGTATTTTTGCTCTTTGTAATGATTCTGCAATGAACCCTGAAATTCGACGGAGGGCACGATATCTTGGTTTTAGGGGTGAACTTAAGGTCAGAACAGATATGCTTATTTCCTCATCGGGATATCCGTTTAAGGTTGCAGAACTAGATGGAACAATATCAGACCCGATTATTTACAAATCTCGGGTCTGTACATGTAAACACGGCGCTTTAGTGCAACTCTACGAAACACGAGAGGGGGCCATCGGATACAGATGTACTGGTGAATCGGTAGATACATATGTTATGAAGGGTGGAAATATAGACGAAACCATTGGTCGGGGATGTCTGTGCTGCGGATTGTTTAGCAACACAGAGATTACCGATGATAGTACAGAACCACCCATCGTTACGCTCGGTGATGATTTAGGTTTTCTCAGACATCTTATGGTAGATGCTCACAGCTCATATAGCGCGAGTGATGCCATAAGATATCTTTTGAGAAATAGCTTGTAGATTACTTTTAAATAGGGTTTAGATATCCCCAGCAACATTTGTTGTTGGGGATTTTTTTCGATTAGTTTGATTTAATTATAAATAAATTAGTCATATCGGTGAATATTTTATAGGTGTAATATATATAGTATGCTATACTTGGTGTGGTGCAAGTTACAGTATTAAAGGTCGTGTCTATTTTAATTAAATAAAAAAATATTTTAACAACAATCGCAGTCATCCTAATTATTCTTTGGCTCCTCGGTATTGTCACTGCTTATACTATCGGTGGATTTATCCACATTCTTTTTGTTATTGCAGTTATTCTTGTTCTGGTGCGAATCATCAGAGGACAAAAGGTTTTGTAAATTGGTTTATTAAATTAATTCAATATATATAAAAGATAATGAAAAGAAATAAAATCATATTTTTTAGTATACTATTTATTTTAATAGTAATTTTTGCTTTTGTCATATATCCTTATTATGGTAATAAACCATATACGGAAAACAATGGGCAGTTTAGTTTTGCTGACGGAACTTATATTATAAATGGACAAAAAACCACACTCAAAGATGGATTGTCAGAAGTCGATATTGCTTCTAGTTCTTCAAAAATCATCACTCGCTATTTTGGTAATGATGTAAAACATGATTTTGATGGAGATGGTAGGGAAGATATTGTTTTTCTTTTGACTCAAGAAACTGGTGGTAGTGGCGTGTTTTATTATGTAGTTGCACGACTCAACACTGTGAATGGTCCAGTGGGTTCTGATGCCATACTATTAGGAGATCGTATCGCTCCGCAAAGTACCGTTATGGATGAAGGTACAACAAGAAAAAATGTTATTGTTGTAAATTATGCAGACCGGAATTCCGGAGAACCTATGACGACCAAGCCAAGTCTTGGCAAAAGTATTTGGCTGAAACTCGATACAAAAACTATGCAATTTGGTGAAGTTGCTCAAAATTTTGAGGGAGAATAGGCTCGATCAATCAAAGGCAAAATGTCGCCACCCATGACTACCAAGGATGTTCAAAAGAACTTTGTCACTATAATTTTATTTTTCCGCATTCTTTTGTTTTACTGCTTTTTTTGTTAAAATTTAAAGATGGATTTTATTAGGACGAGAAGAAGGAGAAATCATTTGCCGTATCTCTTTTTTGTTATCATTGTTCTTACAATTCTTATTCTTACTAGTTGGGGAATTTTTTCTTTATGTAAAATATGTTTTTTAAAAGCATTTGTAGCGGTGGAATATATTTTTACACCGAAACCAGTTCCTTTACCGACTGAAATAAATGTAAATTTTTTAACTCAGGTTGAAAATTGTTTCATTCCGATTGCAGATGTTTATGGATACACTTTGCGTATTACAGATGGTTTTCGTTCTATAGAAGATCAGACAGCCATGTATTATCAGGGGCGTGCGGTCAATGGACATATCGTCACCGAGGCTTTGCCGGGTCACAGTATTCACAATTATGGATATGCCGTAGATGTGGTAGACCGATACAAGGGATATGATATTGACTGGGAAAAATTGGTAAAAATTGCGGAGTATTGTAGCTTGGAATCTGGAGGTGAGGGAGATCTGCCACATTTTGAAAAAAGGGCTGGACTGACCACTGATCAGTTTGCAATGGGGAAGAGGCCACGCAAGCTCAAACTTCCTTGTGCTATCATGACTGACCGCACAGCCACAAGTAGTCCACTGACACTGCAGGAACTAAATGCCTGTGGCACACCAAAGTTTTAATAAATGATTTGTATAACTTGTTTAAGACATTATTATATGGTATAATTAGTAATAGTTTCAAGTGTTTTTTGCCAATAAAAAAAGGAGTAAAAAGTAATGAAAAATTGTTTGTTAGACGTCTTGATTATAAACTCGCCTTTGTTTAGGGATAAAGTCGAGGAATACAATGAAGATTCTCTGCCACCATTTGGTTTGGGATACATAGCTACGGATCTTTTAAGTAATGGAATAACTGTTGAATTATTAGACGCTGTTGAGAAAAACATTTCTCTTGAATCTATTTTAACAGTTATAGAACAAAAACGTCCTAATTATGTAGCGATAAATGTATTCACAACTAATTTACATTTAGTTCGTGAAATAGTTGAATCGGTTAGCGACATTCAATTCATTATAGGTGGATTGGCAACAAGGAATCTTCACCAGATGATAATAAAATGGAAGACTTCTTGCTCTATTGATATTGTGATAGGAGAGGGAGATTTTGTGGTTAGTGCTATTATCCAAGGAAAGCCATTAGATATTATTTATCAGGAAAATAACAAGAGGGTTATTGAAGTTTCGGTGACCTCCCCATATTTTCCAAGTGATATTTCTAATATTTCTCTGGATAGAACTTTCTTCATAAATCAACCCTTGCACCACAAACTAGGATTCAGTGAAGCGGGTATTATTACGAGTCGTGGATGTATGTATAATTGTGCATTTTGTTCAGCGGCACGATCTTTGAATAAAGGTACGCCCATTCGGGAAAGAAACGCTCAAAGTGTGGCATACGAAGTGAAGGCATTGTGCGAATTGTACAAGAATCTAGACTCAATACGTGTACTCGATGATTTGTTTTTAAGAAATACTGACAGTGTAGATCGTGCTACTAAAATATTTAGCAATCTACCTGTAACTTGGCGAGCAATGGCTCATGTGTTGTCATTTGTTTAAGCTGAAACAGTCAGGTTGTAAGGAGATGTTCATTGGTATTGAATCTGGATCTCCGCGTATTCTTAAAATGATTCACAAGACCTCGGATGTGGTATTAATCAAACGCACCATCGATAGAGTATTTCAAGCTGGTATAAATGTGAAAGGGTATTTCATATTTGGTTTTGAAACGGAACGAAGTGATGATATGCAAATGTCATTTGATCTAGCCAAAAATCTTAAGGAGATATCACTAAAAAGTGGTGTAAATTTTAGGACGAGTGTTTTTCAATTTCGTCCTTATCATGGAACTGAACTATATTATGATATGATTAGAAAGGGGAGAATTATTGATGAAGTTGTATCCTCTGACGGTTTATCAATAAACATCGGGAGGAGACAATTTAATTTCACAAGTGGTAACTTTTCGGAAGTGAGTGATGATGATCTTCAGCAATTCATTATTAGAACTAATGGAGTCAATCAATGAAAGACAAAAAAACAATAATGTGGGTTGGTATTTCTGCAAAAAAGGATACTAGTTCTAAAAAAAGTATGCCGCTTAATGCCGATACTAAAACAGGTAAATTAGTGGCAGAAATTGAGGGGCAATGTAGTTCATTATTTTTTTACAAGACAAATCTTGTAAAATTTGCTCCTTTAGATTCTAAAGGGAAACTAAGATATCCGACTTTTGATGAATGTGCGAAATATTATCCTAAATTATTAAAGGAGATAAAAGAAATTAAACCCAGAGTGGTTTTTTTGCTAGGAAATAAAACGGCAAAATTTGTTATGAATCAACTTGGTTTTACATCAGCAAAATTATCTTACAAATTCCAAGTCTATGAGTATAAAAAGGTGTGGTATGTACCTATTCATCATCCTTCATATATTATGGTTTATAAACGAAAGGAAAAAGACCAGTATATTCAAGCGGTGAAAGTTGTTATTGAGAGACTTACATCTTAATACATAATTTAACTCGTAAACAAAAAGACGTTCATATAGGTGAACGTCTTTTATTTTGTATGACGAAGCAAGTAATCATTACAAACTCCTGCCTTTGTGTGCTACAATGAATGTATTATGAAAAACACAATAATCACAATCGTTATTCTCGCTCTCGTCGGTGCCGGTATTTATTATTTTATTAAGGTTTCTCCTAAAGAGGTTGTAGTAAATACAAATCAAAATGTAGCTACCACCACTGACAATATCGCCACGACTACAGCTCCTGTCGATAAGACGGTGACTGTCATTGGAAAGTCTGTTGAGGGACGCGACATCATTGCATATCACTTTGGTACTGGTAGTACCGAACTTTTATTTGTTGGAGGTATTCATGGAGGATATGAATGGAACACTGCACTCCTTGCTTATCAGGTGATGGATTATCTGAAAGCAAATCCTGACTCTGTTTCTGCAAATCTAAAAGTCACAGTTATTCCTGTTTTGAATCCAGATGGTTTGAATAGAGTCGTCGGCACATCTAGTCGCTTTGCTTTAGCCGATATTTCAAATGTTGAAAGTGTGATTACTTCTGGTCGTTTTAACGGAAGCTATGTTGATCTCAATAGAAATTTTGATTGTGATTGGCAATCTAGTGCAAAGTGGCAGAGTAAAACAGTAAGTGGTGGAACTGCAGTATTTTCTGAACCAGAAAGTTTGGCTGTGAAAAATTATATCGAAGCAAACAAACCAAAAGCAGTAGTGGTCTATTATAGTGCTGCTGGAGGAGTATTTTCTTCTAGCTGTCACAACGGTATTTTACCTGAAACGAACGCTCTGACAAACGCATATGCCAAAGCATCTGGCTATCCAGCTTTTGAGACATTTGATTTTTATGCCACTACTGGTGACATGGTAAACTGGCTTGCCAAAGAAAAAATCCCCGCTATCAGCGTTCTTCTTACAAATCACAATAGTGTAGAATGGACAAAAAATCTTGCTGGTATTAAAGCAATCCTTAATTATTACGCTAAATAATGAGAGATTTTTTCACTAGGCGAACTATCACAGTAATTGCTGTTTTCGTTTTGCTTCTTTTGGGCTCACTCATCTATTTTACTTTTTATCACAAAGCTAAACCTATAGTTAGTATTCCAGTTGAAAAGAATCTTGGACCGCAGACTTCAATAATAGGAAAATCAGTAGAAGGAAGATCGATAGAGGCATATACTTATGGAAATGGAGAAACCCATATTGCTTTTGTTGGTGGCATTCACGGTGGATATGAATGGAACAGTGTGCTTCTCGCTTACAAATTTATAGATTATTTAGACGCAAATATAGATGCAATTCCTAAAAATATGACTGTAACGGTGATTCCATCTGCCAATCCTGATGGAGTATATAAAGTGATAGGTAAAGAAGGACGCTTCACCATGGCCGATGTGCCGACAGGAGTGTCCGAAGTTCCAGGAAGGTTTAATACAAACAATGTTGATCTAAATAGAAATTTTGATTGCAAATGGCAAGCTACTAGTACTTGGCAAAATAAAATAGAAAGTGCAGGGTCAGCTGTATTTTCAGAACCTGAAGTAAAAGCAATCCGAGATTTTGTTTTGAAAGACAACCCAGTAGCTGTAATTTTCTGGCATAGTCAGTCCAATGCAGTGTATGCATCTGAATGCAAAAATGGTGTTTTACCAGAGACTCTTGATATTATGAATGCTTACTCAAAAGCATCAGGATATAAAGCTGTCAAAACATTTGATGCTTATGTGACGACTGGTGCTGCTGAAGATTGGCTAGCATCTATCAATATTCCAGCGATAACTGTAGAACTTGAAACTCACAAGACTATTGAATGGGAACGAAATCTGGCTGGTATTTTGGCTCTCTTCGAATATTACAAAAAGTCTGTTCCGTTAAAAATCGGA
The DNA here is from genome assembly GCA_049695975.1 of Minisyncoccia bacterium. Lineage (GTDB taxonomy): Bacteria > Patescibacteriota > Minisyncoccia > Phycocordibacterales > GWA1-40-21 > CAILDB01. The sequence continues at coordinate 24,209 of JBAVTE010000005.1, read as the reverse complement.
AATTAATAATTTCTGATATTTCTAACGGGATGATATACTTTAACAATGGAAAATCCTATTGAAAAACATATAAATTTAGGCAAGCTATCTTTAATCTTAGGCAGTATTGTTTTTGTCGCTATTTCTGCCTCTGGCTATTTTGTCTATTCTTCTTTATCAAAAGATATCTTGGTTTTAAAAAATAATATGTCTTCTTCCACTCAAATATTAAATCAGAGAATAGCAAATCTTGTATCAGATTTGGCCTCGACCACTCTGACGAGTCAAGAATTATCTAGAAGATTATTGGAAGAACAAAACAAAAGTGCAGGCTTTCAAGCAAGTATCAACAACATCACAGGAACGGTCAATAACATCACAGGTACAGTGGGAAATCTAGAAAAACTTTCTAAAACGGACAAAGAATTATTACAAAAATATTCAAAAGTTTATTTTCTTAGTGACAATTATGTACCTATGAGTCTTTCAAATATAGATAAAAAATATTTGTATAATGATACAAAAAATCTTCAGTTTCATACCTCAGCTCTACCTTTTCTAGAGAGGATGTTGAACCAAGCTAATAGTGAAGGTATTCCTCTAAAAATCGCTTCCGCATACCGTTCTTTTGGCGAGCAGTCAACGATAAAAAATAATTATTTAATAACTTATGGTAGTGGGGCAAATCAGTTTTCGGCTGATCAGGGATATTCCGAGCATCAGCTTGGTACAGCAGTGGATATTGCAAATGGTGTGACCGAACCAGCGTTAGAAATTAATTTTGAAGAAACCCCATCATATGTTTGGCTTACCAACAATGCTTATAGGTATGGATTTATAATTTCTTATACAAAAAGCAATGTTTATTATCAGTATGAACCGTGGCATTGGAGATTTGTAGGAGTGGGACTTGCTACGAAGCTTCATAATGATGGAATAAGTTTTTCTGCTATGGAACAAAGAGTCATTGATACTTATTTACTAAATATTTTTGATTAGTGTTTTCTACTTTAAATTTGTATTATAGTGTTTTTGATATCTGTAGAGAGGGAAGCATTGCCTTCATCTGTATCTATATGAAAGGCATACACAAAATTTTTATCTATTCTTACTTCTACTCCACTGAAAATTATTGGCCTAGCACTTTCTATTTTTATTGAAACCTGTTGCTTATTTTTTAGGTTCAATTTTTCTGCTGTTTTTGGATCGCAATGTATATGATTTTTTGCAACGATGACTCCCTCCTGTAAATGAACGCTACCTTTGGGTCCAATTAAAATACAAGATTCAGATTTGCTCAAATCTCCAGACAATCTTACAGGCGGATTGATTTTTAGTTTTCTAGCATCTGTGAGGGATATTTCTATTTGAGTCTTCTCTCTTACTGGACCCAATATTCTCACATTTTCAATGTGTCCTCCTGGAGTTTTTATCGTAACCATTTCATTGGAAGCAAATTGTCCAGGCTGTGATATTTTTTTATATATAGTCAATTCATAACCCAAACCAAATAGTTGGTCTAGATCTTTACGTGATAAATGACAATGTCTAGCTGAAACTTCAACTTTAATTTTTTTCATTTCATGTGATTATATCATACTATTATAAATCGATTATTTATGATATTCTAGAGTTAGAAGTAAGGTAATTTAAAATAAAAGAAAGGGGGAGTTTTATGAGTATTTTAGTAGAAAAAATTAAATCCATAAAATCTTTCCTTTATTCTATGCGGAAAGATTCTTCTCTAAAAGATAGGGAAGTAGAGGTAAGCACTTTTTGGTCAATTATCGAAGATTGGGAAAATACCACACCCAATAGTCTAGAAGACAAAGCATGTGTAGAAAAAATAAAAAACATGCCTATGTTTAAGAAAGAACTTTTATTGGCATATCAAATGATACAAGAAGATACGCCATTAAAAGATGTTCTTTTAATGAGAATTATCAATTGTGCTGAAGTAAATGTGGATGATTGGATTGATGCCGCAGATCTTACTATAGATGTAGGTAGCATTCAAAGAAGGAAGTAAAACCCCGTGCAAAAAGTTGCTCGGGGTTTTTTAAAAAAAATTTGTGATATAATTTATGCATGAAAAGTTTTTTAGTAAAAAAAAATGGTTTTGTGATTCCAATATTAATCACTATCGTAGCCTTATTGGCAATCGCCGGTGGAGGTGCTTATTTTTATATTAATAAAAAATCGTTAAATTCTCCAATTGTTTGTACTATGGAGGCCAAGCTCTGTCCAGCTGGTTCTTATGTCGGACGTACCGGACCAAAATGTGAATTCACTCCTTGTCCTTTGAGTGTCGCCACCACAACACAGATAGAATTTAATAAACCATTTACCATGAGCATTAATGACAAATTTTATTTTTCAGACAATGTATCACTTTTTCTTAAAGAGATTAATGATTCTCGTTGCAAGTTTGGAAATAAGTGTTTTTGGCAAGGGGAGCTTTCAGCTGTTTTTATTATGGACACAAGAGGTTCTTTGAAGGAAGTACGTCTTGGTACTGTAAATAAAAAAGCAGTGGATTTTGATGAGTATACGATATCCTTGTTGAGTGCTACTGAAAATAATGTAAATATTGTTGTTTCTGAAAAATAACATAAATATTTAGGTCAGATTCTTCTCTAATTAGGAATTATCTTAAAATACATAGGAAATGAGCCGTTTTTTAGTATTTGGTATTGCTGTTCTTGACAAATAGATAATTAGGAGTATAATTACATTAGATTCAGTAAATACTTGAAATACAAACAAAACATAGCCTAATTTGGGTTATGCAACAATAAGAAAGGTAAGAGGTTCGGTATGAAGAAGTTCCTTAAAATCAGTGTGGTGGTAGGAGTAGTTGTTTTGTCGATTTCAACAGCATTTGCTGGTGGAGATCGACGGGATGATCGGCGAGATGATCGTCGTACTAACAATCGGTATCGTTCTTACCCGTATGATATCGGTGACAGGGGTCCTGGGGCGATTGAAGTTGGACGACCGCGTGAAATGGTCGGAGTGTTGGCACAGACGCCACCCTTCTTCAGTGTTTTTGGAACTGTCATTGTTGGTGGTCAGCCGGGTCACTGGGAAAATAGAATTGTGGGATATCAGACGGTTATGCGTCCGGTGTACCACCCTCCAGTCCTTGGAACATATTGGAACGGCTATCAGATGATCCAATACGTGCAGATTACTGAATGGACCGAAATGGTTCCCATTCAAGAACCGGTATATCAAAGAATTTGGGTTTCGCCCTAATGATGGTTGGAGATCATCTTTAGGATAAGTTTACAGGCGCACAAAATCTTCGAAAGATTTTGTGCGCCTTTTCATTTGCAAAAAATTGCTATTTAATTAAACAAAGAAGTATAATGTCGAAGTATGGAAAATGAAAATGACATTAAACTTGTTTCTGATTATTTGGATGGTAAAGAAGATGCTCTAAAGGAGATAGTTCAAAAATATTATAAAACTATATATAGATTTTTATTTAATTTTCTGGGTGGATCTGCTGAATCTGCCGATTTGACTCAGGAAGTATTTTTGAAAGTTTGGAAAAATATTAAAAAATATAATAAAAAATATAGTTTCAAAACATGGATTTTTACTATAGCCAGAAATACTGCGCTAGATTTTTTAAGAAAAAAAAGGGACTTAGTTTTTTCTGATTTTGAAAACGAAGAAGGAGAAAATGCTTTGGAAGACACTATACAGGGCGATTTACCATCTGCCGATGAAATTTTTTCTCAAATAGAAAATGAGAAAGCATTGAAAAAGGAATTGGATAAATTGCCATTGATTTACAGAGAAGTACTCTTGCTTAGATATGAAGAAGATATGTCGTTTGAGGAAATCGGTGTGATTTTAAATAGACCGGAAGAAACAGCTAAAAGTCAGCATAGAAGAGCTTTGATTTTGGTTAGGAAAAATATTGATATTTTTAAATTTTCCTAATTGCACCTAAAAGCATTTATTTTGCGTATAATAAATAGCAAATATGAAAAACGATTATAAAAATTTGTTTGGTAAGCTTGGGGGACAAGAAGTCCCTCTATCCCTCTACAGCGATATTATTTTTAAGCTTGAAAAAGCAAAGTTCGAAAAGGCTAGGAATGGTCTAATGATAGAGGGAACATTTGTAGTCACCTCCTTTATAGCGATTTTTCCGATTTTCATGAATGTTATAAAAGGGTTTAGCTCCTCTGGATTTTGGCAATATTTTTCTCTCTTATTTACCGATAGTGGAGTAGTTTTATCAAATTGGAAAGTATTTGCCACATCACTTCTCGAATCAGCACCCTTCTATGAAATGACAATTCTTCTAGTAGTGGTTTTTGTTTTGTTAGAAAGTACAAAATTTGCTTTTAAAAATTTAGAGCAAGTTCTTTTACCAACAAATTAATTATTTAATATGAATTTTAAAGAAAATTGTAAAGAAATTTTTAAGTCAAAAGTTTTTTCTGGAATAGTTCTTGTGGTGTTTATTTTAATTGGAATTGGGGTCGTTTTTCAAGCAGGGAAATTTGTTGGTCTTAGAAAAGCAGAATTTTCTCGTGGAATGGGCGACAATTATCGTCGTATTTTTGATGCACCAGGAAGCAATATGATGGGTTTATCTCCAAGAGATTTGCCTGGAGGACATGGCTCAGTTGGCAAAATCATAAAGATAGAATTGCCAAATATTATAGTAGAAGACAATGGTAATGTAGAAAAAACTATTGTGATAAATAACAAAACAACAATAAGAGAATTTAGAGATGAAATAAAACCAAGCGATTTAGAAGTTGGAGATTATATTGTAGTTTTAGGCAAGCCAAATAGTAGTGGTCAAATAGTAGCAAATCTTATTAGAACAATGCCGGACCTAACCCCTATCACAGGAACAAGTTCAAATCCTATAAGAAAATAATTACACCTATGGAAATAAAAAAAATAAATAATAGTAATTCGTTTTTTACAAAAGTTTCATTTTTTACTAAAACTCACAAAGTTTGGTCCGGAATAATCATCATTGCATTTATAGCTATTTGTTATTTTTCTTATTTTAGAATTTTTGTGAAAGGCACGACAGTACAGTATACATTTGGAAAAGTTACAAAAGGAGACCTTGTCGTAAGTGTTTCTGCTTCTGGACAGGTTTCTACCTTGAGTAAAGTATCAATAAAACCAAATACTACGGGGCAGACACAAACTTTGGGGCAAATAATATCAGTAAGAGTTAAAAATGGGGATTATGTAAAAGCTGGCGATGTGATAGCTGTACTTGATGGTAAAAATGCTCTACAGACACTCAACCAAGCCAAAGCTAGTTTTACGAGTGCACAAGCCAATTATGATAAAGTTGTTTCGGGTCTTACAGAATCAGAATTGGTATCTTTAAATAATAGTATTGACTCTGCAGAAACATCTCTAAATAATTCAAAACAAAATATAGTATTGAGTGTGAAAAGTGCTTATACTACGGTATCAAACTTATTTTTTTTAAATACAGATGCATATTTTACAAGTCCGACGATAAGTCCCTTACTTACTATAAGTGGAGTCAATTTTATTAGTCAAGAATTACAGAATGATGTTAATCAAGGAAGATACAATATAACTCCCTTGCTGAATGCGTGGAGAGAAAAAGTAAAAACACAAAGCATAGTAGACGCTAAATCCATATCAGATGATGATACGATTCAATCAATAAACAGTGTATTATCAGATTTGAGTACAATAAGAAATTATTTTGATGATATGGCGACTCTTTTTGCACTATACAGTGTTGCTTCTGATTCCGCAGGACAAACTTCTTTAAGTTCTGCCAAGAGTGTAGCTTCAAGTGCAAGAGGAAGTATAGATACGCTCATAAGTTCATTTACATCTTCATTACAATCTTATAATAATTCTATTACATCTCTTGAACAAGCTAGAGAGAGTTTGAATTTAAAACAAGAACCACCGTCAGAATCAGATTTGGCCACAGCCCAATCGTCCTTAGACAATGCAAAAGCAAATTTGGCTAATGCAGAGACTGCTTATGTTGCGAGAATCATCACGGCTTCGTTTGATGGACAGATAGGAGGACTTTCAGCAGAAGTTGGGCAACAGGTTTCTTCCTCCGATTCTTTGGGAACACTTATTACATCCGAAAAAGTCATAAATGTTACTTTAAATGAAGTGGATGCTGCAAAAATTTCAGCTGGGGATACTGTCATAATTACATTTGATTCCTTGACGGATGTATCTCTCACCGGGTTTGTGAGCTATATAGATCCACTAGGAACCGTTTCTTCAGGTGTTGTCAGCTATGCTGTACAAATAAAAATAAACAAGCAAAATGATCAAGTAAAGACGGGTATGACGGCTTCAGTGGTTATTGTGACTGCGGAACATCCAGGTGCTCTGATAATTCCAACTTCAGCAATCACAACAAGTAAAGGAAAGAAATATGTCTTAGTAGCTAATACTTCATTTATAAATACTGAAAATGTAAGTAAAAATTTCAACGCATCTTCCACAACTAGAAATTTTGCATCTTCGACCAGAGCTACTTCTTTTAGACCTATTGGCAATTTTTCAGCAAGTAACACAAATGCATCTTCAGTTTTAACTACACAATATCCTGTAACAAGTGCAGAAATAACTACAGGAATATCAAACAACACAACTACAGAAGTTTTGTCGGGTCTTTCTGAGGGGCAACTTGTCGTTACAAAAAAGACGACTATAAACGGTGGTACTACCACAACAAAAACTTCTGCTGCGTCAGCAACTACAAACGCTAGGGGAGCATTTGGTGGTATGGGTGGTGCAGGAGCTATAGGTGGCATAATAAGAAATTAAAATTTTCAGATGATTGAATGTAAAAATATTAAAAAAACATATGTAAATGGTGAGGCTAAAACTGAAGCACTCAAAGGGGTGACATTCACAATAAAAGACGGAGAATTTGTTGCTATTATGGGACCATCGGGCTCGGGAAAGTCCACTCTGATGCATATTCTTGGGGCGCTAGATACTCCTACTTCGGGAGAGTATTTTCTCGACGGAGAAGATGTTTCAAAACTTACAGACGATGAACTTGCAGATATTCGTGGCAATAAAATTGGTTTCGTTTTTCAGTCGTTCAATCTTTTGCCTAGATCGGAAGTCATAAGAAATGTAATTTTACCCCTAGTTTATTTGAAAATTTCTCCAGAGGAAAGAATGGAACGAGCCATGGATGCACTCAAATCTGCTGGTCTTGAAGAAAATAGATGGCATCATCTTTCCAATCAACTTTCTGGGGGGCAAATTCAGCGTGTCGCCATTGCGCGTGCTCTTGTAAATGACCCATCGCTTATTATGGCAGATGAACCGACAGGAAATTTAGATACGAGAACTGGAGAAATTGTATTAAAAACTTTTCAAGATTTAAATAAAAAGGAGGGACATACTATCATTCTCATTACTCACGAGCTTGATGTGGCCGAGCATGCTGACAGAATTATTCACATAAGAGATGGTCTAATGGTCAGTGATGAAAAAAACAAAAATAAAAGAATTGTAGATCCTTGCATATGTGAGGAAGTAAAAAAATAAAAAATGACAATAAAAGATATATTACAGGAAACTTCATCAGGATTATTGTCGAACAAGATTCGTACTGGTCTTACAATGCTTGGGATTGTCATAGGTATTGCTTCTGTTATCGCGATGCTTGCGGTGGGTAACGGAGCAACCAGTTCTATTCAAGCCAGTATTGAGTCTATCGGCTCCAATCTTGTAGTGATTTCTCCCGGAGCTGTGAGGACAGCTGGAAGTAATGTAAAGACAAGTAGAGGATCGGGCAATACTCTCACTATGGCAGATGTCGAAGCTATTCAAGAAGGAGTAACAAGTGCAAAATATGTTGCTCCTACAGTTTCAACACAAAAACAAGTCGTGGCGGCTGGAACAAATACCAACACTTCGATTATTGGGACAACCCCTTCTTATATTGATATAAAAAATATTGTCGTAGATACAGGAACTTTTTTTTCAGATGAACAAGTCACACAAATGGCAAGAGTTGCTGTTATAGGTCCTACTACAAGGGACGATCTTTTTGGAGAGGGTGCAGATGCAATAGGTAAAACAATAAGAATAAGTGGAAATGAATTTATGGTGATAGGTGTTACTGTGACTAAAGGCGGTAATGGTCCTAGTAGTGCCGACGACATTGTTTATATTCCTATCACAGTTGCACAGCAATTTCTTACGGGAAATAAATATGTTTCCTCAATAAATATTTCTGCGCAAACAGCAGATTTGGTCACTGATGTGCAAAATCAAGCTACCGATATATTGCTTACAAGACATAACATCACTGATGTTACGAAGGCAGATTTTAGTACAATGAATCAGTCTGATATGTTGCAAACTGCTTCTTCTATCACTTCCACAATGACATATTTGCTCGCTGCAATCGCGGGTATATCTTTACTTGTAGGAGGAATAGGAATTATGAATATGATGCTCACGACTGTTACAGAAAGAACGAGAGAAATAGGTTTGAGAAAAGCAGTTGGAGCAAAAAAAGGAGATATTCGATTGCAATTTTTAGTAGAGTCAGTAATACTCACAGCTATTGGTGGAATTATCGGAATAATTACAGGAATGGGTATTGCTTGGGCAATAACCCTCACAGGACTTCTGACAGCAAAAATATCACTGATGTCGGTTGTTCTATCTTTTGGAGTTTCAGCTCTCATAGGAATTGTTTTCGGATATTATCCTGCAGCCAATGCTTCTAACTTAAATCCTATTGAAGCTTTGAGGTATGAATAATTATTTTTAATATGTATATAAAAATAAAAGCAAAAACAGGATCAAAAAAGGAACAGATCAAGAAAATTTCTGAAGATGTTTTTGAAGTTGAGGTGAAAGCACCAGCCGAGAGGGGTCTTGCAAACAAGAGGATATTGGAATTGGCGCGGGAATATTTTCGGGTGTATAATGTACGGGAAGTAAGGATGGTGAGTGGTTATCATTCCCCTCACAAAATTATTAGCGTTTCTTTAAAATAATTATTAAAAAAATATGAAACATAACATTAAAGCAAAAGATATATCTTTGACCCCAGCTTTATCTGAATATTTGGAAAAGAAATTATCCCATTTGGATAAGTTTATCAGTCCAGAAGATATGGAAGCTGTAATGTGCCAAGTAGAATTGGCAAAGACTACGAGACACCACAAGACAGGTAATATTTTTGAAGCAGAATATAATATTTATGTCGGTGGGAAAACCTTGAAAGCATTGAAAGATAGTTTTGATCTGTACTCTGCTATTGATCTTGCAAATGATGAAATGGAAAATGAGCTCAGATCCTATAAGACCAAAAAAACCAGTCTACTCAGAAGAGGTGGTGCAAAAATTAAACAAATGCTTAGAAATATTTATAGCAGGTAATCATTTTGAGCCCCGCAAAAAGTCTTTGTAATTCATTTCATTTTTTCCTTCCGGAACCACTCTTAGTATATTTATTTTTTGTTCATCAAAGTCGGCTTGTTTGATTAGGACTTTAATTTTCTTGTTATTTCTGTTAATTTCAAAAAAAGCTACAGGCCAATTCTCAAATGCTAATATTTTTAAATAATTTTCCAGCTGATTTCCATTTTGGATATCAATGAGTCCGTCACCTTTTTCTATTTTTTTAGTAAAGCTAGCATCAGCGTGATTTTGAGGTGTTGCTTTAATTTTGCCTTTAATCCAAAGAGGCAATGTCTCTGCGAGTAGCTCAGCACCAACTTTCGCCATTTTTTCTTCCAATTCATTAAATCCCAAAAATTTTTCCAAAACAATTTCTTTTTGAATAATAATAGGCCCGTGATCGACTTCTTCGTCAATTTGCATAATACTGACACCAACTTCTTTGTCACCGCTAAGTATTTGCGTTTGCAAAGGGGATGGACCGCGATATTTTGGTAATAGTGAAGGATGAATATTCAAAACCTTGTAGGTCGGAATATCAAGGATTATGTTTGGAATTATTTTGCCATAAGATGCAACTATGAAAAGATTGTATTCCGATATTTTTTTTACAAAACTTTCTTCTTTCAATTTTTCTGGAGTTAGACATTCAATACTGTTTTCTTCTCCCCAAACTTTGACAGGAGTGGGGGTCAATACCATTCTTCTACCCTGAGGTTTGTCGGGGGTTGTCACTAAAATGCTAGGAAAAATGGCGAGTTTTTTCAACTCTTTTAAGACAATAAGAGAAAAATTTGAGCTTCCCCAAAAAGCGATTTTTACATTTTCATTTTTCATTTTTAAAGTAAAAAAAATTTATATTTTCTGTAAATTTTCTGGTAAGATTTCTTGTATTTCTATAGCTTTATCTATAAAAAGTACTCCATTTAGGTGGTCGTTTTCATGCTGGATAATTTGTGCCAAAAGTCCTGATGTATTCCTTATAATTTTATTGCCGTTTTCATCAAGAGCCTCGATAGTCAAATGTGTGGATCTATTTACTTTGCCATATAGGAATCTCACGCTTAGGCACCCTTCTTCACCCCAAGCCTTCGCTTTGGAAAGTTTTGTAATTTTTGGATTTATAAAAATTAAATCCTTTTTGACTTCATTTAATGGTTTTTTGTTATCTTCTAAAATATTAAAAATCTTTTTTGAAATGAGAAAAATTCTTGAGAGTTCTCCTATTTGTACAGCAGAAATAGCCACGGCATCAGATTGAGAATCTATAGCAAGTTTGAGAGAAGAGAGTATCTCTTGCATTTTTTTACTTTTGATCATAGGGTACTCAACTTCTGCTGATATTTTTCGGAGTCGAGGGTCTTCTTTTTGAAGTATCACTATTTCTTTTTTAGAATTCATTACTATAAAATAACATTTTTGAGGATTTTTTCAAGTATAGAAAAGTATGTTAGAATAATCGACTATAACACATATGAATAAGCTGGAAAGAGAAGTAAAACATAAGAAGGATTTTTGGTACAAGGTTTGCATGAAAAACAAACCATTTTTTGCTTTGGCACCAATGTCTGATGTTACTGATATTGCATTTCGCCAAATGATTGCAAAGAAAAGTCGTCATGGAAAAGTAGGTGGAGGCCCCGATGTCTTTTGGACAGAGTTTGTTTCTGCTGATGGACTTGCTTCAGAAGAGGGTAGAAAGCATCTTATATTCAATTTAAAATTTTCAAAGAATGAGAGACCTATTGTGGCTCAAATCTTTGGATCGAATCCAGAAAAAATAAAAATAGCCTCAAAGATTATTTTAGATCTTGGTTTTGATGGATTAGATATAAATATGGGTTGTCCGGACAGATCTGTAGAAAAACAAGGTGCTGGAGCAAGCCTTATAAAGAATCCAAAGCTTGCTAGGAAAATAATTAAATCTGCAATAGAAGGAGTAAAGGGCAAAATTCCAGTTTCCGTGAAGACGAGAATCGGCTACAACACAATTGAATACAAAAAATGGCTTTCTGAAATTATCAAGGAAGATATTTCTGCCCTTACTATACACTTGCGTACAAGAAAAGAATTATCAAATGTCCCTGCACACTGGGAGCTAGCAAGAGAAATAGTTGATTTTATTTGGTCAAAAAAAAGAGATCTAATTCTCATCGGTAATGGTGATATTAAGACGAGAGAGGAGGGAATTGAGTTTGCACAGAAATCTGGTTTTGATGGAGTTATGATTGGTAGAGGAATTTTTGGTAATCCATGGTTTTTTGATTCAAAAAAAAGTGGTAAAGGTCTCTCGCTAGCTTTGGAAGGTGGGTCCTTGGTCACAACTAAAGAAAAACTCAAAACACTTCTAGAACATATAAAAATTTTTGATAAAGAATTATTGAAAAAGGGACACAAAAACTTTGCGGTAATGAAAAAACACTTTAAAGCATATATAAATGGCTTTGATGGAGCAAAAGAATTCAGAGTTCAACTTATGGGTACAAATAATTTTAAAGAAGCAGAAAAAATAATTAAAAATTATCTTACGGATTTTCTTTTGCATTAGGCAGATAATGACTAAGTCGACGATCTCAACTGAAAATTTGTTTTTTTATTATAAAAAATCGTATTGCTTTATTTTTATAATTACTTATAATGTACTCAGAAGAAAGGAGGTGTAAATATTGTTACTTGATTGTATAGATTAATCAGACATCTATACATTTACACGCACTGTGATTGATTAAGATTTTGAAAGGTGGTGATCATATCTAAGCTGGGGCTAATCACCCTGGTAAACTATCTACCTCTAGTTTGTTGGAATATAGAGGTAGTGCGAGCAAATAAACAAGAGTTCTTTAAACTTAATAAGAGAGAAAGGTAAAAGAGGTGATAAAAGATTAAATTTTATAGGAGAGTTTCGCCTCTCTGGAAAGGAGAACAAGGTGAAAGCAAGAGATTCTCCGATATAAGTTGTAAGAGGGCCGACGATCCAATATGTTCGGCCCTCTTTTATTTTGTATTCCAAATTATTTTTCAGATGCTATAATCATTTGTATGCAAGAAACAGCGCTTTACAGGAAATATCGTCCAGGAAAATTCGCCGAAGTATTGGGGCAAGATCATATTGTGAAGGTTCTAGAATCTTCTATTAAACTTGGCAATATCGCTCATGCCTACATTTTTTCTGGTTCTCGCGGGACAGGGAAGACGAGCGTGGCGAGAATTTTTGCAAAGGAAATAGGCACAACTCCAAATGATATTTATGAAATAGATGCTGCTTCAAACAATGGCGTAGATGAAATTCGTGCATTAAATGAAGCAGTCAGCACTTTACCTTTTGATTCAAAATACAAAGTCTATATTTTAGACGAAGCACATATGCTTTCAAAAGGGGCATGTAATGCCTTACTCAAGACTCTTGAGGAACCACCAGCACATGTGATTTTTATACTTGCTACTACAGAAGCCCAGAAAATTCCCGATACCGTCATGTCTCGATGTCAGACATTTTCATTTAAAAAGCCGACGCAGAAGACTCTGAAAGATGTTGTAGTAAATATTGCAAAAAAAGAGGGTTTTACTCTTGAGCAATCGTCTGCTGACCTTATAGCGCTTCTCGGCGATGGATCTTTTCGTGACACACAAAGTGTCTTGCAGAAAGTTATTAGTTCTTCAAAAGATAAAAAAGTCTCTGTGGAGGAGGTGATTTTGGTCACAGGTGCGCCGAAGTCCGAAATGATAAATAATTTTATAAAAGCAATAGATGAGGGGGATATCGAGTCTGGACTTTCTGCTGTGAAAGAGGCTGAGACAGCAAACATAGATATGCTTTTGTATTTTAAAATGATTTTATACAAAATGCGTTTAATTTTACTTTTGAAAAATATAAAAAATCTGGATGAAAATATCAGAGAAGAAATGACCGACAACGACTTTGTATTTCTAAAGGGTATAGCAGATAAAACTGACACCAAAATCAATTCCAAAGTCCTTTACGACCTGCTCGGCTACTACGATATGGTCAACAAATCCTATATTCCAAATCTTCCCCTGGAGCTTGCATTGATGCGGATAATTAATCAATAGGGTATTGTATTCTGAACACTGGTAATGTATACTAGAGCTTATTATGGGTGTTCGCAAAATAGAATTAAAAGAGAAAGCTATCTCTCTAAGAAAATCTGGAAAAACTTATTCCGAAATTTTAAAAATAGTCCCTGTTGCTAAATCTACTTTGTCAGAATGGCTTAGGAGTGTTGGTATTGCAAAAAGTCAGAAGCAAGCCTTTACAGAAAAGAAGAGATTAGCTTCACTTAGTGGTGGTAGAGCAAAAAGAGAACAAAGAATTAAAAAATATAATCAAATTGTTGGAGAAGCGGAAAATGAAATTGGCAAGATGACGAAGAGGGAACTTTGGCTTATTGGTACAGCTTTATACTGGGCAGAAGGGGATAAAGAGAAAGAAAGTAATCATGGTATAGGGATAAAATTTTCAAATTCAGATCCTCGGATGATTATTCTCTTTATAAAATGGTTAATGGAGATTTGCAAAATTTCAATAGAAGATATAGTTTTTGAAATTTATGTTCATGATTTATACAGATTAGAAACTCCTCGTTTTAAAGATTTTTGGTCGAAAAGTACTGGTTTTTCAATTGAATTGTTTAATAGGGTCTATTTTAAAAAGGGTAATATTAAAACAAATAGAAAAAATGTTGGCAATTTGTATAATGGATTATTGCGTGTTAGAGTAAATAGAAGCTCATCCTTAAATCGTAGAATTACTGGGTGGGTAAAAGGTATAAATAAGTATTGGGGGGTCGTCTAACGGTAGGACTACAGATTTTGGATCTGTGTATTTTGGTTCGATTCCAAGCCCCCCAGCACGAGTCAGAACGGTATCGTGCATGACCGAATAGCCTATAAAAGGCTTCAAAGTGTGAGGTAAAAATATTTAAATGATAGAATACATATTATCAAAATTAGTTACACTCTTTATAATTGTTGGCATGGATAAGACAGCAGATTGGCTGAAGAAGCGCTTTTCAAATAAAACATCAATAAAAATTGAAGAGCTTAAAAAAAGTACGAATATCTTATTTGTTGACGATGAGGATTCTAGTGCCAGGTTGAAAATAATTAGAGATGCAGGGTGGAATGTCAATCAAATCAATGAAGTCACTAATTTTAACTCAGAGGACATTAAAAGAGCCGATATTATTTTCATGGATTATATTGGTGTTGGTAAGGTTCTTACACCAACCGAAGAAGGGATAGGTTTACTTAAAAATATAAAAAGTAGATACCCAGAGAAGTTTTTGATTTTTTATTCTGGATATGCAGGTTTTATTCCTGGTCATGAATTTCATAAAGTTGCTGATGCATGGATTGATAAACACGCTGACACTTATGTATATATAGATCAGATAGAAGCTGCCGCTACCCAAATATATGGATCAAAATAATGAGGGAATTATTTTTTATGAACTGTGCAATGACAAGGGTGTTGTGGTCGCACGTAATGGGCAACTAGATACTTTGCCAGAAGTTTTTAGCAATAAACCTAACGAAAACTTCTCAGAGAAAGGTTTAAAAAGTGTATATAGAAAAAATATGCACGGGTCAATTTATGTTATATTTAATAAAGAAAGTGAATTATTTCAAGGAAATAAAGCTATTCAGCGCGCATGTGATATCTATCTAAGTTTGATTCCAAAATTTAAACAAATTGAATTAAGTCAAAGGCAACACTTTGACGTAATAATAAGGCGTTTCTCACATAATCTAATAAAATTTCAAAAGAGATTTAAAGATAATTTTAATAGGCTTATTTCTGATAAGGCGAGAGCTCGTTCTTACTCTGATTTTAAAGACGAAGTCAAAAGAAGAATTGAAGAAAATACAAGTATAGCCGCAGATGATATATGTCAGATGTCACACCGGGCAATTGATTTAGATGCTCAAATCGAAACCCTAAGAATTATTGGTGGTTATGCTGATAATACTGGTTCTTTATTACCTACAGATATAGCAAAAGCTATGTACAGATTATCGAACCCGTTTGTTGACGAATTAATCAAAAGAAATATCGAGATAATTATTAACATAAAAGATTCAGAGCACAATAAAGTAAAAGTGGTACATAGTCTGTTTAACGCAGCTATTTGGCAGTTATTTGATAACGTATGCAAGTATACCTTAAGTGATACTGACGTTGAGATTACGGCCAGTCTCGAGTCAGAACCAAAGAAGTTGATGATATCTATGGTCAGTATATCCATAGATGAAGATGAAAAAGAAGCAATATTTTCTGAATATAAGCAAGGTAGGAATGTCAAAAAAGGTATGAAAAGCGAAATCAATAAGGAGAGTTCTGGTATAGGGCTTTTTATTGTTAGACAAGCCTTAAATTATACAAAAGCGAAAATATCAGTAAGTAATGATGGATTTGTAAAAGAAGAGAATGGTTATCCATATAGTAGGCATACTTTTGAAATAGAATTTAATGGTTAGTATCAAGTTTTACCCAATATAATCTTTTTGTCTTTTAATATTAACTTATTTTGTATTTCCGATAATAACTCTCTTTTTTCTACAACTCATCCCTCAGTTAATACGTGTTTTACATAACTTTTAATATCTAAATCAGTAGTTTCAATTTTGTCGTTTTTTATGCCCATAAATTTCTTTTGAAACATACTTGAACGGTCGTATTCTTTTTGAAATTTCTTTTTTACTTCTGAGATATTAACATCTAAGTTGTCTATTTGGCTCATTAAATCTTTGATCAACTCTTCTTCTCGTATATATCCACATTTACAAAATCTATCTTTGGATCTATTACATCCGTAATATACATATCTGACAGTTTTTCCACTTGCTAGTTTCTTGAACTTTTCTTCAGCACATACACCCGATCCGCAGAGTCCGCAGTATATCAATCGAGTAAAGCCAAATTCCTTTGATTCGCCACGAACAATTTTATCTCTTTTTATTTGTTCTTGAACCTTTTGATATAACTCCTCTGTTATCAGTGGTTCAACAGGACCAGCAAGGACCGTCCTTGCTACGCTGTGTCCTTGCTACGCTGTGTCCTTGCTACGCTCGTGCATATTTATACACATTTATTAATGTTACTAAAAAGTGCCAAATGTGTGTTCACATTACATCATCCCATTGACAAATATCTCAAAAGGTTTAAAATACAGACAGAATAGTTCTTTAATAATTTTTTTGTGATTGGTCATAGCTAAAAGATACTGATTTATTGGTATTTCCTAGCTATGACCAACAACGGTTCTAGCTATATATCTCTATTATGGGAATATAAATTGTAACTATTAGTTAAAGGATTCAGTATAATCATGCAACACATGAAATTTGCAAAGCACGATTCTGGAAGCACATGGAAGATTAGTAAGTCTATTAAGCTCGGCACAATCAAGTGCGTTGAAAAAATACGTCAATCCTACAAGGATAATGGACACAGAATCCATGCCTGTGCGAACGACATCCTCGGCAAGCACCACTTCAAGGTGAGTGAAACTGAGAAAAATGTCCAGATTGAGGGGAAATCAGTTGAGGAATTGGGTTTCAGTGCCAGTGCTTCCTATGCAGATATCTGTAAGCGGGCTAGCGAAATCGGTTTGGACAAGTGTCCTGCCGAAGTCGGTCCCCAACTACCGCTACAATGCAAGGACCAGCCTAAGAAAACATTCGTGGTAGTGGCGATGGAGGCCATTATCGACTCGTTTGGGCGACCAAACCTGTTTTACTTGAAGCACAATGACGATGGCGAAATGTGTCTCAAAGCCATCAATGGCAGGGATGAAATTGTCTGGCACGCACATACTCGTTTTTTGTTTATGCGTCGCAAGAACACTCAGAGCACAGATGTCCTTCAGGTATCTTAGACCTTTGGATTTTGTCTCTTCTGCACCCTCAATCGGCTTCGGCTGTGCGAGGGTGCTTTTTTTGTATCATTGCTTTAATATAAATGTAAATAGAGCTTTAGACTCTATATACATATTTTATACCTTGGGGTGATTCCAAGCTATTGAACCATAACGAGCCCTTGACAAATATCTCAAAAGGTATATACCATAAAGGCAGTTCTTTGATAGATTACTTGCGATTGGTCATAGCTAAAAGATACCGAATTTCGGTGTTTCTTAGCTATGACCACTAAAGGTTGAGTTGTATATCTCTAGCAGGGATATTCAAAAAATAACTAACAGTTGTAAGGAGGGTTCTCATGAAGTATACAAAAATGGATTGGAAGACGTGGAAGACCGTGAAGCTTGGAAAGTTCAAGAACGTTGATGAAATCCGCAAAGCGCTCAGGGATGGCGCAATTTACGTCGACGATCGTGCGAACGACATCCTCGGCAAGCCCGCCTTCAAGATGAGCGAAACCGAGCAGGATGTGGAACTAGTCGAAGTCAGCAACGAGGAACTCGGTTTCAAGGACGGTGCCTGTTATGCAGATAGCTGTAAGCGGGCTAGCGAAATCGGTTTGGACAAGTGTCCTGCCGAAGTCGGTCCCCAACTACCGCTACAATGCAAGGACCAGCCTAAGAAAACCTTCGTGGTAGTGGCGATGGAAGCGATAACCGACTCGAATGGCCATCTCCGTGTGTTCTGTGTGGAGAGCTACGGCTTTGGCAGGCAGTATCTCGACGCCATCGCCGGCAACGCTGGTATCGTCTTGGATGGCCGTATTCGCTTCCTGTTCCTGCGTCGCAAGAACACTCAGAGCACAGAGGTCCTTCAGGTATCCTAGACCTTTGGATTTTGTCTCTTCTGCACCCTCAATCGGCTTCGGCTGTGCGAGGGTGCTTTTTTAATATCTTTGTTTTAATAAGAATATAATAGGAGAAATAATCGAAATCAGAATAAAGGATATATTTAAGAAAAAATTTTTAGTAATGTGCTATAATATTTATTATTAAATAATATATAAATCATATGACAAAAAGTGCAAAAATTATCATTTCTATTTTAGTAATCCTACTTGTGGTGATTTCAGGTTTATCTTTTTTTTCGAAAAATGGTGAAAAGGATTCGTCAAATAGAATCATTGGTGGGGACCGTGATATTCATGGCTGTATCGGATCAGCCGGATACTCATATTGCGAAGCCAAAGCAAGTTGTATTAGAGTCTGGGAGAGCTATTGTACACCTGCAACGCCCAAAACAGTCACTTTTCAATGCGATTCCTCAAAAAGCATCATTGCTACCTTTTATCCGACGGATGACAAATTTGTCGATTTAAAGTTAAGCGATGAAAGAAATATGTCAGTTCCACACGCAGTGTCAGCATCTGGTGCGCGATATGCAAAAGCCGATGAGTCATTTGTTTTTTGGAACAAGGGTGATACAGCATTTATAACAGAAGGTACATCAAGTACAGAAACTTATTCAAATTGTGTTGGTGAATAGACAGCTTCAAGTCTAGAATGTCATGGTTCAGCGTTTGATATACATTATGTATAAAATGTGTTAGAATCTTTTTCTACATGACTAAAGACAGTAAAATTACAAATAGTCAGATTTTCAAGGAATTTTGGTATGGAATGGGCCACTTTAGGGGGCTATTTTTCGTTTGTTTTTTTCTTTTTACTGCATCTACATCTTTGAATATGTTTGTCCCTATTTTTTACAAAAAATTCTTTGATATTTTAGGAAGTTCAGTTACTACAGATATTTCTGTAACAAGTTTGATTCATACAATTATATTGATTCTCATTATCCACTTGTTTGGTTGGATATCTTTTCAGATATCTATGCGTATTTTTACTAAAGTTGAATCCGGAGTCATGGCAAAACTGAAGCAAAAATCTTTTGATTATTTGATGTTACATTCTTATGGTTTTTTTACCAACAATTTTGCCGGATCACTCGTTCAGAAAGTCAATCGTTTTAGTAGATCATTTGAGAGATTGGCAGATAGTTTGGTATTCAATCTTTTACCACTCTTTATTACAGTGTTAGTTTCCATCGCAGTAACTTGGGTGGTAGCTCCTGTTGTTTCTATTGTCATTGTTGTATGGGTAATTGTATATTCTACATTTAGCGTTTTATTTTCTCGATGGAAGATGAAATACGATATAGCTGTAGCTCTTGCCGATTCTCATACCACAGGAATATTGTCAGATAATATTTCAAATCAAAGTGCTATCACTCTTTTTGGTGGATTCAAGAAAGAAAGTTTGAATTTTGAAGAAGTAACAAATGATCAGGCACAAAAACAGGCAATTTCATGGAATCTTTCACAATATGTAGATATGTTACAGGCGTTTCTTATTTATATAGTTGAATTTGTCGCTTTTTATTACACTATTATTTTCTGGGGTAAAGGAATGGCTACAGTAGGAACTTTTGTTCTTATACAGGTATATATTATTGGTCTTGCTCAGCAACTTTGGGGATTCAATAGAGTAGTCCGAGATATTTATGAGGGGCTTGCTGATTCAAGAGAAATGGTAGAAATTTTACTCAAAGATCATGAAGTAAAAGATACAGTTGGAGCAAAGGAGTTGATTGCAAAGGAAGGCGAGATTGATTTTCAGAATGTTGTTTTTAGTTTTAATCATTCAAGAGAAATTCTCCACAAAATAAATGTGAAAATATTAGCAGGGGAAAAAGTGGCTTTTGTCGGCCCATCTGGTGCAGGGAAAACTACACTTGTCAGACTTATTTTAAGATTTTTTGATTTGACGGAAGGTTCTATATTGATAGACGGACAAGATATTAAAAATGTTACGCAAGAAAGTTTGCACAAAAATATTAGCATTGTTCCTCAAGATCCAGTCTTATTCCATAGAACTCTTTTGGAAAATATTAGATATGGGAGACATGATGCCACAGATGAAGAAGTTAAAAAAGTAGCAAAGCTTGCCCACTGTGATGAGTTTATTGAAGCATTGCCTTTAAAATATAATACTTTTGTCGGAGAAAGAGGTATTAAGCTTTCTGGTGGGGAGAGACAGAGAGTGGCCATAGCTAGAGCAATTTTAAAAAATGCTCCGATCCTCATCCTAGATGAAGCTACTTCTAGTCTTGATTCACATTCAGAAACTTTGATACAAGATGCGTTGGACAATCTTATGCGCAATCGCACTACCATAGTCATTGCACACAGGCTTTCGACTATAAGTAAAATGGATAGAATTATAGTTTTGAAAATGGGTAAAATAATGGAAGAAGGTTCGCATGATGATTTATTACAGAAAGATGGTGGGCTTTATAAAAATCTTTGGAATCTTCAGGCTGGTGGATTTATAAAATAATATTTTTCTCCTTTCTATTTTATTAAAAATACAGTATTCTCTAATGTATGGCTAAAGAAGATACAATACTTAGGTTTGAAAAAGTTTCGTTTGGATATGGCGAAAATCACCCTCTTTTGAACGAGGTAGATTTTGCTATTCGTCGTGGCACCAAGACTACCATTATGGGACAAAATGGATCAGGTAAAAGCACTATATTTAAACTAATTACCAAAGATATTTTACCGGGGAGTGGTATGATAAATATAGTAAATGGTGTGTCTATTGCCACTTCTCGGCAGGTGATTCCGAGGAATGAATTTGATCTGACGGTGCGGGAATTTTTTCAGAAATGTTTTACTGAAAAAAAGTATGACATTGATCCCAGAATCGATGATATTTTGGAAGTGGTGAATCTATCGGGACACATTAATGTTCATGATCGGATCGTTGGATCTTTTTCTGGTGGTCAACAGGCGAGACTTTTGCTAGCTTCAGCACTTATTCAAGATCCGGATTTGCTTTTGTTAGATGAGCCGACAAATAATTTGGATAAAGCGGGGATCGAGCATCTGACACAATTTTTGATAAAATACCAGAAGACCTGCATAGTCATATCTCATGATGCGGATTTTTTAAATAGTTTTACAGACGGAGTTTTGTATCTGGATATTTTTACTAAAAAAATAGAACAATATGTAGGGAATTATTTTGATGTGCGAGAACAAATCACTCTTCGTCAAGAAAAAGAAAATAGAAAAAATGCTCAGTTATCAAAAGAGATACAAGACAAGAAAGATAAAGCCAATTTTTTTGCTATGAAAGGCGGGCAAATGCGTCTAGTTGCAAAAAGAATGAGAGAAAAGGCGGAAGATCTGGAAGAAGAAAAAGTTGATACGCGAAAAGAAGACAGGACGATTCGCCCTTTTGTCATTCCTGTGCAGTCGGATATTGTGGGGGAGATTGTCAAAATATCTGCTTTTAGAGTTTTCAAAAAACACAAGATGGTGGAGAGGAAAACAAATATAAAACTCAGGAGAAATCAGCATCTTTTACTTATTGGTCCAAATGGTATTGGTAAAAGCACACTTCTTGAATCAATGGCAAAAAAATTGGCGGAGGGAACAGAGATTGCTCCTGGTGTACATATCGGCTATTATCGTCAAGATTTTTCTACTTTAAATTTTGAAGATACTGTTTACAAATCCTTGTCATCAGTGTCTGAAAAAATATCTGAAGAAAATATGAGGGGCGTGGCGGCTGGTTTCCTCATCACGAGTGATGTAATGAACACAAAAATAGGGAATTTATCAGAAGGTCAAAAAGGTTTAGTCGCTTTTGCTAGACTCGTCTTACAAAAGCCGGGTTTGCTTATTTTAGATGAACCAACAAATCACATAAATTTTCGTCATATTCCTGTGATTGCTGAGGCACTAAACAAATACGAAGGAACTATGATAGTAGTGAGTCATGTTCCTGATTTTATAAGCAAAATTCGCATCGATCATATTTTGGATTTAGAAAAATAATAATACTTAATCTCCCGTATTGGATAGAGTACGGTAAAAAATAGTTTTTTTATTTTCGACTACCTATCCTCAAGAATATCTATTTTGTAAAAGGGCCAAAAATAAAATAGAATGATATTGGCTATAACAAAGACTACTAACCATGCCCAGATACTGGTTCTAACATAACCTATTAGTATTCCGCCTATGACAAGGGTACACCCGCAAACACCTATCATATCAATCAAAATTTTTCTTTTAAGGATAGAATCATATCCTATGTTTCCAAAGAGTAAAGTATATTTTAATGAAGAAATAGCAAAAATAAGTAAAGTAAAAAATATAAAATATGCGGGACTGTCTATGTTTATAGCTACTGCAATATAGAGTGATGCAAGAATAAAATCTATAATACCTTGTACAAAACTGTATGGAGGTATGATGCGAGAAAAACATCTGATTGAAAAGAAAGTATTAAAAACAAATACAGCATAAAATATGGCAAGAGGGATAGCTTTTTGCCAATCAAACGATTCAAATACCAAAGTAATAATAAAAGCTAAAGCAAAAAATAAACTAGTAACCCATGCTTTTATTTCAGCACCATTTTTCTCCACGTTATCAATACAATTATTTCCGCCCAGGTTATTTGATAGGCGTTTGTCGGTATATTCTTTTGTAAAAGGGTGATGAAACAAGACCTGCCACAAAAAATTCATCCCATAAATCCAATTTGTTTTTATAAAACCTTCACTTTGTAAACGACGACTGGAAGAATAAATAAAAAAGTCCATTTTGAATACTACTTTGCCGTGCTTGCTCAACCTCCTCGCAATATCAGTATCTTCCCCATAAAATTCAATAGTCTTATCAAAGCCACCAGTTTTTAGAAGAAATTCTTTTTTTGCAATAAAATTACCTCCCAAAACCATGTATCCTGCCATATAATAGTTGACTGGTGCTCCTATCCACCAAGTAATATGTTGAAAAAAATTTTTAGAAATTGATCCATCATAATATCTGTATGGTCCGCTAAGGCTGATAACTTCTGGATGTTTCTTAAAAAAATCTTCTGCTGTTTTAAACCACAATGGGTGAAGGCGAGTGTCTGCATCAATATATGCTATGTATTCGCCCGTAGAAACCTCAAGCCCTTTTTGTCTAGCACGGGTGAGGCCTTTCTGTGGCTCATGTACTACACGGACTCCAGGAAACTTTTCTGCAATTTCTCTTGTTTTATCCGTGCTGTTGTTATCTATGACTATTATTTCGTGAAATTTACCGTCTGAATATTTGATGGCATTTCTCAAACATTCTTCTATGTAATTTTCCTCGTTAAAAGCGGGGATAATTAAACTTATTTTTAAGTTATTTTTGTTGTTTGTCATTGTAATCTTCAATTACAGCATTATATATCTTTTCCCATTCATTTGCTATGTTTTCGACAGTTAGTTTTTCGCAAAAATTTCTGGCGTTTTTGGCAAATTGTTCTCTCAATTTTGTATTTGAATACAATATTTCCAATTGTTTAGTCAATTGGTCAGAATTGCCGATATCAAAAAGAAGTCCATTTTCTTTACCGACAATATCTGGTAAAGCTCCTCCTCTCGATGCTATCACAGGTAAACCACTCGCCATAGCTTGCAACATACACATACTTTGTGTTTCAAAAACACCAGCAATAGTAAAAATATCCGAAGCATGAAAAATATCAAAAAGATTCTGTTTATTTTCTCCGATATAAGGTCCAAGAAATTTAATCTGCGAAGATTTTTCACTTTCGCTCACACTTTTTTCAAATTTCTTTCTGAGAGATCCTTCTCCAATAATGACGAGCGTAACATTATTTTTCTCCTTGGAAAAATCAATAAATGCATCTATGATAGTATCTATTTTTTTTTCTTCGGAAATTCTGCCGACACATAAAACAGTAAGGTTATTCAAACCAAACTTCTTTTTTAAATTTTCTTTTGTTTCTCTGTATTCAAAAAAAGGTGCTTCAATCGGATTAGATACAACTGCACTAGGG
>JBAVTE010000004.1:0-26210 GCA_049695975.1 Minisyncoccia bacterium | reverse complement strand
ACTATACTGTTCCCCCCACCCCCGGACCACAAAAATTTGATTTTGCTGCCAAGGTTGAAAGCGGTGAAAGTAGTCATACAGCCTACTTTTACCAACCTATGAATATTTTTATGAATGGTGCGTGTGGTCCTGCCGCGAGGTCATATACCAATACTGAAACAGCTTATTCTGGTGCTCAATGTAATTCTGGTTCTTCTAATAATGGGGCCTTTCCCGCTCCGGGCACCACTCAGTCATGGACATGTTCATGTCAAGGTACCGGATGTTCGGCCCCCACATGTTCTGCATATAAACAGCCCGTGGTAAACGGTGCTTGTGGTCCTGCTACGAGGACATATGCAAGTACTGAAACGGCTTATTCTGGTGCTCAATGTAATTCTGGTTCTTCTAATAATGGCGCTTTTCCCTCACCCGGTAGTTCTCAGTCATGGACTTGTTCATGTGCTGGTACAGGATGTTCATCACCTACATGTACTGCATATAAAAACCCAATAAACGGTGTCTGTGGTCCTGCCGCGAGGTCATATGCCAATACTGAAACAGGTTATTCTGGTGCTCAATGTAATTCTGGTTCTTCTAATAATGGCGCTTTTCCCTCACCCGGTACTTCTCAGTCATGGACATGTATAGGTGTTGGTTCCGGACACTCTGACTCAGGAACCTGTACAGCGACCAGAAGTTGGCCTGGTTTTTCTGCTTCATGTTCTGCAAGTCCAAATCTAGTTAATATAGGATCACAGACTACATGGACAATTAGCTTGGCAGGTGGTAACGGATCATATTCTGGTTCTGGTTCGGACGGAGTTTCATCGTGGAGTCTTCCTGCTAATTATAGTTTACCTTCATATTCTGTGAATAGCACTTATAATTCAGAAGGCACAAAAACTTTTTCTGGAACGGTCACTTCCAATAGTCAAACAGTACCAATTAGTTGTACAGCGACAGTCAACGCTCTTCCTCCTTGTTGCGGGGGTGAAAATCCGACAGTAAGTACTCCGGTTGCAACTGGCTTATGTGATGGAAAAATTCAAGTGAGTTGGAAAGCTGTTTCGGGAATGACTGGTTATCATATTTTTAGATATCTTGGTCCAAACGGAGTTGACGAGGTTTTACCCCGTATGTCAGATGTTGTGGGAACAACTACGAAAATGGATTCTGTTTCAGCGAATACATCTTATAGATACAAAGTTCAGGGGTATAATAGCTCATATAGCACAGGAATTTCAAATTATTCTAATTCTGCTACTTCTACAGATGTTTGTCCGGCACCAATCACATTCTCTTGCGCTCCATATGATAAAAATGGAAACCGGATTTTAGGTTCGATTGGTATTAATTCTCAGATAACTTGGAAGATAGTGCCGGGTACTTTTGAGGGAGGATCATCACCATATTCATATGTCTGGGGTGGAACAGTAGGCGGAACAAATTCAGCTACTACAACAAAATATTCTTCAATCGGACCAAAAGATGCTTCTCTAAGAGTTTCTTCTGGTTCCAATCCTTCGCCGTATTACAAAACTACCACAATGGACTGTAGTCCTCTGACAGTTTCACAATATACTACAGCCAATACTAATTGCTCTTTGACTCAAGGGGGCGTAGCAAAAAATGTAGTTTATTTAAATCAGCCAGTTACTTGGTCAGTAAATACTGCTTCGGTACCTTCATTTTCGGTTACAAATACTTCATGGAGTGGTGATGAGATTCCGGCTACTGGACTAATTGTCTCTGGGTCATCACAAATGTCAAAAATATATACAACCGTCGGGGCAAAAAATATTAGTGGTTCTGCTGTGGGAACAGGAGATGGTAATGCTCAGTACAAATTTGATTGTGTTGCAACCACAAGCGTGGTCATGCCCCCAGCTACTACTACGGGGCAGTAGGAGATAGGGGAAAAACCATTTAGTCTAAAAAATCCCCCGCTTATGGCGGGGGATTTTTTAGACTTGTGTATTATGAATGTCAGTGATATGATCATATCAACTACTACTCAGTAGTTCAGTAAAATATGAATAGAATAAAAGATAAAAATAAAGCAATTATTCTTAGAAAGAAAGGAATGAGTTATAGTCAGATTAAAAATAAGCTTGGTATAAGTAAAAGTACCTTGAGTGGATGGCTTTCTAGCATGCCACTTTCTGAAAAAAGGATAAGGGAACTTAGAGATTTTAGCCCAATGAGAATTGAAAGATGTAGAAATACAAAAATGAAGAAACGAGAAGACCGTTTAAGGTTGGTCTATGGAAAAGTTTCTCAAGATATTGGAAAATTAAGTAAAAGGGAATTATTTTTGGTGGGGTTATTTCTTTATTGGGGAGAGGGAAGTAAGTCAGACAGATATGTAACCGCTTTTACTAATACAGACCCTATAATGGTTAAGATTTTTATTAAATGGATAACAACTTTTTTTAATATTAAGAAATCAGATTTGAGTATTCTTTTACATCTTTATAAGGATATGGATATAAAAAGTTTAACAGAATTTTGGGTAAAGGAACTTAAAATACCTATAAATCAGTTTAAAAAGCCATATATAAAAAATTCAAAATTAACAGGATTGACATATAAAAATGGGTTTGGAAAGGGAACTTGCAATGTAAGAATATGTAACAGAGATATAAAAGAGTACATTACCCAGTCATTAAAGTATTTGAGGCAAGTTATTTAATTGTGTGTACAAAGTGCTCGGTCACAACTTTTTTCATCGCCGTCGCTCAGAAAAAGTCGCGACCCCGACTCAGTAATTTTTGTTGCTACAAAAATTACTTCCGTCTTTCGAGTCCCTCAGCGCGCACAAAAAAACTGCAAAGCAGTTTTCTAAAATTGTGCGCGCTGAGGGACTCGAACCCACGACCAGTCGAGTATAAGTCGACCGCTCTACCAACTGAGCTAAGCGCGCTTTTAGATATTAACTCAAAATATCAGTTTTCGCAACTTTTTACTCAAAATGGATTTCTTCTTTTTTTCTGCGAGAGAGAGCTTCTTTTATAAGAGGGTGTTTTGAGAAAGTTTCGTCCTTCTCGAGCATTTTCATTGCCTCGGCGCGGGCTGCCTCTACCATTTTAATATTTTTAATTGCTTCCATGCCAATGTCTGTGATGCCCCATTGTTTGGTACCAGAAAGTGCACCTGAGCCACGGAATTTCAGATCAAGCTCGGCAAGCTCAAAACCGTTTTTTGCTGTCACGAGGGCTTTCATCCTTTCTACTGTTTTCTCCGATTTTGTTTCGGCAAAAATGTAACAATATGCCTGATGATTGCTTCTCAAAACTCTTCCTCGAAGCTGGTGAAGCTGAGCAAGTCCAAACCTTTCTGCACCTTCTATGATTATATTTGTGGCGTTCGGAACATTGACTCCTACTTCTATCACAGAGGTGGCGACGAGGAGGCGGATTTTTCCTTCGGAAAAATCCGCCATTATTTTGTCTTTTTCTGATGGCTTCATTTTGCTGTGCAAAACGCCAATTTCATATTCTTGAAAAACATCTTTTTTTAGTCGTTTGGCTTCTTCCGTGACCGACTTTGCATTTACCGCCATTTCTTTGTCGGGATCCGGCTCATTGATCCTAGGACAAATGATATATACCTGTCTTCCAGATTTCAATTCTTCACGGACTTTTTCATAAATTTTTTCTCTGTCTTTTGGAAAGACAACTTCAGTGACAATCTGCTTTCTTCCTGGTGGCATTTGGTCAAGTAATGTCAGATCCAAGTCACCATAAATAGTAAGTGCAAGAGTGCGGGGGATTGGAGTCGCTGTCATTGAAAGTAAGTGTGGCATTAGGCCTTCTTTTTTGGTCAATTTTTGTCTTTGGGCTGTACCAAATCTGTGTTGTTCGTCAATGATAGTGTATGCAAGGTTTTTAAATTTAACACTTTTTTGTATGAGGGCATGTGTGCCTATCAAGATAGGAATTTCGCCATTTTCTACCCATTTTAGAAGTTGAGTTCTCGAAATATCTGTCGCACCTTTTGGATTTACTTTTGATGGAAACTTTTTGCAACCACTTCCAGTAATGAGTCCCACGCTTACGCCAAGATATGTAAAATATTTTATAAATGATTCAAAATGTTGTTTTGCCAATATTTCTGTAGGGGCCATATATGCTACCTGCAAATTTCCATAATTTTTCCCATCAGGTCTCGTGGTCACTACTCCGAAAGCCGTAGTCGCTGCCACAGCTGTCTTACCAGAACCGACATCACCCTCGAGAAGTCGCGCCATACCGTATCCTTTTCTAAAATCTTCAAAAATTTCAAAAATTGCTTTTTCTTGTGCTTCTGTAGCCTCAAAAGGAAATCTTTTTATAAAATTTTCTATATCTTCTCTTGGTGTTTTTATGATAAAAGATGGATTTTTATGCCATTCTATTCTATCTCGGTGTCTTTCAAGCTGTATGAAAAAAACTTCTTCAAAAGCAAATCTTTTTCTTGCCGAAGTCGCATCGGTTTCTTTTTGTGGAGAATGAATCCAAATCATTGCGGTTTTCAAGCTTGGTAGATTGTAAGTATTTAAGATATATTCTGGAATAGGGTCTTTTATTGAATCCAATATTCCTGAATTAAATATTTTTTGTATTGAATAGTATATCCAATTTGATGAGAGTCCTCGACTCTCTGGATAGACAGGATAGAGCGAATGCTTTTCACCATCTCGACCAAAGAGGGAATCGCCGACTCCTATCGGGATTTTAAGCACAGTCTCTATTTTTGGATTCATCATTCCCAAAATGCCTTTTCTTTCTGAGACTTTTCCCTCGGCCCGCACAAATGCGTCTTCATGTATCATTTTTGCAATATATGGCTGATGAAACCAGACAGTTTTTATTTTTCCTGTTTCATCTTCTATTATTGCTTCAGCGATGGGCGTTCTTTTTATAAAAGCTTTGCCTGTTTTCAATCCGGAAATTTTACCAAAAATTACTGCATCATCGCCAGCTTTTAGGCTTCCAATATTTTGCATTTTTGAAACATCACCATATCTTGTAGGGAAGTGGTATAGTAGATCTTCCACAGTTTTAATCCCCAGTTTTTTCAAAGCCACTTTTTGTATTTCATTTAGACGGAAATTTTTCTCAATTAACAGATCTGGATTCATGGTCATATTCTATCAAAAATTTTACATTTTGTGTTTTTCTCCAGAGGCGTTCTCCGGAGGCGAAGCCTTCGTTTTTACGAAGGCTTCGCCTCCAGAGACTTTTTCTTTTAGTCGCTGGGTGGTATAATAGTAGAGTAATAGTTTAATGAAAATAATATGTTAATGTCACATTTTGATATTTTTTTGAATTTACTTGTGGCCTTGTGTTTGGGAGGACTTCTCGGTTTAGAAAGAACTTTTGCAGGTAAGATAGCAGGAATGAGGACTTATGCTCTTGTTTCTATGGGTTCGGCGCTTTTCGTAATAATTTCTCAGACAGCGACAATACTTTATTTTAGTATTGCGACTGCGGATCCTCTTAGAATGATTTCACAAATAATAGTCGGTATCGGTTTTATTGGTGCTGGGCTTGTATGGCACAAATCATCAAAAGTTACTGGGATTACTACAGCAGCCGGGCTTTGGATTGCAGCTGGGGTAGGCATTGCTTCTGGTTTTGGATTTTTTGCTATTGCAAGTATTGCAGTCGGCCTTTCACTTTTTGTTTTTACATTTATGTGGTATTTAGAAAAAAAATTAAAAAGATTTTCTTATAATGGTGAGATCGAATCAGAGAATGAAGAAGGAGTCCTAAATAAAAATGAAAATTAAAGTACTGACTTCTTTATAAAATTTAAAAGAATCCATCTTTTTTTGTTGCTTTATCACTAGAATAGTGCAGAATAGAGGCAGATTATTAGAAATAGGAATTTAATATTTACAAAAAATGGGAAAATTTAACAGAGACAATGATAGGAGTTTCGGTAATAGTCGAGGAGGAAATCTTAGATTCGGTGGTCAAGATTCTAGACAAGGTGGCTTTGGTGGAAATCGTGATGGAGGTTCTAGATTTGGAGAGAGAAGAGATATAGTAATGCATGATGCTGTCTGTGCCGATTGCAAAAAAAATTGTCAGGTTCCTTTTAGACCAAGCAACGACAAACCAGTTTATTGTAAGGATTGTTTTAATGAGAGAGGTGGCCCATCCAAATCAAGCTTCAATAATTTTCCTAAAAAAGATTTTGGTCCTAGACCACAAGTTTCACCTAGTTTCGCCACAAACAAAAGTGATGACGGGGTCAAGAAACTACTAGAGGCAATAAACACAAAATTGGATAGTTTAATCAAAACGATAGAAGTCTCATCTAAACCAGTGTCAGTTGAGGTTAAAGAAAAAAAACTGGCAAAAGAACCCGCTGATAATAAAAAAGTGAAGTCAGCGATTAAAAAGGTGTTAGCAAAAAAGTAGAATATTTATTAATTAATAGTATAATATAAAATATGGCAAAAAGAATAAGTACAAGAAGAAAAGCTTCACGATCTCACAAGACCAAAAAGCGTTTGGCTACAAAGTATGCTAGGTTGGCTTTGAAGAAATAAGCAATATTATTAAAATCAAAAATAACAGCGCGATATCGCGCTGTTATCTTGTTTTTTTTAATTTTGGCGAAGAGTATGAAATTTGGTCACAGACAATTTTCTCACCGTCGTTTGAAAATTTCTGCGACCCCGACTCTGCAAATTTTCTGCTGAAAAATTTGCCTCCGTCTTTCAAATCCCAACACAAACCAAATTATTGGTTTGCTCACTCTCCGCAGTTTTCACTGCGTTCAAATTGCGGAGAGTGTGGGATTTGAACCCACGAAGCCGTTTAACGGGCTTACCTCGTTAGCAGTGAGGCGCTTTCGACCACTCAGCCAACTCTCCATTTCCATTTCTATAACTTATCATATTTTCTTCTTTGAGTAAAATTTATCTATGACAAAGTACGGCCTAATCTTTTTTAGTGTGCAATTGAAAACCCATAAACATTTTTTGCACCAGCTATTTTTAGAGCTCTTTCTGCTTCGATCATAGTTGCACCCGTTGTAATGACATCATCAATTACAATAAAACTTTTTCCTTTTATAGATGTGTTATTTGTCACAGAAAAACATTCCACTAAGTTTACCAATCGTTTGCTTCTATTTTTCACTTTGACCTGATGTGCAGTTTCTTTTATTTTTTCTAAAACATTTAAATCAATTTCAAAATTTTTACCACCGTCTATTTCAAAGATTTTTTTTACAATAAGCACGCTTTGATTGAACCCTTTTTCTTTCAGACCATTTTTACTAGATGGTATGGGAATAAGGGTTATTTTTTGTCCACCATTGAAAAGCAAAATATCCGCTATTTCTTCTATTAAATTTTCATACAAAATATAGGCAAATTTTTCTACGATTTTTTTATTTGCTTTATATTTTATTTCCCAGATGGCAGTTTTTGCAAGTGGACTTTTGTATGAAAAAACAGCTTTATAATTGGATGAAATGTGTTTGGCTGGTTCTATTTTCTCACATATTTCTGAAAGACTCATATTTTCAAGTTCATTTATGTTTCTTTCCTTCGGAAATAATAAATCAATGAAGTTTTCGTAAATTATTTTTATTGTTTTTCCAAACATATTATATATATGATATAATACATATAACATTTTTGAAATTAAAAATGAATAATCCATTCGAAAAAATCTTTACTTCATTTTTTGGCGCAAAGGATACAAGTGTCATTGGTATTGATATTGGTTCTTCTGCTGCAAAGATAGTCCAATTAAAGAAAAAAGGGGGTAGGGCGATACTTGAAACATACGGAGAAATCGCTCTAGGTCCGTACAATAACACTGAAATAGGTAGATCGGCGATTTTAGGTATAGATAGACTTTCCGAAGTGGTCAAAGATCTACTTAGAGAATCCAATTCCACTACTAAAAGGAGCGCCATATCTATTCCCATTGGTTCTAGCTTGATCAAGTTCATAGAGCTTCCACAAATGGGTGGAAAACAGCTTTCCGAAATGATTCCTCTTGAAGCACGAAAATACATTCCAGTTCCAATATCCGAAGTCACTATCGATTATTGGGTAATTCCTAAAAACGACAATATTGTTTCTGAATTTGAAAATGGAGAAAAAATAAACACAGAAAATTCTCACAGTAATGAAGTTCTTTTGGTCGTTATACACAACGAGGCGCTTGAAAGAAATAGACAGATAGCCCAGCTTGTCGGCCTCGAGAATTCTTTTTCTGAAATAGAACTTTTCAGTGGAATGAGATCTGTGATGGATCCTTCTATCTTACCTCAAATGATTATTGATATTGGCGCAGGTTCCACAAAAGTTTATATTGTAGAGCGAGGTATTTTGAGATCATCTCATATTATCAATAGAGGTTCACAGGATATCACGCTTGCGATTTCAAAATCAATGGGTATTTCTTTTGACGAGGCAGAAAAAATCAAAAGACAAAATGGCATTGTTTCTAGTAAAGACAATGCCAATCTTATCGAAATTTCCTCTCTTACTGTTGATTATATTTTTTCCGAAATAGGAAGGATCGTTTTGAGTTATGAAAAAAAATATGGCAAGAAAATCAGTAAGATTTTTCTCACAGGTGGGGGAGTCCTGTTAAAAGGTCTTAAAGAAAAGGCAGAAATATCTTTTAAAACTCCTGTCGTGGTGGCGGATCCATTTTCAAAAGTTGAGTATCCAGCATTTCTTGATAATGTTTTGAAAAGTGCGGGTCCAGAATTTGCAGTGGCGCTTGGACTTGCCCTTCGAAAGCTTCAGGAGATTTAGTTACTAATCCACAGCTTTTGTGTTAGCTTGTTTTTTAAAAAGTAGTATAATAAATAACAGATGGAACAAAAATTTCAAACATCTTTTATCCCAAAGAAATCCGTAATGCCTGATTTATCATCAAGGCCTTCTATCGGTCTTTTTCTTTTGATTTCAATTATTTTACTTCTCATCTCTTTTAGTATTGCTGCATATGTGTATCTCGAAAAGCAAACCTTGATTAGCAAAATCGCAAATGCAAAAGTATCTATTGAAAAAAATAAGAATAATTTTGAGACTGCAACCATAGAAGATATTGTTAGATTGGACGCTAGGATCAAGGTAGCAGAAGGATTGATTTCAAGACATATTTCTGTGTCTCCCATTTTTAAATTTATAGAAGACCATACCTTAAGAAATGTCAGATTTAAGGGTTTTAACTTTTCTATAGGTGGAACAAATATTTCTAGCGGTTCAGCTTTCAAAATAGTTATGTCTGGTCAGGCCAAGGATTTTAAGACACTAGCTCTTCAGGCTGATGAGTTTGGTAAAATAGAATACAGAAACATCATTAAAGATACTGTATTTTCTAGTTTAGATTTGGCGGCCAATGGTAATGTAGGTTTTAGTTTTTCCGCGTCTATCATTCCAGACTTTATAAAATATGAAAATCGCCCTAATTTTAAATAATTTATGAATTTTATTTTACCAATTATATTATCTCTTCTGTCGGTCGGGGTTTTTTTCGGATATGTAAATCCAAACTACAAAGGTAATGCAGGATATATTGAGGGCGATTATTCTACTTATGGGGTTACACAGCTTCGAGTCGAATCCGCAAAATATCAGGCTTCTTTGGATGGTTCACAAAAAGTTTTGAATAAAAGAAAAGAACTTACTGACAAAAGAAATGTGATTAGTGATTCTAACAAGTCCAGACTGACTGTACTTTTACCAGACAATATAGACAATCTCAAACTTATTCTTGAAATTAGCAATATTGCATCGCAGAGAAATTTAAGTTTGAAGAATCTTTCTGTGGGATCAACTGTAAAAAAGTCTGATGCTGTCGGACCAGACAGCACCCCTTATGGTACGGTTTCTTTGAGTTTTGCTGTCAATGCCACTTATGACAATTTTCTCGCTTTTCTCCGCGATCTCGAGGATAACCTCAGAATTATAGACGTTTCCAGTATATCTTTTAATGCTTCTGATAATGGTTTTTATGATTTTAATTTCACAATAAACACATATTGGTTAAAATAATTTTATGAATAAAAGAAAAATAATCATATTAATAGTAGTCATCATTGTTCTCGGTTTTGCATTGAATTATCTTTTCAGTAAAAAAGCTGATACCTCGACATCTGCTCTTACAGTTGCAGTCTCTTCTGTGGAGGACAAAGACGCAAAAGCAATTTTGAAATTACTCGATGATATGAGTAAGGCCACTCTCATTGATAATATTTTCCAGTTACCAGTTTTTTTGACCTTAAAAGATACGAGTGTCACACTTGTGAGTCAACCTATTGGTAGGTTGAATCCTTTTGCCCCTATAAATCTAGGAGAACCAAGTATCACAATATCTTCTTCAACAAAAAAATAATATGGTAATTTTAGACCTTTTGACAGAAAAAGGAATAATTAAAAAGGAGGACGCGACATTTGCTGAAAAAAAATCTTTAAAAACAGGTGATTCCGTCGAAAAAATCCTTGAAGAAATGGGTATCTCTCAAGATGCTATCTTGGATGTGAAAGGTGAATATTACAATATTCCAACAGTAAATCTTGCCAACCAAAATATCCCTTTTGCTATTCTAAAATATATTTCAGAGGATGCTGCGACCCACTACAAGATTGTCCCCATTGCTCTTAAAGACGGTATTCTTGAAGTTGGTGTAGTAGACCCAGACAACATAGAGGCGAGAGATGCACTCATTTTTATTACTGGAAAGCTTAATTTACCTTTTAAAATATTTATTATTTCTGAAAATGATTTTCAAAAAGTTATAGAGAGTTATAAGGGGTTGTCAGGAGAAGTCACAAAAGCTTTGTCTGAGCTTGAAACAGAACTTTCATCTGATCTTGAGGATATAGAATTTTCTAAAGAAGGAAGCACTACAAATACTGAAACTAAAATAATAGAAGATGCTCCTGTGACAAAAATTGTAGCAACTATTTTGAGATATGCGACAGAAGGTAATGCTTCCGATGTGCACATAGAACATATGGTAAACAAGATCCGCGTTAGATTTAGAGTGGATGGCGTTTTGCATACGAGTTTGGTTTTGCCAGCGGAGGTTCATCAGGCCGTCGTTGCAAGAATCAAAATCCTTTCCAATATGAAGCTTGATGAAAAAAGAAAACCTCAGGATGGTAGGTTTTCTGCAAAAATAAATGGTAGGAAAGTCGATTTCAGAGTCTCAACTTTTCCTGCATATTACGGAGAAAAAGTTGTGATGAGAATTCTAGATCAGGAAAGAGGAGTAGAGAAACTTGATAAAATCGGTCTTTCTGAAAGATCTATAGAGATGATCCGTGATGCTATTGCAAGACCTTATGGACTGATTTTGATTTCTGGTCCTACTGGTTCTGGGAAGACAACAACACTATATTCAATGCTTAACGAAATAAATAAAGATGAAAAAAATGTTTTGAGTTTGGAGGATCCAATTGAATACAATATAGATGGTATGAGCCAGTCGCAAGTTTTCCCGGAGATTGGATATACATTTGCTTCAGGTCTACGAACTACCTTGAGACAAGATCCCGATGTTATTATGGTCGGAGAGATTCGTGACAAAGAAACAGCACAGCTTGCTGTCCAAGCGGCTCTTACAGGCCATTTAGTTTTATCTACGATTCACACAAATACCGCAACAGGTGTGGTACCTCGACTTATAGATATGGGTGTCGATCCATACCTTATTCCACCTACTCTTATTCTGACAATAGCACAACGACTTGTTAGGAAGATTTGTCCTGATACGGGAATACCTATGAAGATAGAGGGTGCCGTAAAAGCTATGATAGACAATGAATTTAAAGATCTTCCAGAAAAGTTTAAAGATATTATTCCAAAATCAGACAATGTATATGATCTTGAACCTACGAGTACTTGTCCTACCGGTACGAGAGGTAGAGTAGCAGTTTTTGAAATGTTTAAAATGGATTCAGAAATAGAGAAGGTAATTTTGACAAGCCCAATAGAATCAGAAGTTTATAAGGTGGCAAGACAAAAAGGAATGATTACCATGAAAGAAGATGCTATAATCAAAGCAATGAAAAAAGAGATTCCGTTTCCAGAAGTTGGAAATCTATAATTTAAAGCCAACAAAAAATATGAGTGAAAAAATAAAAATATTTATAATTGATGACGATAAGTTTTTGGTGCACATGTATGGAATGAAATTTGAAGCCAATGATTTTATTGTGGAGTCATCACTTTCTGGAGTCGAAGCATTGGAAAAGATCAGAAATGGTTTTACCCCAGATATTATTTTGCTTGACCTCATTATGCCCGGTATGGATGGTTTTGATATTTTGGAATCTATTAAAAAAGAAAGTTTATGTAAGGGCTGTCTACTCATTATGCTTACGAACCAAGGTTTAGCTTCAGATATTTCTAAGGCCGAGGATCGGGGGGTAAATGGCTATATCGTAAAAGCTACCACGATTCCTTCAGAAGTAGTAGAGGAAGTTAAGGAGTTTTATAAGCAATTTAAGATGAAAAAATAATTATGGATTACAAAAAAGAATTGGATAATTTGATACAGACTGTGATAAAGGAAGGTGGATCAGATCTTCATCTTTCAGAAGGCAAACATCCAACGATCAGAGTAAATAGTTTTCTAATTCCCCTTGTCAAAAATACAGTTTTAATAAAAGAAGATACAAAAGGTTTTCTTTCTATTCTTCTTCCAAAAGATGATATAGATCTTTTTATGAGAACAAAAGAAATAGATTTTTCTTACACATATGAAACCGGGGAAAGATTTAGAGGTAATGCTTATTTTCAGCAAGGCACTATTAGTATTGCTTTGCGATTGATTCCTAAAAATATTCGAAATTTTGCAGAACTAAACCTTCCAGATTTTTTGTCAACTTTCGCAGATAAACCACAAGGTTTTTTCCTAGTAGTAGGACCTGTAGGGCATGGTAAGACGACCACCCTAGCTTCAATGGTTGATTATATCAACTCCACAAGGCCAGAACATATCATTACCATAGAAGATCCTATTGAATATGTATATGAACAAAAGAAAGCTATTGTGGATCAGCGAGAGGTGAGAGTTGACACGGCAGATTTTGGTACAGCACTTCGCAACATTTTCCGACAGGATGTAGACGTGGTTCTTATAGGTGAAATGCGAGGGGCAGAAACAATTTCTACTGCAGTTACTGCTGCAGAGACTGGACATTTGGTTTTTTCTACACTGCACACAAATAGTGCTGCCCAAACTATTTCGAGAATCATCGATTCCTTTCCTGCCGATCAGCAAAGTCAGATTAGAGTTCAACTTGCAGGAAGTCTTACCGGTATTTTTTCGCAGCGTCTTATCCCCAAGATTTCCGGTGGGCTTGTTCCGGCCTATGAACTTTTGATAAATAATAGCGCTGTCTCAAACTTAATTAGAGAAAATAGAATTCATGAGATTGATTCTGTTATTGAGACAAGCTCTCAGGAAGGTATGATAGATATGAATAGATCTTTGGTAAATCTTGTAAATAGGGGAGAAATCACCATTGAAAATGCTTATATGTATTCACTGGATCCTAAAGTTCTAGAAAAATTATTATAAGCCGTAGTAGAATTTCAAATCATTGCTTCCGTTTTTTTGTGTATGGGTGTAGAATAATGAAGATGCTTATTAGTTTTAATTAAAATTGAGAATTGTATATATAGCAATATAAAAACAATTTGAAATTTCACTACGGATGGTTTTTAAATATAAATCAATAGATGCGTCTGGAGTTTTAAAAGAAGGTACCATAGATGCTGTCAATATGGAGATCGCCATTTCTGGTTTGCAGAAAAGGGGACTTACCGTAGCTTCTATTGTTCCAGAAGACAAAAAGATTTCTATTTTTGATAACATTGCTTTTTTTGATAGAGTCACAAACAAAGATATTGTTATTTTGTCTAGGCAGATGGCCACACTCTTTGAAGCACAAGTTTCAGCTCTTAGAATTTTTCAGCTTCTAGCATCCCAATCAGAAAACCCCGCATTAAGGAAAATTTTAGGGGAAGTAACAGATGATTTACAGGCCGGAAGTACCGTCGCCGATGCACTTGGTAAACACTCAAAAGTTTTTTCTTTATTTTATGTAAATATGATTAAGTCTGGTGAAGAGTCCGGAAAGCTCAACGAGGCTTTTGCATATTTGGCTGATTATTTGGATAGAACTTATGAAGTTACCTCGAAGGTTAAGAGTGCCCTTATTTATCCGGCTTTTATTGTTTTTACATTTATATCTGTTATGTCACTTATGCTTGTTTTTGTAATTCCAAAGATTAGTGGCATTATTACGGAATCTGGTCAAAAAATGCCTATTTATACACAGATTGTTATTGGGATGTCTAATTTTCTTGTAGATTATGGTATATTCCTTGTCCTCGGTTTAATTGTTGGTGGATTTTTCCTATGGAGATATTTACTAACCCCTGCTGGAAAATACGCTATGGATGAAGCAAAAGTTACTACTCCATATATCAAAATTCTTTACAACAAACTTTATCTTTCAAGGATTGCAGACAATATGAACACAATGCTTCTTTCTGGAGTGCCTGTTGTTAGAGGGCTAGACTTGACCGCTTCTGTAGTAGACAACGAAGTTTATCGCACACTTTTATTGAAATCAGTAGAAGACGTCAAAGGTGGAAGTTCTATTTCAGACGCGCTAGCAAAATATGAAGAAATCCCAGGTATTTTTGTCCAAATGGTAAAAATCGGAGAAGAGACAGGTCAACTCGGAAATATTCTCAAAACTCTTTCCAACTTTTATAGAAGGGAAGTGACTACTGCTATAGATGCTGTTGTTTCTCTTATTGAACCAGCTATGATTATCCTTCTTGCTCTCGGGGTAGGATTTCTCCTAGCATCTGTTCTCGTCCCTATTTATAATATTTCGGCTACAATTTAAAATAAATAAATTTAACTATAAGTTTATCCACAGGACAAGCTATTTATTTTATTTTTTGGTGATATAATAATCTAGCAACTTAGTTTTCCGTCGACGGAAAATTTCGGTCGTGTTTTTTGTGAAGGAGCCCTGAGCAAGTTTTGACACAAAAAACATTAAGCAAATTTATTAGCGTTATTTAATTTTAAAGTTAAAATTTAATTATGAAAAAAGGTTTTACGTTAATTGAACTTTTGGTGGTTATCGCCATTATCGGTATTCTTTCTTCAGTCGTTCTTGCTTCTCTAAACACAGCAAGATCAAAAGGTTCAGATGCAGCTGTTAAAGCACAGTTAGCCCAGCTTCCTGCGCAGGCAGCAGTCTTTTATGATACCAATAATACATATACAGGAGTATGTGTAGATCCTCAGATGATCAAGCTTTTGGCTGCCGCTACAAGCACAGCTGGAAAATTAGGTGGTACATGTAATTCAGACGCTACCAATTGGGCAGCTTCATCAGATTTGAAGTCTGCAGCTTTCTGGTGTATTGATTCAACAGGATATGTTGGATCAGTAACCGCCAACCTTACATCTTCTACAACTTGTCAGTAAGAAGCTGTCTTAGTAAGGCATAATCTTGATAAAAGGTTAGAAAACAAAACAGGAGAAATCCTGTTTTGTTTTTGTTTAAATTTAAGTTATAATTACAAAATGAATAAAAAGAAAAGTGGTTTTTCACTTATTGAACTTCTTGTCGTTATTGCTATTATGACCATTCTTACGACTATGGTGTATGTATCTGTCAATTCGACAAGATCAAAGAGTCGAGATCAGCAAAGAATTTCCTCTATATTAAAAATTAAACTTGCTTTGGAATATTATTATAATCTTTATGGTTATTATCCTAAAAAGTTGGATGAATTGTATTCAGGCGAATCTCCATTACCTATATCGTCCCCAGGCAAGATTACATTAGATGATTTGACTCCGCCGAAAGGATATCCAGACAATGGATATTATTATGTTGCTTTAATGGTAAGAGGCAGTAGTGATATATGTAATAGCTATCACTTATATACCAAACTAGAATCAAAGACATCAACACTTGATTCACGAGCGGGTTATAATTCTACTAACGATGATGCTTGTGATGATGAACCAGATACTATTTTGACAAAGGATGTTACCCTCCCCGATAACAACTTAATTTATGATGTTAGACCCCAATAGTTTTTTATTATATTTTATTCCGGTAGTTATTTTTTGCCTCGGGGTGATTATTGGTAGTTTTCTAAATGTTGTGATCCTGAGATATGGCACAGGACTTTCTTTTGTTTCTGGTAGTTCAAAATGTTTTTCTTGTTCACATCGATTGGCTTGGTACGATCTCGTGCCATTTTTTAGTTATATTTTTTTGCGAGGCAAGTGTCGGTATTGTGGGAGTAAGATTTCATTTCAATATCCTCTGATAGAGTTGATTTCTGGATTGATTTTTCTTTTTTTGTATTTTCAAACATTTTGGCAAAGCCCCTTATTTTTTGTTTCTGATGTTATTATTTTTAGCTTTCTTTTAATGATCGCCGTCTATGACTTTCGCCACAAAATCATTCCTGATGGGCTTGTGTATTCGTTCATTATCCTATCTCTATTCAGAGTAATTTATTTTATTGGCCTAAGTCACATATTATCTTTTCCTTTTTATTTAGATCTGCTTGCTGGTCCGATTTTGTTTTTATTTTTTTACATTCTTTGGGCAGTATCTTCTGGAAGATGGATCGGTTTTGCCGACGCCAAGCTTGCCCTAGGGGTAGGGTGGTTTCTCGGTTTTTGGGCAGGAATTTCCGCAATAATCTTGTCTTTTTGGATAGGCGCAATATTTTCTATCATTGTTATGACCTTAGGCAAGTTGAATTTGTTTTCAAAAAAGCTTACAATTAAGAGCGAAGTACCGTTTGCACCTTTCATTATTCTTGCCGTTTTTGTGGAATATTTTTTGCATCTCGATTTCCTTTATTTACAAAATTTATTTCATTAATTTCTGTATTTTTTAAAACCTAAAATGTTTTTTCACAAAAATAACAAAATAAAATCAAAAAAATCCGGATTTACTCTCATAGAGCTTATGATAGTCCTTGTCATATTTGTAGCGCTTACGGGTATTATGATTGGTAGTCAGAGCAAGCTCGATGGTTCTATTCTTTTGGATAATTTGGCTTACGATATTGCACTTTCTGTGAGAGAAGCACAGACCTATGGTGTAAATGTAAAAGAATTTTTTACTAGTCCTACCACTTCTGTGTTTACTGGATATGGGGTTCGTTTTTCTAGGAGTGATAATAAACAGTACATTTTATTTGCAGATGTAAATCCAAATTATTTTTTTGATGGTGAGACCACTTGTTTTAAGGATGATTCAGAATGTATGAGGAAATATACTTTGACTAGGGGGAGTTTTATTGCAGATCTTTGTGCAGGGAGTGACGAATTAAACTGCGATCCTCAAGACGAAATAAATATAACTTTTTTGAGGCCTAATCCAGATGCTCACATAACAAAAGGTATTGCAGGCAACACGGTTCCGAATCAATCTTTTTCAAAAATAACCATAAGTTCTGCCGACGGGCAAACACAAAATATTATAGTAACAGCTCTAGGTGATATATATGTCAAAAAATAAAAATTTTAAAAAAGGTTTTACTTTAGTAGAGATGCTTGTAGCAATAGCGGTTTTTATGATGGTTGTGACTGTGGCGATGAGTGCTCTCATG
The DNA here is from genome assembly GCA_049695975.1 of Minisyncoccia bacterium. Classification (GTDB taxonomy): domain Bacteria; phylum Patescibacteriota; class Minisyncoccia; order Phycocordibacterales; family GWA1-40-21; genus CAILDB01. The sequence goes on along the minus strand of JBAVTE010000004.1, from coordinate 8,580 downwards.
TCTATTATAAATGCAAATAGAAAAGCTAGAGCAATACAAAGTGTCGTTAGCAATGTGAACTTTGTGGTGGAAAGTATTTCGAGAGATATAAGAATGGGAAGCGGTTATTATTGTGGAACGGTGCAAGACGGGACAGATTGCAGTACTGGTATTGGAAGTCAATCTATAAATTATCTTTCTCCGGATGGAATAACAAAAGTTTATTATTATTTTACACCACCTACAGAAAGTGAAAAAGGTTTTTTAAGTAAATGCACATTAACGGAAGATTCATGTGATGTGTCTGGCAATACTCTTCCTGCAGGTTATGCTCGAATCACTTCTCCAGATACCAATATTTTGAGTTTGAAATTTTATGTTGTAAAAGGAAGTGATGTTCAGCCAAAAGTGATCATAATGATGGAAGGTCAAGCTGGAGGTTTGACAGATACCAAATCAACTTTTAATTTACAGACTACTGCTTCACAAAGGGCTATAAAAAAATAATAAGGAAAAATGAAAACAAAAAATCAAAAAACAAAAAAAGGACTTGTCCCGTTAGAGACTAATTTACAAAAACTAAATAAATGTTCAAGTGTTTTTGGAGTGTGTAAGAAGAAGTCTCTAATGGGATTTACACTAGTGGAAGCACTTGTTGCGATTTCTATTTTGATGATGGCCGTGACTGGTCCCATGGTAGTAGCTCAAAAAGGTTTGGTTTCAGCAATCAGTTCCAAAGACCAGATGATAGCGGCGTTTTTGGCACAAGATGCCATAGAATATATCAAAAATGTTCGAGACATAAATGGTGTCCAGGCAGAAGGCAGTAAAACGCCTGGTACAGACTGGCTTGGACAATTTAAAAATATAACCCCCTCTTGTATTAGTAGTACGAGCACACCAACTCTCGGATGTAATGTAGATTCGTTGAATGGACAGATTTATAATGCTAATTTTTCTATGTGCGTAAAAAGAGATACAAGTGGTGTTTTTCTTGGATATGGTATTACTGGTGTTGATGCCAATTGTACTCAATTATCGAAATTTTCAAGACAGATTGGAATTATGAGAGGTGATGGTACTACACCTGTGGATGAAGCTTACATAGTTGTTCGTGTGACATGGGGGACAGGCGCGGATCAAGTGCTTGAAATTACGAGTTATATTTATAATTATTGGGGTAATTTATGATCAAAATTTATAGAAATAAAAAAGGTTTTGCATTATTATTTGCGGTTTTTACTGCAAGTGTCATGTTGCTCATAGGAGTTTCGATTTTTAGTGTTTCTCTCCGAGAGCTCGCCATATCACAGTCGGCAAAAGATTCTCAACTTGCCTTTTATGCTGCCGATAGTGCTAGAGAATGTGCTCTGTATTGGGATATTAAACAAGCAGGTTTTCCGTCTTGTCTTGGCGATGGGTGCAATCCAAAAAATATTGGAACAACCGCGATTGTTTGTAATGGTCAAATTTTTAATCCTAATGATTCTCAATATGCACCAAACGGATTTAATCCAAACGGAAATACTTTTACATTTAATATTCCTCAATTTTTTAATTATGCTACTACAACAATAGAACGAACGAGGGGAATGAGGGGGGTGCTTCCTGTAGCAGATTTAATTTTAACTAAAACATATTCTCCTAGCACAGGGAATGTAGTTTCGTCTATTAGCACTCAAGGACACAATACCGGCTCATTAGGCAGACGACTCGAAAGAGGAATTTATCAGACATACTAAAATGGCAGACAAACCAATAATAGAAAGATATAAAAAACTTATCAAAACGGTAGATAGATATCGGTATCTTTACCATGTTTTAGATCGTCCAGAAGTTACAGATGAAGTCTATGATTCTCTCATGCAAGAACTCGTAGAATTGGAAGAAAAATATCCAGAAATGAAATCACCCATAAGTCCTACACAAAGAGTTGGTGGAAAACCATTAGATGAATTTGTAAAAGTAAAACATGAAGTAAACCAATGGTCATTTGATGATTGTTTTGATTTTAGTGAACTTAAAAAATGGGATGAAAAGGTGAGAAGAATGATAAGTAAAGAACCATCTTTAAAAAATGAAAAGATAGAATATTGCTGTGAATTGAAGATAGACGGTCTTAAAATAATTTTAACTTACAAAAACGGATTTTTTGAAAGAGGTGCGACGAGAGGTGATGGAAGTATTGGAGAAGATGTGACACAAAATTTGAAGACAATAAGAAGTATTCCGTTTGAACTTTCGAAACATTTGGATTTAATTGCAGTCGGAGAATGCTGGCTTTCAAAAAAAGAATTGGAAAGAATAAACAAAGAAAGAGAAAAAAAAGGTGAAGCTCTTTTTGCAAATACCAGAAATGCTGCAGCAGGTTCTATCCGTCAGCTTGATCCAAAAGTTGCATCTGAAAGGCATTTGAATACTTTTATTTATGATATAGATAAAATTAGTGGTGAAATGCCACAGACTCAACATGAGGAGCTTGCCTTAATTTCTGACCTTAACTTAAAAACAAATCCAAATCATGAAGTTTTTAATAGTTTAGTTGGTGTGGAAAAATATTATGAAAAATGGTGTAAAAATAAAGATAAATTAGATTATGGTCTCGACGGAATTGTGATTAAAATAAATTCAAGAAAAATACAAGATGCAATTGGATACACAGGGAAGTCGCCAAGATGGGGAATTGCTTATAAGTTTCCAGCTGAACAAGTGACGACTGTAGTGGAGGATATTATTTTGCAGGTTGGAAGGACAGGGGTGCTTACTCCTGTAGTCAAACTTACTCCAGTGAGAGTGGCGGGGTCACTCGTCTCTCGCGCTACACTACATAATGAAGATGAAATAAAACGACTTGATGTAAGAGTGGGTGATACAGTAGTTTTGCAAAAAGCGGGAGATGTGATTCCAGATATAGTCTCAGTTATTAAAGAACTTCGAACGAGGAAAGAAAATGTTTTTGTTTTTCCAAAAAAAGTGGAAGCTTGCGGAGGAGATGGATCAATAGAAAGGATTTCAGGACAGTCTGCTTGGAGATGTGTGGCGAAAGATTCTTTTGCACAACAAAAAAGAAAATTTTATCATTTTGTTTCAAAAAAGGCATTCAATATGGATGGATTGGGGCCGAAAATTATTGATGTATTGATGGATAATAATTTGATTTCCACCTTTCCAGACATTTTTACACTAGAAAAAGGTGATTTACTTTCATTACCAAGGTTTGGTGAAAAGTCGGTGGAAAATGTTTTTGATTCAATTGAAAAATCAAGGAAGGTGACACTGCCAAAATTTATTGTTTCACTTTCAATTCCACAAGTAGGTGAAGAGACAGCTATAGATCTAGCAGAAAATTTTAGAACAATAGAAAAGATAAGAGAGGCGAGTGTGGAGGATTTGCAAAAGATAAATGGCGTGGGAGATGTGGTTGCAGAATCATTGTTTGCATTCTTTGCTGATAAAGGAAACAAAAAACTTGTTGATAGTTTGCTTAAACAAATTAAGATAGAAAAGGCGCCCGCATCTGATGCGGGCGCCAACTCCAGGAAACTTTCCGGTCTGACCTTTGTCATCACCGGCACCCTTTCCTCAATGTCTCGCGACTCTGCAAAGGCCAAAATCCGCGCCCTCGGTGGCGACATCTCCGAGTCCGTTTCCTCAAAAACATCCTACCTTGTAGCCGGCGAAAACCCTGGTTCAAAACTGGAGAAAGCACAAAAACTTGGGGTCAAAATCCTTACAGAACAAAATATTATAGATATTCTTTCTAAATAATTTTTACTAAGGAAATTTCTTTCTGCAGTTTTACGAAGGCTTCGCCTCCGGAGAACTGAGGATTTTCTTGTCTAATAATTTTTGATAAATTCAAAGAAAATGCTAGAATATTAGAATGCTAGAAATCAAAGACATCGAGAAACTTGCCACTCTTGCGAGGATAAAGCTTACAGATGAGGAAAAAGTCACTTTTCTGAAGGAAATTGACCCAATTTTGGGTTATGTTGCCCAGCTCAAAGAAGTATCTGAAAAAATATCTAACACAAAAAAAGTGGGTGAACACAGAAATATAATAAGATCTGATGAAAATATGGCTGAATCAGGATTTTACACCGAAGTCGTTGTTGCAGAAATGCCAGAGTCGGAGGGAAATTATTTAAAAGTAAAGAAGATTTTGTAAGAATAAAGATAGATCTCGTTATGCGCCAGGATAATAGATGAAAAAACAAAAAAATGAATATTGATCTAAAAAATTTAACAATAGCAAAAGCTCACGAATCCTTCGTAAAAGGGGATTACACTGCCGTAGATTTGGCATCTGCTTATCTTGCAGAAATAAAAAAGAAAGATGAGAAACTGCACGCATATCTTGAAGTTTATGGAGATGTGTTGTTGCAGGCAAAAAAGGCGGATGAAATGATAAAATCTGGCAAAGCCCGACTTCTTACTGGTATTCCTATTTCAGTGAAAGATAATATTTTAATAAAAGGACGAAAGGTCTCTGCAGGTTCAAAAATTTTGGAGGGTTATACCGCTACTTATGACGCCACAGTAATAGAAAAATTAAAACAAGAAGGTGTCGTTTTTCTTGGTAGGACAAACATGGATGAGTTTGCGATGGGTGGGTCCACCGAAAATTCCGCCTATGGTCCGACAAAAAATCCGATAGATGTGGAAAGGGTGCCCGGTGGATCTTCAGGTGGTGCTGTCGCCTCTGTGGCTTCATATGAGGCTCTCGTGGCTCTCGGTTCAGATACTGGAGGTTCTATTCGTCAGCCGGCAAGTTTTTGTGGGGTAGTGGGACTCAAACCTACATACGGAGCAGTTTCCAGATACGGACTTATGGCAATGGGTTCTTCTTTTGATCAGATTGGTCCTATTGCAAAAACAGTTGAGGACGCTGAAATTCTTTTTAATGCTATCAAAGGTGAAGATAAAATGGATGCTACGAGTATCAACTTTGGAGGGAAAACAGATGGAAAAAAGAAAATTAAAATTGGTTTTATAAAAGAATTTTCTGCAGATAACAGTGTCTACGATTCAGAAATTTTTAAAAATATAAATGAGTTTAAAGATAAAATAGCACAAGATGGTAAATATGAATTAGAATTGGTTAATTTGCCAAGTTTAAAATATTCCTTGTCTACTTATTATGTTCTTATCCCGGCGGAAGTTTCCTCAAATATGGCACGCTTTGATGGTATGAGATTTGGTAAAAGGATTTCTGGAGAAAATGGCATAGAAGATTATTTTCTTTCAAGAAAAGAGGGTTTAGGTAAGGAAGTCAAGAGAAGAATTATTCTAGGTACTTATGTTTTATCGGCTGGATATTATGATGCATATTATAATAAGGCAAACCAAGTAAGAGATCTTATTCGCCAAGATTTTCAGAAAGCATTTGAAAAGGTTGATATTATTATTACACCTACTACTCCTGGCTCGGCTTTCAAAATAGGTGAAAAAGTAAATGACCCGCTTCAAATGTATCTGGAAGATATATTTACTGTACCGATAAACCTCGCCGGTGTTCCTGCTATTTCTCTGCCTTGGGGATTTAAAGAAATAGACGGCAAAAAACTCCCTCTTGGTATTCAGCTTATCGCAGGACATGGTGAGGAAGATCTTTTGTTTAAAGTTGGTAAAGACTTATTGGGTGAGTAGCTCGTTTTATTATAGAGTGTTAAAATATTAGAATAAATGGCTGATGATAAGAAAAAAAAAGCTCCAGGTCAAAATGAACAATGGCAATTTATAGTCTCGTTTCTATTTACTTTGGCTTTAATATATGGATTTATTTCATATTTTTTTCCTATTTCGACTACAGGTCCAAACGTGTTTGATAAAGTAGGATATTATTTTTCTATTTCATCATATATTCTGATTTCATTTGTAGCGAAATTTATGATTTTTGGAATTTTTGTTGCAATTGCATTTGCTATTCTAACTGTGATTTGGTGGAAAAAATATCAAGATGAATTGGCAAAAACAAAAGAAATATTAAAAATTTCTGCTACTGAAAAAATCTTAGAAAAAGAAGGATATTCACATACTTTGAAATGGCAGCAGGTATTGAAATACGCAAATTCTGAAGCAGAGAATGATTGGGTACGAGCTATTATTTCGGCGGATGTTGTTCTTGGAGATCTTTTGGAAGGACTATCTTTGCCGGGGGATACAATAGGGGAAAAGTTAAAAGCTGTGGAACAGGGTAATTTCCAAACTCTCGACAATGCGTGGGAAGCACATAAAATAAGAAATACTATTGCCCATTCTGGCTTAGATTTTCAATTAAATCAGAGAGAAGTAAGGAGAGTGATAGGTCTTTACGAAACAGTTTTCCAGGAATTTAAAATAATATAGCTTGCCATTTTCATCTATTTTTAGTACACTTATACTCATAACATCGCGGGATGGAGAAGTAGTATCTCGCAAGGCTCATAACCTTGAGGCATTGGTGCAATTCCAATTCCCGCAACATGTAAAAAGAAAGACGGCCCCGACATCCGATGCCGGGGCCGTCTTTCTTTTTCTCTCAAAGTATATTATATTGGTGAGTATGTCGGTGTAGTTCAATGGTAGAACGGGGGACTCATAAGCCTCAGACAATGGTTCGATTCCATTCATCGACACAAAATAAGTGAAAGAATTGGAAAAGGAAATAATAAAAACTTATACCGTCTCCAGATAGGAAGTTATGATATGTGTGATGATTTAAGAAGATTAGGATACAGTGAAAATAAAACAAAAAGTTTAGCTATTCCATCGGTTCCAAATAAATATTTTTCTGACTTCGTTCGCGGTTATTTTGATGGTGATGGCAATGTTTGGGTAGGCTTTTTAAATAAAAAAAGACCAAAACCAAATTTACTTATTTCTTCGGTTTTTACATCTTGCTCATTGTCTTTTTTGGAAGCTTTAAAAAAAAGATTGGAGACAGAAAATCTTACCGGAGGCCGTTTTATAAAATGGAAAGGGGATTATTATCGTTTGTCTTATACTATGAATAACGCTTTGAAATTATACAATTTTATGTATAATAGTATGAATCTCAAGAATGATGCTTTGTTTCTGGAGAGGAAACGACTTATCTTTGAGAAGTTTATGAAAATGCGGTTGTAGCTCAGTTGGTTAGAGCGCTCCCCTGTAGACGTGCAGCTTTTTGTCGAGAGGCAGATTGAAACTCTCTGGGATAACGGTGAAGGCTAAGTTTCGTTTAGAAATATGCGAACACCGTGGGAACCCCTCAAATTTTGAGGGGGCGCCGTAGAGACTAGATACCGGAGTACCCTAACTCACTGTGTGTGAAGGGTAAAGATATAGTCCATGCCAGTATGAAAATATTGGAAGAAGTGCACGGGAGAGGTCGTGGGTTCAAATCCCATCAGCCGCGCAATCAAAAAACAGCTCTATATAAGGGCTGTTTTTGTTGGAAGTAGGGACGTTAGAACTAGTTGATAGAAAAGAGTAAAGTAAAAACTAGAAATATAAATTATTTTTTTTATATTAATCCTTTTATCTTGGCTGTGAAATCATTTCTAATTCTGGTATAATTTTGGAATGTTAGGAATTTCTGGAATTATCGTAGGTATAATCGGCTCAGTAGCACTTTTTTTGTATAGCGTCATATCTTTTAGTAATATAATAAAACATACTGCAGGACAAAAGATAAGGAATCTGTTATCTTCATTGACTTCTAATTCTGTAAAAGGAGTAATTTTTGGGACCGTTTCAACTGCTATCTTACAATCAAGCTCTGCAACATCTGTCTTGGTTGCCAGTTTGGCGGATGCAGGCCTTATTTCTTTTTATAGCACTTTAGGTGTAATCTTCGGAGTAAATATAGGCACGACTATCACCTCACAGCTTGTGGCGTTTAATGCTATGTCTGTCTCACCATTTATAATTTTACTTGGTTTAATCGTTTATTGGTGGGGAAATAGTTTCAAAAGATATGGTAAACCGATAATATATTTCGGTCTTTTATTCTTTTCAATCTATCTAATTTCTATTTTTGTCTCGCATATTGACCAAGGGTTATTAGGTTCTTATCTCTCTATAACTTCAAATCCAATTATCGCAATTATGATTGGCATAATTGCTTCAGCGGTATTTCAATCAAGTAGTATTGTGTCGGGGATAGTTTTAATCCTCGCTGGGGCGGGGCATATTGATTTGGCCCAATCTGTCGGTTTAATTCTGGGTGCCAACATAGGAACTACTTCTACTGTTATCATTGCTTCTTTAGCAATGGGAAGAGAGGCAAAAAAAGTCGCGTTGTCTCATTTTCTGTTCAATTTTCTGGGCGTTATTATTTTACTTCCATTCCTTGTATATTTTTATAGAATAGTCCAGTGGTTAGACGGAGATTTAGTTCATCAAGTCGCAAATATCCATCTTATATTTAATTTGATTTGTGCTTTTGTATTTTTGTTAGCAATAAAACCATTTTATTTTCTTATCAATCGGATTATAAGATAACCTCTTTTTGTTTTAGGCACACACATTTGTCACCTCCAATCCTAGCATTTCATTTGGAGTTTTTCCATTTAAACCGCAGTGTTCAAGATTGTTGTAATAATCATTCCAGATTCTTAGTTTTTTCTGTAGGTCAGA
>JBAVTE010000003.1:0-1507 GCA_049695975.1 Minisyncoccia bacterium | reverse complement strand
CCTTGATACACCGGATGACAATCGGTGGTGCTGCTCGCCGGAGTCCAGACCATCGAGCTGTTCAGGTAGTAGAGCCCGGACGGCGCAACCGCCAACGTTGAACCTCAGGGTCCGAGCGAACGCGAGGTACCCTGGAGGTTCTGGTTGGCCTTCCGTCTGTTCCGATCAAGACCCCTCTTGAGCCCAAAGACCATCAGCGACGGCATAACGAGTGCCGCCAAGCCCCACGAGATGACCTCATTCTTCAGGAGCGAGTCAGGAGCTTCAAGAACTGATGTGCCGGGAGCGTCCGAATCGAAGAACACAACCAATGCGTCGCCGGATCGGAGCTTGCCAGCTTCCCGGTTTGGCGCGCCCGTTTGTGTCTGACCCGCATAGACACGGTTGCTCACGGTGTATTGGTACCGAACCGTGTTGTGGTGCTCGACAGTCACTTCGGTCACAGTGCCTTGGCAGCGGCTCGCGTGCTTTGTGAGTCGCCAGAATGTGGGAGTATTCAAGCTGCCTATTCCGACGGCGAGAAGGACAGCGAGAATCAGCCAGATTGTTATGAAGACGCCTTTGGTCATATGTCTTGGCCAACGACCAAATCAGGCTGAGCCGCGCTTCGCGGCGATAGCCTGCATTTGTTGGTTGGCGTAATTCTTCTCTTGGCTTGGTTTTCCGCAGCTCAACGGCTTCAAATCATCGCAATAATCGAATCCAGGCCCGATATCGGGAATTTCTGCAAAATGCCTGTACGCAAGTGGTTATACCGTCAAAAACGGCATGACAGGATTTTGAAAATATGTTCTGATTCGTCCATCCGCTTGCTGCCACGTCTGCTATGTCCGCGATTAATATCATGAAGCCAACGTTCCGCACTCAACCTCCGAGTGACCCGCGGCGGGTCACGAGGTAGTTGTTGCAGTGCTTTGTTCGACCCTTTCATATTACCCCGAATATTTTCAAAAAATATGCAATCAATGAAGTGCTAGATATTATCGCGATAATTATCCACGCCAGCAATGGCAATCGCCAAGCCAGACTGAGCCAGACCAAGATGTATACAGTCCCTAATGCCGTAAAACCTATCCAGAATGAGAGTCCACTTGCAGAGGTCTTCAATATTGACTCGCATATCCAATTCCATGCAATAGCGCTAAAAGGGAACAGGGCAAAGAAAGATACATACAATTGGTAGTCCCTTGCTGTCGCTTTCCTAAATCGCTCGCCTGAAGCGGCTCTTCCTAAGAAAATCATCAACCAAGTAGGTATCACATTTCTCCTTTGGTCGAACGCTACGCCTCACCCGCCGAAGCGTAGCGAGGTAGGGTGCAGGCGGTTGTTGGAAATCTCTTAATGGGAGTCCGTATGTCGAACAAAGTTGTTGAACTTCTTGACGTAATCTCGAAATCCGTTTCTGGAACCGAGTTACAAGTTTCGGTGTTTGTTTCAGATGGTGAATCTTCGGGTTCCTTGTCAGTCAATCACGAATCTGGGTTTATGATTTCTCACCCCATTTTAC
>JBAVTE010000002.1:0-9080 GCA_049695975.1 Minisyncoccia bacterium | reverse complement strand
CAGCAAGCAAACTGCTTTGCTTGCGTCCAGATTTGAACAGCAGAGTCATGTTTTTCTAGCAAGAAAAACAGACGAGCTGGTGCCCAGACCGAGCCGAGTGACGGCGAGGTGAGAGTCGCGGGAAAATCTGGGAGGTGGCTCCAAAAAGTTGTTAAAATCTCTTTTTTCGTTATAATCAATACATGGATAATATAGTAGATATTCATGTGCATCCCATTACAAGAGTAATAGACGACATCAATCGAATATTTTTTGAAATGGGCTTTACTTTGGCAGATGGTCCAGAGCTTGAGACAGAATATTACAATTTCGACGCTTTAAATGTGCCAAAGGATCATCCCGCAAGAGATATGCAAGATACTTTTTGGGTGAAGCCAAGTAAGGATTTTCCCGGGGTAGGAAGACGGCTTCTTCGTACGCAGACTAGCGCTATGCAGATCCACTATATGGAAGAAAATAAAAATCCTCCCATCAGAATAATTTGTCCAGGAAAAACATATAGAAATGAGGCTACGGATGCTACTCACGAAATGCAGTTTCAACAGTTTGAAATGCTCTATGTGGATAAAAATGTTTCCCTCGCGACTTTGAAATCAGTCTTAAATGAATTTTTTGATAAATTTTTTGAAAAAAAAGTTGATGTGAGATTCAGACCAAGTTATTTTCCTTTTGTTGAACCAGGAGTAGAAATAGACATTTCTTGTTTTAAATGTAAAAAAGGAGAAGCAGGATGTCCAATATGCAAGGGGACTGGCTGGATAGAAATAATGGGTGCGGGTGTGGTACACCCCAAAGTTTTGAATGATATTGGAATAAACCCAAATGATTGGAAAGGTTTGGCTTTTGGCGGATCTGTAGAAAGATTGGCGATGTTGAAATACGGGATAGATGACATCAGATTGTTTTATTCTGGAGATTTGAGATTAGTTAATCAATTTTAAATAAATGAAAGTTTCTTACAATTGGCTAAATGAATATTTGAATGGCAAAGCACCGACTCCGGAAAAAGTGGGGGATTTTTTGACAATGCATTCAATGGAAATAGAGAGTATGGAAAAAGTTGGAAATGATACTGTGATGGATGCAAAAACTACTCCAAATCTGAATCATAGTTGTCTTTGTCACAGAGGTATTGCGAGAGAAGTAGGAGTTATCGCTGATATTAAAGTCAATCAGTATTCACGAGAGTTTAAAGATTTTCAAGTTTCAGAAACTGAAAAAAAGCTGGAAATAAAAATTGCAGATGGAAAAAAATGTCGAAGATATATTGGACGAGTGATAGAAAACATAAAAGCAGGGGAGTCGCCAAAGTGGCTTCAGGAAAAATTGGAAGCAATAGGACAGAGATCAATAAATAATATCGTTGATGCGACTAACTTTGTGATGAATGAGATTGGTCAGCCGATGCATGCTTTTGATGCGGATAAATTGGCAGATGAAAAAAATGTAATTTTAATTGAAGTTAAAAATTGCAAAAATGGCGATTGGATTACCACTCTTGATAAAAAAGAAGTTGAGCTTGATGAAAGTGTGCTTACTATTACAAGCAAGGAAATTCCTCTTGCCATTGCTGGTATAAAAGGTGGTATGTATGCCGAGCTTGAAGAGAGAACAAAAAACATTGTGCTCGAGTCAGCTAGCTTTGATCCTGTACTTATCAGAAAAACAGCTCAAAAATTAAAAATTCAGACAGACGCGTCTAAGAGATATGAAAATGATTATTCTTCTGAGATGGCAGATGAGGCTATGGATATTCTTACTAAACTTATTGTAGAAATTGCTGGTACAAAAGATACAAAGGTGGGTGAGTCTGTAGATGTTTATCCTAGGAGAGCAAATAAATATAAACTTGGCATATCTGCCGAGGAAGCAAGCCAAATCATTGGTGTAAAAATTATAAATAAAGATATTGAAAATATTTTTGATAGATTTGGTTTTGAATTTAAATTAGTAAAGCCGGTGGACGAAGTTTTAAAATTTGCAAAATCTTTTATCGGAGTTCCTTATAAACTTGGGGCAAGTATTTCTTATGACGCGCCAAAAGTTTTTGATTGCTCTGGTTTTATTTCCTATTGTTTTGCTTTATCAGGAATACAGATTCCTAGAATGTCTGTGGATCAACATGTTTTTGGAAAAATAGTCAATGAAAAAGAAATCTCTCCAGGTGACATAGTTTTTTCAAACACAGGTGAGGGTAAAATACATTATAAAACAATTGAATTTTTGCCTGGGGAAGAAGTAAAGGAAGGAGTGGATCATTGTGGAATATATTTAGGAAATGGGGAAGTGATTCATTGCACAAATCCAAATGGAGTAATCATAGAAAAGATAAAAGATAATAAAAAGTTTAAAAAAATTGTTGCCTATAGAAGGATGACAGAAAATGAAGAAAGATTTGTTATTACAGTACCAGACGAAAGATTAGATTTGAGGATAAAAGAAGATTTGGCCGAGGAAATAGGCAGAATTTACGGATATGACAAAATTGGCGAAGTTTCCACTAAATTTGAAGGAATGGCAAAAATGGATAAAGGTTTTTATTATAAAGAAAAGATTAGACGCATACTTTATGCGCAAGGTTTTTCTGAAATAATAAATTATACATTTACGGATAAAGGAGAAATAGAGCTTGAAAATTCAATATCTCCAGAAAAAAGATTTTTACGATCAAACCTTACAGACGGTATAAAAAATTCTCTAGAATTTAATGTCAGGTATTCGGAACTTGTAGGAATGAAGCAAATAAAAATATTTGAGTTCGGGCATATATTTACAAATAAAGGTGAATATAAAAGGTTCGTGATAGGAGTCAAGAATCCTTTAGGTTTAAAAAAACCAAAAGAGCAAGATGTACTAAATACCGCCGTTGCTATGATTGAAAAAAAGTTGGGTCTTGTGGCAGGTCAAGGTCTCTCCTTAGCCTTGGAAGGTGAATCCTTGGACACGAATAATATTGCAGAGTATGATTTTGAGGAGATTATCAAAAATCTTTCAGAGCCAAAAGAATATGATTTTTCTGAAATAGGTGATAAAACCAAAAGATTCAAAAAAATATCATCTTATCCATTTATGATCCGTGATGTGGCGGTCTTTACCCCAGAAAGCACAAAAGCCGAGGATGTATTTGAAATAATCAATAATGAGATAAATAAAATTGGAGCGGGGGATTTACTTGTTAAAAATTATCTTTTTGATGTCTTTACAAAAAAGTTTGAAGACGGTTCATCAAAAACATCTTTTGCTTATCGTTTGGTTTTTCAGTCAATGGAAAAAACTCTTTCTGATGATGAAATAAATATTGTAATGACAAAAATTACCGAAAAACTAAATGCGAACAAAGGTTGGCAGGTGAGATAACATGAAATTAAATATACCTTTTTATTCTCAATATTCTGAAGAGGTTACAGAAGAGTGGCAGTCCAGAGCCTGTGCTATTTTGTGTTTGAAAATGGTAATCGGTTTTTTGGATAAAAAAGTGGATGCAATGGATATAATAAAAGAAGGTTTAATTATTTCTAATGATCTTTCAAAAAAGGGAAGACCACAAAGTGGATACACAAAAGAATTTGGTTGGGGACATGATTTACTTGTAATGCTCTTATGTAATAGGCAAGTTTTTGCATATAAACAAGAATTTAAAAGTTTTGACAACGGCCTTACAGAAAATGAATCTCCTATAAAATTTGGGATAAATAAAATTGTTAAGAATATTAAAGAGAAATTTCCTGTGATAATTTCTCTTGCCAAAGACATAACAAATCCAAGATTGTCTGGTCATATGGTAGTTGTTTCTGGTTTTGAAGAAAAAAACGGAATTTTGTCTGGTTTTTACATAAATGATCCTGAGAAAAAAACTGAAATGGACGGAAAAGATATATTTGTAAATATTGAAGATTTTGTAAAAAGTTGGAAAAAACTAGCAATTTTAACAGAATAATTGCTAAAGTACTTTGTCTTTCTTTTGTTTTTTAATTTTTATCATGGCACCTGTATTCTAATACAAGTGTTGCAATTGATTATTGAACTGGGGGTTTTTTCTTTTGTTTTCTTTCTGTAAATATGCTATAATTGCAGTATAAAAAACATTAAATCGTAATCATTATGCCTAAAAACAAAGAAGAAAGAGATGTGAAGAAAAAAGTGGATGAAAGCCATTACGGAGCCGATCAAATACAGGTGCTTGAAGGCCTTGAACCGGTACGAAGAAGGCCGGGAATGTATATTGGTACTACTGGCCCCGACGGTTTACATCACCTTATTACCGAAATTTTTGACAACTCTCGTGATGAAGCGATGGGTGGTTTTGCAAATAATATTGAAGTTGTTCTTTTGCCAGGAAATAGAGTCAGGATTACTGATAATGGGCGAGGAGTTCCTGTAGATATACACAAGCAAACAAAAGTTTCTGCGCTTGAGACTATTATGACAGTACTTCATGCCGGGGGAAAATTTGGTGGAGAAGGTGGATACAAAGTTTCGGGTGGACTTCATGGTGTTGGAGCTTCCGTAGTAAATGCTCTATCTGTTTATATGAAGGTCACTGTACATAAAGATGGCGGAATCTATTATCAAGAATATTCAAAAGGAAAAAGAAAGGCTGCTGTGAAAAAAATCGGAAATACAAAACTACACGGAACCATCGTTACTTTTGAACCAGATGCAGAAATTTTCAAAGAGGGTGTTATTTTTGATTTTGACAAAGTTGTTTCCCATATGCGACAGCAGGCATATCTTGTAAAGGGTCTTCGTATTTCTATGATAGATGCAAGAGGTATTACAGAAAAGTTTGATGAAAGAGAATCATTCTATTTTAGAGAACTCGGTTTCGAAGCACCCTCAGAAACTTTTTATTTTGAAGGTGGCCTTTATTCACTTGTTCGATTTTACAACCAATTTCAAAAACCAATTCATAAGAACATTTTTTACATAGAAAAAAAAGTAGAAGGTGTGGAATCTGTAGAGGTGGCTCTCCAATATGTTGATGATATTTCGGCGAGGGTGGTAGCTTTTGCAAATAACATTTACACCCCAGAAGGTGGTACTCATCTCACAGGGTTCAAATCAGCACTTACGAGGACTCTCAATACTTATGCTAAAAATAATAATTTATCCAAGGAAAGTGAAGATAGTTTTACAGGCGATGATGTTCTCGAGGGTCTCACTGTCGTTGTTTCTGTAAAGCTTCGCGAAATACAGTTTGAAGGTCAGACCAAAGCCAAGCTTGGTAGCGTAGAGGCGAGAGGTGCTGTGGAAGATGTCTTTGGCACGGCATTTTCGATGTTTTTAGAGGAAAATCCAGATGATGCTAGATCTATCATAATGAAGGTTATTTTGGCGCTAAGAGCCAGAAAAGCGGCAAAGGCGGCCAAGGATTCTATTTTGAGAAAAGGAGCCCTAGAGGGTATGACTTTGCCGGGGAAACTTGCAGATTGTCAGTCACATAATGCTTCTGAATCCGAAGTCTTCATTGTGGAGGGAGATTCTGCTGGAGGTACTGCAAAGACTGGCAGAGACAGAAGAACGCAGGCAATATTACCTCTTCGAGGAAAAATTCTTAACATTGAAAGAGCTCGTCTCGACAGAATGCTTGGATCTGAGCAGATCAAAAATCTTGTGATTGCCCTTGGCACTGCTATCGGCGATACATTTGATATTTCCAAACTTCGATATCACAAAGTTATTATTGCCACTGATGCCGATGTGGACGGTGCCCACATTCGTACCCTTCTTTTGACTTTATTTTATAGATATTTCAAGGATCTCATAGAAGGTGGTTTTATCTATATTGCACAGCCACCACTTTATAAAATTAAAAAAGGTAAAGAAGTAAATTATTTTTACTCTGAAGAAGAAAAGATCAAATATTTTTCTAAAATGAAAGTTAGTGAAAGTGATATTGGTGAGGAAGAAGCGGAAGAGGAAAATTTTGAAAATACAGAAAGTCCTGCAAAAGATAAAAAAGCTACAGGGAAAATTGATTTTAAGAAAGCTGACAAGTATTCCGTTCAGAGATATAAAGGTCTTGGAGAAATGAACGCAGAAGAGCTTTGGGAGACCACCATGGATCCAGAAAAGCGCCTTATGAAGAGGGTGATGATAGAAGATGCTCAAAAAGCCGACCAGATATTTGATATGCTTATGGGAACAGATGTACCTGCAAGAAAGTCATTTATTCAGTCCAATGCCAAGCTTGCTAACTTGGATATCTAGCTCGCTCGCTTTTGCTGAAATACTTAAAAGTGTTTTACTTTTAATAAAAAGCGCCCGCATCTGATGCGGGCGCTTTTTATTTCGACGAGCCAGGAGCAAAGTGGAAAATTCTGATTTTACATTTTGTCCGAGCGAAGTCAAAACACAAGAGGTGAATACCCCACGGATCTGCCGTGGCGCAAGGCGAGTCCGCTTCGGACGAGTCCTTGTTTGGCCGGGGCTCTGTCCCGGGGTAAACACCTCTTTTATTAGTTTGTAAATTAGTAAACTCTGAGTGATGCTGACAAGGAATTATTATTTTTGTTTGAGTCGCTTGTCTGATTGTTTGGGTCCACCAATACACTGAAACCGTTGTCACCGATTTGCTGAACATTCAAGAATGTAACGATCACCTCTCTTCGTTCTCCGGGATTAAGTGATGGTTGATTGGTAAGCTGAAAAGAGTTTGTCGGATAAGAAGGTGCAAAGCTTGCAACCAAACCCCAAGGGCCAGTTTCTGCACTCCCGTTATTCATTACTAGTATTTTTGCGGCTGCTGTCTGTCCTTTCAATATTTGTCCTGTTTGCATGAATCGTCCATAACCATCTATGGTCCCGACTGATACAAGAGACAAATTTAAGTCTGATGATGCATTATAATTATTACCATTTGTATAAGTGTTTGCTGTGCATGCGACGTTAATTGTCTGTCCACCTGAAGTTATTGTAACGGTTGCATATTTTAGACCAGCGACAGGATATGTGTAAGTTATATTCTGAGAATAACCATAAAGCAATCTGTCACTACTTGACCATAGGTATGTGTAGTTACCATTTCCTCCACTAGCACTTGCAGTCCAGTTGATTGTGCTTCCGTTTGGAATTACGGTAGAATTTCCACGGCATGATCCTGAAAGATTACCATAGTTTGTTTGATAAGAATCATTATTACTATAATAATAGTTATTATTGCTGGAGTTTACATGTATGATCTGATTGTTACTGTTGTCATAAACCAATGTATAATTTGTAGAATTGTTTGATTCGTTTGATTCTGTTATTTGGTTAGATGGGTCGACGGTAATATTTATTATAGATGAATTGGTGGTATCTACATTTCCAAAGCCTAGAACATATTGTATTTTGTCTCCTGGATTTAAATTTCTTTGTAAATCAGAAGAATAATTTGACATAGTGCTACTTGGGAGATTCGCACCAAACATCCAAGAACCTGTTTTATTTGTACCGATATTTTTTACCTCAAATTTAATCAAAACTTGGTCAGCTACGCTCAAGTTGTATATATTTGATGTATCTACACTCAATATTTTTACTGACAAATCTGAATTACCATAATAAGAAACTATAGGAGAAACAGGAGAGGGATTTGTGATTATTATAGGTTTTTCTATTTTTGTATTTGATTCTTGTTCAACTTTTTCGTTTGTTATTCCAATAGTGATGGAACCAATATTTTCCAGTTCTTTTTTCTCATTCTGAGATTTTACTGTTAAAGGGATACTTACATATCCTACTTTTTCAGAATTTATAGTTAATGCAAATACTCCATTTTTATTTAATAGATAAAAATCTTCGCCACAATTTATTGGAGCGTTTGTAGATGCTCCGTTTGCATCATTTAACAAAACGGAAACACCGTCAGAACATGGGTAGTACAATGTATTCAATGAGTTTGTATCATTTTTGTTATTTACTAAAATGTTTAAGGTTTCACCGCTTTTAATATTTGTTTTATCTGCAGAAATTGCAATATTTTCTGAAGCGATGAATGTTGACGAAAGGGAAGCAGTAAGATAGGAATACATTCCAGCAATAGCTTTAGGTAGTACAGTGACTGCTGCCCATACCAAAAGTACAACAACTATGACTACAACTATAGTTGCGCTGGCAGTATTAAACATTTCTTTTATTTTTAACCAAATTTTATTTAACATATATTTATAATTTACTTTCCCAAAATTTTAAGGACTTACAAAGAAGCCGAAACTTCGTTCCTCAAAAATATAGGGAGAATGCTATTAATGTATCTTCTAAAGCAAGCATACTATACTTGACTTTATTTGTCAAGCTGATATGATAAAAATATGAAAGATCAAGGAAAGACAACAGAAATAAAGAAAAGTCTTTTTGGCAAGAATTTTTTTTTAGATTTTATAATTATTTGTTTTGTTACATTTGGAGTACTGTATCTTTTTGGTTTTGTGCCAGATGAGTTGAAAATAAATAGTGTTCAATATCCAGACAAGGCATCATTTATCACTGATACTAAAAAAAAGGCAAAAGTAGTGGGCGAGTTGCCGACGAAAATAATAATATCTACAATTGGTGTAGATGCAAGTATTTATAATCCAGATACGAACGATGCAAAAATAGTAGACGAATATTTGCTCCATGGTGCTGTGAGATATCATGGCTCAGGACTTTTGGGCGATGGTAATTTATTTATTTTTGGACATAGCACTGGTTTCAAAGTTGTAAACAATCAGGCATACAAGACCTTTAATGGTCTAGGAAAATTAAAAGTAGGCGATCAAATAATTGTATATTCATCAACTTCAAAATATGTTTATAAAGTATCGTCTGTCGATATGAAACTCGCGAGTGAAGTACAAGTTGACTTGGGAAGTAAGGAAAATAAGTTAACTCTCTCTACTTGTAATGTTTTTGGTGTAAAGGAAGATAGATATATTGTAGAGGCTACTTTCGTGGCTAAGGAAAAGGTTTTTTAGTAGTCGCAAGAAAATGTTTTAGGCACACACATTTGTCACCTCCAATCCTAGCATTTCATTTGGAGTTTTTCCATTTAAACCGCAGTGTTCAAGATTGTTGTAATAATCATTCCAGATTCTTAGTTTTTTCTGTAGGTCAGA
>JBAVTE010000001.1:0-2054 GCA_049695975.1 Minisyncoccia bacterium | reverse complement strand
GTGCAGAACTCACCGATGGTAGCAAATCTCGAGACAATAATATTTTGAGGGTGCGGCAACCTCAGGCCCCGTCCTATTTTTGCATCACCCGGGATAAGGGAGGTGGCAATAAACCATTGGAATATGGAGCCCAGGAAACGGGTCAGGTACCAGATTATGGTGATCGGGCTTTTCGGCCGGCAAAAATTTCGGTGAATCAATTGTTCATAGCGGAAATCGAGCAACAGCAACATACTGCGCAAACGATCGAGGGTCCATCCACGATTCATGCGCCAATCCCAGCGAAGCAAGTAGAAGAATTCTTTTATTGACATCGCAACTCTTTATTCCTATTTAGAATCCATGTCAAACGAGGATGGTTTTTCCAGTCTGAAGGGACTCCACGGCCGCAAACATGGCTTTCGTCACGCCGATCAATTGTTCGTATGGAATGGGTGGCTGGCGGCCTTCCGTGATGCAGCGGGTAAAAGTCAGCCATTCATCGTGCCAGCCCTTATCCTGGGCTTTTCGGGTCACCGAGCGCCGTCCATCATGGACCAGTTCCAGAGTACGAAAATCATCCAACACAGCCACTCGCCCGGTGCAAAATACTTCGAGCCTTTCCTTTGGGAAAGATTTATCGCCGTTGGCGAGATAGTCCACCACGCCGATGGAACCATCCGGGAAGGTGAGGGTCATGGAGACATTGTCCTGGCGGTACTTTCCGCCATCCGGCAGGCTGTGGGCGCTGACCGAGACCGGCACGGCGCCAGCCAGGAAAACCAGGAAATCCACAAAATGACAGGCCTCGCCGATGATCCGACCACCACCCTGGACCGGGTCATACACCCAATGGTTGAGCGGGATCAGCCCGGCGTTTACCCGGTAGTGCATGTGGAGCGGCTCTGTGCACGAGGCGAAATGTGCGGCGAGCTGACGGGCGAGAGGGGCAAACCGGCGGTTAAAGCCAACGGTCAGCAATCCCGTGGCGGCGGCTGCCGGCGAATTGCCGTCTGCCTGCAGGTCCGGGCTGACCTGCAGGGCTGCGATCAAATTTTCCAGCCCAATTTTGTCAATGGCTAGAGGTTTCTCCACGAAAACATGCTTGCCGGCCTGCAAGGCTTTCAGCGCCAGGTCGGCATGGGAATCATGGCGGGTGAGAATGGCGATTGTATTGATGTGCGGGTCGTCGATGATCTCGTCCTCGCTGGAGGTGGCATACTTAAAACCGAATTTATTCGCGGCATGACGGGCATGCAGCCCGCCCGAAGAGGCGATACCCACCAGGCTGAGACCGGGGATCTTCCGGATGGCAGGGAGCAGGGTAGCATTGGCATAAAGACCGGCGCCCAGCACGCCCAGCCGGACGGTTGCAGATGGTTGATGGACCCGGTTAAATTCAATCCTGTGGCTGGGAATTCCTTCCTGCCGGGGATAGGTGAGCAGAACACCCAGGAACGGTTCCTTACTCTTGCCGGTGATTATTTCGTAGGCGCGCGCCGCTTCTTCGATCGGGAAACGGTGGCTGATGAGCGGTTGAACATTCAACCTGCCGGAGGCCATCAGGTCCACCACCGCCTGGAAGTTGCGCCCCTCCGTCCAGCGGACATAACCGATCGGATAGTCGTGACCTTTTTCCTCGTAAGATGGGTCATAACGCCCCGGTCCGTAGGAGCGGGAGTTGATGAAGGACAGTTCTTTTTCAAAGTAGATCTTGCGCGGGATGGAGAGTCCCACGGCTCCGGTGGCAACGATGCGCGCCCGGTCGCGGGCAACCGCCGCGGCAAGTTCCACCGGGTCGTTGGAGGAGGTGTCTGCGCAGATAAGTACCACGTCGGCACCTCGGTTGGCGCTGAATGCCTGCATTGAGACAACCGCCTGTTTCCGCAGGCAGGCGGAAAGCCCAAGGCTGTTCGCCAGCGCCACCCGCGCCGGGTTGGTATCGACCCCGAACACACGGCACCCGGATGCGGCTGCAATCTGCGCCGCCAGCAAACCCAGCAGGCCCATGCCAATGACGGTCACGGTCTCGCCAACCTGGGATTCCGCCAGCCGAAAACCATGCAGGGCGATGG